>JBJDYU010000017.1:0-17491 GCA_051867615.1 Oscillospiraceae bacterium | reverse complement strand
TCCTGCTCCGCCAGCACGTTTTTCAGCGCCAGCATGATGCGGGCCAGCTCGCCGCCGGAGGCCACGCGGTCGATGGGCTTCAGCGCCTCGCCCAGGTTTGCGGACATGAGGAAGCGGATGGCGTCCATGCCGCCGGCGTCCGGCTCCTTTTCGGAAAAGTCCACCCGGAACTGCACCTTCGGCATATCCAGCTGCCGCAGCTCCTGCAATATCCTTTCCTCCAGCTTTTCTGCCGCGCCCTTTCTCGCGTCGGAAAGCTTTTTTCCCTCCTCGCGCACACGCCGCTCCTGCCGCGCTTCTTCCTCCCGCAGGCGGGCCACGGTGTCGTCCGCAAACTCAATCCTGTCCAGCTCCGCGCGGCAGCGTTCGAGATAATCGAGCATCTCCTCCACCGTGGAGCCGTACTTCTTTTTCAGCCTGTACAGCCTGTCGCAGCGCTCCTCCACCTGGTCCAGCTCCTCCGGCGAGAACGCGTATTCCCGCCGCAGTTCCCGCAGGCTCTCCGACACGTCCTCCGCCTCGCAGCAGAGGTCGTGCAGCCGCTGTGCCAGCTCCCCGAAGGAGCCGCCGTAGCGCTTGAGACTGCGCAGCTCCTCCTCCGCCGCGCGAAGGGCTCCTACCGCGCCGCCGCTGTCCTCGCCGCCGCTGAGGCAGCCCTCTGCCCCGTCGATGGCGGAGGAGAATTTCTCGCTGTTGCGGAGGATCTCCCGCCGCTGGGCGAGGGTCTCCTCCTCTCCCGGCGTCAGCTCCGCCCGCTCCAGCTCACTGATCTGAAAGCGCAGAGTGTCCATGCGGCGGGCCTTTTCCGACTCGTCCATGGCAAGGCTCCGGATCTTGGCGCGCAGGGCCGACAGGGCCTCGAACTCCTTTCGGTAGGCGGCGAGCTGCCCCTCCGTCATGCCGAAGCGGTCCAGATATTCTCCGTGCCGCTCCTCATCCAGCAGCTGCTGGCCGTCGTGCTGGCCGTGGATATCCAGCAGCCGGCTCCCCAGCTCGCGCAGCTGCGCCACGGAAACGGGCCGGCCGTTCACCCGGCAGACGTTGCGGCCGTCCGCCGTCATCTCCCGCTGGAGCAGCAGGTCCTCCCCTTCCTCCAGGCCGAACTCCGTCAGGATGGAAGCCGACACGCCGGAAAACTGGGCGCTGACCAGCGCCTTGCCCGCCCCTGTGCGGATCAGGTCCCGGGAGGTGCGCCGTCCCAGCACCGCCCCCAGGGCGTCGATGACGATGGATTTGCCCGCGCCGGTCTCGCCGGTGAGGACGTTGAAGCCGGTATCAAAGCAGATATCCGCCGCTTCGATGACGGCGATATTTTCGATATGCAGCAACAGCAGCATCCGCTCCGCCTCCCTGATACTTGAATCTTACAGCATGGAATGGATCTCGGCAGTGAACTCCGCGGCGGCTTCGCCGCTGCGCATCACCAGGAAAGCCGTGTCGTCTCCCGCCAGGCTCCCCACCATGTAGGGCACGTCCATAGCGTCGATAGCAGCACAGGCGGCGCTGGCCATGCCCGGCATGGTCTTGACGACCACGATGTTCTGGGCGCAGTCCACCTGCGTGATGCTCTCCCGGAAGATGGTGCGGAGCTTCTCCGCCGCGTTCAGCCGCGTCCGGGCCGCGGAGACCGCGTACTTGTACCCGCCGCTGCCTGTGGGCTGCTTGACCAGGTGCAGCTGCTTGATATCCCGGGAGATCGTGGCCTGGGTGCTGCTCACGCCCAGCTCCTTCAAGTGCCGCAGCAGCTCCTCCTGCGTCTCCACGTCGTTTTCCCGGACGATGCGCAGGATCTTTTCCTGTCTTTCATTTTTCATTTAGGTGTACCTCCGAGACCCATTTTCCGGTCGTAGTCGTCAAAAAAACCCCGGTCCGTCAGGCGTATCAGCCTTGTTTCAAAGCGGGAGCGCTTGACGGCGATAACGTCACCCTTTCGCAGCGAGACGGCCCGACCGCCGTCCACCGACAAAAAGCAGTTGCTGTAGCCTCTTTCCAGCAGCTCCATCGTCACCGTATCCTCCGCCTCCAGCACAAGAGAGCTGATATGCAGGTTCATGGCGCAGATGGGCGTTACGATGATACCCCGGATGGCGGGAGACACCACAGGCCCGCCCGCGGAGCGGGAATAGCCCGTGGCCCCGGTGGCGGTGGCCACGATAAGTCCGTCGCCCCGCACGTCAAACAGCCGCTGGCCGTTGATGCTGGTGCGCAGGTTCACGACCCGCGACACCGCGCCCTTGTTCGCCACCGCCTCGTTCAGCGCGATGGAGTGGTACACCTCCCGGCCCTCCCGCCGGATGGAGACGTCCAGCATCATGCGGCTCTCCACATGGTAATTCCCCTCCGCAATGCCCGCGAGCAGGGGCAGCTCCTCTGTCTCCAGATCACAGATGAAGCCCAGGTTCCCCACGTTCACCGCCGAGATGGGGCAGCCATACCGTGCCGCCCATGGGGCCACCCGCAGGATGGTGCCGTCGCCGCCGAGGCTCACCATCAGATCCGCCTCCTGCACCGCCTGCTTCAGCGGCAGCAGCGGCAGGCCCAGAGAGGAGCCGTCCAGCTCCGTTTCAAAGGGGAAGGTCAGTACGCAGTCGCAGCCCGCGCCGCGCAGGATGCGCAGTGCCTCCTTTGTGTATTTCAGGTCGATATCCCGCTTGGGGTTGGGACAAAGCGCCACCTTTTTCAATGCGTTTCCTCCTTTGCCAGCGCTCCGTGGGAACGCTCCACCAGATCGGTCAGGTCAAATGCGCCGCTCTCGCCCCCGTGCAGGGCGAGGTAGCCGAGATACTCGATATTTCCCTCCGGCCCACGGATGGGAGAATAGTCCAGCGCAAGCACTGTAAAGCCATTTTCCTTTGCATAAACAAGGAAGTGTTCCAGCACCTCCCGATGTACCGCCGGGTCCCGGACCACGCCCTTTTTGCCCACCTTTTCCTTCCCGGCCTCGAACTGGGGCTTTATAAGGCACACCGCCCGTCCGTCGCTTTTCAGCACCCGGGCGAGGGCGGGCAATATCAGCTTCAGGGAAATGAAGGACACGTCCACCGAGGCGAAGTCCAGCTCCTCCGGGATCTGCTCGTGGCTTAAGTTCCGGGCGTTGGTGCGCTCCAGCGAGACCACGCGCTCGTCGCTCCGCAGCCGCCAGTCCAGCTGGCCGTAGCCCACGTCCACCGCGTAAACCTTCCGCGCCCCGTTTTGCAGCATACAGTCGGTAAAGCCGCCGGTGGAGGCCCCGATATCGCCGCAGACGCAGCCGTTTAAGTCAATCGCAAAAGACTGCATGGCTTTTTCCAGCTTCAGCCCGCCCCGGCTCACATACCGCAGCGTGCTGCCGCGGACCTCGATTTCCGCGCTCCTGAGCACCGCCGTGCCGGGCTTGTCCACCCGCTGGCCGCCCACGAACACCAGACCGCTCATGATAGTGGCCTGGGCCTTGGCCCGGGTCTCCGCCATGCCGCGCTCCACCAGCAGCACGTCCAGCCTTTCTTTCTCTTTCATCCAAGCCACTCCTCCATCGCCGACGCCAGTCCCTCCGCGTCCAGTCCCAGCTCCTTTTGCAGCTCCTGAAGGCTCCCCTGGGCGGGGACCTTCTCCCCCAGGTTCCGCAGCCGGAGCTTCTGCGCAAAGCCGCTTCGCTGCGCCAGCAGCGCGGCGATCCGCTCTCCCACGCCGCTGTGCGCCACCGCTTCCTCCGCCGCAAGGACGGCGCCGTAGGGCGCGAGCGCCGCCGACAGCGCTTCGCTGTCCAGCGGGGACAGCACGTTCAGCTTCAGCACCGCCACACTGCGGCCTCTCTCTTTCAGCAGCTCCGCCGCGGCGAGGGCGTTGTTCACCAGCATCCCGTAGGTCACGATAACGCCGTCTTTTCCCTCCCGCAGCAGGGTAAAGTCTTTTCCGTCCCAGCCGCCGCGCCAGGCACCCTCCGCCCCTCTCGGGTAGCGGACGGCTACCGGCCCGCCGCATTGCAGCACGGCAAAGCGCAGCATGGCGCGCAGCTCCTGAAAGCTCGCGGGAGCCAGCACCGTCATGCCCGGCATGGCGGTCAGGTAGCCCACGTCGAAAACGCCGTGGTGGGTCTCGCCGTCGCTGCCCACCAGGCCCGCCCGGTCCACCGCGAACACCGCGTGGAGCCGGCTCAGGGAAACGTCGTGCTGCAGCTCATCAAAGCCCCGCTGGAGGAAGGTGGAGTAGACCGCCATCACCGGGACGCAGCCCTGCTTCGCCAAACCGGCCGCAAGAGACACCCCGTGTCCCTCCGCGATGCCCACGTCGAAAAAGCGCTCCGGGTACCGCTCCGCGAAGGCGGCGAGGCCCGTCCCCTCCTTCATGGCGGCGGTGATGGCGCAAAGGCGCGGCTCCTCCTCCGCCAGGGCGGAGAGCGTCTCGCCGAACACGGCGGAGAAATCCCGCTTCCCCTCCCGGGGTACGCCGTAGCGCAGGTCGAAGGGCCCCACGCCGTGGTACAGGTTCGGCTCCTGCTCCGCAAAGGGGTAGCCCTTCCCCTTTACCGTGTTCACGTGGACCACCACCGGCGCGCGCAGCTCCTTCGCCCAGCGGAGGGTGTTGGTCAGCTGCTCTACGTCGTGGCCGTCCACCGGGCCGAGATAGGTAAAGCCAATATCCTCAAACAGGGTGCTGAAAGGATACAGGGCCTGCTTGAGGCTGGTCTTTAAGCTGTGGTTGAACTGGTAGAGCCGGGAGCTGGCGGCGCGCTGGCCGAACAGGCTCCGGTACCACTTTTTGAAGGAATAGTACCCCGGCTTGTTGCGCAGCTTCTTCAGATGCTCCGCCATGCCGCCCACGTTGCCGCTGATGGACATACCGTTGTCGTTCAGGATCAGAATCAGCGGCTCGCCGGACTGGCCCGCGTCGTTCAGCCCCTCGTAGGCAAGACCGCCGGTGAGCGCGCCGTCGCCGATGAGGGCCAGCACCTGATAATCCTGCTTTTGCAGCGTGCGCGCCCGGGCCATGCCCAGCGCCACGGAGACGGAATTGGAGGCGTGGCCCGCGATGAAGGCGTCGTGCACGCTCTCATAGGGCTTGGGAAAGCCGGAAAGTCCCCCGTACTGCCGGAGGGTGGAAAACTGCTCCCTGCGGCCCGTCAGGAGCTTATGGACATAGCACTGGTGTCCCACGTCGAACACCAGACGGTCTGTGGCCGTATCAAACACCCGGTGGATGGCCACCGTCAGTTCCACCACGCCCAGGTTCGAGGCGAGATGGCCGCCGGTGCGGGAAACGTTTTCCAGCAGGCACTGCCGCAGCTCAGCGCAAAGGACGCGGCACTCCTCCTGGCTGAGACGCTTCACATCCGCCGGGGACTGGATCTGTTCCAAAATCAAGACTGATGACTCCCTTTGTATGGTTTTCGTTTGTATGGTCTTCGCTGGGCGCGCGTTTTGAAGGGCAGCGCGCCCGTCCCTCCCCGCGGCCCGCGGACGGCAAAAACGCCGGATCCGCGGCCAAGCTGTCGGACAAGGTCAGTATACACCAAACCATACAAATATACAAGAGAAAGTGAATATTCGCCGAAAAAGGAAACAGCGGGACGCTGTGCGTCCCGCTGCCGCTTACTTCTCTCTTGTGGCCAGCTCCTCCGCCAGCGTTTCCAGAAAATCTGTGCCGCCCGGCCATTTGCCCAGGCGCAGCGCCGCCTTGGCCTCCTCCGTATAGGCCCGCACCCGCTCCGCGCAGCCGGTAAGACCCAGCAGCGTCACATAGGTGGTCTTCTGGTTGTCCGCATCCGAGCCGATGGGCTTGCCGAGCGCCTCCTCCGTGGAGGTCACGTCCAGCATATCGTCCCGGATCTGGAAGGCCAGGCCCAGCTTTGTGGCGTAGGCCTTCGCCGCGTCGATGCAGGAATCGTCCACCCTCCGGTGGCCGGAGGACGCCAGCACGCCCATGACGCAGGCTGCCCGCAGCAGCGCGCCGGTCTTTTTGTCGTTAATGGCGGTGAGCTCCTCCTCTGTGTGGGGCTTGCCGTCGCCGAGGGTATCCCAGTACTGGCCGCCGCACATACCCTGCTCGCCTGCCGCAGCAGCCAGAACGCCCGCCGCAAGGCCGGGAACAGCCTGCCCCTTCCCCCGCCAGGGGCCTTTCGCCGACAGCACCGTCTGGAACGCCGCCGCCTGCAGCGCGTCCCCCGCGAGGGTCGCTATGCACTCGCCGTAGACCTTGTGGCTGGTGGGCCGGCCCCGGCGGAGATCGTCGTCGTCCATGCAGGGCAGATCGTCGTGGATGAGGGAGTAGGTGTGGAGCATCTCCACGCCGCAGCCAAAGTCCAGCGCTTCCTCCGCCGCGCCGCCCGCGGCCTCGCAGAACATCATGGCGAGAATGGGGCGGATGCGCTTGCCGCCGCCGAGCAGGCTGTAGCGCATGGCCTCCTGCAGCCCGCCGCCGGGGAAGAACTCCTGCAGCCGCTTCTCCACCATCGCCCGGGCCGTCTCCATGGCCTGATAAAACGCCTGACGCTCCATACGCTCAGCCCTCCGCGCTTTCAAAGGGCAGCTCCACCGGCGCGCCGTCCGCGCCCTTCATGAGCTGCACCACCTGCTGCTCCGCCGTCTCCAGCTGGCTGCCGCAGTCCGCGATGAGCTTCGTCCCCTCCTGAAACAGCTTAAGAGAATCCTCCAGCGGCGCGTCGCCCTTTTCAAGGGCCGCCGCGATCTCCTCGAGCCTTCTCATCTTCTCCTCAAAGCTCTGCTTTTTCATCTCTGCTCCTCCTTTGTTTCCTCCACCATGCAGGTAAGGCTGCCGCGGCCCAGCGTCACATCCACCCGGTCCCCCGGAGAGACCGCCGCGCTGTCCTTTACAATGTTCCCCTCCGCGTTCCGCACCACGCCGTAGCCCCGGGAAAGCACCTTCAGCGGGCTCAGCGCGTCCAGCGACGCGGCCAGGGCGGAAAAGCGCTGCCGCTCCTTTGCGAGCCGCTTCTCTCCCGCTCTCGCGAGACGGCTCTGCAGCAGGTCAAGCGCCTGCCGCTTGTCCTGCAAAAACACGCCGGGGTCCTGCATACAGCGCCGCGCGGCAAGGGCCGTGAGCCGCTGGGACTGCAGCTCCAGCCGCTTTGACATAAGCCGCGCCAGATGGAGCCGCCGCTCCTCCAGCGCACGCAGCAGCTCGCTTCTGTCCGGCACTGCCAGCTCCGCCGCATTGGAGGGCGTGGCCGCCCGCAGGTCCGCCGCAAAGTCCGCGATGGTCACGTCCGGCTCATGCCCCACGGCGGAGATCACCGGGATCTCGGAGGCATAGATGGCACGGGCCACCCGCTCGTCGTTGAAGCACCAGAGGTCCTCGATGGAACCGCCGCCCCGGCCCGCGATGATCAGATCCGCCACCTGCCAGCGGTTGGCGTAACGGATGGCTCCCACGATCTCCGCCGGAGCCTCCGCCCCCTGCACCCGGACGGGCAGCAGCAGCACCTTCGCCAGCGGATAGCGCTTGCGGAGAATCCGGATCATGTCGTGCACCGCCGCGCCGGCGGAGGAGGTGATGAGGGCGATGCGCTCCGGGTACGCGGGGAGCGGCTTTTTATGGCTCTCGTCGAACAGTCCCTCGGCATAGAGCTTTTGCTTGAGCTGCTCAAAGGCAACGTGCAGATCCCCTATGCCGTCGGGGATCAGTTCATTGCAGTAAAGCTGGTACACACCGTCCCTCGGGTACACGGAGACCCGGCCCAGAGCCACCACCTTCATGCCGTTTTCCGGCTGAAAGCGGAGGGACGAAGCGCTCCCCCGGAACATGACGCAGCGGATGGCGCTCTCCGCATCCTTGAGCGTGAAGTAATGGTGTCCGGAGGGATAGCGCTTATAGTTGGAAATCTCGCCCCGGACATAGAGGCGGCCCAGCAAAGGCTCCTCATCCAGCAGGGTCTTGACGAGAGTATTCAGCTCCGTCACGCTGAGAACAGGACGGTCCACAGGGCGCTCCCTCCTTTCGTAAAGGTAAAAATCCGACCGGCGCTCCGGGCCGGAGGTCCGGCGGAGCGCCGCGGTCATGTGGGTACAGCAAAAGACGGCAGAGCGCTCCGTTCTGCCGTCTTTTCTGGCGATTTATTCCCCGATCTCCTGGCGGACGAAGCTGCCGAGGATACCGTTGATGAAACGGACGGTCTCCTCCGTCTCATACTTCTTCGCGATCTCCAGCGCCTCGTTGATGGCGGCGCCGTTGGGGATATCCTGCCGGTACATGATCTCGTACATGGCGACGCGCATGACGGCCACCGCCATCATGGGGATGCGGGAAAACTTCCATCCCACCGCATACTTTTCAATGTAACCGTCCAGCTCGCCCTGGTGCAGCGCCACGCCGGTGACAAGGCTGCGGATATACTCCGCCTGCTTCGGGCCGGGTAACTCCTCATACAAGGGGGATTCTCCCGCCAGGGCCGCGAAGCTCTCCGGCGACAGGCGCTGCTCCAGCAGCTCCTGCGCCCCCTGAGGGGCAAAGTTCAGCTCATAGGACAGGTGGACGGCGATCTCTCGCGCGGTATTGCGAACCATAGGCCTTTATCCTTCTCTTTCTCGTTCTTCTCTCTGCCCTCAGTTCAGATGTACGCCGCTGATATGCACGTTGACGCTGCGCACGCCGCGGCCCGTCATGGCCTCGACGGAGGAGCTGACCGCGTGCTGCACCTTCTCCGCCACCTCGGGGATGACCACGCCATACTCCACCACCAGAAACAGGTCAATGCTCATGCTGTCCTCTTCCACCGTGATGCGCACGCCGCGGGTAGCGCCCTTCTTCATGAAATCGGGCATGGCGCCGGCGGGCGCCACCGCGTACACGCCCTCCACCTCTTTGGCGGCGCCGATGGCGATGGCCGCCACCACGTCTTCCGCGATATGGATATTGCCGTTTTCCTGCGGCAGGTTCAGATATTCCTTGTTATCAGCCATGGAAACCGTCTCCTTAAGAATTCATTGGTAACAGTATTCTACCATCTTCCGGCTGAAAATACAACTGTTTTCATTTGTCCGATTCCAAAATCGTGATCTGGTTGGCGGTATAGCCCGTTTCGTTGATGACGATGTCCGTGATCTTGGCCACGTCCGTGGCTGTCAGGGGCTCCTCCCCGCTGGCCACCACCACGCTGATGCTCTCGCCGCTCATGAAGGCCACGCAGTCCGCATAGCCCTTGGCGGTGACGAGATTTTCGATCTGGGCCTCCGCCATGGTGTAGGCTGCCAGCACCTGGATGCCCGCGGAGGCTTCATTCAGCACGTCCTGGTCCGCCCCCTCCTCGGCCGCCGCCTGCTCCAGCAGCGCCAGGGCGCTGTCACGGGCCTGCTGTCTCGTCAGCCGGGCGGTAGCGAAATAATCCCCAGTCGCCGCCTCTTCCGCCTCGCTCCCGCCGTCCTCGGCGCTCACCAGCGTGGACTTTCCCAGGATCTTCCCGGTGGTGGGCAGCAGCTGGTCCGTATAGCGCCAGTTGAGATAGACTGCCGCGCAGACCATCAGCAGCACGGCGGTAAGAACGGCGATCCGCTTTCCGTGGTTGCTTAGCTTGAGCCTTTTCATTTCACATTCCCCTTTATCACTGATATTTTGTCGCTGCTGAGTCCTGTCAGCGCTGTGACCGCCTGCGTCACGGCGAGGCGCACGGAGGGGCTGTCGCCCCCCTCGCAGACCACCACCGCTCCGCGAAACACCGGATAGCCGGAGCGGATGACCACCACCTCCTCCTGCCCGCTGCCCTTGGAGATGAACACCGTCTCGCTGCTGAGGCTCTGCTCCCCCTCCCGGAGCGTCTGCTCCGTGTCGCGGGCCAGCTCATTGCGCATCCCCGTCTCTACGGAGAGCATAAGCGTCAGCTTCCCCGCTCCCTCGATGCGGGAAAGGGTGTCGGCCAGCTCCTGCTGCACCTCGCGCAGCCACTCATCCGCCGAGAGTTCGGCGCTCTGCGCCTCCTGTCCGCCGGAGGAGCCGCCGCTTCCGCCCGTGGGCAGCAGGAGCAGCAGCACCCCCAGCGCCAGCACCAGCAGAGCGTAGCGGTAGCGTTTGATCCCCTCCCACAGCTCTTTTGCGCCCATCCGCTTCATGGCTTATGTTTCCCTCCACAGAATGTCCTCCTGCGCAAGGCCCAGCTCCTCCCGGAGAAAGCGGCCCAGCGCTTCGTTCTTCCCCGCCGCTGTGATCTCCACCCGCCGGGGACGCGGAACGCCGTCCTCCCCTGTCTCCACCGTGACGGCGACCTCGCAGGGAAAGGCAAGCCCCTCCGCTTTTGCTTCAATATATGAGGCGAGCTCCTCCTCTATGAGTGCCTCCCAGGTTTTTTGGTTCTCCTCCTCAAGCGCCTCCGTGCGCGAGAGGATGTCATCCTGCCAGTAGGAAAACTCCTCCGCCGCGCGTAAGGGAGCCTCGCCCAGCAGCGGCCGGAACACCGCCAGCAGCAGCAAAAGTGAGCAGCAAAACAGCGCGATGCGCTTCACCGCGCCCCGGGGCGTCAGCGCGGCGGCGACAGCCATGAGGAAGGCCGTGCAGATCACCCGGACCACCCAGGCGCCGATATACTCCGTCATGGCGTCACCACCGCCACCAAGGCGATAATCGAGACGAACACCAGCAGGGCGCAGGAGCCCACCATCCCCAGCAGCAGACTGAACGCGCCGCTGAGCTGCGTGAGGAAGCGGGAGAGCGGCCCGCTGTCCGCCGTGGCCGCCGCCACCGCCGCCACGCGGTAAACGAGGTACTGCAGCAGCAGCGTCAGAAACGGCAGCAGGCACAGCGACAGCACACCCAGCAGCCCCACGATGCCCACCGCGTTTTTCAGCAGGCCCGCGCCCGCCAGCACCGTCTCCGCCGTGTCGGAGATGATGCTCCCCACCACCGGCACCACGCCGGAGAGTGCCGCTTTCGTCAGCCGCAGCGTCAGCGCGTCGGCGCTGCCGGAGAGCACATGGGCGATGGAGAGATAGACCGTAAAGCAGCTGACCACCGCCCCCAGCAGCCAGGAGACCGCCTTGCGCATCCCATCGGCCAGAAGCGAAAGCCGCCCCTCCGGCAGGGCCGCGGCGGCAGCCGCCAGAGCCAGATAGCAGTACAGCAGCGGCAGCAGCAGCGTGGAGATCACCCGGATAAGCAGCGAGGACAGCCACACCGTCACCACCTGCTGGACGGAGGCCGTGGCCACCGCGCCGCAGGAGGCTGCGGCCGCCGCGAGGGTAGGCAGCAGCACCCTTGCGAAGGCGTCCAGCTCCGTCAGCAGCTCCTGCGCGGAGGCCAGCAGCCCGCCCAGGTCCGTCAGCGCCACGGCGGTCATGGCCAGCACTCCCGCGAGAGTGACCGGGTCCAGGCCCCTTTCCCCGCCCACGGCGGCGAATACGCCGGAGGCGAGGCCCGCCAGCAGCACCACCAACAGCAGCAGTACGGCGCTTTTCGCCGCGCCGCGCAGCTGCTCCGAAAGCTCCGGGCGGAGCGAGCGCAGCAGCTCTCCTACGCCGGCGGTGAAGTCGGAAGCGTCGCGCAGTTCGCCCTCCTCCGCCAGCGCCCGGGTACGCTCGTCCGCGGCGGAAAGGACCTCCTCCGGCAGCTCCGCCGCCCGGGCGGGAAGGGGCAGAAAAAGGAGCAGCGCGAGCATGAGCAGCAGCTTTCGTTTCATAGCGTCTCCAAAATCATCGTCAGTATGGCCCCCAGGAGCGGCACAGCCAGCGCCGCCGCGCAGAGCGCTCCCGCGATCTCGATGAGCGACGCCAGCGCCGACTGGCCCGCGTCCCGGCAGAGGTCGCCGCCGACGCGGACCACCGCCGCGATGAGCGCGCATTTTCCTACCACCGCGAGATATGCCGGCTCGATCTCCGAGCGCTCGATCAGCTCATTCAGCAGCGAGAAAAGCTCCTCCGCCGCCCGGGCCGCCGGGACCAGCAGCACCGCCGCCACAGCCAGCACCAGCAGCAGCTGCAGTGCCGGCACGTCCTTTTTCAGCAGCTGCGCCAGCACGCAGACCGTCAGGCACAGGGCCGTCACCCGAAGGAACGTCTCCATCAGAAGCGGAAGAGGTCCTTGATGAGGATGAACAGGTCGCTGATCTGCTGCACCAGCATCATCAGCACCACCACCAGCCCCGCGATGGTCACCATCATGGCCTGCTCCTCCCGGCCGGAGCGGGCCAGTAATTGATTCAGCACGGCCACGATGATCCCGATGGCCGCTATCTTAAAGATCAGATCCACATCCATGCGCAACACTCCGCATCCGCTTTTGTTCGCCGCGTCTGAGACCCGGCCGCCTTGTCCATTCCCACTCTATGCGCTCATTTCCCCGGGTATGACTGCCCGTCCCCTTCAAAAGAGCAGGAGCACCAGAAAAGCCGACGCGCTGAGACAGACAGCGGCGGAGAGCCGCCGCGCCTCCGGCAGGGCGCGCTCCAGACGGCGGCGCAGCTCCTCCAGCTCCTCCGAAGCCAGACGCAGTGCCCCCTGCAGGCTCTCCTCATCTCCCGCGAGCCGGCGGCCCAGTTCCCGCCAGACGCGCCGCCCTTCCTCCGGCAGCAGCAGCGCGCAGCTCTGCGCAAGCCAGAGCTGCGGCAGGGGCGTTTCCGGCGCCGCCTCCCAGCGTTGAATCAGCCCGGCAAAAAAGCGCTGTCCCTCGCCTTTCGTCTCCTCCGCCAGAGCCTGAAACAGCGGCGGCAGGGGCTTTTTCTCGCAGCGGATCTCCCGCTCCAGCCGGTGCAGGGCGTACAGCAGCTCTCCCGCAGCGGCGATCTCACGCCGCTTCCTTGCTACCGTGAGCAGCGAAACGCTCCCTCCGCCGGCGAAGACCAGCAGCGCTCCCAGCGCCCGGATCACTGTAGCTCCTCCAGCAGATACCGCCGCTCGCCGCCGTCAAAGCGGATGGTGACGGCCTTGCGGAACACTCCCATGCGGCGCAGGCGGCGGAACAGGGGCTTTGCCAACAGCTCCTCCACGCCGGAGGCGTGGATGGTCGCCAGCAGCGCCACCCCGGAGTTGGCCGCATGGGCCATGGCCCGCAGATCCTCCTCCGCCGTGATCTCGTCCACCGCGATGACCTCCGGATTCATGGCCCGGAGCAGAATTTCGATGCCCTCCGCCTTGGGGCAGCCGTCCAGCACGTCCGTGCGGGGCCCTACGTCCAGCTGCGGCAGGCCCCGGTACATGGCGGCGATCTCCCCCCGCTCATCCACCAGGCCGATCCGCCGGGGCGGATACGCCTCGCAGCCGGTGCTGAAGCAGCGGATGAGATCCCGCAGCAGCGTGGTCTTGCCAAGCCCCGGCGGCGCGATGAGCAGCGTGCTCTCCGGCGCGCCGTCCCTCACCAGCTCCCGGCTCAGGTCCGCCGCGAGGCCGATGCGCTCCCGGGCGATGCGGATGGTCATGGAGGAGAAATCCCGCAGCATGGCCGTCTCTCCGTCCTTTACCACCGCGAAGCCGCAGACGCCCACGCGAAAGCCGCCCTCCGCCGTGAGATAGCCCTTGCGCAAAGTCTCCGCCGCGGCATAGCGGGAAAAGCCCGTCACCAGATTGCAGACTGTCTCCAGATCCTCCGTCCGCACCAGACCCTCCCCGCCGCCCTCCAGTGGAAACTCCTCTCCGCCGCGCAGCACCGTCAGCGTCCGTCCCGCCCGGAGACGGAACTCCTCCGCCGTTTCCTTCTCCTCCGCCGGCAGCGCCAATGCCAGACGCTTCAGCCGCATGGGCAGAAAGGCCGCCGCCGCGTCGAAGCGGCGCGCCGCTTCCTCCTGTTTCATGCGCATCCCTCCTATTCCATACCGCATCCTATGAGAGGTCGTCCCAAAATATGAAAAAGCTGTTTCCCGGCGCACACGCCGCCGGGAAACAGGAGTACACGTCTTTCGCGCCTGCGGGCGCGAAAAAAGAGAGCGCCCGAAACCGGACGCTCTCCCTGTGAAAAACATTTTTTCTGTAAAGCGTTCTTGCCTTACTGCTTCATGGCGGCAGCGGATTCCTCCAGCTTCGCCACCAGCTCACGCAGACGCTTCTCCTTCTCGCGCTCGGCGTTCACCACCTGCTCCGGAGCCTTGGAGACGAAGCTCTCGTTGCTGAGCTTCGCCGCGATGGAGGCCAGCTGCTTCTCCGCGTTGGCCTTTTCCCTGGCGATGCGTGCCAGCTCCTTTTCAAAATCCACCAGCTCGCTGAGAGGCATATAGATCTTGGAGTTGTGGGTCACCACGGTCACCATGCCGCTGAGATCCGCCGGGGCCGTGCCGGTCACGGTGACGTCGCTGGCAAAGGCCAGACGGGCGATGAAGTGCCGGCCCTGCTCATAGATCTCCGGCGTGGCGGTGACGATGATCATCTGGGCCTTCTTGCTGGGCGGGACGTTCATCTCGCTCCTGCGGGCGCGGACGGCGGAAATGGCGTCCTTCACCGCCTCCATGGCGGTCTCCTCCGCCGGGAAGGCAAGGGCCTCGTCATACTCCGGCCAGGACTCCATCATGATAAAGCCGTCCTTCGCCGCGCCGGCGGTGTGGGGCAGCGCCTGCCAGATCTCCTCCGTGATGAAGGGCATGAAGGGATGCAGCAGCTTCAAAACACCGGAGAGGACGTACACCAGCACGTTCTCCGCCGCGAGACGGGCCTCCTCGTTCTCGCCATTCAGGCGGGACTTGGTCAGCTCGATATACCAGTCGCAGTAGGTGTCCCAGATGAAGTCGTAGACCTTGGCGGAGGCCACGCCCAGCTCGAAGGCCTCCATGTTGTCGGTGACCTCTTTGACCAGGGTGTTATACTTGGACAAAACCCACTTATCCTCCAGCTCCAGCTTCTCCGGCAGCTTCACCTCGTCGATGCTCAGGTTCATCATCACGAAGCGGGTAGCGTTCCAGATCTTGTTGGCGAAGTTGCGCATGGCCTCGCACTTTTCCACATAAAAGCGCATATCGTTGCCGGGGCTGTTGCCGGTGATGAGGTTGAAGCGCAGGGCGTCGGCGCCGTACTTCTCCGCCATCTCCAGCGGGTCGATGCCGTTGCCGAGGGACTTACTCATCTTGCGGCCTTTGTCATCCCGCACAAGGCCATGGATGAACACGGTCTTGAAGGGCTCCTGCTTCATCTGCTCCATGCCGGAGAAGATCATGCGGGCCACCCAGAAGAAGATGATGTCATAGCCCGTGACCATGACGGAGGTGGGATACCAGTACTTCAGATCCTCCGCGTCCTTGTCGGGCCAGCCCAGGGTGGAGAAGGGCCAGAGGGCGGAGCTGAACCAGGTGTCCAGCACATCCTCCTCCCGCGTCAGGTGCGTGCTGCCGCACTTTTCGCAGACGGTGGGGTCCTCCCGCTTGACGTTGATATGGCCGCAGTCGTCGCAGTTCCAGGCCGGGATCTGATGTCCCCACCAGAGCTGGCGGGAGATACACCAGTCATGGACGTTCTCCATCCAGTTGATATAGGTCTTGGTAAAGCGCTCCGGCACGAACTTGATGGTGCCGTCGTTCACCACACGGATGGCCTCCTTCGCCAGAGGCTCCATCTTCACGAACCACTGGGCGGAGATCAGGGGCTCCACGTCGTTATGGCAGCGGTAGCAGGTGCCCACGTTGTGGGAGTAAGGCTCGGTCTTGACAAGATAGCCGCCGGCCTCCAGGTCCGCCACGATGGCCTTGCGGCACGCATAGCGGTCCATCCCGTTGTATTTGCCGCCGTTTTCGTTGATGGTGCCGTCGTCCGCGATGACGCGGATCACGTCCAGATTGTGGCGCAGGCCCACCTCGAAGTCGTTGGGGTCATGGGCGGGCGTCATCTTCACCGCGCCGGTGCCGAAGCCGATCTCGCAGTATTCGTCGCCCACGATGGGGATCTCCCGGTTCATAATGGGCAGGATGCAGGTCTTGCCGATGAGGTGCTTGAGCTTCTCATCCTCCGGGTTCACCGCCACGCCGGTATCGCCCATCATGGTCTCGGGCCGGGTGGTGGCCACCACCACGTCGCCGCTGCCGTCCGCGAGGGGGTAACGGATATACCACAGGTGGCCGGGCTTGTCCTGATACTCCACCTCCGCGTCGGAGAGGGCGGTCAGGCAGTGGGGACACCAGTTGATGATGCGGCTGCCCTTGTAGATCAGGCCCTTGTCATACAGCTCGCAGAAGGTCTCACGCACGGCCTTGGAGCAGCCCTCGTCCATGGTGAAGCGGCTGCGGCTCCAGTCGCAGGAGGCGCCCATCTTCTTCTGCTGCTCCACGATGCGGTGGCCGTACTTCTCCTTCCACTCCCAGACGCGCTGGAGGAACTTCTCCCGGCCCAGGTCGTAACGGGTCAGGCCCTCGTTCACCCGCAGGGACTCCTCCACCTTGATCTGGGTGGCGATGCCCGCGTGGTCCGTGCCGGGGAGCCACAGGACGCTGTAGCCCTGCATCCGCTTATAGCGGGTCAGGATATCCTGCAGCGTCGAGTCCATGGCATGGCCCATATGGAGCTGGCCGGTGACATTGGGCGGCGGCATGACGATGGAGAATGGTTTCTTTTTGGGGTCGGGCTCGGCCTTGAAGCAGTCGTTCTCCATCCACATATTGTAGATGCGAGGCTCCACCTGCTGCGGCTCATACACCTTTGGCAGTTCTTTTCTCATTTGCTACACTCCTCTTTCTTTCGGGGCAGAAAAAATCGCCCCGAGCCTTTTGCTCAGGGCGAATCAAACATCCGCGGTACCACCTGAATTCCCGCCGAAGCGGACACTCTCACTCTGTAACGGGAGTTCCCGGCCGGCTTACTCAGACTCCTTCAGCCCGGCGGCTCCAAGGCGACTTCCGCGCATCCGTCACGGGAACTTACACCCACCGTTCCCTCTCTCGGCATCCGAAACGCGCGTACTGCTCCTTATCTTCGCTTTTCCCGAAGTATTTTACCCGCTTTTTTCCGCTTTGTCAATGGCTGCTTTCTTTTGGCCGGCAGAAAACGATATCACCAGTTTTCTTTATTGCGGACAGTACCGCGGTATAGTATAATGAAGTCGACAAATCAGAATTTATGGGGGTAAGCCGTGGAAATTGAATTAGAGGAGCTTACACATGAGAATATTGAAGCTGTAAGAAAAATTGATAGAAGTGATATTTGTGAAGAATTTGTAGATACTGTAGATACCATAATGGAAATTACGGACTATGGAGTTGAACACCATTGTATCGGTCATACTTTTGCTATTAAGAATGACAATAAGTATATAGGACTGATTTTGCTTGGAGAAGCTTTTGCGTGGGAAACTGATCCGCCTGAAATGCAGAGCGAGCCATTCTATCGATTAATGGGGTTTGTTATTGATAAAAGGTATCGTGGATATGGAATTGGCAGCAAGGTATTGGAGATGACTGTTGATAAAGTATATAAAGATTTTGGAGTCAGACCAATAGCTTTAGGTTGTCATAAAGATAACGAATTGGCAGTGAATTTCTATGTTAAACATGGTTTTAGAAAAACCAGATACATGGAAGGAAAAGATATTTATTACCTGAGATATCCGGAAAGATAACTTCCAATTTGCCGAGTTGAGAAACAGGCTCCGCCTCTTTTGGCGGAGCCTG
>JBJDYU010000016.1:0-17614 GCA_051867615.1 Oscillospiraceae bacterium | reverse complement strand
TCTAGGGATAAAGTTAAGATATAATTTTTATTCCACAAATATTGGAGGATTAGCTTTTATTATAATACAAGAGAAATCAAGTAATTTGTTTAGTATCATAGACTTAAAACGACATATTAATACAATACAAAAGCAATATTAAAAAGATGTAATAGTGGAATATGGAAGATTATCTAAGTATCAAAGAAATGTTTTATTGGAAAATAATATAGCATTTATCGAAACGGACAAGCAAATATATATACCACAGTTATTTTTATGTTTAAATGAAAGGAAATCTAAGAAGGAGTATCTTCCAAAGGATAAAATTACTATATCAACACAAATAGTATTATTTTATATTTATAATCAAACGGATAATGTAAGTTTAAATGAGTGCTTCAACAATTTAAACGTGTCTAAAATGACAGTATCAAGAGCTTTTGAATGTCTGGAGAATAATAATCTAATAAACACAAAGATACTACATAAAAACAAGTTAGCTATAAAAAAATATTCAAATTTGGAAATGATAGAAAAATATAATAGTATCTTTATAAATCCAGTAAAGGAAGTACTATATATTGATAAAACAGCCTTAAATGAAATAAATTATATACAATCAGGAATTAGTGCATTAGCAGAAAAGACTTTACTATCTGATGATGATATAGAAACCATTGCAGTATATGAAAAGGATAAAACTTCCAATATGAAACCTTTTCAGACATCAAATAATGATGTAAAGGTAGAATTTTGGAAGTATAATCCACAGTTTTTAGGTAAAAAAATTGATATATTTTCATTGTACGCAAGTCTAAAGGATAATCCTGATGAGCGAGTGCAAATTGCGTTGGAAGAATACTTAAAACAATTGGAGGAATTTTAATGATTAGTGGATATGATATATTTGTTGAACAATTGGGCAAATATCACAAGTTATTTAGTTATCTTTTTAAAATCATTTAGTAATTAATAGGTTACACAAAAACTCACTTAGGACAACATATTCAAATCCAAAAGTGAGAACTTTTTATTAACAAGGGGGTATTATCTTAAAAGGAATAATTCTATTTGTTGTATGATAATTATTACTCCTCTAGGGATTATACCTTTAGGTAGTGTTTATTCCTATGAAACAGATAATATTCTTAAAATAGAGTTATAATACAAAAAGTTTAGTTAAGAAAAAAATACTAAACTTTTTTGTTTTTATTAGAGTTAAAAGGAAAAACGATAGAGTTAGAGATTTTGTAAGGTAGAAGAGAAAGAGTTTTTAGTTGGCAAGAAATTATCCCCTAAACAAGTAAAAAGATATCTTTATACAATTTTAGTAATAAAATAACTGAATCAATAATTGATAAATTTAAATGATTGTGTTATAATATTTCTATAGCAATAATAAATACTATGAAAGGATGTTACTTACAAATGAAAATGATAGAAAGAACCTTATACTTAGATAAAGTGAAACCTTTTATAAATCAAAATTTGGTAAAGGTTCTCATAGGTATTAGAAGAAGTGGTAAGACTATATTATTATCACAAATAAGGGATTTTATAATTACAGGGGGAGTACTTAAAGATAATTGTTATTAGACAAGCAGAATAGAAAAGTGAATAATAGCGGTTAAATACGGTTAAAATAGAATACCCACCGTTAAAGCACGGTTTTGCGTTGGTTTAATGGTGGGTATTTTTGAAATATTTTGAACTGTTAAAAAATGGTGTCAAAAATAAAACCTTGATTTCGGAGAGTTTTCCGATTTCAAGGTTTTTTGTTTTTATAAAATGCTTTAGTTAATTAAAGCATTTAAATAACGTACCTATGGGTTTTAATACGTTTTTTTCAATTAAAATAACTAAAAATATCTTTTTAAACTTCTAAATTTTAATATAGGAATAAGGGAACAAAATTTTAATAATAAAGGAACTTATTCCCTTATTGTTTTTTTACTAATTCTGCTATATTTATTAACTTACATTTTCTTGATTGATAATATTTCTATTTTTTGTCATTACTTTTAATTCACCTAGAATTTCACCTTTTTCAAGGTCAGTAAGCAATTCATACATTTCTAATAGTCTTTCTTGGTCTTCTGTTAATTGTGGCTTAGGAACTTCAACAGGAATCTTTGATTGTTGCTCTTTTCCATAAACTAAATAATCAATAGAAACTTCAAAGAAATCTGCAATTTCAATAAGATACTTTCGGTAAGAATTACTCTTACCTAATTTCCAATCTGTGAAAGCGGATTTTTTTAATCCAAGAAAGTCAGTCAATTCTTTTTGATTTCTGCTCCCTAAAAGCATAGATATTCTTTCTAATATCTCCAATTTTAACACCTCATTTTTAGATAATTTGCACAAAAGTCGGAAATTTTCCGACTTAAACTTGACAGTAGGATTTTTTCGTATTATAATATACATATACGATATATTTAAGGATATAAAACCCCTAAGTATAATTGTACAATAACTATTTACTAACGTCAAGTTATTAAGGAGTGATAAAATGACTATCGGTCAAAATATAAAGGATAGACGTCAACAGTTAGGTTTATTACAATCCGAACTTGCAGAAAAATCACACACCACTCAAGCACAAATAAGTAGAGCAGAAAGTAATAAGAATAATATTTCTGTGGATTTACTAAGTAGGATTGCAAAGGCTTTGAACTGTACTGTTGCAGACTTAATGATGGGGGTATCATCATGAGAAAGAAAAAAGATGACTTTATTATTGCAAGTATCCTCTATGAGTTAATGCAAGGAACTCCCGTTTATGTGGTAGCAGATAAGTATAAACTTCCTTATGATACAATTTCCAAGTGGGAACGTGAACATTCAACTCTATGGGTACTAAGAACCTTAAGAGAAGGAGGTGTTAAGGTATGACTATTAGGGAATTTAGGTTCAATTGCTTGGAAGATATACTAAATGCTATTGATGACGTTGAACTTGCTCTTAATGAATATGATGACGAAACTGAAATATCCGCTAATGACGAAATCCATCTAAAAAGATATACTCAAAACGTTGTTAATGCTCTTGACCAGTTAAAGTCTTGGATAGACGATTTAAATTAGGAGGAATAAAACATATGAACTTAGATAAAAGAAACTTTGTCAACAAGTATCTCAGCAAAGTTGTTGAGAAAATTTGTGAAAACGGGATTGTAGTTCACGCCCTCCTTCACCCGGAAGATCTGGATGGGGAAGATGGGCGTCTCGCCCCCGCCGAGGCCCTTTTCGGTGCTGAGGAGCAGGTTGCGCATGACAAGGCGGCCCTCCGGCGAGGTGTCCATGCCGTAATTGATGGAGGAGAAGGGAGTCTGGGCGCCGGCCCGGGAGTGCATGGTGTTGAGGTTGTGGATAAACGCCTCCATGGCCTGATAGGTGGCCCGGTCGGTCTCCTTTTCGGCGTAGCGCTCCGCCGTCTCCTGTGCTCGGCGCATGGCGGCCTCGTCGCCAAAGCGTCTCACAAGCTCCGGCAGCTCCGCCGCCTGATAGGCTTTGCAGTCCTGAAAGCGGGGAGAGAGGCCCGTGCTTTCCGTGATCTCCTCCATCAGCGCCCGCAGCGCCTCCTCCGGGTCCTCCACACCGCAGGCGACGGTGAGGATCTTCGCCAGGTTCTGCCGGTACAGCCGTCGGTAGGTCTTGCGCACGCCCTCGGCCATGCCGTAGTCGAAGTTGGGGATGGACTGGCCGCCGTGCTGGTCGTTCTGATTGGACTGGATGGCAATGCAGGCCAAAGCGGAGTAGGACTGGATGTCGTTGGGCTCCCGCAGCGTGCCGTGGCCGGTAGAAAAGCCGCCATGGAACAGCTTCAGAATGTCGATCTGGCAGCAGGTGGTGGTCAGGGTGTAGAAGTCCAGATCGTGGATGTGGATATCGCCCTCCGCGTGGGCCCGGGCGTGCTCGGGCTTCAGCACGAACATCTGGTAAAACTGCTTGGCGCCCTCGCTGCCAAACTTCAGCATGGAGCCCATGGCGGTGTCGCCGTCGATGTTGGCGTTCTCCCGCTTAACGTCGCTGTCGATGGCGTCGGAAAAGGTGATGTCCTCGTAGACCTTCATCAGGCGGGTGTTCATCTCCCGGGCGCGGCTGCGCTCATTGCGGTAGAGGATGTAGGCCTTGGCGGTCTGCACATAGCCGTTGTCCATGAGGACGCGCTCCACCAGGTCCTGTACGTGCTCCACCTCCGGCACGCCGACGCCCTCCACCTCCAGAATGGACAGCACCTCCGCCGCCAGAGCGCGGGCGGCCTCCTCGTGATGGGTCTTGTAGGTGGCGTTGAACGCCTTGTTGATGGCGGACTCGATCTTGCTAAGATCGAACGCCACCACGCGCCCATCTCTTTTTTTCAGCTGCGTAATAGCCATGTTCCTCTCTCCGTTTCTCCAAGCGTAGCGCGTCTTTTCCAAACACCGGAAAAAGACACAATATATGGTAGCCATGACGGGAAATCACTCGCAAAGTATAGTACCATGACTTGAGCAAGGAAACAAGGGCGGGCGGGGAAGAAAGAAAAAAACGGCAGTTTCGACAAAATTTCGCGCCGGCGGCGCGGCATTTTGCCGAGCCTGTTTTGGGAATGCTGCCGGAGATAAAAAGGCTCCGCACCTTTCGGTGCGGAGCCCTGTGTTGCCGTTGACGCTCAATCAGCAGCAGCCATTGTTGTTGCAGCCGCAGTTGTTGCCGCAGCCGCCCCAGTTGCCCCAACCGCCGCAGCAGAAGAGGATGAGCAGAATGACGATGATGATCCAGCAGCACCCGCCGCCGAAGCCGCCGTTACCGCAATTACACATATGGAGTACCTCCTATGAAAACTCAGGCCGTCATCGGCCTCAGTTCATCTTATGCGCAGGGCTCCGTGGTGTGACGGCGGGGGCGGCGAAGTTATGACAGGCGATTAGAGGAGACCGCCGTGAGGGCGCTGCGGTAGGCGGCGGCGGTGAACACGCCCCTTGCCATGAGCTGATCCGCCAGCGTGGCGCTGGAGGAGGGGAGGCGCGCCTGCAGCGCGTAGTAGGAGAGATAGACCAGGTCGGCGCGGAGGAAGGAATCCTGCTCCAGCGCCTGCTTTTCCGCCTCGGTGATGACGCCGTTTGCCGCGGCGTTGGCCAGCGTCCCGTCCAGCTCCGTGTTGGTAAAGGAGCTGTAGCCCATGGCGCGGAGGATAAACTCCGTATACTGCCGGGCGTTGGTGGTCTGCTTGGGGCGGAAGGTGGTGGCGCTGTAGCCGTTGGTGTAGCCCTTGGCGTAGGCGTAAGCCACATACGGATAGGTGGCGCTGTTTTTGTCCACGTCGGTGAAGGGGCAGCTGCCGGTGTAAGCGAGAGCGTCCTCCTCCTCGCCCAGCAGGCGGATGAACATGATGAGGGCCGCGCCCCGGGTGGGGGCGTTTTCCAGATCGAAGCCGGAGCCGAAGCCCGTGGTGCTGCCCCGTAGGAGAGACAGGGACTTCAGCGCCTCCGCCATGGCGTTATAGTCCGGCTGGTTCGAGGACTCGGACACGGCGTAATAGCCCATGACCTGCAGCACGGCGGTCTTGGAGGTGGTGACGAAGCGGGCCACGGTATCCTCCGCCGCCATGTAGCGGTGTCCCGCAGTCAGGGCGGCGCCGCTGGCGACGGTTTTGCCGGCGGTCACGTCCACCACCGCGCCGCTGTCGAAGCGGACCGTCACGCTGCCGGCCAGGGGAATGACGCTGCCTCCGGTGGCGGCCGTCAGCACGTCATCCTTCTTAAAGCGCCGGTCGGTGAAGGAGAGGGCGCATTCCGCTTCCGCCGTCTGTCCCACTGCGGCCAGACGGGCCTCCAGCTCGCTTTTCGCCTCCGCCAGCAGTGCCGCGTCGGAAGTATCCAGCTGCTGCTCCGCTTCCTGAAGGACGGTATCGGTATAGGTCCCCTGCAGGTAGGCCAGGGAGACCAGCGGGTCCTGGGCAGTGCCGCCCAGAGCGTATGCCGCGGCGGCGCCCAGCAGCGCCACTAAGAGAATGAGGGGAATGAGAATGCGTTTTTTCATAAGGGACTCCTTCGACAGGCTCGGATGGATTTCGACTCTGCTTTGATTATAAAAGACCGGCGGCGCATTTTCAATACGCCGCCGGTGGAAAGTCCGGAAACTTCTTGCTTCGGTTTATCGGTGGGAGATGCGGTAGCTCAGCGTCAGCAGGCTGTCGGAGAGGTGGATGTCCTCAAATTCCACGCCGGGCACATTGGCGGTCAGCTCGATGTTGGTGATGTTCCAGAAGCCGCGCACGCCCAGCTCCATCATCTGGTCCGCCAGCTTTTGGGCGGCGTCCTTCGGCACACAGAGCACCGCCACGTCGGGAATGCCCTTCTCGGCAAAGACCTCGGCCATCTGGCGGCTGTGAAAGACGTGGGTGCCGTTGATGTCGGTGCCGACCAGACGGGGATCCAGATCGAAAGCGCAGTCCAGCGCAAAGCCGCAGGCGCGGAAGTCGAAGTTGTTCAGCAGCACGTGGCCCAGATTACCCACGCCCACCAAGACCAGATGGTGTCCCCGGTCGATGCCCAGAATGTGGTTGATCTCCTTTTTGAGGTCCTCCACATTGTATCCGTATCCCTGCTGGCCGAATTCACCAAAGCAGCTGAAATCCTGCCGGATCTGCGAGGCGGTGAAGCCCATCTTGCTGCTGAGCAGGTTGGAGGAGACACGCACGATCTGTTTTTGCTGCAGATCGGTCAGATAGCGGTAATAGCGGGGGAGCCGGCGAATAACGGCGTCGGAAATGTTTTGCTTCTTCATAGCACTTCTTCCTTCCCGGGTAGAATTCCTTTTTATGAAGGTATAACTGATTAGGATAATGATACATAAAAAATGCGGATTTGTCAACTTTCTGACAAAGGTTTTTTCAAAAAACCAAAAAAGTTTTACAGACCGGCACGGCATTTTGCTCTTTACAGCCGGAAAAAAGTCTGGTATAATAATCAAGCTTGATTTGAGGACGGGATTTGTCCCCGCACAGTTGATGCCCGTAGCTCAGTTGGATATCAACTCCCGCTCGGAGAGCGAAGCGAGCATAGCGGGAGTTGATGCCCGCGCAGCGGGCGGAGCGTCAGACTCCATCGGTAGAAGAAATGAATATGTGCCCGTAGCTCAGATGGATATCTACTCCCGCTCGGAGAGCGAAGCGAGCATAGCGGGAGTTGATGCCCGCGCAGCGGGCGGAGCGTCAGACTCCATCGGTAGAAGAAATGAATATGTGCCCGTAGCTCAGATGGATATCTACTCCCGCTCGGAGAGCGAAGCGAGCATAGCGGGAGTTGATGCCCGCGCAGCGGGCGGAGCGTCAGACTCCATCGGTAGAAAAAATGAATATGTGCCCGTAGCTCAGTTGGATAGAGCGTCAGACTCCGACTCTGAAGGCCGTTGGTTCGAATCCAATCGGGCATACCAAAAACCGCCGCAAACGATTCGTTTGCGGCGGTTTTTGCCTTGCAGAGTTCCGCTGTCCGCAGACGGCGGGAAAATATGTAAATGCCTTATCACAGCGCCAGATCCCCTTCCTTGATCCAGCCCTTCTTGCGCATGAATTCACAGATGACGAGGGACAGCACGGCGGGGAGGACGAAGGAGATGAGGATGAGGCCCAGCCAGTCGAAGCCCGTGATGGCGGCCTTGGCGCCGCTGGCCACGTCGTTGACCCAGCCGGTGTACACGCCGATCTGGCCCACCAGACCGCAGGTGCCCATGCCGGAGGAAACGGCCGCGCCGTTCATCTCCAGATGGAACAGGCAGGTGGCGATGGGGCCGGTGATGGCGGAGGCCAGCGTGGGAGGGATCCAGATGCGGGGGTTGCGGAGGATGTTGCTCATCTGCAGCATGGAGGTGCCGATGCCCTGAGACACCAGACCGCCCCAGCGGTTTTCACGGAAGCTCATGACGGCGAAGCCCACCATCTGCGCGCAGCAGCCGGCCACCGCCGCGCCGCCCGCGAGGCCCACCAGACCGAAGGACTGGCAGATGGCGGCGGAGGAGATGGGCAGCGTCAGCGCCACGCCCACCACCACGGACACCACGATGCCCATGAGGAAGGGCTCCTGCTCCGTGGCCCACATGATGATCTGGCCGATGGAGCTGGCGGCCTTGCCGATGGGGGCCGCCACCAGATAGGCCAGGCCCACGCCGGAGAGAATGGTGACGATGGGGGTCACCAGCAGGTCGATCTTGGTCTCCTTGGAGACCAGCTTGCCGCACTCCGCCGCCACGATGGCCACGAACAGCACCGCGAGAGGGCCGCCCGCGCCGCCGAGGGCGTTGGTGGCGAAGCCCACGGGAATGAGGGAGAACAGCACCATGGCGGGTGCTTTCAGCGCGTAGCCGATGGCGGCGGCCATGGCGGGACCCACCATAGCGGTGGCGAGATCGCCCACACGGTAGACCACGGCCGCGTCGCCCTTGCCGATGGTGGCCACCGCGTCGGTCAGAAATCCGATGTGGAACTGGGTGCCGAGCGTGTTAAGTATAGTGCCTACCAGCAGCGTGCAGAACAGGCCCTGGGCCATGGCGCTCATGGCGTCGATGCCGTAGCGCTTGCCGGAGATGACCACGTCCTTCCGCTTGAAAAAGGCTTTCAGCTTTTCCATAAGAGCCTCCTATATGAGAAAAAAGAATGGTGTATGCAACTGTCTTGACAGCTGCATACACCATTATAGCGTCGAATTCTGATTTGTCAATCCCCGCTGCTCTCCCATAAAAAGCCCAGAGAGGACAGAGCGGCGCGCAGCCGCTGGAAGCGCTCCTCGTCCGGGCAGCGGACGGTGTGGAGGTGAACGCCCTCGGTCAGGGCGGAGAGGGGGAGGGCCTTTGTGCCGCTCATGCGGGAGATATACTGTGCCACGTCATAGCGGCTGGAGAGCTGCAGCGGTGCGGTGAGCTGGCCGTAGACCGCGTGCTCCACGGTCACGTCCACCACGGTGCAGCCGCAGTCCACCATGGCGTTGAGCTCCGCCTCGGTGTCCGTGGCGCTGTGACGGCAGGCCAGCTGCCGGGTAAAGCCGCTCTGGCTGCGCTCCAGCACATAGCCCCGGGGCGTGGCGGAGATGCGGCTGCCGGAGGCCCGGAGCAGGGCGATATCTCCCACGATGACCTGCCGGGTGACGGAAAAGCGCTGGGCGAGGGTGGAGGCGCTGAGGGGCTGCCGCTCCGACTGCAGGGCGGAGAGGATGGCGTCGCGCCGCTGGGCTGCCGTCATGGAAAGGACCTCCTTTGCGCAAAGATGGAAAACGCGCTGCGGAAAAGCGCCTGAAAAATCCGCGTTTATGGTAGCTATGATAGTCTCGACTTTGTGAAAAGTCAAGCGGACACGTGACAAGACAGGGACAAAAAACGGGCGGGAGAAGGCTCCCGCCCGCTGTGTTTCAGTTGTGATAGCCTGCGCCCGGGAGCGGCTCCTGCTCCCGGAAAAGGCCCTCCACCGCCATGCGGTAGCCCGTCATGTCCTGGGCCTTGCCGATGCGCTTGCGGTACCTGGCGCAGTCGGGGAACAGGCAGCAGAGGTAAAACCAGTATTCCTTCATGTGGGAGATG
Source organism: Oscillospiraceae bacterium (assembly GCA_051867615.1). Classification (GTDB taxonomy): domain Bacteria; phylum Bacillota; class Clostridia; order Oscillospirales; family Oscillospiraceae; genus RGIG5472. Next base: position 8,075 of record JBJDYU010000016.1, on the reverse strand, counting down.
ACGCTGCGGTCGTTCCAGCCCAGAGCCATAAAGCCCGCCAGCAGGGACTCGTGGAAGCCGTACAGCTCTCCCTTTGTCAGCGGCGCGCCGCCGGAGAGCTGCCGCGCCAGAGCGGGGTTCGCGATGAGACCGCGGCCCAGCATGACGGCCTCGAGAGTGGGAAAGCGCTGCCGCAGCGCCGTCAGGTCTTCCGGCGTGAAGATATCGCCGTTGTAGCAGACCGGGGCGCGGCTCTCCGCCATGGCGAGGGCGAAGGCCTCCATCCGTACGCCGCCCTTGTAAAAATCCTCCCGCACCCGGGGGTGGACGATGAGCTCCCGCACGGGATAGCGGTCAAACAGCGCCAGCAGCGCCGGGAATTCCCCTTCATCGGCAAAGCCCACCCGGGTCTTGATGGAGACGGGCAGGGGAGCGGCGGCGTAGATGCGGTCCAAAAAGCGCTCCAGCTCCTCCGTCCGCCGCAGGAAGCCCGCGCCCCGCCCCCGGGCCGTCACCGTGCCGGAGGGGCAGCCCAGGTTCAGGTTCACCTCTCCGTAGCCGAGCTTTTGCAGCTTGTCCGCCGTGAACAGGAATTCCTCCGCCTGGTTCGAGAGGATCTGCGGCACCAGCTCGATGCCCTCGTTTTCCTCCGGCTGCACGTCCCGCAGCTCATGGGAGCGGAGACTGCCGCTGCTGGTGGGGGAGATAAAGGGGGAGTAAAAGCGGAGCTTTCCCGGAAAATGGCGGGTCAGGGCCTGACGGAACACCCGCCCGGTGAGTCCCTCCATGGGCGCGCAGTACAGGCGCATCTCAGCCCTCCGTTTCGGCGCGCAGGCCGCTTACCCGGCAGTTGACGCCGTTTTGCGCCGCCGCGCGCTGGATGGCTCCGGCGATGCTGCCGGCATTGCCGTTGATAAGCTCCGCCGCCATACGGTCCTTCCGCTGCTGGGGCAGGGCGGAGAGGGCGGCCTTCGCCATGGCGGAGGAAGCGCCGCCTAAGGGCAGCTTGTCTCCCAGCAAAGGCAACAATCGCTCCGCCAGCGCCTCGTAGTCGATATCGCTGAGTTCCAGTTCCAGCTTGAGCATAACACACCTCTTGTCTTTCTTTCGGCCCGCAGCCGTCCCGGTGCGGGAAGGCTCAGGAATAGATGATGAACAGTCCCACCAGAATGCCCACCAGGGTGGAGAAGGCGGGGACCTTGCTGCGCCACATGAGGATGGCCTCCGGGATCAGCTCGCCCAGCACCACATACAGCATGGCGCCGGAGGCGAAGCTCAGGGAGATGGCCAGCGCCAGAGGCCCTACCGCGCCCACGCAGTAGCCCAGCACCGCGCCGAGGATGGTGGGCGCGCCGGTGAGGGCGGTGAGCAGCACCGCGCGGCTCCTGCGCATACCGCCGGTAATGAGGGGGACGGACACGGCCATGCCCTCCGGGATATTGTGCAGGCCGATGACGATGGCGATGATAAAGCCGCTGCCCACGGTGAAGGCGGCGCCGTCCTGCGCGGCGTAGCTGGCGCCGATGACCATACCCTCGGGCAGGTTGTGCAGTGCGATGGCCGCCGCCATGACAAGGCCGCCGATAAAGAGCTGATAGTTGTCGTTCCGCTTGCGGTGCTCCTGAAAATGGTCGGCGTGGATCAGCTCGCCGGGAGAGTCCGCGGTGCGGGGATGGTTCTCGTCAATGTGGGGGACCTCATGGTTGGTGCTCTCGTCGATGACGTCGTTGAGCAGGAACACCACGCAGTACCCCAGCAGCAGTCCCGCCATGACCACCGGCAGGGTAGGCAGGCCCGTCTCCTGAGCCATGGCCTGGGTGATGAGGTCGAAGCAGACCACCGCCAGCATCACGCCGCCGGCAAAGGCCAGCAGCAGGCTCACGGTCTTGTTGGAATCCTTGCGGAACAAAGCCCCCACCAGGCCGCCCAGTCCCGTGCCGCCTACTCCGGCGACAGTAGTGATGAGGATGACCCATGCAAGCGTCGTCATGTCGCGCCTCCTTCTGCCCCGGCGGGCCGCTGTTTTTACCGTCCCAAATCGTAGCACGCACGCGCGCCGGTGTCAATAACGAAGGGGGATTGTGAAGCCCGCGCAGCTGTGGTATAATACAACGGTTTTGAGCGATACAACCGCGCAGCCGCGTGGAGAAGGAAGTGGAGGAGCGCTATGGCGGAGCTGACGGAGCTTGCGCTGAAAAACGTATCGGAGGGGGAGGAGGCACGCTGGCTCGCCGCCATGGACGAAGCCTCCCGAACCCGGATAGAGGGCATCCGCCATCCGCAGCGCCGCCGTCAGGCGGCGGCGGGAGACTGGCTGGCCCGTCAGGCGGTGGCGAAGCGGACGGGCCTGATGCCGGAGCAGGTGCGCATTCTCCGCCAGGTGGGCGGCAAGCCCTGGGCGGAGGGCTGCTGCTTCAGTCTCAGCCACAGCGGCGACTATGTGGTCTGCGCCGCCGGGCCGCTGCCCCTCGGCGTGGACACGGAGGAGATACGGGACTTTGACCCGGCGGTGGCGGAGCGCTGCTTTTCACCGCTGGAGCGGCAGTACCTCTCAAGCGCTCCCGCCGGGGAGCGCCGCCGCGCCCGCTTCTGGCGCATCTGGACGGGAAAGGAAGCCCTGGCGAAGCTGGAGGGCGAGGGCCTTGCCGCCCTGCGCCGCCGGGATACCCGCGGCCCGCTCGCTGGCGTACGCCTGCAATGGCGGGAGGAGCGGGAGCGCATCACCTGCGTGGCGGAGCGCGAACCGCTGGCGCAGCAGGCGCTTGACTGGCTCATGCGGGACGAACTGTTTTACCTCGACCTGATCGCCCCCATCCAGCGGGGCCGGGCGGAGATCCTCGCCGCCACGGAGGAGGGCGTGCTGCTGCGGGAAGCGGAGAGCGGCGGCTGCTTTCTCGCAGCGGAGGACCCCGCGGCGGGACGGAAGCTGTTGGAGAGGGTGGAGGACTGCGACTTTCTGGGGATCCATCAGGAGGCGCTCTGCCCGGAGGCGCAGGCCCGGCTGGGTTTTGAGACCCGGGTGCGCTTCCGCCATGTGGCGCTGTTTGGAGAGGAGAAGCTGGAGCCGCTGCCGCCGGGCCTGTCCGTCCGGGAGGCGGAGGAGCGGGACCTGCCGCTCATAGAAGCGAACTATGACCTGGAAACGCCTGAGATGCTGCGCCGGCTCGCCTGGGAGGGAGATTTGCTGGTGGCGGAGGCGGAGGGCCGGGTGGTGGGCTTCATGGGCCTGCATCCGGAGGGCAGTTTGGGCCTTCTCTGCGTGCTGCCGGAGTACCGCAGGCACGGCTATGCCGCCGCGCTGGAGAGCGTGCTGATGCGCCGGGAGCTGCGGCGGGGCTTTCACCCCTACGGGCAGGTGCTGAGCGAAAACGAAGGCTCGCTGCGCCTGCAGCGGAAGCTGGGCCTTGCGGTCTCGGAGCGGGAGATGTTCTTTCTGGTCCCCTGATACGGCGGAGAAAACGGTGAAAAACGCCCCGGACTGGCTGTCCGGGGCGCTGTGTGTCTTGGGCCGCGATTTTACCATACCGGCGGCAGGCAGCGGACGCAAAAGCGCGCCATGTCCACATGGCTCTCGTCGAGAAAGTCCACGCCCTCCTGCCGCAGCAGCTCTGCCTGCCGGTTCGCTCCGCCGAAGGCGAAGGCGGAGGAGACGCTGCCGTCCTTTTTCACCACCCGGTGGCAGGGAATGACGCCGGGAGCGGGATTCACGTGCAGCGCATAGCCCACCACTCTGGCCCAGCGGCGATTTCCCGCCGCCTCCGCCACCTGACCGTAGCTGGCGACGCTGCCGGGCGGGATCAGCTTCACGGCTTCGTAGATCTTTTCAAAGGTGTTCTGCATGGCCCTATGCCTCCTTCGGCGTGGGAGCGCGCCGCCGGGCGGCGCTTCTCCCTGTATGGCTGTAGTATAGCCCGGGCCGGATGGGGTGTCAAATGCCATTTCCGGGAAGTAAAACGCGCCGGAGCGGGGGAGAAGTGTCAGTTTTGTCCGCGAAAGCGGGAAAAAGCGGGACGAAAATTGTCTATCTTTGGGAGTTCCAAAAAAGGCGCGGCGCTGGTATAATAGCCGCTGTACTATATTTTAATTTTGTGATTTTTTATTTCAGCCGCTGTTGCTCCCGCCCGGCGGGCCGGGGAGCAGGGCACGGGGTGCCGCGGCGCAGCGAACAGAGACGGGAGGAACGGTCGTGCAGGAAAACAAAATGGGGACCATGCCGGTCAAGAAGCTGGTGCTGAATATGTCGCTGCCCATGATGGCGTCCATGCTGGTGCAGGCGATGTACAATATCGTGGACAGCGTGTTCGTCTCGCAGATCAGCGAGCAGGCGCTCACCGCCGTGTCGCTGGCCTTTCCGGCGCAGAACCTGATGATCGGCCTTGCCACCGGCACGGGCGTGGGCATCAACGCGCTGCTCAGCCGGGCGCTGGGAGCGAAGGATCACGAGGGGGGCAAAAAGGCGGCGGAGAACGGCCTGCTGCTGGCCTTCGTGGGCTATCTCGTCTTCCTCGTCTTCGGCCTGTTCTTCAGCCGGGCCTTTTTTGCCGCCCAGACCAGCATTGACAACATCATCGACCAGGGCGTGCAGTACCTCACCATCTGCTGCGGCCTTTCCTTCGGCCTTTACGGAGAGATCACCTTTGAACGCTTTTTGCAGTCCACGGGCCGCACCGTCTACACCATGGTCACCCAGGGCGTGGGCGCGGTGCTGAACCTGATCTTCGACCCCATTTTCATCTTCCTCTTTCATTGGGGCGTGGCGGGCGCTGCGGCCGCCACGGTGCTGGGCCAGATCGTGGCCATGCTTCTGGGAATCTATCTGAACCACCGGAAGAATCCGGAGATCCGTCTGTCCCTGCGCGGCTTCAGGCCGGACCTGCACACCATGGGCCGCATCTACGCCATCGGCTTCCCCTCGGTCCTCATGGTGGCCATCGGCTCGGTGATGACCTTCTTCATGAACAAGATCCTCATCCTCTACACCGTGGGCAAGGAGACCGCGGCCACGGTGTTCGGCGTGTACTTCAAGCTCAACAGCTTCGTGTTCATGCCCCTGTTCGGCCTGAACAACGGTCTGGTGCCCATCATCGCGTACAACTACGGCGCGCAGAACCGCCGCCGCATGATGGAGGCCATCCGCTTCGGCACATTCTTCGGCGTGGCGCTGATGTGCCTCGGCGGCGTCGTGTTCGAGCTGTTCCCGCGGCAGCTCCTCTCCATCTTTGACGCCTCGCCCAATATGATAGCCATCGGCGTGCCCGCCCTGCGGATCATCGGCGCCACCTTCCCCTTTGCCGGCGTCTGCATCGTGCTGGGCTCGGTGTTTCAGTCCCTCGGCAAGAGTATGTATTCCCTCCTGACCTCCTTCATCCGCCAGCTGGTGGCTCTGCTGCCGGCGGCCTATGTGCTGGCCCGCATCGGCATGGCCGTGGGCAACAGCGACCTGGTCTGGTGGTCCTATCCCTTTGCGGAGCTGTTCTCTCTGGCGACGACACTGCTGTGCTTCCGGCAGCTGTACCGCAAGCTCATCTGCCGCATCCCGGAGGACGGAGAGCCGGAGACGGCGGAAGGCGCGGTACAATAATTGAACCTCCCGCGCATGAGCGCGGAAAAGCCGGCGCAGCGAAGGCTGCGCCGGCTATATTTATTCCGGTATTTCGCCGCTACATCAGCAGGCTCGCCGCCGCCAGCATGGCGGGCAGCGTGAACAGGGAGAGCAGCGTCTGCATGGCGCCCAGCTCGGCGGAGAGGGAGCCTTTGTCGGAGAAGCGGCTGGCGATCATGGTGACGGCGGTAGCCACAGGGCAGCTGGCGGAGACGGCCAGGGACAGCAGCACCTCGCCCCGCACGCCGCAGCAGCGCATGAGCAGGAGGGACAGCAGCGGCAGCGCCACCAGCCGCAGGGCGGAGAACAGCCAGTGGAGCTTCTTTTTCAGCACCTGGCGGAAGTCCACCTGAGAGAGGTGATAGCCGATGATGAACATGGGCAGCGGAACCGAGAGGTTGGCCAGATGTCCCACCACCTCCGACACGGGGCCGGGGAGGGGGATGCCCAGCAGAAACAGCAGCAGGCCCAGCAGCGTCCCGATGATGGCCGGGCGGGAGAGGACCTGTTTGGGCGAGACGCTTTTGCGGTTGCCGGTAAAGAGGTAGTAGCCCACGGTGAAGGTAAAGAGGTTCATGACGAACACATAGGCGGAGCTGTAGAGCATACCCACGCTGCCCAGCAGCGCGCTTTGCAGGGGAAAGCCCATGAAGCCGCAGTTGGTGAGGGTGGAGGAGAGGGCGTATACGGCCCGCTCCTGCCGCTCCCGCTTTCCCGCGATGAGCAGACCGGCGAGGAAGGAAAGCAGGTGCATCGCTGCGGCAAGGATGACGCAGAGCAGGAAGTTCCGCAGCATCTCGCCCGTATGCTCCAGCTGGAAGGCCCGGATGATGGTGCAGGGGAGCGCCAGATTCAGCACCAGCGCGTTCATCCCCTGTATGACCTGGTCGCCAAACACCCGCCGCCGGCCCAGAACGAAGCCGATGAGCATGAGGACGAACAGGACGCAGACCTGCTGCAGGACGATGAGAAAATTCGAAAGCATGAAGCTCCCTCCCTTTTTAAGCGGCCTTTGCCCTGCGCCGGGCGCAGAAGGCGAAGCAGAGCAGCGACAGCAGGGCGCAGGCGGCGCTGAACCACAGCGCGCCCACCACGGAGAAGCGGTCCAGCAGCCAGCCGTCCGCGAGGCTGCCGATGGCACAGCCCAGTCCGTAGCCCGCGGCGAAGATCAGTCCCTGGCCCTTGGACTGGTTAGCCCCGTCCACCAGCTCGCTGATGAGGAACACCGTGGCGGTGGGATAGAGACCGTGGCCGAAGAACTGAAGCAGGGCGTTGACGTAGAGCATCCCGGCTGAGGGGAAGAACAGGTACAGCAGCAGCCGCGTCAACGCCGTGGCGGCGCAGACGCACAGCAGCGTCTCACAGCTGAAGCGCCGCCGGAAGCGGACGAACAGGCTCATGGCGGGCAGCTCCATGGCCGCCGACAGGGCGAGGACGATGCCCATGACGGTGGCTCCCGCGCCGGCACGCTCCACAATGGCGTTGAGGTAGGTGGTGTAGACGCAGCGGGAGGCGATGAACAGCAGACAGCCCAGCATGATGGGGAGCAGGATGGGGCAGCGGCGCAGCAGCTCGGCGGCGCTGACGGCTTTTATCTGCTCCGGCGCCGCCTCCGCTGCGGCAGAAGCAGGCAGGCGGCACAAAAGCAAAACCAGCAGGGAAGCGCCCACCAGCACGAAGGAGACGGGCAGCGTCAGGCGGGGGGAGCAGCGCTCCACCAAAATGCCCATGGCCGCTGCCGCGAAGGCATAGCAAAGAGAGCCCAGTCCCCGGCCAAAGCCGTAGTCCACCTCCGCGCCCCGGCGCATGAGATGGATGGCGAAGGCGTTGAAAAACGGCGGGATGCAGGAGTGGAGCAGGCCCAGCAGGATGAAGAGCAGGGCGGTGGCCATGTTCCGCCGGGCAGGCAGCAGAAGCAGCGCGGCGGTGACAGTCAGCAGCAGCCCCAGCAGGGCGGTGGCCGTTTCCCGGGGGCCGAGGCGCCTGCTGCGGTCGGTGAGGGAGGCCAGCGCGGGCTGCAGCGCCACGGAGAAAAGCGTGGCGAGAGAGGTGACGATCCCGATCTCTGTGGCGGAAAAGCCATAGAGGGAGAGGAGAACGGCGATATAGGCCCAGGCGGTGGCGTAGCCCGCCCAGTAGAAGGAGTGAACGCCGGCGTACAGGGCGTTGTAGCGGCGTTTGGAAGTCGGGTGATGCATGGCGAAATAGCCTTTCTGCCCGCGGCCGCTCCGGGGCGGCGGGCGAACTTTGCCCGTTTTCGGCAAGCATCCAAAAGTGTACCATAAAACGCCGCGCTGTCAAGTCCGGACGAAAGCCGCGAAGGCTCCGGCTGTAAAAGAAGACGGCCTTTCCGGCCCCTTTTGCCTTTTGCGCCGGTATCGTCCCTTCGGCGCTTTGCACGCCCCTGCCTATGAAGAAGGGCAGCCCCAACAGGGCTGCCCGCAGCCTGTCGAGAAACCCGGTTGCACATTAGGCGGCAACCGGGTTTTCAGCG
>JBJDYU010000015.1:0-18211 GCA_051867615.1 Oscillospiraceae bacterium | reverse complement strand
ACACCACCGCCGCCACCGGCAAGGGCTTCGCCATCGGCTCCGCCTCCCTGACCGCGCTGGCCCTGCTGGTCTCCTACGTCAACATCGTGCAGGAGCGCACCAGCGAGCTGCTCAACTTCACCCTGACCAGCCCCACCGTTCTGGTCGGCCTGTTCATCGGCGCTATGCTGACCTTCGTGTTTGCCGCGTTCACCATGAGCGCCGTGCAGACCGCCGCGCAGTCCATCGTTGTTGAGGTCCGCCGCCAGTTCCGGGAGATCAAGGGCATCATGGAATACCAGGCCGATCCCGACTACTCCCGCTGCGTGGACCTGTGCACCAAGGGCGCGCTGCATGAGATGGTGGTTCCCGCGCTGCTGGCCATCATCGTTCCCATCGTCACCGGCCTGATCCTGGGCTGCGAGGGCGTTGTGGGCCTGCTGGGCGGCGTTTCCATCACCGGCTTCGCCATGGCGGTCTTTATGTCCAACGCCGGCGGCGCCTGGGACAACGCCAAGAAGTACATCGAGCGGGGCAACCACGGCGGCAAGGGCAGCGAGCAGCACAAGGCCGCTGTCGTGGGCGACACCGTGGGCGATCCCTTCAAGGATACCTCCGGTCCTTCCCTGAACATCCTCATCAAGCTCTGCTCCACCGTGTCCATCGTCTTCTCCGGTCTCATCATCGCCTTCAACCTGATGAACCTGCTGTAAGCCGAACTCATAAAAAACACCCGTGCGCTGTGCGCATGGGTGTTTTTGTCTGTTGAAAACCTTCCGTCCAAAGGTTTCGGAGGGAAAGATAGGGTGAAAGGCTGCTCCGCAGAGCGCGCCGGAGCGCAAACCGCCTGAAGGGCGGCTCTTGGCGCGAGGCAAACCGTCAGGGTTGCCTTTCGCGTTCAGTCAAACAACTTTTTGAAACTTTTCAGGGAGTTTCAAAAAGCTGAGCGGCGTGACCCGCAGGTCACGCCGCTTCTTAAAACCCAATCTGCTGGAAAGGCGGGGCCCCCATGACCGCCGTCCGCGTGGAGGACAGCCGCAGGCCCTTTGCCTTTGCCGTTATTTTGCGCTGGAACTTACTACCGTGCCCTGCATGGCGCTGATCTCGCAGGTGTACTCCGCCACGCTGTCGGTGAAGACGAAGCGGTAAACGGCGCTCTCGTCGCCGCCGGCCTCGTCGCCCTCAAAGACCGACTCGGTGAAATCCACCTCGTCCGCCTTGTAGCCCACGCTCTGGGCCGCCACGGCCTTGGCCGCGTCCTCGGTGAGATAGCCGTTGGCGCTGCGGTCAAAATCCTTGCTGCCGCAGGCCGTCATAGCCAGCACCAGCGCCGCCGTCAGCGCCAACGCGATGATCTTTTTCATAGGCTCGCTCCTTTCCCAGTTTCTCTTGCCACGCCAGTACTATACCAAATCCACCGCCGGATTGCAAGCCCCGGAAACGCTCTCAGCTTTTCCCGTGCAGCTCCCGCCCGCAGCGGGGGCAGGTGATGACGATCCTGCCCCGGCCCCTCGGCACGCGGCACACCGCGCCGCAGCCGCGGCAGGTGAAATACTTATGCTCCCGGTCTTTCATCCGGTCCCTCCGCCGCCGCAGGCTCGTCCGCATGGGGTTCCACCAGGAGAGGAACCACTCGTTCTCCTGCCGCCGCTTTGTAAGGTTTTTGGAAAGCATACGGAACAGCACCACCAGCCACAGCGCCGTGGGCAGGTAGTACAGCACCGCGCCCAGCACCGGCACCCGGCGCAAAAACAGCCCCAGCACATACAGCGCCAGGATCACCACGCAGAGGAGCTGGTTCAGCGCGTCGTTGCCGTAGCGCCCGTACATAAAGCGGCTCAGCGCATTGCGGAGCTTCTGGAAAAAAGACATACGGTCCCTTCTTTCTGTGTTCGGCGCGTCCGCGCCCGGAGCGGGCCAAGCGGAGCGCCTATGAAAGCCATGATAGCGAAAAGCGGCGCGGGAATAAAGCGGATAATTGTAAACTTTTTTGCGCCGCCCGCCTGTTTCCCGCCGGGCTTGTCCCTTGTAATCGGAGGGCGGATTTGCTATAATGGCGGTGTATGTAAAAGGCGCCCGTTTTCCGTCTCGGCGGGCGCCGGAGGGACCCTCCGGCGCCCTATGAAAACGAGCGGCGTTTCAGCGGCCGCGGCCGGGGGCCGGAAGCTGCGCGGCAGACTCAGATCGCCGCGGCTCAGCCGTCCGCCGCTCCATGCCAGTGTATGTCATCCGCGCCGCCGCCGTGACGGGCGCGCGCCAGAAAGAGAAGGAATCCGACATGATCAAGATCGCTCCCTCCATCCTCTCCGCCGACTTTGCGAACCTCCAGCGGGACATCGAGCGCATCAGCTCCGCCGATTACGTCCACGTGGACGTGATGGACGGCCTTTTCGTCCCCAACATCTCCATCGGCATCCCGGTGGTGAAGTCCATCCGCCCGGTAACAGAGCTGCCGCTGGACGTGCATCTCATGATCGACCGCCCGGTGCGGTATGTGGAGCGCTTCTGCGACGCGGGGGCGGACATCGTGACCTGCCATGTGGAGGCCGACACGGAGGAGAATATCCACGAGGCCCTGCGCCTCATCCACGCCAAGGGCAAAAAGGCCGGCGTGGTGGTAAAGCCGAAAACCCCGGCGGAGGCGGTGCTGCCCTTCCTCCACGAGGTGGAGCTGATCCTTGTCATGACGGTGGAGCCGGGCTTCGGCGGGCAGCGCTTCATGGAGGATATGATGCCGAAGGTCCGGGCCATCCGCGGCTTTATCGAGGCGGAGAATCCCGCCTGCGAGCTGGAGGTGGACGGCGGCGTGGGCTCCGACACCTGCCGTACTTGCATCGACGCCGGGGCCAACGTGCTGGTGGCGGGCAGCGCCGTCTACGGCGCCGAGGACATCCCCGGCCGCATCGCGGCGCTGCGGGGCTGAAAACGCTTTTGTAAGGGAGACTGAAGGCTATGGAATACTTTCCCGCGCCGCTGGAAAATCTGGTGGAGCAGTTCGCCCGGCTGCCGGGCATCGGCGGCAAATCCGCCCAGCGTCTGGCCTTCTATGTGCTGGGCCTGCCGGAGTCGGAGGCCCAGGCCTTTGCCGACGCCATCGTGGAGGCCAAGCGCAGCGTCACCTGCTGTCCCGTGTGCCAGAACCTGACCGCCGGGGGGCTTTGCCCCATCTGCGCGTCGGATAAGCGGGACGCGGGTCTCATCTGCGTGGTGGCGGACCCAAGGGACGTTATCGCCATGGAGCGGACGCGGGAATACCGGGGCCGCTACCATGTGCTGCACGGCGTCATCTCCCCCATGAACCACATCGGGCCGGACGATCTGCAGATCAAGTCTCTGGTGGATCGGGTGGCCGCCGGGGGCGTGCGGGAGGTCATCATGGCCACCAACCCGGACACGGAGGGCGAAGCTACCGCCATGTACCTCGCCCGGCTCTTAAAGCCCTTTGACGTGCGGGTGACCCGCCTTGCCTACGGCATCCCCGTGGGCGGGCATCTGGAGTTCGCGGACGACGCCACGCTCCTGCGGGCGCTGGAGGGCCGGCGGGAGCTGTGACGGCCCGCCCTTGTCCCCTAAAAAACCGCAAGACCCGCCGGGGTTCCCCGGCGGGTCTTTTTTCGTTCAGCGCCGCATGGTACGGCGAAACAGCGGCACAGCGAGGAGCAGCGCCAGTGCGGTATAGCCCAGCGCCCAGGGCAGGTGAGGCATCGCCGCCGCACCGTCCCCCGCCAGAGCCGCGCGGCACAGCTCCGTGAGCCGCAGGAAGGGCAGGCACTCCGCCAGTCGCTGGAACCAGCCGCCCACCAGCGCCGGGGAGAACCAGGTGCCGCTGAGCCAGCCGGCGAGATTCGTCAGCACCGCGCCGCAGAAGCCGCCCACCTGCGCCACGGTCATAACGCTGCCGCAGAGCAGCCCAAGGCCGATGAAGAACAGCGCCCCGAGGAGGGCCGCTCCCACCGCGGCGAAAATACCTCCCGTCAGCGGCAGGCCCAGCAGCACCGCCAGCGCGTAGCAAAGCAGGCTCTGGGCCAGGGCCATGGGAAGCAGCGGCAGCGTGTAGCCGAAAATGAAGTCCCAGGCGGTCATGGGCGTGGTAAAGAGCCGCGCGGCGAAGGCGCTGGCGCGGTCCTTCGCCACCAGTTGGGCGGAAAACAGCGTGAAAAACGACAGGCTGAACACCGAGACGCCCGGGGTCAGCTCCGCGAGGGGAAACATCTCCACCGGCACGTTGCGTCCGATGGCGGTGAGCAGCAACAGCAGCACTGCCGGAAAGCCCAGCCCAAAGGCCAGGTTCAGCGGGTCCCGCAGGATCTCCTTTGCCGTGCGCAGGGCAAAAACGCGCGTCCTCATGCCTGCTCCCCCCTTTCCCGGGCGAAATGGAGAAACGCGTCCTCCATGCTGCCCGCGCCGGAGCGGCGCATCAGCTCCTCCGCCGTGCCCAGCGCCCGGAGCCGCCCCTCTCCCAGGATAGCCACCCGGTGGGCCAGGGCCTCCGCCTCCTCCATGTAGTGGGTGGTGAGCAGGATGGTGACCCGGCCCGACAGCTCCCGGATCAGGTCCCACAGCTCCCGCCGCGCCAGCACGTCCAGCCCCAGCGTCGGTTCGTCCAGAAACAGCACCTCCGGCTCGCCCACCAGCGCCATGGCGATGCTGAGCCGCCGCTGCCAGCCGCCGGAGAGGGTCCTGCTTTTGCGCTTTGCCACCGGCGTGAGGGAAAAACGCTCCAGCAGCTCCGCCGCCTTGTCCCGGCGGCGCGCCGCCGGCATCCCGTGGACGCCCGCCATCAGCTCCAGATTCTCCCGCACCGTCAGATTGGGGGCTATGGCGGTCTCCTGGGGCGAAACGCCCAGCAGCGCTTTCACTCCCTGCGGCTCCCTGCGGATGCTCCGCCCCAGCAGGAGGGCGTCCCCCTCCTCCGGCGCGGTGAGGCAGGAGAGCATCCGGATGGTGGTGGTCTTTCCCGCGCCGTTCACGCCCAGCAGGGCCATCAGCTCTCCCCGCTCCACCGTAAGGCTCAGCCGGTCCACCGCCGTTTTGTCTCCATAGCGCTTGGTCAGCTCCCGGATCTCAATGGCGTTCATGCCTGCTCGCCCCCTTTCCGGCTGCGGAGCTGCTCCGCCATCTCCACCATCCATTCCGCCTTCAGCAGGGCCAGGCCCTGCTCCTCGTCGCCCAGCACCAGCAGCTGGTCCCCGGCCTTGAGGTCGAAGATCTTCCGGGCCTTCTGGGGGATGACGATCTGCCCCCGCTCGCCTACGGTGACAAGGCCGAAGGCGTGCTTCTTCTTCGGCGGGATGGGAACGCCTCCCTCCTCCTGGCTGTACTGCACGAGGGCGTCCAGCGTCACGCCGTACAGCTCCGCCAGCGCCATGCAGCTTTGCAGGTCCGGGGCCGATTCTCCCGTCTCCCACTTGCCCAGCGCCTGACGGGACACGCCCACCCGCTCCGCCGCGGCCTCCTGGGACAGGCCCAGCCGGGCGCGGAGCGCGCGCAGATTCTGAGAAATCATGTTTTTCATATCTTTCACCTCTTTTCCCACAGTATACCGTCCCGCCCTTGCCTACGCCACCAACCGGGGCTGACAAAAGCTGTACGTTTCAGTTGCGGCGGAAAAAAGCGCGGCGGGTCGTCCCGCCGCGCCGTCCGTCATTTTGTCTCGCCAAACAGCTTCTTTTTATAATAGAACTCCGCGCCGTACAGCGCCGCCACCGGGTTATGGCCCAGCACCCGGTCCTTGGTGACGCAGGTGGTAACGGGGGCGTCGGAGTATTTGTAAAACAGGCTGTCATGCCCCACGCACAGGCCCACCACGATGTTCAGATCGGTTTTCGCGGCGTTCAGCAGCTTCGCCTGCAGGATGGGATTGCACATATTGGCCCCTAGGGTCTCGCACTTCTCCGGAATGCCCACGGAGGTCTTTCTCTGCGCGCCCGCCTTGCAGGCGGCGCCGTAGACCTCAAAGCCGTGGTGGCGCAGCACCCGGGCCAGAGTCTGCGCCTCCCGAATCAGGCCTACGCAGGTGGCGATACCCAGCTTCTTCGCGCCGATCTTCTTCGCGAAGTCCATGATCTCCTCCACCCGGGTGTGCTGGCAGTAAAACTCATACTCCACCTCCGCCGCGGCGACGGCGATGCGGCGGTTCTCCTCCTGTTCATAGCAGCGCATGGCGTCCGCCAGAACCTCCTCGTCCATGCCGGTGGTGAGGCAGAAATCCGGGTAATGCGGGTCCTCCGGACAGTTGCAGGCGGTAACGGCGCAGTCGATGCAGGAGAGTTTTTTCTTTTGCTCCATGGTGTACTTCCTTTCCTCCGGGCGCGGCCCGGTATTCTTTCTGTGTATGGCCCTCAGCCCTCCGCCAAAGCGGCGGCCCGGTCACGGTAGTAGACCGTCAGCAGCTCCACCACCATGCCGTAGCTCTGCACGCCCTCCGTCTGGCCGTAGCCCTTGAGATAGCTGTCATAGAGCGTCTGATAGCCCTCCGAGACCGGGCTTTTCCGGAAGGGCGCCCAGTAGGCGTTGTTGGCGTCCATGTCCGCGCGCACCTCCGCCGGCAGCGTGTCCCGGATGGCCTGCCAAAGCTCCCGGTCCGCCGAATAGAGGGCGTTGCTGAGATAGACATAGGCCGAGAGCCAGCCGGAATAGCGGTACACCGGGCTGTCCGCCGTGGTAGCCGCCAGCACGGCGGCAAAGTTGCACTCCTTCTCCGAGGCGATGCCCCGCTGGTGGGCCAGCTCGTGGGCGATGGTGGCGGGGAGCATACAGGCGGGACTGTCCACGTTGAGATTCGCCTCCGCCGTGAAGGCGAAGTACACGCCCGTGAGCCGCAGATAACTCATCACGCGGGAAAAATACACCGGCTTGGGCGTACGGTCTTCAAAGGCAAGGCAAGGCAGCTCGCGGCTGATATTGTCATAGACCTGCGCCGCCTCCGCGAAGATCTCCTCCCGGGACGCAGCGAACAGGCCGTTTTCGTCCCGGGGCACTCCCTCCGACGCTGCGGAGAGCTGCGCCGCCGCGTAGCGCGTCACCAGCGTCAGCTCCTCCAGTGACACACTCTCGGCGTAGATGCCGCTTTTCTCCTGCAGCCCGTCGGCGTAGTAATACACGCCCCAGAACCAGTCCGCTGCCGCCGAAATGACGGCGCAGGCGCAAAGCGCCGTCAGGAAGAAAGAGAGCAGCACCTTCCCCCTCTCGCCCTTCCGGCGTATGAGCCGCGCCGCGGTGACACCCACATAGGCCAGCGCCGCCGCCAGCGCCAACGCCAGCACCAGCTCCATCATGGAGAAGTCCACGAGATAGGTCAGCTTCGAGACGGCGGCCCTCATCGGGTCCGCCACGGCGGCCGCCGCGGCGTTCATGGCCGCCCGGTCGCTCTTTTTCAGCGCAAACGCAATGAGCAGCAGTACCGCCGCCAGCAGGCACCAGAGCCGCCCGCGAAATTCCCTGTAAAACCGCCGCAACCGCCGCGCCTCCTTTCCCGGAGCTTATTCCTTCGGCGCGTCCGCCGCGTCGCCCGCAGGGCGCTTGTCGCCGGAGAGCGTCCGCTCGCCGTAGTCCTCCAGCTTGGTGGACGCGCCCTTTTTCTCCAGCCGGTAGCGCACCAGCGTGCCGAACAGGCTGTAAAAGCAGGCGAACACCGGCACGCCGAAGAACATACCCGCTATGCCGAAGAAGCTGCCGCCCACCAGAATGGCGGTGATGACCCAGAAGCTGGAAAGGCCCGTGGAGCCGCCCAGAATCCTTGGGCCGAGAATGTTGCCGTCAAACTGCTGCAGCACCACCACCATGATGATGAAGGTCACACACTTCAGCGGGTCCGCCAGCAGGATCAGCAGCGCGCTGGGGACGGCCCCCAGGAAGGGGCCGAAGAAGGGGATCACGTTGGTGACGCCCACGATGACCGCCACCAGCGGTGCGTAGGGGATCTTCAGCAGCAGGCAGCCTCCCAGGCAGAGCAGGCCGATGATGGCCGAATCCAGGAGCTTTCCCCGGATGAAGCCGCTGAAAATGCGGTCCGCCCGGCGGGTGGCCCGCAGGAGACGGTCCTCCCACTCCTCGCTGCAAAGCGCCCGCACGACCCGGCGCAGCCCGGCGCTCCAGCTCTCCTTGGAGTACAGCAGGTAAACCGAGACGATAACGCCCACCACCAGGTCCTTGGCGAAGCTGATAAAGCTCCAGACGCCGCCGCCCAGCGCCGTCACCAGCACCTGCGCGCTGGGCACAACGGTCTCCCTGACCCAGTCGAGGAGGTTGGTATAGTAGTTCTGAAACAGCTGCTGCGCCCAGGCGGCCAGCTCGGGATTATCCTCCAGCAGGCGGGTGACCCAGCCGTAGATCTTGTTATAGTAGTTTTCCACGTTTTCCGCCAGCTGCAGGACGCTGTCCGCCACCTGCGGCAAAATCAGCTTCACCAGCACGTAGCCCACCACAAACACCAGCAGCCAGGTCAGCGCAAGGCTTGCGATGCGCAGCAGGCCGGGGCGCTTGAGTTCGCCCGCTTTTCTGGTGTGGGCGCGCAGCGAGCCGTCGATGCTGTTCGTGATGGGGAGCAGCAGGTAGGCGATAAAGCAGCCGATAAAAATAGGCTGCAGCGCGCCGCTGAGCTTTTGCAGGAACAGCAGCAGCGTCTGATTCGCAAACACCGTGTCATAGAACACCAGCAGTCCCGCCGCCGCGAAAAACAGCGTCAGTCCCAGCAGGATATATTCCCTCAGTCCCTTCTTCATAGGCGCCTCCCGTCCCCTGTTGTGTGCTTTTCCCGTCCCGCTGCGCGGGATGCTTTCTTTTTCCCCGAATCATCTTTATCTTAACCGACTTGCCCACGCATTGCAAGTGTGGTATAATAGTTTCCCACAGCAAGCGCGAACCCATGAAAACCCGTGTCCGCGGCGTCACAGTTGCGCCCGCGGCGCGCAACTGTACCATTACGATAACCGGGCGGCGCAAAAACCGCCGCCCTTTTCCCTGAAAGGAGCGTTTCCCATGGAGAAGAAGCTGCTGCTCATCGCGAACCCCCGGGCGGGACGGGGCAAGAGCGCCGCCGGATTGTTCGAGGCGGTATGTGAATTTTCCAGGGCCGGCTATCTGGTTTCCGTCCGGAAGCCCGAGCAGTACGGCGACATCACCCGCATCGCCGAGGAGTGCGGCGGCGATTTCGACCTCATCGTTTGCAGCGGCGGAGACGGCACCCTCAGCAGCACCATCAGCGGCGTCATGCACCTGCCCGGCGACCGCCCGCCCATCGGCTACCTGCCAAACGGCAGCACCAACGACTTCGCGCTGAGCCTGGGCCTGCCGCTGGACACGGAGGAGGCGGCCCGTCTGGCCGTCACCGGCACGCCCCATGCGCTGGACCTGGGCCAGTTTAACGAGCGGCTTTTCGTCTATGTCGCGTCCTTCGGCGCGTTTACCCGGGCCTCCTACGCCGCGCCGCAGGAGGCAAAAAACGCCCTGGGCTACTTCGCCTATATTCTGGAGGGCGTGAAGGATCTGGACACGCTCCGCCCCTACCGGATGACTGTGGAGACGGAGGAGGAGCGCTTTGAGGGAGAATACCTCTTTGGCGCCGTCAGCAACAGCACCAGCATCGCCGGGAAGATGAAGCTCTCCCAGAGCATCGTCTCCACGGACGACGGAGAGTTCGAGCTGGTGCTGGTCCCCCATGTCCGCACGCTGGAGGACCTCTCCAGCCTGCTTATGACTCTGATCCGCCAGGAGTTCGACCCGGAGTTCGTCACCATCCGCCACGTCAGGCAGGTAGTCTTCCGCACGGAGGAGGACATTCCCTGGTCTCTGGACGGCGAGTTCGCCCCCAGCGCTCCTGAGGTGCGCATCTGCACCCACCACCACGCCTATCAGTTGATCCTGCCGCCCGCGGAGGCATGATACTGATTTCAAATAAAAGGCTTTATTTGAAATCCCGCGTGCTTCGCACGCTGCGCCGTCTACTGTGTATGGATATCCGTAAGGCGGCAAAGCCGCCAACGGCTATCGCATCATAAAAACCTGACGCGCTTCGCGCTCAGGGAGGAACCAGTGGCACACTGGTGACGGAAGTGCAGCTCGCGCCGCAGCGCGAGACTGTATAAAAAGCTTTTTAAGCTTTTTATCAGGTTTTAGTATAACATAAAACGAGCGTCCCGCCCGAAATGGGCGGGACGCATTTTTATATGCCGTTTTCGTCCCGGCGCGTTCCGCGCCGGGGCTTCGCCCTTTTTCGTTACGCTTCCCGCTCCGCCGTTTCGCCCTCCGGCAGGCTCTCCCGCTTCTCCGGCAGGGCCTCATGGGCCTTGACGAAGGCCAGCACCTCCGCGCCGCAGTCCTCCGCCGCCCAGAGGCACACGCCATGCCCCGCGCCGGGGACCATGCGCAGCTGCTTCTCGCCGCCGCAGGCCTCGAAGTTCGCCTCCGCCATGGCGGCAGGGGCCACAGCATCCTCGCTGCCGTGGAGCAGCAGGACGGGGAGCTTCGTCTCCCGCAGGGCCGCCTGTGTGGAGGCCCCCTTCAGCCTGAAGCCGGCCATGGCCCGGCACCAGAAATCGAAGTGCCGCAGGTTTACGGAGCTTGCCAGATGCATCCGCCGCAGCAGCTTCTTCACCATGGCATAGGGCGAGGTGCAGGCCCCCTCCGCCACCACCGCCGTCACGTTCCGGGGCAGCTTCAGCCCTGCGGTCATCAGCACCGCCGTGCCTCCCATGCCCACGCCGTGGAGAAACACCGGCTTATCACCGCCGTAGAGCTTGTTCAGGCACTCCACCCAGAGCTTGCAGTCATAGCGCTCCCGCGCGCCGAAGCAGATCCACTTGCCGAGGCTCTCGCCGTGGGCGCGCTCGTCGCAGAGCAGCACGTCGAAGCCCTGCTCATGATACGCCCGCAGCGCTCCGGCGAAATTCACCGCCGCCGGGACGCGGTAATCGTGCATCAGCACCACGCGGCCCCGGCTCTCGCCCTCCGCCGGGAGATAGCGCGCGCTGAGCCGCACCTCGTCCCGGGTCAGGATGTAGAGCTGCTTCGATTCCTGCGCCTCGAACCACGCGATCTCCCGCTCCACGCGCTCGCGGTAGGGCAGCCACGGCTCCTGCGCCAGCGTGTTTTCCACCGTGGCCTTTTTCGCCTTATAAGCCAGACGGAAAAACAGGACGTAGGTGACGACGCAGAAAAACATGACGATATACATCACCCACAGGAAGACCCCCGTGAGGATTTCCAGCTTGCTCATTCGCACTCCTCCACTTCCGCGAGCCGGCCCAGCGCCGCCCGCTCCTCCTCCGTCACGGCGGTGAAGCCGCCGCAGCCGTACTGCGCCAAAAAGGCCCGCCCCGCGTCCGTCTCCGCCGCCGCGTGCAGCGCATCCCGGAGGGCCGCGAGAACATCCTCCCCCAAAAGCGCTTCCGCTTTGGGCGAGACGGCGAACAGGCGCTCATACAGCGGCATGGTCTCGCCCAGCACCGCGCCGCCCGCGGGCAGACGCTCCGCCCCGGCGAGCAGCAGCACGTCCACTTCCCCCGCTTCCGCCGCCGCGAGCAGCGCATCCTCGCTCTCATAGTATCTCCACTGCCGCAGCTCCGCCGCCGTGTGGCCGCAGCCGTCGCTGAGCCAGAGGGACGCGGCGCTCACCAAAAATTCCTCGCTCTCCACCGCGCCCCAAACGGCCCGGTCCCATTCCTCCCAGGTGATGGGCGAGGCCCCCGAGGAGCGGGCCGCGAGCTGTTTGCCATAGGCCGAGGTTGCGGCGCAGACAACACCCTTTTCCGCCCCGTCCTTTTCCCGGCTGAGGGCCAGCAGCGGCAACAGGCCCTCCTCCCGCGCGCAGGCGAGGGAGGACAGCACCGCCAGCTGCACGCCGCCCTCCGCGAGGGCCTGTGCCGTGGCCGCGTCCGCCCGGCTGAAGGTCAGCTGCAGCGCCTCCACATCAAAGCCACGGGCCGCCATTTCTTTTTCCAGCGCGTCGGCAAACTCCCGCGCCGCGTCCGGAAAGTCCGCGCCGCAGTCCGCCGGGGCGGCACACTCCAGCGTCAGCGCTCCGAGGGCCACCGGCTCCTCCGGCTCCGGAGCGGGCGTTTCTTCCGTCCCACAGGCAGCGAGAGCCGCCAGACACAGCAGCAGCGCCAGCGCCGCCACAAATCGTTTCATACCGTTCCTCCATGCTCCCGGTGGACTTTTCCGCCCGGGTCTGCTACACTTTTGATAGAAGTGTACCATAGTTCCCCACGGCGCGCAAGCGCCGCTGCATCCACCTCACCGACGAAAGGAGCACCACTATGATCAGACGAGCAAACGAGCAGGAGACCGCCGTAAAGCCCGCCATGCTGGGCGGGCCGGGCGAAGCCGCGTTCCGCTACCTCGCGGACAGGGACGAGCTGCTGGGCCACGCGCGGCTGTTCAGCGTATTGACGCTGCACAAGGGCTGCGGCATCGGCTACCACCAGCACCACGGCGAGCGGGAGTTCTTTTACGTCCTGCAAGGGACCCCCACCGTGAACGACAACGGCACGGAAACGGTGCTGCACCCGGGCGACGCGGCCCTGACGGAGCCGGACGGCGGCCACAGCATCACAAACCACGCCGACGAACCCTCCCAGGTCCTGGCGCTCATCATGCTGGCGTGAACGGAAAAGAGAAAGCCCCGACTGCAAAGCCGGGGCTTTTTGCGCAAAAAAGAAGACCCCCGAAGGGGTCTTCTTTTTTGCTATGGGAGATTTGGATCAGGCAGCGAGGTTAGTGGTGCCCACGCTGATGCTATACGCGACTACGGTGCTGCCGTCCCAAGCCTGCACGACAAGGAAGGCGTCTTCCGGAATCACGTCACCATTAGCAAGGGTAGTGTTATAAGTGTTCACGACCTTGAGGATCACCTGATAGTTCGTGTTCTTGGCAACGAGCTCAAGCGCTGCCTTCAGGTCCGCAACATGAACATCGCCGGCGGCCTTATTGATCTTGATCGTGCCCACGACCTTATAACCGAGAATGGTAGTAGCAGAACCGTTCTCGACCATGAACTGCTGACTAATAGTCGGGAAATCAACCACGCCCGTGTCCTTCAGCGTAGCAACGGTGTACGCAGCCTGATTCTTGACAGTGATGGCGATGTCGCCCCAGACCAGATTGCCAGGATAGCTGATCACAGCGTAAGCAACCTTGGTGCCCATCGGGTCAAGCGTCGCAACCTTATTGCCTTCGACATCGACGTAGACGACGGTCGCACGAATCGCGCTGCCGTCCATCTTGACCTGGTCGATCTCCTCGTACTCAGCCAACTCAACCTTGATATGGCGGAAGGACTTGCCGAAGTACTCGCTGCCACCAGTGACGGTGCAGGTGTGAGTGTGGGTGGTGTCAGCGCAGGTGCAGGTGACGCTGACAGGGATGCACATGTCGTAGACAGCGACGACCTTGCCGGCAGCGTCACGCTGCAGGAAGACGTAGCTCTCGACACCCAGAGAGGTGGCGGCCACGGGGCTCTCAACGGTACCCTTGGTCCAGCTGCCCGTGTATCTGGCGATAACAGCACCCGTCAGATCCTCGAACTCGCCGTCGATCGTAACGCGGAGGCCGTCAGAGGTGATGGCTTCAACGCTGAACAGCTCTTCTTCATCGATGGCGAAGTAGTAGCCGTACTCGCTCTCCACGATCTCATACAGGCCGACGCGGTCGATGACGTGGTAGGGAGTGATAGCATCCGTGCCGGAGCTGGCGGTATCCTCATACAGGACAGTGAAGGTGGTCTCAACCAGCTTGCCGTCCTTCAGTTCGAGAGCCTTGACGGTGGCGAGGGACACCTCGGGATACTGGGTGATCTCGGAGCTGATGGGAGTGACGTCATAGACGAACACGGTACGGGCGTTCAGCTCAACGCCGGTAGCGTACACATAGTCGACATAGCCGTCGCCATCCTCATCCAGATACTGGACATAGTCGGCAGCGAAGCTGGGCAGGTCCTTGTAGCCCACGAAAGCCTTGAAGGTGCCGTCGGGGGAGAAGGTGGTCTGGAGCAGGATCTGAGTGCTGTTGCTCAGCTGCAGGGCTTCGCTGCGGTCATGGTTGCCCTCCAGCGTGATGCAGGGCTCACCGGCGTAATACTCGGCGTAGTCAGCTTCGTCGAAGTCGGCATCGACCAGCAGGTAAGCGCCGTTCTCCTCCACGTAGGAGTAGACGTTGTAGTAGGCACCCCTGTTGAGCTCCTTCAGTTCGAAAATCTCAGCAGGACCCCTGTTATCGACTCTGGCAATGGCAGCATCCTTGTCAATGGAGCCGTCGAAGAAGACGACGTTGCCGTTGGCGGTGCTGGTGCCCTTGTCAGTGACGCGGTACAGAGAATCCAGAACAGCGTACTGGTTGCCCAGGTTCAGGGCGCCGATCACGTTGCCGTACTGGTCATTGAAGAAGTAGTAGGTGAAGCCGAGGTACATATCGTACTCAACGGGATTGCCGTCCTTGTCTTCACGATAGGTGGGCTCGAGGTCAGCGTTGGCGTTCACGGTAACGTCCTTGCTGTCGATGCCCAGGACATTCTGGATGTCACCAACGCTTCTGGAAGCGCCGACGACCTTGGTCAGCTGAGCGATGGCGTAACCGGCATCGGCCACGACATCATAGTAGGTCTCGCCCGCGCAGTAGTTGACCAGGATCCAGCTGCCAGCAGCATTCTCGGTACCGGCGAGATAGCCCCAGACGCAGCCGTCATATGCCTTGTAGGCATCGGTCTTGTCGTAGCCGTAGACATACAGAGTGCTGTAGGCATCCTTCACCACGTGGCCGGCAGCATCCTTCACCGCGTCGGTGTTGGAGTAGACATAGGCCAGATAGGTGTCGATGCGAACCACGACGTTCTGAGTGCCGTGCTTGTAGACTTCGAGCAGGACGCCCTGGCCGCCCAGAGTCTTGGCGGTCTTGGTAGCGTCGATCTTGGTCTCGACCTTCACGCCGTTGTCATAGGCAGTGACGTCGATGCTCTTGCTGCTCAGGCCCAGATCGGTAGCGATCTCGCACTCGGAGGTAGCAACAGTGTGCTCGCCGACCTTGGCATCCAGATAGACCAGCTCATTCTTGTTGTAGGTCCAGCTGTGGCCGGGACGGCCCCACTTGTCAGCGTAGTCGGGGTTGTAGCTCAGGCCCTTGTAGAACTGCCACAGAGCCTTGTCGGTCTTGTAGACGCCTTCCACCTTAGCACCGGAACCGACGACCTTGATGCCGTTCCAGTAGTAGCTGCCGTCAACCTCGCCGGAGCCATAGACCACGACGTTGGCCTTCAGAGCGTTCAGCGCGAAGGAAGCCGCGGTCTCACGGGTGCAGGCGCGAGAGGGGCTCTCGCTGCCGTCGAACACGCCAGCGGACACAGCGACGCTGAGGACTCTCTGCTGCCAGCCGGCGCCGGTGAAGCCCTCTTCAGCAGAGCTGTAGCCCAGAGCGGTCAGCAGCATCTTGCCGAAAGCATACTCGGTCAGGGGGTTGTAGGGACCGAACTTGCCGTTGCCGTAACCGTCAACAATGCCGTTGGCGGCAGCCCACTCGATGTAGGGAGCCAGGCCGACGGAATCGGTCACGTCGTCGAACTTGGTGTAGGTAGCCTCCAGCTGATCAGCCACGGTCTGGCCGAGCAGGAGGTAGGCAATGATCTTAGCACCAGCGCCGCGGGTCAGAGTGTTCTGAGGACGATAGGAACCGTCATCATAACCCTTCAGGATGCCCATGGCACTGAGAACTTCGACCGCTTCTTTGTCACTGATCTGAGAATCGTCAGTGAAAGCGTTGGCGCCGACGGTGACCAGAGACATGGTCATCACCAGAGCCAGAACCAATGCAAGGAACTTTCTCATGTAGTTATCCTCCTTTTTAAAATTACCGCGGGCGGTGCATTACTCCGCCCCCAGTGCCGTATGTGGAGCGGTGTTCGGACAGTCCCGCAGACGCGGCGGAAAGCCGCATATCCGGGGCGGCCCGTCAGGCGCTCCCATATTGCAAAATTATCCTATCACCGCGTCCAAAAATAAACAAGGGGGTCTGGCAATTTGTAACACAACTGTAACATAGCGCCAAGCCATTGTCCCCCAAAGGATGCAGCGTTTTCCGCTTTTTCCGCCCGCGCGGGCCTTGCAATGCGGCGCGCCGTGTTTTAGAATAGGTGTATCAATGATCTGACAAGGGGTGAGCGGAATGCTGTATCAGGATTTTCATGGGACGAAGCTCTCCGCGCTGGGGCTGGGCTGTATGCGCCTGCCCACGCGGGAGGGGGACGACGCCGCCATCGACCAGCCGGCGCTGGAGGAGCTGGTGGACTATGCGCTGGCGCAGGGCGTGAACTACTTTGACACCGCGTATATGTATCACGGCGGCAACTCCGAGGCCGCCATCGGCAGGGCGCTGGGCCGCCATCCGCGGGAGAGTTTTCATCTTGCCACCAAGTTCCCGGGCTTCGAGCGCGCCACGTTCGAGAAGAAAGAGGAGATATTCGAGGAGCAGCTGCGGCGCTGCGGCGTGGAGTATTTCGACTTCTACCTCTGCCACAACGTGGCCGAGAAAAGCGCGGCGAATTTCATGGACGAGGAGCTGGGGCTGATCCCCTATCTGCTGGAGCAGAAAAAGCAGGGCCGCATCCGGCATCTGGGCTTCTCCACCCACGGCAGTCTTGCCCTGATGGAGCGCTTTCTCGACCGGTACGGGCAGGAAATGGAGTTCTGCCAGATCCAGCTGAACTGGCTGGACTGGACCTTCCAGAACGCGAAGGAAAAGGTGGCGCTTTTGAACCGCCGGGGCCTGCCCATCTGGGTCATGGAGCCGCTGCGGGGCGGCAGGCTGGCGTCGCTCAGCGAGGAGCGGACGGCGAAGCTCGCGGCGATGCGCGGCGAAAGCGTCCCGGCCTGGGGCTTCCGCTTTCTCCAGTCCCTGCCGGGTGTGGGCATGGTGCTGTCCGGTATGTCCAATATGCAGCAGCTCGCGGACAACGTCCGCATCTTTGAGACCTTCGACCCGCTGAACGCGGCGGAAACGGAGGCCCTGCTCGCCGTCGCGGAGGAGATGGGGCGCAGTCTGGAGCTGCCCTGCACCGCCTGCCGCTACTGTGTGGCCGGCTGCCCCAGCGGATTGGAGATCCCGGCGCTGCTGAAGCTCTATAATGAAAACTGCCTCTCCGGCGGGCCTGTCCCGGCGGAGGTAAGCGCCGCCATTCCGGAGTCCCACGGCCCCGAAGGCTGCGTTGCCTGCCGCCGCTGCGAGTCCGTTTGCCCCCAGCAGATCCGCATTTCCAGCGTCATGGCGGATTTCGCGGAAAGGCTCCGGGGATAAGCTTTGACCGGCAGGACCGGCGCTCCGTTTAGGAGCGCCGGTCTTTTTCGCTTTGCCGCCGCATATACTCCCGCAGAAGAACCCACAGCCGGGAAACCGGCCGGAAAAGCTGATAAGTGGAGTGTTGCGTGTGAAAGGCAATATTGAGGAGCGTTCCTGCGAGCTGGCTCTGTACATCATCGAAAACCGGGCGACTGTCCGGGCCGCCGCCAAGAAGTTCGGCATTTCCAAATCCACGGTACATATGGATGCTACAAAACAGAACGGTCCCTCTTTAACAGGCGTTCGTAAAACAGGTCTTGCCTAAAACGAGCGTACGTATCGCTGTTTTACAGGAATATTTAGGAGCCTTATTGTGCCTTTCTCTGTTCCAATGCCAGTCCAATCAGCCGGTCCGCCTGGTCTGCCATGAACAAAGGAATGTTCAAAACATCATCATCCAGTCTCAAGTTGTCCAGGGAGAACCGAACACGGAGCTTGACTTGATCCGGGAACAGTTCCTTGAATTTCTTAAGGCTCTTGCTGGTTGTGTTGGCCTCGGACTTAACCTCTACAGGGAAAATGTCATTCTCTCGTTGGATCAGGAAATCCACTTCGTACGGAGGATTGTTCTGGCTCCAGTACCGGGGAACCACCTCAAACTGCGTGATTAAGGTCTGAAGCACAAAGTTCTCGGTCAATGCGCCCTTGAACTCGGTAAACAGGCGGTTGCCCTCACCAAAGGCCGTGGGTGCCAGCTGGGCCAGACGGCGGAGCAGACCCACGTCCACCAGATAAATCTTAAATGCAGACAGGTCATCGTAGGCAGCCACCGGCAGGCCGGGAGCAGTGCTGCGGTAGATCTTATGCACCAGTCTGGCATCCACCAGCCACTGCAAAGCATCCTCGTATTCCCGGGCTCTTGCGCCTTCTTTGACAACCTTGTAGATAAACTTCTTATTCTCCCTTGCCAGCT
>JBJDYU010000014.1:0-75993 GCA_051867615.1 Oscillospiraceae bacterium | reverse complement strand
GCTTTTCCAGCTTGTTCAGCTTCAGCATATTGGCGATGAGGTCGGACAGCCGGCGGGTGGCGTGCAGGATGGTCTCCGTGCACTCCCGGCGCTGCTCCTCCGTCAGGCCGCTTCGGCTTAAAAGCTCCGCGTTGTTGTGGATCACCGCCAGGGGCGTTTTGATCTCGTGGGAGACGTTTGAGAAGAAATCGGTCTTCAGCGTTTCGATGCTGCCCAGCTCCTCCACCATCTTGTTGAAATCCGTGATCATCACGTCCAGATAATCCAGCTTGTCCATGGTGTGCAGCGGCGGCACATACACCGAGAAATCCCCCTGCGCCACCCGGGCCGTCGCCTTCGCCAGCTCCTGCATGGGGTTTTCATAGGCCCGCTGGATGCGCCAGCGGGTATACAGTGTCAGGCCGATGGCCACCGCCGCCCAATAGACCATGGGAATGACCGTCTGGACGATTTTGCTCCACGCCTGCTCATTCGCCAGCACGACCAGCCCCGTGTGGACGCCGGACATCAGCAGCAGTGTGACCCAGAAAACGACGGCGAGGGAAAAGGGAAAGCGGGACTTCCGGACGGTATGCTCTCTCGCGGCAGCTTTCGCGCTCATAGCAGCACCGCCTTATAGCCCAGGCCCCGCACGGTCTTGATGGTGAAGCCGTCGCAGGCGGAGAATTTATCCCGCAGCTTGGTGATATACACGTCCACCGCCCGCAGGCTGGTCTCGGTCTCGATGCCCCAGAACTCATCCATAAGCTGGGCGCGGGAGAAGGTCTTGTTTGGGTAGGAAAGGAGCTTATAGAGGATGTTGAACTCCCGGGTGGTGACCGCGATCTCTCCGCCGCCCACAACGGCGCTCATGGCGTCCGCGTCCAGCTCCAGATTGCCCACGGTCAGCTTTCGCTCCATCTCGATATTGGCCCGGCGCAGCAGCGCCCGGACCCGCAAAAGCAGCTCGTCCAGCTGGATGGGCTTGACCATATAGTCGTCGATGCCCAGCTGAAAGCCCTTCTGCTTGGAGGGGAGGTCATCCCTCGCCGACATGAACAGGATCGGGATATGCCGGTTCACCCGGCGCACGTGCTCCGCGAATTCAAAGCCGTCCACCTCCGGCATCATGATGTCCGAAACGATCAGGTCATAGAGATTGTTATACAGCTCGTCATAGGCCGCGTTGGCGTTGAGACAGCCCTTGGCGCGAAAACCGCTGTCGTTTAAGTAGGTGCATACCGTCTGGTTCAGCTTCACGTCGTCTTCCAGTACCAGAATATTGATCACTGCCATTCCTCCGTTTCTCCTGCTCCCTGCTCCCTCAAAGCGCGCAGCTGCCCGCTTGCCCGTGCGATCATAAAGACGGCCATGGCAAGCACCAGCAGGCAGACGCCCCCGCCGGTAAGCCCCGTCATGAGCTGTCTGAATGCAGGGCCGTTTCTCTCGTCAAACTGCGTCAGCATGGCCGTCTCCAGCGACAGCATGGACACCAGCGCCGCCGCCAGCCGGACGGCCTTCGCCGCGGACATGACCGGGCTTTTATACTTCCGGAAACGCACAACGTCCCGCACCGCCGTGATGATATTATAGAAGGCATACATAGCCATGACATAGATCAGGTAGCCCGCGTAGGCAAAGCCCTCGTTTTTCTGTACCACCAGGATCACCACGCCGGTCAGGGCGATGTTCATCAGCATCAGAATCACGCCGCAGAGGCGGTATTGCCGCAGCTCCGAAGCAAGGTTCTTCCCCAGCGCGTTCCGGCTCACGTGCCGTAAAAGCGAAAAACGCATGACCGCCAGCAGGATATAGTAGACCGCCAGCGTGCCGAACCAGACGGAGCGGTAATAAACGCCGTAAAAGAGCTTCAGCGCCGCGTACAGCAGATTCAGTCCCAAAGACACATACAAAGAAACGTGCGTTTTGAAGGAAACATCCGTCAGGTAGCGGTGGGCCAGCCGGTTCCGGTGGATGGCCGTCTCGACAGTCCTCCTGGCGCCGCGGGCATACTTCGCGGTCCACGCGCACACGATGGTCAGGGAATAGGCGGAAAGAACATAGGCGAGATACGCCACCGGGCTGTCTTCCTGTTCGCAGGCAAAGGTGTAGGTCAGCAGCGCCGCCGCAAGCGGCACACTGATGATGACCACCGCCGGCCCGGGAAACAAGGCCCTGCGCAGTATCCGCCCGAAGCGCTCCATCGCGGTGTCCTCCCCTCTCCCTGCGAACCTGAAAACCGCCTGTTTTCATTGGCATAGCCAGTATAGCATATCAGCCTTTTGTTTGCACTTTGTTTGTAAATGATGAGCAAATTGTTAACAGCGTGTCCGCTGGGCGGTTCCAGTCTCAGAGCAGCGGCGAAAAGACCTTCATCAGCTCCGCCAGCAGCCGCTGCCAGCCCCGGAGCCTCGCCTGCTCTGCGGTGACAAGCTGCGACTGCGCAGCGGTGGCGAGAAAATCGGCCTTCATATCCCCGATGCAGTCCGTGTCATACATCCACGCGCCGCATTCAAAATGGTGGACCAGAGAGCGGTAGTCGAGGTTGATGGTCCCGCAGACGGCCAGCTTGTCGTCGCAGACAAAGTTCTTCGCGTGGATGAAGCCCGGCGTATACTCATAGAGCTTCACGCCGTCCCGGAGCAGGCAGCGGTAATTGGAGCGGGTCATGAGAAATACCGCTTTCTTGTCCGGGATGTGCGGCGTGATGATGCGCACATCCACGCCCTTTTTCGCCGCCATGCGCAGGGCGCTCAGCAGCTCGTGGTCGCAGATCAGATAGGGCGTGGTGATGTAGAGGTACTCCTTCGCGGCGTGGATCATGTTCAGATACACGTTTTTGCCGATGGTGTCCCGGTAGAGGGGCGCGGGGCCGTCCCCAAAGGGGATGACATAGCCGCGCCCGCCCGTCTGCTCCGGCGCAGCCTCCATATAAAGGGCGCAGTCCACGGGGTCCCTGCTCTGGGTGTTCCAGCTGGCGAGAAACAGCGCCGTCAGGTTCCGGACCGCTTCGCCCTCGAGCCGGACGGCGGTATCCTTCCAGTGGCCGTACTTTTCACAGGCGTTGATGTATTCGTCCGCCAGATTCACGCCGCCGGTATAGCCCACTCTGCCGTCGATGACCGTGATCTTCCGGTGGTCCCGGTTGTTGTGGACATGGGACAGGATGGGCGTGAACTTATTGGACAGGATGCAGTGTATGCCCTCCCCGCAAAGCTGCCTGTAGTAGTGTTCCGGCAGCGTGGTCATGCAGCCGAAATCGTCGTACATGAAGTAAACGGACACGCCCCGGGCCGCTTTCTCCCGCAAAACGGCGTGGATGGCGTCCCACATCCGCCCCTCCTGCACGATGAAATACTCCATGAGGATAAAGCGCTCCGCCTGTTGCAGATCGGCAAGCAGCGCGGCGAAAAAGTCCTCGCCCAGAGGATAATAGGCCGCGTGGGAATTCCCATGACAGGGCATGGAGGCGGCGCTGTACAGGTAGCTGGCCTGTACATAGGCGTCCGCGTCCTGTTTTCGCAGCGCGTCCATGGCCGCCGTCTGCCGCAGGTAAGGCTTCAGCTCCAGCGAGACGCGCTCATAGCGCTCTGTGGCCTTCTTGCTGCTCTCGTTGCTGGAAAGGAGCATGAAGATAAAGGCGCCGATCACGGGAAGCAAAAACAGGATGATGAGCCAGGGCAGCTTGAACTCCGGGATCTCGTCACGGTTGAGAAGATACAGCAGCACGCCGACATGGAAGATCCAGCCCATGACCGTAATGGGGAGGAAAAACTTATACAGCAGGATAAACACCGCCAGCAGCTGCGCAAATTCCAGCAGGATCAAAAAAGCCGCGAGGAAAAACCGGGAACGCAATACTTTGAGTATTTTCCCCATCACACCGCCTCCTCCGTCATATAAAACAGGCGGCAGCGAAGTCCGGGCTGCCGCCTGCCGCGTGGAAGATGCGGCTTATTTACTGAATGCCCTTGACCAGCGGGATCAGGCACAGCAGCAGGACGATGCCGATCAGGCCGACGATGATGCCGGGGACCATCATCTCCCAGACCATGACCATGCACATACCGGCTCCCAGCACCAGCGCGCCCACGACGCCCAGCACGATGGCGCCGACGGTCCTGCCGCTGAGCTTCACGACCACGGGCTTGCCCTCCATCCTGCGGCGGACCAGAAGCATGGCGATCAGGATCACAGCGCCGATGCAGCCCACGACGACGCCCTGGGTGAAAGCGCCCCACTCAGGAAGCATGGCCATGCACATACCCAGCGCGAACAGGATGCCGCCCACGGTGCCGAGGATCAGGGAAATAAAGTTTTTCTTGGACATATCAGTAACCTCCAAAGTCATTTTCCTCATCGGATGGCAATATAGTAGCGCCGGATTGTTTGTCCAATGCTTCAGAATTGTTTGCGAAATATTAATTGAAAGCTTTCAGGATGGAGGTCAGGTTCGGGAAACGCCGCCATGTCGGCTCCGCGCAAAACGGGCATTGCAGTCTGCCCGCCGCTGTCTGCGCCCACCGGTCTTTCTACCAGCGGCAGCTATGCCTTCTTCTGTCTTTACGAGACCTCGTCCAGCTCGAAATGGGATACGATCAGGTCTTCCACCGTCTGCGCGCCGCCGGCCGCCTTGAAAAGATGCCCCGGCAGTTCGTCGCTTTTCGGCACGCGGCCCGACTGCGCGGGCGGAGCAAACGGCACATTACGCATAAAACACCTCCTTCGCTCGTCTTATCATGAATAAAGACGAAAAAGAGGTGTTTTATGACGGCTTACTTTGCTTTCGGGCATCCGGAGCCACCGCTTCGCTGGGGCGTATGACCCGTTTATCGCCGCATTGGCAGGCTTAAAAGGGTTCTTCGCCCTCGGGCGGCTCTGTGTGGGCGGGAAAGAGCCGCAGCAATTTGGGGAAGTTGTTGGACTTCATGAAATGGTCGTAATCGTGGGAGTCGTACCTTGCGAGCTTGAACAGCGGCAGCCACCACTTGGAGTACATGATCTCAGACTGCCACCGTGTGGAACCGGATTCCTGCTTATACTGGTCGCGGATCAGGCGGAACAGCTCCTTGTTGCGCTCCTTCCCAGGCTGGACCATAGCGGCGGCCACCAGGGGATTACAGTGCTTCTGCTTGAATCCGGAGATCATGGCGCTTTTCCCGGCGCCGTCGGAATAGCGGAAAAGGACATCATAGTGCCAGACCTGCAAAAGGGTATCGGGATACTCCGCGTCCACCTTAGGCAGCTTGTTGCGCAGCGCGCGCAGCAGCGGTTCCCGGTCCGCGGAGTTCTCCAGCAAAAACGCCAGCAGGCGGTAGACGTGGCTCGCCAGGGTCACGTCCTCGAACGCCAGCTTCAAAAGGTAACAGAACAGCGCATCGGCCACGTCGGCAACGCCGAGTTTGTCCCCCTGCATCCGCCTCAGCAAAAGGCTCAGCAGCGTCCGGATCTGGGAGGAGCGTCCCTCCCGCAGGCAGCCGCTGACATACTTTTTCAGCGCGAAGAAGTCGCTCAGCAGCAGCTCCTGCCGCTCCTCTGACAGCTTCAGCTTGGGGAACTCCTGCTCCAGCTCCGTGAGATAGGACGGCTGAGAGCCATACACGGCGTGGATGCTCTCCGTCTTGTTCCCGTTGATGCGGAGACGGTACTGGTTCAAAATCGATTGGACCGCCGGGTAGAGCGCGGCCAGCTCCCCCTCCGAATCGCAGAAAAACGTCAGGTCGTCCACATAGCGGACATATCCCACGGGCGAGGGCCGGGTCTGCAAAAATTGGCGGATCTCCTCGTCCACGCAGAGCATACAAAGCTCCGCCGCCACATGGGAGGAAAAGGTTCCGGCAGGGATCCCCTTGGTCTGGTTGTTATTGATCCGCTGGTGGAACTGGTCGAGGAAACGGAAGTAGCGGAAGTCCGCGCCGATGGCGGAAAAGGGCGGCTTTGCGGCCATCTTCTCAAAGTTGTGGGTGTAGAGGTTCGGGAAGAAGGACTCGATATCCATCTTCAGGGAGTATAGGTAGTCGGCCTCCGCCGCCAGCATCCGCCGTTTGTTCTCCGACAGGATGGCGGAGCTGTTGATCTTGTTGTTCTTGGTGGTGAAGGTACCGGCCAGGGCCCAGTCCTCCTCGCCGTCGTAGGAGTAAAGGGCGAACGCCTCCTCAAACACCAGGTAGGAGTTGGAGTTTTCCACGAAATGGGCGTTTGCCGGGTCGATATACAGCGCTTCAAACAGCGGCCCGAATTCCATAAGCGTATTGTACATGAACGCGATGTAGTGCAGGAGATTCGGAATCTGCATTTCCCGAAGGCTCTTATTTTTCTTGAAGTCGAAGAAGCTGACGGCCTCCACCCCGGGAGCGCGGATATACGGCGGAGAGACGATGCCCCGCAGCTCCGTGATAAAGCCGTCGGCATCCTGCCCGAACTCCGGCGCGGCGGAGCTGTTGATCTCATCAAATATGTCGTCCACAGCGCCCACCAGCTCCTCCATATCCAGCAGATCGGGAAGCTCCACATACCAAAGCCCCCTGAGCAGCAGCCGGGCGTTCTCCCGGTAGTTTTCCAGACTCAGATCGATCATAAAGCGCTCCTTTCCCCCGCTGAAACCGCGCTCCTTTGTGTCAATATGTGTGACAGCGGGCCGCCCTAACAGTAATTTCCATTATATTTTGACAGCTCCCGCTTGTCAACGTATGGACCGGAGCGCGCGCCGTGAAACAGAAAAAGACGCTTCGCGGCCGCGAAGCGTCTTTTTTCGGTCAGTTGCCGGACTCAATGGAGATGCGGTTGAACATCCCCAGAATATCGTCGATGGAGGTGGCGGTTTTTTCCGCGCCCGCCCGGTCCAGCACCACGCGGCCCTGATCCATCATCAGGATGCGGTCGCCGTATTCCACGGCGTAGCGAAGGTTATGGGTCACCATGATGGCGGTGAGATGCTTTTCCCGCACCACCTGATCCGTCAGGCGCATGATGACCTCCGCCGTCTTGGGGTCCAGCGCCGCGGTGTGTTCGTCCAGGATCAGAAAGCTCAGGGGCGTCATGGTGGCCATCAGCAGCGTCACGGCCTGCCGCTGTCCGCCGGAGAGCGCGCCCATCTTCACGTCCAGCTTATCCTCCAGCCCCAGCCCCAGGGAGCGGAGCTGCTGGCGGTAAAAATCCCGGCGCTTTTTGTTGACGCCGCGGCCAAGGCCGAAGGGCTTGCCCTTGTTGTCCGCCAGAGACAGGTTTTCCAGCATGGTCAGATTGGGGCAGGTGCCCGCCGCCGGGTTCTGGTACACGCGGCCCATGGTGGCGTAGCGCTGGTAGTCCTTCAGCTTGGCGATGCTTTTGCCGTCCACCAGCACGTCGCCGCCCTCTACGGGGATGGAGCCGCAGATGATGTTCAGCAGAGAGGTCTTGCCGCTGCCGTTGCTGCCCACGATGGCCACGAACTGACCGTCCTCCACCGTCAGGGAGAAGTGGTCAAACAGGCGCTGCTCCGTGACGGTGCCGGGGTTATAGATCTTTGTGATATCCCGCACTTCAAGCATGAATGATCTCCTCTCCTTTCCGTCCGGACAGCACCAGCACCAGCAAAAACAGCATGGCGGTGATGAGCTTCATCATATTGGCGGGCAGGCCCATGCTCAGCGCCACCTGGATGCAGAGCTTATAGAGAATGCTGCCCAGGATGACGGAGGTGGTACCGGCGGGCGTGGCCAGCCACCGCAGCGGACGGACGCGCCGCAGGGCCCGGGAAATGGGAGAGTCGGTGTAGAAGTTCATGACGGAGATGCCGATGATGACCGCCGCCAGGCCGTATACCAGCTGGCCGGTGCCCATGGTGGCGGAGAAGCTGCGCTGCTCATGGCACACCACGCAGCCCGCCAGCGCCACCAGGGCGTTGGCGATCACAAGGCCCACGATTTTCACCACGCCGCGGTCCTTGGCCAGCGTGGTAACGAGGCCGGCGTTATCGCCCACAGCCCGCAGCAGCAGGCCGGACTTCGTCTTGAAGTACAGGTCCAGCACCACCTTCACCGCCAGCACCAGCAGCAGGGACACCACCAGCTTCCGGCCGGTCAGGCTCAGGCCGCCGAAGACGGCCATGACGGGAGCGGAGGTGAAAATGGTGTCGGTGGCCCGGTCAATGGTCAGGTTGGACCCGGCGATCTGCAGGTTGATGGAGAACAGGGCGGTCATGGTGATGATGCCCGCGAGCAGGTTGCGCACCTTCAGCCGCACATGGATAAAGCCGGTGAACAGACCCGCCAGCGCGCCCACCAGCATGGCGATGGGCAGCGTCAGCCAGGCGTTGACGCCCTTCGTCAGCAGCACGGCGGTGACGGCGGCGCCCAGCGGGAAGGTGCCGTCCACGCCCAGGTCCGGAAAGTCCAGAATGGAATAGGTGATGTAGACGCCGAAGGAGATCAGCGCGTAAACCAGCCCCTGGATCAGGGTGCTGATCAGCAGGTCCGTCATGGGAGAACCCTCCTGTCAGAATAAATAAAGGCAACAGGCTCTCCGCCGCGTCAGCGGCGGAGAGCTCTCGATATGCCGGAGGAAAAATCAGGCCTCGCTGGACTCCACGGCCCGCTGGGCCACGTCGCCGGGAAGGACGATGCCCATGGCGCTCAGCGCCTCGGAGTTCACATAGATGCCGTATTCGGAAATGGTCTCATAGGGGATGTCCTGGCAGGTGGCTTCACCGCGGAGGACCTTGGCGGCCATCAGGCCGGTCTGGATGCCCAGCTGGATATAGTCGATGCCGGCGGCGGCCACGCAGCCGATCTTCACCTGCTCCACCTCGGAGCCGTAGACGGGGATGCCGGCCTCGTTGGTCTTTTCCAGAATGGCGGGCAGCACGCCCACCACGGTGTTGTCGGTCAGGTTAGAGAAGCAGTCCACGCCGTGGGAGATCAGGGTATCCACAGCCTGCGTGACCTCGGACTGGGCGGTGACGCCCACCACGTCGATCTCAAAGCCGTACTCGGGCGCCTTCTCCTGATACTCCGCGATGGCGGAGACGGAGTTGGGCTCGCTGGTGGTGTAGATGATGCCGATGGTCCTGGCGTCGGGCTGCAGCTGGCGGATCAGATCCAGCTGGGCCTCCACGGGCAGCTTGTCGGAGGTGCCGGTGACGTTGCCGGAATCCAGCTTCGCCTGAACGGGGTCGGTGATGGCGGTGAAGATCACGGGGATGTCCTTGTCCTCAGCGGCGTTGAAGCAGGCCACGGCGGAGGGGGTGGCGATACCCACCATCAGGTCCACGCCCTCGGCGGAAAAGCCCTGGCCGATCTGGGTGGCGATGGCGTCGTCAAAGCCGGCGTTCTGCAGCTCCACCTCAAAGTCCACGCCCTCCACCAGGCCGGCCTGGGCCAGACCCTGGAGGAAGCCCTCGCGGCAGTTGTCGAGAGACGCGTGCTCGCCGTACTGGGAAATGCCGATGAGGTACTTTTCGGCGGGTTCTCCGGTCTGGGAATCGTCGGTGGTATCAGCGGGTTCCTTGCTGCCGCAGGCGGCCAGGGACAGGGTCAGAAGCAGCGCCAGAACGGCGGAAGTGATTTTACGGAAGTTTTTCATGATATTATCTCCTATTCTCAATTCAAATTTTAATCAGCAGCTTTATGAGCCGGCCATCGGCCGGAGGCCATCGTCTCATGCCGGCCGCGCCATCGTTTGGTATAAAGCTTCATCTCACGATCCTCCCAAGAGAAAATAAAAAAGCCCTGTCCCTCATTTGGGACAAGACTTACATCCTGCGGTACCACCCAAGTTGACGCACAGCGCCCGCTTGTTCCGCGTACTTCCATACGCGCCGCCATGATAACGGGTGCGGTTCCCGTCAGCCGCTACTGAGCCGTCTGGCCGTTCGCTCTGCCCTCGCAAGTCCATTCGCCGGAAAGTTCTCTGCTGTGATCCCACCAGCCACAGCTCTCTGAAAGGTGACCTCGCCGGGTACTCCTCTTGCTCATCGGTGTTCCATTGATTGTTTTGCATTATACGCAAGGCGGGCGGAAATTTCAACCGGCAAAATGCACAAAAACATTTATCGTTTTTTGTCCGCCCATCTATGTCCGCTCCGCCTTTTTTGCCAAAAGGCGGCCCGCGCCCGCCCATGACAGGCGCGCGCGGGCTTGTTGGACGTCTTTCTGCGTGCGTCAGTCTACCGCGGCGCTGGCCCGCATGGCCAGGATGGTGCGCCGGATCAGCTCGTCCAGCTCCCAGCCCAGCATCTCCGCGCCCCGCTCGATGACCTCGCGGGAGCAGCCGGCGGCAAACTTTTTGTCTTTATACTTTTTCTTGACGGACTTGACCTCCAGATCATTGACGCTCCTGGACGGCCGCATGATGGCCACCGCGCCGATGAGCCCGGTAAGCTCGTCCGACGCGTACAGGACCTTCTCCATCTCATGCTCCGGGGCCACATCCACCCGCAGCTGATAGCCGTGGCTCACCACCGCGTGGACGAGCCGTTCGTCCACGCCGCGCTCACGCAGCAGCTCCTGCTCTTTCGTGCAGTGCTGCTCCGGCCACTGTTCAAAATCCAGGTCGTGGAGAATGCCCACGGCCTCCCAGAAGTCCGCTTCATCGCCGTAGCCCAGCTCCTGCGCGTACCAGCGCAGAACATCGCCCACGATGCGGCTGTGCTTCCGGTGAAACTCGCCCTCATTGTACTCGCAAAGCAGCGCCCACGCTTCCTCCGGCGTCGGTATCATGCTGACATACCTCCTGTCTCAAGCTCTGATCATTTCAAGGAAATAACGGTGTATGGCCACGTCGTCGTTCAGTTCCGGGTGGAACGCCGTCACCAGCTGATTGCCCTGCCGGGCGGCCACGATATGGCCGTCCACGGTGGCCAGGGCCTCCGCCTGCCCGGAGATAGACTCGATATACGGCGCGCGGATGAAGGTCATAGGCACCCGGCCCACGCCCTTTACCTCGCCCTCCGCGTAAAAGCTGCCCAGCTGGCGGCCGTAAGCGTTGCGCCTGACGGAGATATCCATGGTCTCAAAGCAGGGCTTGCCGCCCTCGACGGCCCTGGCAAGCAGTATCAGCCCTGCGCAGGTGCCGAAGACCGGCAGGCCCGCCCGGATGTGCTCCTGCAGCGGCGCAAACAAGCCCAGGTCCCGCAGGAGCTTGCCCATGACGGTGCTTTCGCCGCCGGGGAGGATCAGCCCGTCAAAGGGCCGCTCCAGGTCACGCAGCTGGCGGATCTCGAAATGCTCCGCCCCCAGGCGGTCCAGCATGGCGGCGTGCTCCACAAAGGCGCCCTGAAGCGCCAGAATCGCAACGGTCATCTTACTTCCCGCGCTCCGCCATCAGCAGGGCGATCTCGTCTTCGTTGATGCCCACCATGGCCTCGCCCAGGTCGGTGGACAGCTCCGCGATCAGCTTCGCGTCGGTGTAGTTGGTCACGGCCTGCACGATGGCGGCGGCGCGCTTGGCCGGGTTGCCAGACTTGAAGATGCCGGAACCGACAAACACGCCCTCCGCGCCCAACTGCATCATCAGCGCCGCGTCCGCGGGAGTCGCCACGCCGCCGGCGGCAAAGTTCACCACGGGCAGCTTTCCGTTCTCATGGACATAGCGCAGCAGCTCCACCGGCACCTGCAGCTGCTTCGCGGCCTCGAACAGCTCGTCGCTCCGCAGGTTCTGCACGCGGCGGATCTCTGCGTTCATGGCGCGCATATGGCGCACGGCCTGCACCACGTCGCCGGTGCCCGGCTCGCCCTTGGTGCGGATCATGGACGCGCCCTCGGCGATGCGGCGCAGCGCCTCGCCCAGGTCTCTCGCGCCGCAGACGAAAGGCACCTTGAACTGGGTCTTATCAATATGATACACGTCGTCCGCGGGAGAAAGGACCTCGCTCTCATCAATATAATCGATTTCAATGGCTTCAAGGATCTGCGCCTCCACGAAATGCCCGATGCGGCACTTGGCCATGACGGGAATGGAGACCGCCTCCTGGATGCCGCGGATCATCTTGGGGTCGCTCATGCGGGACACGCCGCCCGCCGCGCGGATATCCGCGGGAATGCGCTCCAGCGCCATGACCGCGCAGGCGCCCGCCGCCTCGGCGATCTTCGCCTGCTCCGGCGTGGTCACGTCCATGATGACGCCGCCCTTCAGCATCTGGGCCAGCTCCTTGTTCAGCTCGTATCTTGTCTTTTCCACTGTTATGTTCCTCCTCGGTTGATTGGCAAAAAAGATGATATCACAATCCGGCACACGAAAAAAGTGTCAGATCTACCAATTCTTTCAAAATCGCTCCTCAAAAAACGAGACTGCTGCAATGTTGCAGCAGTCTCGCCGAAAAGCGCCTGCTTCAGTCCGCGAACAGCGGCGTGGAGAGGTAGCGGTCGCCGGTGTCGGGCAGCAGGGCCACGATGGTCTTGCCCTTGTTCTCCGGCCGCTTCGCCAGCTGGATGGCCGCCCAGACGGCCGCACCGGCGGAAATGCCCACCAGCACGCCCTCCGCTCTGCCGATCTTCTTGCCGGTGGCAAACGCGTCCTCGTTCTCCACCGGGATGATCTCGTCGTAGACCTTGGTATCCAGCACGTCGGGCACAAAGCCCGCGCCGATGCCCTGGATCTTGTGGCTGCCGGGGGTGCCCTTGCTCAGAACGGGGGAACCGGCGGGCTCCACAGCCACGACCTTCACGTTGGGATTGCGGCTCTTGAGGTACTCGCCCACGCCGGTGATGGTGCCGCCGGTGCCGACGCCCGCCACGAAGATATCCACCTGGCCGTCGGTGTCCTCCCAGATCTCGGGACCGGTGGTGGCCTTATGGACGGCGGGATTGGCGGGGTTCACGAACTGGCCGGGGATGAAGCTGCCCGGGATCTCCTTCGACAGCTCCTCGGCTCTGGCAATGGCGCCCTTCATGCCCTTGGCGCCCTCGGTGAGCACCAGCTCCGCGCCATAGGCCTTCATCAGCTGGCGGCGCTCCACGCTCATGGTCTCGGGCATGACGATGATGATGCGGTAGCCCCGGGCGGCGGCCACGGAGGCCAGGCCGATGCCGGTGTTGCCGGAGGTGGGCTCGATGATGACGGAGCCGGGCTTCAGCAGTCCACGGGCCTCGGCGTCGTCGATCATGGCCTTGGCGATACGGTCCTTCACGGAGCCGGCGGGGTTGAAATATTCCAGCTTGCCCAGCACGCGGGCCTCCAGGCCTTCCTCTTTCTCGATGTGGGCCAGTTCCAGCAGCGGGGTCTTACCGATCAGCTGATCTGCGGAAGTATAAATGTTACTCATGATTCTTTCCTCCTGATATGACAGTCAATGTTGTTTATTTATAGTTTGGGGATGGTTCTGCTTCAGCAACACCGGCGACATCGGAGCGTTAAAATGAGTGTCATCATTTATTACCAACCTTTCAAGTAGGTTAATTCGGATTATAGCCTCCTCTTTCCGCTTTGTCAATAGGAAACGGAAAAATAATTTTGTTGATTCCCTACTAACCATGCTATATAATAGGTTTAACGTAAATGGAGGGGTTTTGTATGTTGATTTCATCCAAAGGACGCTATGCGCTGCGCGTTATGATCGATCTGGTGGAGCATCAGAGAGACGGCTACATCCCCCTGAAGGAGATCGCGGAACGGCAGGAGATCTCGGAGAAATATCTGGAGAGCATCATCAAGCTCCTGGTGAAGGACGGGATGCTGGACGGCCTGCGGGGCAAGGGCGGCGGATACAAGCTGACCAAATCGCCCGAGCAGTACACGGTGGGCGCCATCCTGCGGCTGACGGAGGAATCCCTGGCGCCCGTCACCTGTCTGGAACAAAGGTCCGGCGTCTGCCCGAAGATGGGCGAGTGCCGCACCATGCCCGTGTGGCAGGGTCTGGACAAGGTCATCAACGAATATCTCGACAGCATCACCATCGCGGATCTGGTACAGTCCGATACCGCGGGAAACGACTATGTGATCTGATGCAAGCCGCCGCTATGCGGCGAAACGGGGCAAGGCATCCACGCCTTGCCCCGCTGCTTTTGCCAGCGATGTGCCGCAGCAGCCCCTTCCCCACACTTCCGGGCTGCGTTCTCCCGGCTTTATAAATTTCAAGGGCCGCCCGGATGGGCGGCCCTTGGGCTGTTTTCAGATTTTGCGGCAAAGGCACGCGGTACCGCTGCCGCTTTCGTGTTCAGAGCGTGATCTCGCTGAGCGGCACGCTGCGTCCGCCCTCCAGCCGGGACTTCTCCGCCGCCAGGGCCGCGAAATGGCTCTCCACCGAATCCCGCAGGGAGGTGGTGCGCACCGTGGGACCGCTCCTGCCGCTGACCATGTCCAGAAATTCCTCCACCATGCGCGTGTCGCCGCCCGCGTGGCCGCTGAAATCCTCCGCGAGCTCGCTCACGTCGATGATGGTCTTTTCGCCGCCAAAGGGCATGACGCAGATGGTATTTTCGCTGAGGTTCGCCACGATCTCGCCCCGGGTACCCATGATCTTGGTGTCCCGTCCGCCCCGGGAGGTAAAGGCGCTCATGCAGAGGCTCAGCGTCGCGCCGTCGGTGCATTCCAGATTCACCATCTGGTGATCCACCACGTCGTTGTCGCAGGCGTACACGCAGCGGCCGTAAGGCCCGGTCTCGATGGCCCGGCGGATGTTCTCCACGGTGGGCTCGTTCGCCAGCACGTCGCAGGGCCACTCGGTCTTGCCGTGCGCCACGCCGGTGGCGGCGTTCGTGATGTAGATCTTCTCCGCGTCGTAGGGGCAGCTCTCTTTGGCTCTGCAGCCGTCAAGGCAGCGCTTCGCCGCCCCCTCCGGGGCCTTGTCGGGCCTGAACAGATACGTACCGCCGTAGCTGGAGACCGCCCGGCAGTGCTTGCCCGTGAGCCAAAGGAGCAAATCGAAGTCATGGCAGCACTTGGCGAGGATCATGGGGCTGGTCTCGTCCGAGCGCCGCCAGTTGCCCCGCACGAAGCTGTGGGCCTGGTGCCAGTAGACCACGTTTTCCACGTGCTGCACCGCCACGATCTCGCCCACCGCGCCGCCGTCCAGCAGCTCCTTGAGCTTGCCGTAAAAGGGCGTGTAGCGCAGCACATGGCAGACGATGACCTGCCGCCCGGTCTCCTCCGCTGTCCGGAGGATCTCCGCGCACTCGCTGACCTCCGGGGAGATAGGCTTTTCCAGGATCAGGTGGTAGCCCTTTTTCATGGCGGCCACGGCCATGGGGACGTGCTGCCGGTCCTGGGTGCTGATGACCATGATATCCGCGAGCCTCGGCTGGGCCAGCAGCTCCTCCGCCGAGGAAAACAGCCGGTCATCGGCGATGCCGAAACGCGCCTTCGCCATGGCGAGCCGGTCGGGACGGATATCCGCCGCAGCCACCACCCGCATTTTTTCCGGGTATTTCTCGCTGCAAAGGGCGTAGGTCCAGCCGCGGCTGCCCATGCCCGCCACGGCCACGGTGAGACATTTCTCTGTATTCATAAAAGCCCTCCTGAAAGGATGTTTCTGGGGTTTTATCCTTGGTTTACCCTTATTATAGGC
The DNA here is from genome assembly GCA_051867615.1 of Oscillospiraceae bacterium. Classification (GTDB taxonomy): domain Bacteria; phylum Bacillota; class Clostridia; order Oscillospirales; family Oscillospiraceae; genus RGIG5472. Next base: position 60,533 of record JBJDYU010000014.1, on the reverse strand, counting down.
CCGCTTTTCCCCGGTGTAAAGTGGGGCCGGGCGGTTCGTTTTCTCCGGGCGTTTTTTATCCTACCTCAGGCGCAAAACTTCATGCACTGCGCGGCGCAGCACAAAACAGGTAAGCGCTTCTGTGCATGAAAGTTTTGTGTATCATTTCCGCTTGCCCCGAAGTAGCGAGGAAATGGCACATTCTATTTTTTGCTATGCGCTTGCATAGCAAAAGCCCGGCGGGGAAGCTCCCGCGCCGGACTGCGATTATACTATTTCCAATAAAAGCAGACGCTTTTATTGGAAAGGCGCCGCCTAAAGCGTCGCCCATCTGCGCCTAGGGCGCAGATGCCGTCTTATGCAGACTCCGACGCGCTGACGCGCTATGAAAAGTAGACTTTGTCTACTTTTCATGGGAGTCTAGTATTATACAAAAACCACCTGCACCAAAAACATATACAGCACCGTGGCGGTGAAGATGGACAGCAGGTTATTGCCCTTCCACCAGTGCAGCGCCGCCGCCACGGCGATGCAGACCAGCTCCGGAATGCCGTGGGAGCCGCTGAGGAAGGAGACGTTCCGCAGGCAGTAGATGATGAGCATCATAATGATAGCCGGGGGCAGCACACGGCCGAGATACAGCACGATCTTCGGCGGATCGCCCTTGCGGTCAAAGAGCAGAAAGGGGAGGTAGCGGGTCAGAAAGGTCATGACGGCCATCACCGCGATGCTGGCCACGGCCTGTCCCACGGTCAGGGTCATACTTGCTCCGCCTCCTTTGCCTTTTCGCTCGTTTTCTCCTCCAGCCTGCCGCGCAGGCCCAGCAGCAGCACCACGATGGCCCCCAGGGCCGGCAGCAGGAAATTGTCCGGCCCGATGAGGTACAGCGAGATAAAGGTGCACACGCCGCCGATGACCGCCGGCAGATGGCGCGGATTTTCCTTCCACTGCCCCACGGCGATGACGACAAACAGCGCCGTCATGGCGAAATCCACGCCTGTTGTGTCAAAGCCCAGCAGCGCGCCGGCCACGGAGCCGATGACGCTGCCGAGGATCCAGTAGCTGTGGTCCAGCGCCGCGATGGCAAAGTAGAAATCCTCCGGCCGCATCCCCTCCGGCGTCCGCACGGAGGTCAGAAGCGCGTAGGTCTCGTCCGTCAGGGAGAAGATCATGTAAAACTTCCGCAGACCGTGGATGGAGCGGAATTTTTCCAGCATGGAGAGGCCGTAGACGATGTGGCGGAAATTGAGCAGCAGCGTCAGCACCGCCACCTCGGACAGCGCCGCTCCCAGATGCAGCAGCGACACGCCCAGATACTGCCCGGAGCCGGCGTATATCGTCAGGCTCATGAAAAAGGCCCAGATGAAATTGTAGCCGATGGCCTCCAGCATCAGCCCGAAGGCGATGCCGATGGCGAGATAGCCCACCAGCACCGGGACAGTCGCCCGGAATGCCTCGGCCCAAACACGGCGGTTCAATCGCTCCGCCCCCCTTCCTTACGGCGCGCCGCAAGCGGCGTGCGTTCTCATTCTACCCGTTTCGACAGAAAAAAGCAAGACGGGAGCGGCCATATCCCGTCTCAAAAAAGAGCCGCCGTCTCCGCTGGGGTGACGGCGGCCTCATGGAAGCGCTTTCCACTGTTTCCGCTGCGGGCGGAGCGGACGCTCACGCCCTATGGAAGCCGGAGAGGTCTTTCACCACTTCCCCGGCGATGATGAGTCCCGCCACGGAGGGAACGAAGGCGTTGCTCCCCGGCACCTGCCGCCGCTGGGTGCATTTCCGAGCCGTCCCCGGCGGACAGATGCAGTTTTCCCGGCAGCTGATGGCCATATCTTCCACAGGCGTCAGGGCGGGCTCCTCCGAGTAGACCACCTTCAGCTTCCGGATGCCCCGCTTTTTCAGCTCCCGCCGCATGATGCGGGCCAGAGGGCAGACGGAGGTCTGATAGATGTCCGCCACCCGGAAAGCGGTGGGGTCCATCTTGTTGCCCGCCCCCATGCAGCTGATGATGGGAACGCCGGCCCTGTCCGCCTGCTCCACCAGCGCCAGCTTGCCGGTGACGGTGTCGATGGCGTCCACCACATAGTCGTACCGGCTGAAGTCGAACTCCGCCGCCGTCTGCGGCCCATAAAAGGTCTTATAGGTGTGCACCACGGCGGCAGGATTGATCTCCAGCACGCGCTGCTCCGCCACGTCCACCTTATACTGCCCCACGGTTTTGCGGGTGGCATGGAGCTGGCGGTTCAAATTGGTCAGGCACACTTTATCGTCGTCGATCAGGTCCAGCGTCCCCACGCCGCTGCGGGCCAGGGCCTCCACGGCATACCCGCCCACGCCGCCTATGCCGAACACGGCCACCCGCGCACGGCGGAGCCGCTCCATGCCGTCCTCTCCCAGAAGGAGCTGCGTTCTCGAAAACTGATCCAGCATATCCGTTTCTCCCTGCTTTCCTGCGTTTTGCGCCGCGCTACAGCACCTCGTTCATGCTGCCGGTCCTGTAGCCGCCGAGGTCCAGCGCCACATAGGTAAAGCCCAGCTCCTTCAGCGTCCGGTAGACGCGCGTCCGGATCTCCTCCCCCAGCAGCTTTTCAAATTCCTCCGGCAGAAGCTCGATGCGGGCCATGGTACCATGGATGCGCACGCGCACCTGATGAAAGCCCAGATCCAGCAGCAACTGCTCGGCCCTGTCCACCATATGCAGCTTTTCCTCGGTGATGGTCTCCCCATACACGAAACGGGAGGCCAGGCAGGCAAAGGACTGCTTGTCCCAGGTGGGCAGGCCCAGCTCTCTGGAAAGCGTCCGTATCTCCGCCTTGCTCAGGCCCGCTTCCCGCAGAGGGCTTTTCACCCCCAGCTCCCGCACGGCCATGAGGCCGGGGCGGTAGTCGCCGTCGTCGTCCGTATTGGAGCCCTCCGCCACCGCGGCAAGCCCCCGCTCCCGCGCGATGGCCCCGATCTTTTCAAACAGCTCCCGCTTGCAGAGATAGCAGCGGTTGGTGGGGTTCTGCCGGAAGCCCTCGATCTCCAGCTCCTCGGAGCGGCAGATGACCTGCGGAATGCCGTTTTGACGGCAGAACTCCTCCGCCTCCCGCAGCTCCCGCTCCGGGAAAGAGCAGGAAGACGCCGTGACGGCCACGGCCCGCTCCCCCAGCACGTCGTGGGCTACCCGCAGCAGGAACGTGGAGTCCACGCCGCCGGAAAAGGCCACGGCCACGCTCCCAAGCGCCCGCAGAGCCTCCCGCAGAGCCTCATATTTTTCATGCAGCTGATCCATTTGACACCTCACGATTCTGCCGCCGGAACGGCGGCGGGACTTTCGTCCCATTAACCCACTGTGTACATATGCTATATAGTGTAACAGGCGCCGCCGTTCCTGTCAATGCGGAACTTCTCCGCCGCTCCTCCGCCGGAAGGCGGGCGCGCCCCAAAGGCTTCGGGTGAAAAAAGTCCCGGCCGTCCGGCGGACGGCCGGGGCCTTTCCCGGTCATTATTTCAGCTCGTCGCAGTAGTGGGCGCGCTCGCCGCCGATGAACTTCGGCCGGGTGCGGGCGCAGAGGAGCGTCGCCTCCCCGATGCGGCAGAGACTCAGCCGCACCGGCACCGCCACCTCCCTCAGGTGCATACCGATGAGGGTGCCGCCGATGTCCATGCCCGCCTTGGCGCGGATATGCTCCACCGCCACGGGATGGGCGAAGTTCTCCCACGCGGTGGTGGCAAAGGAGCCGCCCGCCTTGGGCTGGGGCCTGACGTTCACCGGCTCATAGCCGTATTTCTCCGCCGCCTCCGCCTCCAGAATGAGGGCGCGGTTCAGATGCTCGCAGCACTGCGCCGCGAGATACACGCCCGCTTTCTGCAGCTCCGGGTAGATGCCCCGGAAGGCCGCCTGCGCCGCCTCCAGGCTGGAGCCCTTGCCGATGCGCTGGCCCATCATCTCGCTGGAGGAGCAGCCCACCACGAACAGGTCGCCCGGCTGCAGCGCCGCCGCGGCCAGCAGCTCCCCCGCCGCCTGCCGCGCCTGCTTTTCGATATCCTCGTACATATATACGCGCTTCCTTTCCGGAAAAACTCTGATCCTGTCCGCAGGCCGGACGCCACCCTCTCAGGCCGTCTGCGTCAGCTTCAGCGCGCCCGCGCGGTACAGCGCCTGATACAGCACCGTGCCGAACACAAGGCCCGCCACGCCCTGCACGGCGTTGGCCGGGATGCTGGCCGCCGCGGCCAGACCGTAGCCCAGCAGGGTGGACTCATAGGCGAAATAGCCGAACACCATGATGACCTCCGCCGCCACGCCGCCGGCAAGATTCCCGGCGAGGGTACCCGGCTTTTCCTGCATCGCGCGGAAGATCAGCGCCGCCGCCAGGCCCATAAGGCCCTTGATGATCAGCGTGCCGGGGACATAGCTCATATAGCCCAGCAGCAGGTCCGCCATGGCGGAGCCGATGCCGCCCGCCGCCGCGCCCCAGACGGGGCCCAGCGCAAACGCGCCCAGCAGCACCACCGCGTCGCCCAGGTTGACATACCCGTTGGTGCCGGGAGTGGGGATGTGGATGACCATGGTGGCCACGCAGGCCAGCGCCGCGAACAGCGCGGAAAGAACCAGTTTCTTGACTTTTTCATGCTTCATGGGGAAACACCTCCTAATCCTTTCATACTTTAACTCAAAAGATTCTCCATTGCAAGTAGTATTTTTCCGCTTTTTCCCGCCGCGCCATCCCGGTTTTTCAGGGGAAGCCCCTCTTTTTCTTGACCTGCCCGGCGCAAACGAATATAATATATGTGGTATTTTGCTCAATTCTCTTTCGGAGGTGAAGCGCAATGGCAACCATCACCCGCAGATCCACCCTGCCCTATTACTGCGCGGCGGCGGTGTGGGTCCTGTACGCGCTGCTGTTTCCCCTGTACCGTTTCTCCCACCTGCTCATCGTGGCGATAGGCTCCCTCGCGGTGTTTTTCCTCATGCGGGCCTTCTGCAAGCCCGTGACGGAGGAGGTCCCCGAGAAGCCCAAGGAGGAAAAGCCCACCGGCAACGCGGAGCTGGATAAGATGCTCAAGGATGGCCGCATGGCTCTGGCGGAGATGCGCCGGCTGGACGACAATATCCGGGACGAGAAGATCTCCGCCGACATCCGCCGGTTGGAGGAGGTCTCGGAGAAGATCTTCGAGCAGGTGAAGGCGGACCCGAAGAAGCTGCCCCAGATCCGCAAATTCATGGACTACTACCTCCCCACCACGCTGAAGCTGCTCAACGCCTATGACCGCATGGGCGCTCAGGGCGTGGAGGGCGAGAACATCAACGCCACCATGGACAAGGTGGACCGTATGATGGACACCGTGGTGAAGGCCTTTGAAAAGCAGCTGGACAGCCTTTTCGGCGCGGAAGCCATGGATATTTCCACCGACATCACCGTGCTGGAGACCATGATGGCCCGGGAAGGGCTGACGGAGCAGGAGCTGAAGGCCGAGACCACGGAGAATGTGGACCTTGGCGATATCAGGCTGGAGCTGTAAGCTGAGAAAGATTTATTTATGATATAGGAACGACGAGAAAGGAAGATGACCATGACGGAAAATAGGATGCCCGAACTGACGCTGGACCCCAGCGCCGCCCAGGCGGTGGAGACCCCCTCCCTGACGCTGGAGCCGGAGGCCCCTGCCGCTCCCGCTGTGGAGGAAAAGAAGCCGGCGCCCAGCGTGGAGATGGATGAAAAGCTCCTGACCGAGGAGGAGCGCAAGGTGGTGCGGGAGTTCTCCAAGAAGATCGACCTGACCGATTCCAATCAGGTGCTGCAGTACGGCGCCGCCGCCCAGAAAAGCGTCGCCAGCTTCTCCGAAAACGCCCTGTCCTCCGTCCGCAGCAAGGACCTCGGCGAGGTGGGCGAGACGCTGAGCCAGCTGGTGGTGGAGCTGAAGGGCTTCGGCGAGGAAGAGGAAAAGAAGGGCCTCTTCGGTATGTTCCGCAAGGCGGGCAACAAGCTGGAGACCATGAAGGCCCAGTATGCCAAGGCGGAGACCAATGTGGACAAGATCGTGGAGGCGCTGGAAAAGCATCAGGTGACGCTGATGAAGGACATCGCCATGTTCGATCAGATGTATGAGCTGAACCTGAAGTATTACAAGGAGCTGACCATGTACATCCTCGCCGGCAAGCTGCGTCTGGAGGAAGTGCGAAACGGCGAGCTGGAGGAGCTGCGCAAGACGGCGGAGCAGACGGGTCTCGCGGAGGACGCGCAGAGGTACAACGACATGGTCAACCTCTGCAACCGCTTTGAAAAGAAGCTCCATGACCTGGAGCTGACCCGCATGGTCTCCGTGCAGATGGGCCCCCAGACCCGCCTGCTGCAGAACAACGACACCCTCATGGTGGAAAAGATCCAGACCTCTCTTGTGAACACCATCCCCCTCTGGAAGAGCCAGATGGTGCTGGCTCTGGGTTTGGAGCACAGCCGTCAGGCCACCGCGGCCCAGAAGGCCGTCTCCGACACCACCAACGAGCTGCTGAAGAAGAACGCCGATATGCTGAAGATGGGCACCATCGCCACCGCCAAAGAGGCCGAGCGCAGCGTTATCGACATCGAGACGCTGCAGCACACCAACCAGCAGCTCATCTCCACTCTGGACGAGGTCATCAACATCCAGCGCGACGGCGCCGCCAAGCGCAAGGAGGCCGAGGCCGAGCTGGGCCGCATCGAGGGCGAGCTGAAGCAGAAGCTCATGGAGCTGCGGAGCTGAAGCGCCGTCAGGCAACGAACACGCCGTTTCCCCGCCGGCGCAGACCCGCCGGCAGGGAACGATCCCATCTTTTCCCGGAAAGGGGGAAATGCACTTGAAGAAATTTTTCCAGAATAAGACGGTGGCCATCGTCGTACTGGTGCTGGCGATCATCGGCTCCTGCGTCTACGGCTTCAGCAAAAAGCCGGCGGATCTGCCGGATGTGGAAAGCCCTTACTGGGTGCAGGACGACGCCAACGTCCTCTCCGCTGAAACGGAGCGCCTTATCCAGCAATATAACGACGCCTGGGACGCGCAGTACTACGCGGTGGTGGCGGTAGCCACGGTGGAATCCACCAAAGGCTGGGACGACCTTGGGGAATACACCGCGGACCTCGGCAACCGCTGGGGCCTGGGCCTCAACGATCTGCTGGTGCTCATCGATACCTCCGGCAACTGGTACATCAACGGCGGCAGCGAGGTTTTGGGCCGCATGACGGACAGCGACGTCAACGCCATCACGGCCGCCTTCGCCCCCAGCTTTGACAAGGCGCAGTACGACGTAGCCATCGAGCAGCTTTTCACCACTCTGAACGGCTGGTACTCCTCCGCTTACGGCGGCGTTGCCCGGGAGGAACAGCCCGGTTACTACGGCTATGACTACGCGGAGAGCGGCTGGCATTCCTCCGTCTCTCTGGGCGGCGTCCTCGCCAGCGTCATCACCATCATCGTACTGCTGCTGGTCCTCTGCGTCCTCGTGGACCTGATGCGCTACCGCCGCTATCAGCGGCGCTATGTGCGGCGCAGCATCATCCCGCCCGTCCCCTACTATCCGATCTTCTTTGGCCGGCCCCGCCGGGTGCGTCCGCCGCGTCCGCCCCGTGCGCCGCGCCCGCCGAGAAACGATCCGCCGCGCCCGCCCAGGAACGATCCTCCCAGGCCGCCCCGCAGCGGCGGAGGAGGCCCCCGTCCCTCCGGCACCAACCGCCGCAGCGGCGGCTCTTTTGGCGGCAGCAGCCGGCCCAGCGGCAGCCGGGGCGGCAGCTTCGGCGGAGGCGGTTTCGGCGGCAGCAGCGGCAGCCGCGGCGGCAGCTTCGGTGGCGGCGGCTTCGGCGGAAGCCGGGGCGGCAGCTTTGGCGGAGGCGGCTTCGGCGGCAGCCGGGGCGGCGGCCGCCGGTAACGCAGGCAACAACGGCAAAAGCGCCCGCGTCCCATTGGGACGCGGGCGGTCTTTTTTGCTTAGCTTACACCTTGTGGATGAAGTTGCCGTTGATATATACGCCGGGAATGGCGATGAGGAAAGCCTTGGGGTCCGCCTCTTTTACGATGCGCTCGATCTGCTCGCGCTCATAGCGGTTGATGCAGGTGCAGAGGATGCGGGTAGGCTCGCTGGTATAGGCGCCGGCGCCGTCCCAGCAGGTGACGCCACGGCCCGTCTCCTCCATGATCTGGCGCTGGATCGTCCCCTCCCGGTCCTTGGTGAAGATGAATACCTGAAGGTTGATATTCTGCTGGTGCATCTTATCCACGATCATGTTGGAGAACACCATGTAGATCACCGAGTACACCACCACGGAGAAGTCGAACAGGAAGAAGCAGGCCACATACAGCGCCACGTTGGCGTAGGTGCCGAACTGTCCCACCGGTGTTCCGGTCTTCTTGGAAAAGTACAGCCCCAGCATATCCAGTCCGCCCACGCTGCAGCCGCAGGTCAGCACCAGACCGTCGCCCACGCCCATGCAGATGGCGCCCAGCAGCACGCTGGTCAGCGTATCCTCCACCAGCGGCACCTTGGGCACCGGGATCACCGCGGTGGCCACGGAAAAGAGCGAGGTATAGAGGATAGTCTTGAGGGCGAAGCCTTTGCCCAGAGAGCGGGTGGTCAGGATCAGAATGGGGACATTGATGAGGTAGTACAAAACACCGGCCAGGTCGATGAAGGTGACCCGGATGCCCAGATACTGGTCCAGCACGGTACGGATGAGCTGGGCGTAGCCCATCAGGCCGGAGGTATAGAGGTTCAGCGGCGTTGTGAAGATGTTGATGCCCGCAGACATGAGCAGCACGCCGAAGGCGGCCAGGATCAGCCGGCCATGGCTGGTCCGCATGGTACTGTTGAGCATGAAAGCATCCCTCCTTGCAATTATTTCAGAACAGGAAGCATTGTACTATGAACAGCGCGAAAATCAATAGGCGAAATGGACAGTTTTCCCTACCATTTTGCCTTAATTCATCCTCTTTTTTACCTGTTTTCCCGCTTTTTTGTGAAGCTTTTCACCAAATTGCAGGGGTTACGCCCCTCTTGCCTTCGAAAATCACAGCTCGCGGCCGGAAAGCGCCGCAAGGCCGAAGCGCAGCGCTTCCTCCGCCACGCGCCGCTCCTCCTCCGTTTCCGCCCGGTCCAGCTTCTCCCGCATACGGCGCAGGAACAGGCCCCGCAGGGAATCCTCCCCGGCGCCCTCCCAGATATCACGGCGCAGCTCCGTCTCGTCCCGCAGCTCCAGCTCATAGCAAAGCCCGCTGAGCTTTTCCCGCAGGCGGAGCAGATCCAGGCCCTGCTCCTCCGTCTCTCCCGTGAGAAGCACCCGGCAGACGTCCATGGCGGCGGAGGGGGGCAGCGCCTGCCGCACCGCCGTCTCCGCGTCCTGCGTCGTCACGTCCGCCGTGATGATGCGGTACTGCCGCCGTCCCAGCGGCACGAAGCGCAGCGCCGCCGTTTCCGCGTCCACAGTCCCTACCAGAACGCCCTTTTCCCCGGTCTCGTCAAAGCCCCGGCCCTCCGGGCAGCCGGGATAGGCCCAAAAGCTCGGCCCCTCCCGCTGCAATCCGCCGGTCTGATGCACATGGCCCAGCGCCAGATAGGAAAGGCCGCTCTGCTCGATCTCCTCCCGCCGGATGGGGCCGTAGACCGACTCCCCCCGACTCACGTCGCCGTGGAGCACCATCAGGTGCGTCCGCCCGTCCCGGGGCGCGGAAAAGCCCTGCAGCGGCCCGTCTGTCCGCTCCGGCGCGGTGAAGGCCGTGCCGTACACCACCGCGTTCAGCTCCGGCAGCTCCACCGCCTCCACCGACGCAGAGCGGAAGATATGCACGTTCTCCGGCCAGCGCACCCGCTCATAGGGGCAGCCGGGGGCGTAAGGGTCGTGGTTCCCCGGGGCGATGAACACCCGGGCGGAGAGGGCGGCGAAGGTCTCCGCGAGACAGGAAAGCGTCTCCGGATACACGTGCCGCCCGTCAAACAGGTCCCCGGAGAGCAGCAGCAGATCCGCCCCCTCCCGGCGGGTCAGCTCCGCCAGACGCTCCACCAGGTACCGGCCCTCCCGCCGGCGCTCCTTCGCCTTTTCCGGGCCCAGAGCGCCGAAGGCGCTGTCCAAGTGGAAGTCCGCCGCGTGTATGAGCTTCACCATACCTTTTCCTCCCCTTTCTCAGTGCAAAAAGCGCACCGCCAGCGCGAAGATGAGCAGATGCGCCGGATAAAACAGGTAAAAAATCCACTGCAGCGCCCGCCCGGCATAGCCCCGGCGGCCGTCATAGCGGTGGATGAGATAAAACGCACTCCAGCCCGCGGCCTCTATCACGCCCGCGCCCAGCAGCAGCGCGCCGGAGACGAGATACCGCTCCGTCTCCTTCTCCCGCAGGAGGTACAGCGCCCCGATGACGGCCACGCCCACAAAGCCGTAGTCCGCCCGCAGCAGCTCCGCCAGCAGGCCGAAACCTACGACCGCCAGAACGGGGCCGAAGCGCAGGCCCCGCTTTTGCAGCTCCTCCGCCGTCATGAGGGCGAGAAGCCCCAGCAGCAGGGTAAAAAACACGTTCTGATACCCGAATTCCAGAACGCTGCCCCAGAAAGCCATATCAAAGGGGATCTCCGAGAGCAGGGCGAACAGCCCCAGGCGCAGGGCGTAGCGCCCGCGGCTGTGGGTGTGGCGGAAGCCCTCCGTCAGCAAAAAGCAGTAGAGGGGAAAGGCCGGGCGGCCCAGAATGCGCAGAACAAGATAGCTCGTCTCCACCGCCGCGGGAGACATCCCGCAGCGCAGTGCCAGCTGCGCATACAGGCCGCTGGCGGCGAAATGGTCAATGCACATGGACACGAGGGCCACGGCCTTCAGCGCCGCGGCGCTGAGGCCCCGGCGCGGGGCGGGCAGCGTCTCCGCCGTCACGCCTTCGGCTCCTTTTCCTTACAGACGTCCACCCACTTGACGAAGTTGGAGGAGTATTTCTCCAGCTCCTCGCAGGTCATCTCCACAGCGGAATTGCTGCTGCCCGCCGCGGGGAACACCGTGGGAAAGCGCCGCATGGATACATCCAGATAGACCCCCACGTTCTCCGGCAGGGCGAAGGAGCAGACGCCGCCGGGGGCGTGGCCGGTCATCTCGCAGGCCTCCTCGAAGGTCAGCATCTTGGCCTTCGTATGAAATTCCGCCTTATACTTGGCGTTGTCGATCTTCATATCACCGGCGGTGACCACGATGATCGGCTCCTCCCCCAGCTTGAAGCTCATGCTTTTCGCGATGCGCTCGCCCTCCACGCCTACGGCGACAGCCGCCAGCTCCACCGTGGCGCTGGACACGTCAAACTCCCGGATGCGGTCAGCGACGCCGAAGCCCGCGAGATAGTCTCTCACTTTTTCAATGGACATGGTGTTCTTCTCTCTCTTTCTTATCGGATATCCACGCGCTCCACGCTTTCGCAGCGGCCCGTGGCGCTGTTGACGGAGAAAATAGCGCCTTGCAGCTTGCAGGGGCCTCCGGCGGCCTGATAGCGGCCCGGCCGGCCCCCCAGGAAGGTCTCTACCGACTGCTCCGGCCGGATGCCCAGGACGCTGCGCACCGCTCCGGTCATGCCAAGATCGCTGATATAGCCCATGCCGCCGGGAAACACCTCCTCATCCGCCGTGGGCACATGGGTGTGGGTGCCCCAGAGGGCGGACACGCGGCCGTCCAGATAGTATGCCATGGCCAGCTTCTCGCTGCTGGCCTCCGCGTGGAAGTCCACCAGCGTCAGCTCCGCCTCCCCCTCCTGCAAAAGCCGGTCGGCGGTGAAGAAGGGGTTGTCCGCGTGGAAGTCCAGCTCGCAGCGGCCGATGAGGTTCATCACCCGGATGCGGATGGCGCCGCAGTCGTAGATGCCGCAGCCCCGGCCGGGCGCGCGGGAGGTATAGTTGGCGGGACGAAGCAGGCGCGGCTCCTCCTCCAGCAGCTCGCTGATCTGCGCCCTGCCGAAGGTGTGATTCCCCAGCGTCACCACGTCCGCTCCCGCGCGGAGCATGCGCTCCACCTGCTGGGGCATGACGCCCACCATGGAGGCGTTTTCCCCATTCACCACGGTGAAATGGATATTCTTCAGCTTCCGCAGGCTCTCCAGATGGCGGGCGAGATGGTCAAGGCCGCTCTCCCCCACCACGTCGCCCACGGCGAGGATATGGTAGATCATGGTCGGTCCCCTTTTCTGTCGGTGTTTTTGCCGCGGTATCGTATGTCAGTTTTACGCTCCCGCCGCCGGGCGGGCGCAAAACGGCTAAAATAACATGGTATGGTTATTATACCCGAAGCGGCGAAAAAGCGCAACCTTGCGCCCGGAAAAGAGGAAGCAGGGCGCAAAAAAGAGGAGCGCTGCGGCGCTCCTCTTTCGCAGGATCATTTTGCGTACTCCACGACCTTGGTCTCCCGCAGGACATGGACCTTGATCTGGCCGGGATATTCCAGCTCGCTCTCGATCTTCTTCGCAAGCTCCCTCGCCAGGATTACCATCTCGTCCTCGCTCACCTGCTCGGGCTTCACCATGACCCGGACCTCGCGGCCGGCCTGGATGGCGTAAGCGGTGTCCACGCCGGGATAGGTGCCGGTGATCTCCTCCAGCTTCTCCAGACGCTTGATGTAGCTCTCCAGATTCTCGCGGCGCGCGCCGGGACGGGCCGCGGAAATGGCGTCCGCCGCCTGCACCAGACAGGCCACCAGCGTCTTGCACTCCACGTCGCCGTGGTGCGCCTGGATGGCGTGGATGATGTCTTCCTTCTCGTGGTACTTCCGGGCAAACTCCACGCCCAGGGCGATGTGGGTACCCTCCATCTCGTGGTCCACGGACTTGCCCAGGTCATGCAGCAGACCGGCGCGCTTGGCCGCCTGTACGTCGGCGCCCAGCTCCGCCGCCATGAGGCCCGCGATATGGCTGACCTCGATGGAGTGCTGCAGCACGTTCTGACCGTAGCTCGTGCGGTAACGCAGACGGCCCAGCATCTTCACCAGCTCCGGGTGCAGACCCCGCACGCCGGTCTCCATGACCGCGCGCTCGCCCTCGGACTTGATGACGGCCTCCACCTCCCGGCGGGCCTTCTCCACCATCTCCTCGATGTGGGTGGGATGGATGCGGCCGTCGGCGATGAGCTTCTCCAGCGCCACCCGCGCGATCTCGCGGCGGACCGGCTCGAAGCAGGAAACGGTGATGGCCTCGGGGGTATCGTCGATGATAAGGTCCACGCCCGTCAGCGTTTCAATGGTGCGGATGTTGCGGCCCTCGCGGCCGATGATGCGTCCCTTCATCTCGTCATTGGGCAGGGGAACCACACTGACGGTGATTTCGGAAACATGGTCCGCGGCGCAGCGCTGGATGGCGGTGGCCACGATCTCCCTCGCGCGGGCGTCCGCTTCGTCCTTGGCCCGCGCCTCGATCTCCCGGATCTTCATGGCGGTCTCATGGGTGACCTCGGACTCCACCTGTTCGATCAGGTACTTCTTCGCTTCCTCCTCGGAGAAGCCGGAAATGCGCTCCAGCATCTCGGTCTGGCTGCGCTTGATGAGCTTGATCTCCTCGTTCTCCTTGTCAAGGGCTGCGATCTTGCCCGCAAGCGCCTCCTCCTTCTTCTCCAGAGCATCGGTCTTGCGGTCCAGGTTCTCCTCCTTCTGCTGAAGACGGTTCTCCTGGCGCTGCAGGTCGCTTCTGCGTTCCTTGACTTCCTTCTCATATTCACTTCTCTGCTTCAAAATCTCTTCTTTCGCCTCGAGCAGAGCCTCGCGCTTGCGGCTCTCAGCGCTCTTGATCGCATCGTTGATGATACGCCGCGCCTCTTCTTCGGCGCTGGAGATCTCTTTTTCGGATACCTTTTTGCGGTAGTAAATACCGAGAAGGAAGGCAACCACCAGAAGCACGACCCCAACCACTGCGATAATCAAAATGGTCGTTAAATCCACGGGTTATCCTCCTATTCGATTTTCATATCTATACTGAGACAGTTTTTCAGATAATCGGGAGGACCCCTTCCCTCCCAATATAATCCTTTCTTATATTAAACTGAGATTCCACCGCTGTCAAGGGCCAGTATCCTCCAAAGAATGGGAAATCCTCACTTTCTCACAATATATCGTGCCGCAGCATAGCCGATACGCCCAGCATAGTGTACCACGTACCAGTCGTCGTACTGTCCGTAGACCGTGACCTCCGCCCCGGCGGGCAGGTCGGCCACCAGCGTGGCGGTGGAGGAGGGGTAGCTGCGCAGGTTCAGCGTGCCGTGCGTCACAGCCACCACGCCGATCCAGGGGGTGATGGGCGTGACGAAGGGGATGCCGAAATACTCCGTCAAAGACAGGGCGATGACCTCCGCGATGGGCTGCAGGTTCCCCTCGATCCAGCGGGCGTCTGCCACGTTGTCATGGTAGCCGATCTCCAGCAGCACGGAGGGGAAGTTCGGCTGGCGCACCTCTCCGATGGCGGTGGTGGAGCGGGCGTAGACCTGCTGGGGCAGCGGGTAGATGGCCTTGAAGTTATCGACGAAAATGTTGGCCGCCCGCTCCCCCTCCCGGCTGCCGGGATAGTAAAAGGCGATGATGCCCCGCTGCTTGCCCTCCGTGGCCCCGCTGCCGGAGGCGTTGGAGTGCAGCGCCAGGTAGAAATCATAGCCGCCCCGGGAGTTGGCCTGGCGGATGGAGGAGGCGGCGGTCATGTCCGGGGTGTTGCGGGTGAAGGCGATGGCGGAGGCGCGGAGATAAGGCTCCAGCTCATCCGCCAGGCGGTTCATCCAGTACTCCTCGCTGCCGCTGCCGGTGATATAGGGATTCGACTCCTGTGTGGAAGGACTGAGATAGATGGTGGGCATGGAAAACGACCTCCTCATGGTACTCTTCCTTTCACTCTATGCGGCGGCGGAGGAAAAGATGAGGTGCGCAGCAAAAAAGCCCGGAGGAAGCGGCGCTTCCTCCGGGCCTTTCCATATTTCATTTTCGGTACTGCCTGTTTCTCGAAGCCGTTTACGCGGCGAGAGAGGGCGCGGACTTCTTCGCGGCGAGGTAGTTCACAGCCGTCAGGCCGCCCACCACCACGAGGCCCGCCACATCCGTCAGCGTACCGGGGATCATCAGGCACAGGCCGCCCGCGAGATACACCAGCCGGAACAGCCAGTTGTTCTTTCTGTAGATAAAGCCGTTCATGGCGGCGGCCACGCCGTAGATGCCCAGCAGCGCGCTCAGGCAGATCTGCACCACGCTGAACACGCTGGTGACGTTTTCAAACAGCATGGCAGGGCTGTAGGCAAAGATGTAGGGCACGATGAAGGCGGCGATAGCCAGCTTGGTGGCGTTGACGCCGGTCTTCATGGGATTGGCCTTGGCGATGGCCGCGCCGGCATAGGCCGCCAGCGCCACGGGCGGCGTGATATCCGCCACGATGCCGAAATAGAACACGAAGAAGTACGCCGCCACGCTGGGGAAGCCCATCTTGATAAGGATGGGGGCGCATGTGGTGGCCATGATGCAGAAGTTGGCAGTAGTGGGAACACCCATGCCGAGAACGATGCAGCAGATCATGGTCAGCACCAGAGCGATGATGGTGGTGTCGCCGGAGAGAGCCACCACGCCGGAAATGAGCTGGGAGGCAAGGCCGGTGACGGTGATGCAGCCGGCGATCATGCCCGCCATGGCGCAGGCCACGGCCACGGTGATGGCGCCCTTGGCGCCGGCCTCGAGAGCCTCCCAGATCTTTTTGAAGGTCAGCCGGTCATTGCTGTTCAAAAAGCCCACCACGATGGCGGCGAGAATGGAGAGGGCGGCGGCGGTCTGCATGGTCCTGGTGTTGGAAGCCACCATCCAGACCAGCAGCACCAGCGGGGCCAGCAGGTAGATCTGCTTGAGCAGCGGCAGCACCTTGGGCAGCTGGTCCCGGGGAATGCCCTTCAGGCCCAGACGCTTGGCCTCCAGATGCACGGCGATGAAGATGCCCGCGAAGTACAGCACGGCGGGAAGAATGGCCTTCAGCGCCACCTTCGCGTAGGGAATGCCCATGTACTCCGCCATGAGGAAGGCGGCGGCGCCCATGATGGGCGGCATGATCTGCCCTCCGGTGGAGGCGGCCGCTTCCACCGCGCCGGCGAATTCCGGCTTGTAGCCCAGCTTCTTCATCATGGGGATGGTGACGGAGCCGGTGCTGACGGTGTTCGCCACGGAGGAGCCGGACACCATACCCTCCAGGGCGCTGACGATGACCGCCACCTTGGCGGGACCGCCGGAGGCCCAGCCCGCCACGCGGTTCGCCAGCTGGAGGAAGAAGTTCGCGATGCCGGTACGCTCCAGAAACGCGCCGAAGATGATAAAGAGGACGATATACTTATAGCAGACGGCGATGGGAGTGCCGATGGCGCCGGAGGTGGTGTAAAACAGGGTGTAGATCACCCGGCGCAGGTTCAGCCCCGAGGCGAAGGTGTACACCAGCAGCGCGCCCACCACGCAGAGGATGGGAACGCCCACGCAGCGGCGGCAAAGCTCCATCAGCGTCAGGATGCCGATGATGCCCACCGCCACCTCCACCGGCCCGATGAGCACGGACTTCTGGATGATGCTCATGGCGTTGAAGGTGTAATAGAAGAAGCTGCCGGCGCCCAGCACCATGAGGATGATATCGTACCAGGGGATGTAGTTGGCCCGGGTGACGCCCTTCTTCACGGGATAGGTCAGATAGCCCAGCAGCACGATAAAGCCCAGGAACGCCGTCAGGCGCACCTCCTGAATGGCGGTGCTGAAAAGGGTCATGTAGATGCAGTAGACGGAAAACAGCGCCATCAGACTGCGGACGACAATACCGGGCTTCCCTACCCAGATGCGGGTGTTGGACTCCCGGTCATACTTCCGCATGACCTCCTCCACGTCCGCCGCCGTGCCGGCCGCCGCATCCGCGGCAGCCGCAGGCTCCACAGCCGGCGCCGTCTCCTTCTTTTTCTTAAACAGTTCCATTCGGTTTCCTCCCGATCTCAGATAACGCAGGTCTCAGCAAGCGCCGCCCTAAGGGGCAGGCTACGGCGGAGGTGCCTCCGCCGTAGCCCGTTGCAAGTCTCTTTTGTAAAGTGAATGAATCCGGTCAGACAGTCAATAGTCTGTTACTGCACAGGCACGTCGTAGCCCTGCTCGGCGAAGAACTTAGCCGCGCCGGGATGATAGGGGACGGCGGTGACGCTGGCGGCAAAGGCCAGATCCAGCTCAGCGGCCTTGCCGTGGGCGAGGCTGTCCTTGTTGTTGAAGATATCGGAGACGAAGGCGTACACAGCGTCCTCGGAGACGTCGTTGCGGGCGATGACCACGGCGCCGACGGCCACGGTGGTGGTGTCAGAGTCCAGGCCGTAGGTGTCGGCGGGAATGACGGCCTTGCTGTAGTAGGGAGAGCTGGCGAGGAGCGCATCAACGTGCTCGTCGTCCAGACCCACCAGATACACGTCCTTGCTGGCGGCGAGGGAGGTGATGGCGTTGGTGGGCGCGCCGGCCACGATGAAGGCGGCGTCGATGGTACCGTCGGTCAGGCTGTCAGCGCTGTTGCCGAAGTCCTGGAAATTGGCCACGATGTCGTCCTCGGTCAGACCGTAAGCGCCCAGAATGTCGATGGCGTTGAAGTACACGCCGGAACCGGCCGCGCCGATGGAGACCTTCTTGCCGGCCAGATCCGCCACGGACTTGATATCAGGATTGCAGGTCACGATCTGCACCTGCTCCATGTACAGGTTCGCCACGGTGGAGAAGTCCTTGATGGCGCCCACGTCCGCGAAGGTGGAGGTGCCGTTATAGGCGTAGGCCATGACGTCGGACTGGCAGAAGCCCAGCTGCGCGTCGCCGGCAGCCAGCAGCAGCACGTTGGCCTTGGAGCCGTCGCTGCTGACGGCGGTGACGCTGACGTTGGTGTTGTTGGACACGTCCTGGGCCAGGACGCCGCCGAAGGCGTAGTAGGTGCCGGTCTCGCCGCCGGTGGTGAAGGTCAGGCTGACCTTTCCGGAGGCGTCGCCCTCGCTGCCGTCACCGCTGTTGCTGCTGCCGCAGCTGACCAGGGCGAACACCATGACAAGAGCCATAAGCATGGCAAACAGTTTCTTCATGAATTTTACTTCCTTTCATCTTTCAAAAATTGCCAATCGGTCAGAAAGTTTTCTTCTCTTTCTCTCGACAGGTTTATTGTAGCGCGCGCCGCCCCAATTTGCAACAGGAGTTTTTCGAATATTCATTTTTTGTGAAAAACAACGGCTTAAAAAGCAAATTTTGCAGTTGCTGGATATTTATCTTGCATTTTCAGGGCCGTTTCAGGGTCTGAAACGCCCATTTTTGCAAAATCGTCTTCTTCCCGCGGGGGACTGTCGAAATGAATCGTTCCGTTTTCCGTCCTTCATTTGTGCAATTTGCCCCACGGGATGGACGGCGTATTGCCCGCTCTGTACCGTCCAGCAAAGCCGGGCAAACAAACAGCCGGGCGTGGGAGACCTCCCACGCCCGGCTGTTTTCATCCGCCCACGGCGTTTCTATGTATTACACATTGTAGCGGAACTGGCGAAGCAGATAGTCCACGTCGTCGTCCGCCGGTCCATAGGTGGCAATAAGGAATTTCTGGATCTGCCGCAGGGCCTCCCGGTCGGCAGAGTCGTTGGCCGCCTTGATGGCGGCAAGATAGCGGTTGTACTCGCTGGATGGCATAGAGCGCATGGGAACTCCTCCTTTAATAATCAAAATTCAACCGTATAAAACAAATCGGATTCTTTGATCCTATACCGTCTGGCGCAGCGGGATTTCAGAGCCAGATAATAGTCCGTGCTGCCTGAACAGGGAACTGAAAATCCCAGTTCCACATGGGACCCCTTTACTGTTTCCTGCGGGCAGAGCTCCATATACTTTTTTGCCTGTTCTGCGCCGAAAATATCTGTCAGGGAGCTTTCCTGCAAATCGCTTAAAAATTGTTTTTCGCTTCCCCCACGCTCTAAAATCTTTGCCCGATTATCCACATTAAAATAATTACGCCTAAAATTGATGCTGCTGATTAAGTCATCATCAAAAATCAGTCCGGTCATTTCGATGATGTTTTGGCGCAGCACGCATTGTACCTGTCCCGGCCGATCCTCATGCTTTTGGAGCTGCGCGCAGAGGTTAATGAAGTCCATCGCTTTTTGGACTGTGGGCGTATATTCCAGTGATTCTATCTTTATCATACGCTCCTTCTTCGATCTATTGCTGAAATACCAGCAGATCCCTGCAATAAGCGCTATAACAACCAGAGCCGCCATCTTTCTCCCTCCATATCTCCGATCTTTGCCGGTGCAGTCTTATAGATATATTTATACCACACTAAAAGAATGTAATCAAGTCCTTTTTCCATACTATAAGATATAGGAAAAGGGGGCGCAAAGATATGGAGACACGATCCTGGGCTTTGGGAAACGCCATACGTTCTGCTCGGATGAAGCGCGGCTATACGCAAGAGCAGCTTTCCGAATTGCTGGACATTACACCCGGGCACCTGCAGCAGATGGAGGGTGGGCGGCGGAACCCCTCGGTCCCCTTGCTGCTGCAGATGATGGAGCTGCTGGACTTCTCCGTGGACGCGCTGGTGTTCCCGGCGCGGGCGCAAAGTCCCGTCCTCCACACCGATGGGCTGACGGAGCGCGAGACCGAGGCGCTGGAGCGGCTCATCGACGCCATGAAGGAAAAATAAACAGCGGTTTGAGTACGGATGCACTCAAACCGCTGTTTTTATAGCTTTGCCTGTTTACTTCTTGGCCTTGGAGTCCACCACGTCCTTCAGCAGGGCGGCGAAGTCGTCGAAGCTCATGGCGCCCAGATCGCCGTCGGTGCGGTGGCGCGGAGAGACGGTGCCGTTCTCCATGTCCCGGTCGCCCACCACGACCATGTAGGGGATCTTCTCCACCTGCGCGTCGCGGATCTTGCGGCCGATCTTCTCGTTGCGGTAATCAACCGTCACGCGGTAGCCCTGACTCTCCAGCTTCTTCGCCTGCTCGGCGCAGTAGTCGGCGGCGCGGTCGGTAACAGGCAGGAAGCGCACCTGCTCCGGCGACATCCAGGTGGGCAGCGCGCCGGCGTAGGTCTCGATGAGATAGGCCAGCGTGCGCTCATAGCAGCCGAGACTGGTACGGTGGATGATATAGGGACGGACCTTCTTGCCGTCCTGGTCGGTGTAGGACATATCGAACTGCTCCGCCAGCAGCTGGTCCACCTGAATGGTGACGATGGTGTCTTCCTTGCCGAAGACGTTGTGATACTGGATATCCAGCTTCGGGCCGTAGAAGGCGGCCTCGTCGATGCCGATGGAGTACTTCACCCCCAAGTCATCCAGGATCTTGCCCATGATGCCCTGGGCCTCATCCCACTGCTCGGGCGTGCCGATATACTTCTCCCGGTTGTTGGGGTCCCACTGGGAGAAGCGGAAGGTGCAGTTATCCAGCATACCCACGGTATCCAGCACATACTTCGCCAGCTCCAGGCAGCCGCGGAACTCATCCTCCAGCTGGTCGGGGCGGAGGATCAGATGGCCCTCGGAAATGGTGAACTGGCGGACACGGATCAGGCCGTGCATCTCGCCGCTGTCCTCGTTGCGGAACAGGGTGCTGGTCTCGCCCAGACGCATGGGCAGGTCGCGGTAGCTGCGGCCCCGGTTCAGAAACACCTGGTACTGGAAGGGGCAGGTCATGGGACGGAGGGCGAAGCACTCCTTGCTCTCGTCATCCGGGTCGCCCAGGATGAACATACCGTCCAGATAGTGGTCCCAGTGGCCGGAGATCTTATACAGCTCACGCTTCGCCATCAGCGGCGTCTTGGTCAGCAGGTAGCCGCGCTTCTGCTCCTCGTCCTCGATCCAGCGCTGCAGCAGCTGGATCACCCGGGCGCCCTTGGGCAGCAGGATGGGCAGGCCCTGGCCGATGACGTCCACGGTGGTGAAATACTCAAGCTCTCTTCCCAGCTTGTTGTGGTCGCGCTTCAGCGCCTCCTCCTGCTTGCGCAGGTACTCCTCCAGCTCCTCCTTCTTGGGGAAGGCCACGCCGTAGATGCGCTGCAGCTGCTTGCGGCTGGAATCGCCCCGCCAGTAGGCGGCGTTGCAGGCGGTCAGCTTGATGGCGTTGCCCTTGATGCGGCCGGTGGAATCCAGATGGGGGCCGGCGCAGAGGTCGGTGAACTCGCCCTGCTTGTAGAAGCTGATGACCGCGTCCTCCGGCAGGTCGTTGATGAGCTCCACCTTATAGGGCTCCTCTTTCTCCTCCATGAACTTCACGGCCTCGGCCCGGGGCAGCTCGAAGCGCTCCAGCTTCAGCTTCTCCTTGCAGATCTTCCGCATCTCCCCCTCGATGTTCTCCATGATCTCCGGCGTGAAGGGGAAGGGAGAATCCAGGTCATAGTAAAAGCCGTTGTCGATACTGGGGCCGATAGCCAGCTTCACCTCCGGGTACAGGCGCTTGACGGCCTGGGCCAGGACGTGGGAGCAGGTGTGCCAGTAGGTCTTGCGGTACTGCTCGTTTTCAAAGGTGTACAGGTTTTCTTCGGACATAGTCGGTCGCTCCTTTCCAGTGTGTCGGGGCAAAGAAAAAGCGCTTCACCCCTGATGTGTTCAGGGATGAAGCGCATACTGCGTTCCACGGTTCCACCCTGCTTGCGCCCCACGGGGCGCCGCTCGTGACCTCTGTAACGGGAGGGCCCGTCCCGGTCGTCCCGGGCCGCTCGGGAGTGGTACTGCCGCCGCGTCTCGCAGGGCCCTTGCACCATACAGGCCCCTCTCTGTGCGCCGCTGCGCGGTTTCTTCTCCGTCATCGCATTTGAACAGAAGAACTATATCACCGGGCGGCAAAATTGTCAAGGGGAACCATTTTACACGGTCACACGATCCGCTCTCTGATCGCTTTGGCAACCTGCTCCGCATTGTAAGCTGTGCAGTTAATCGCGTTCCCATACACCAGATTAACTGAGACCAGATTTTTGATAACTGTAACGCTTCTGATCTTATCATAGGTCTCATAAAAATTTGTAAAAGCCATCTTGCCCTCGATATGGTCTTCATAAACATTTATTACGGATTTCTCAGCAATTTTCTTTGCGGAAAAAGGATATATAACACCGGTCAAGATAGCCATAACTCCAAATCCAAAGACAAGATATGCCACAATGTCCTCATAGTCCTTGGAAAAATAGTTGATTTCGTCTATCAACTCGCTTCCAATCGCAACGGCTGCTACGCCAAACACGATACAAAGCACCGACCATTTCAGCGCTCTCAAGAACGCCTTCCTCGGATTATTGTCGTTAGATACCACAAGCCCTTTTTCCATTTTGAATCCTTCCTCTCCCAAAAATAAAAACGCCAGTTAAAATTCATATTCCAAACTGGTAATTCGATTATAAATCCGAATTATTCGCGTGTCAAGATGAATATTTGTCATGTAGTCGGTTTAATGCATGGGCTTAATTGCTATGATTGAAGCGTGGAGGTGTTAACATGGAGCTTGATTATGCCGAGATCGGCAAACGCATTGCCCGCCGCCGAAAGGAACTGGGTCTGAAACAGTCAGATGCTGAAGAACGGGCGGACATTGGCTATAAATATCTTTCCAACATTGAGCGCGGCATCTCCATCCCCTCCACAGAGGTCATCATGCGGCTGGCCATCGCTTTGGATACCACCCCGGACGAATTTCTGGTGGGCGCCGCCCGGCAGGAGGGCGAGGAATGGAAAAGCGTGGCCGAACTGCTTCGCCCAATGGATGAAAAAAAGCTGGCTCTGGCCAGGAGCTTCCTTACCTGGCTGTCCGAGCAAGATATACAATAACAATAAAAACCACCCGCCTGCGGCGGGTGGCTTTTTCATCATGTCAGGCGGCGCATCCGCGCATCGCTTATGTCAGGAGCGGCAAGGGGTTCCTTTTCCTCCGCCCGGTAGCCCACGGCCAGCACGCAGACGCAGCGCTTTCCCTCCGGCAGACCCAGCGCCCGGCGCACATTCTCCTCCGCCGGTGTGTCCGCTTCGTCCCGGCGCAGGCGCATCTGCACCCAGCAGGAGGCGAGGCCCAGCTCCTCCGCCATGAGCTGCAGGGTGATGGCGGCGAGGGAGGAATCCTCGATCCATGTGTCCGCTTTCCCCTCGTCCGCTATGATGGCCAGCGCCAGCGGCGCGCTCTCCAGCGGGCCCGCGCCGTGGGCCTTGCAGGCGGCAAGGCAGCGGATGGTCTCCCGATCCGTCACGGCGAAATACTCGGTTTCATCCAGGCTGCGGGAGGTCGGCACCAGCAGCGCCGCGGACAGCAGCGCCTCCACCTTTTCCTCCTCCACGGGCCGGTCACAGAACTTTCTGACGCTGCGGCGGCGCTTGAGCAGCGTGAGGAAGCGGGCGCTCCCCTCCCCCAGACGCAGCAGACGCAGCAGCTCCTCCGGCGTGTCCGCCAGAATGTCGGCTCCGGCGGCCAGCAGTGCAGCCTTATCCCGGTAGCCCCAGGTGCAGCAGTAGCAGGGAACGCCGCAATTTCGGGCGGTGTACACGTCCACCTCGCTGTCCCCCACGAACACGCAGTCCTCCCGCGCGACGCCGAGACGGCGCATGGCTTCCTCCGCCATGTCGGGGGCGGGCTTCTTCGCGCGTTCCGGCGACTCCCCCACCACCGTGTCCACGAGATCGCCCAGCAGCCTTTCGCAGAGACGCTGCGTGGGGAGCGCGGGCTTGTTCGTCACCACCGCCACGCGGAAGCCGTCTTCCCGCAGGGCGCGCAGCAGCTCGAGAACGCCGGGATAGGGCGCGGTGTGTTCCAGATGGTCCGCGTAGTAGGGGCGGTACTCCCCCAGAGCCCGGTCCAGCAGCGCGTCCTCCACGCCGCCCTTCCAGGCGAGGCGGAACTGATTGCGCGCGCCGTTGCCGATAAACGTGCGCATCTCCGCTACCGTGCAGGCGGGCCGGTCATAGCGCGCGAGGATGGCGTTGGTGGCGGCGGTGATGTCCTCCAGCGTGTCCATCAGCGTGCCGTCCAGATCGAACAGGACCGTCTTTCGCATCATTTCACAAAGTCGGAGGCGATGAGCAGGTCGTCGTGGTTGACCTTGGCGGCAACAGTCGCGTCGAACTGCTCCTTCGCAACGTCCTCCACAGAGACGGAGAGGGCGCTGGCCGGCATATTCATGGCCTCCATGGCGGCCTTCTGCAGGGCCTCGGCCAGCTTCTTCTTGGTGGCCTCATCGCGGCCGGGATACATCATAACAGCAATATGGGGCATGGTTTTTTCCTCCTAATGTAAATTATATTGGCAAAAACGCTTTTTATATTGTCCTTTTCAGTTCCACTCCGTACCGACGCCAGCGGCCCGGGCCCTGGCATAGATGCGCTGCGCGGCCACCAGATCCTGCACGCCCACGCCCACGGCCTTGAAGACGATGATCTCGTCCTCACTCTCACGGCCCGGCACGCGGCCCAGCAGCACGTCGCCGATATCCCCGGTGAACTGCGCCTCGGTCAGCGTCCCGTCCGCCAGAGGCTTGGTGATGTCACCGGACTCGGAGAGGACGGCGCTGCGGGAGTCGAAATACAGCTTGCCGCAGCGGCGGAAAATGGCGGGGTCCAGCTCCTGCATGTGGTGCTGGTAGGAGCCGATGCCGCTGATGACCGCGCCCTTCTTCACCCTCGCGGCGTCAAAGGTGGGCGTGGTGGAGGGGGTCACGGCGATGATGACGTCCGCGCCGTCCACCGCCTCGTCCGCGGTTTCGGCGGCGATAAGCTGCGCGCCGAAGCGCTCCATCTCCTTCTCCATGGCCGCCACGAAGGCCTCCCGCTTCTCGCGGTTGCGGCTGAAGATGCGCACCTCCCGCAGCGGCCGCGCGGTGAGCATGGCCTCCAGCTGGCAGGCGGCCTGAGAGCCGGTGCCGATGAGAGCGCCCACGGCGGCGTCCTGCCGGGCGAACAGCTCAAAAGCCAGACCAGAAGCCGCGCCGGTCCGCATCTGGGTGACACAGGTGCCGTCCATCATGGCGGTGACAAGGCCGGTCTCCGCGTCCATGAGCAGCACGGAGGCGGGAGAGGTGACCAGGCCCTTTTCTGCGTTGCGCGGGAAGATGTTCACGATCTTCAGCCCCGCGCTGCCCAGCTCCTGGGAAAACGAGGGCATGAACAGAAACGTGCCGCCCACGGCGGGAGAGGGGATCTGGGTGCGCAGCGGCACCTGGCACTGATCCTGCGCCAGCAGGCGGTAAGCCTCGCGGTTCGCCTCGATGGCGTCTTGCATGGAAAAGACCTGTCGGATCTCCTTGCGGTTGAGCAGGAGCATGAGGGATTCCTCCGTTTCTTCGCCGTACGGACGGCGTTTTTCCCCTACATTATAAAAGTCCCGCCGCCATGCGTCAAGGGCTTTCGCCCCTCCGCCGGGGTGCGGGGCGGTTGACAGCTTTGCCAGGACATGGTATTAGTAAAGGAGAACGAAACGGAGCGCGAAAGCGCTCCCGCTTATGGGAAGGAGCGCTGCGCCATGACCGCGAGACTGGAGCTGTACCGCATTTTTCAGGTGGTGGCGGAAGCGGAGAGCTTCTCCGCCGCCGCCAAGCGGCTGTATGTCTCCCAGTCCGCCGTCTCTCAGGCCATGAAGCAGCTGGAAAGCGAGCTGCAGGTGCGCCTGTTCAACCGCGGCTCCCGTGGCGTCACGCTGACGGCGGACGGTGAGGTGCTGTACGAGCACGTCCGCAGCGCCATGAGTATGCTGGAAAGCGGCGAGAGCAAGCTGGCCCAGTCCCTGACGCTGGAGGCGGGCAAGCTCACCATCGGCGCCAGCGAGACCGTCACCGCCCAGTACCTGCTGCCGTATCTGGAGCGCTTTCACAAGCAGCATCCCTCCATCCGGCTGGAGGTCACGGTGGGCCGCAGCCAGAAGATACTGGAGGAGCTGAAAAGCGGCAAGGTGGACGTGGCCTTCGCCAGCCTCGCCCCCGGCGAGGACGTGGGCGCGCTCTCCCTGACCCCCTGCTTCGAGACCCACACGGTGTTCGTAGCCGCGCCGGACTATGACTGCGACTTCGACCACCCCTACACGCTGGAGGAGCTGTCCCGCTTCCCGCTGATCCTGCTGGAACGCAAGGCCAACTCCCGTCTGCAGCTGGAGGAGTTCTTCCTCTCCCGGGGGCTGACCCTGCGGCCGGAGATCGACCTCGGCTCCCGCTACCTGCTGGTGGCTCTGGCCCGCATCGGTCTGGGCGTGGCGGGCGTGACGAAGGAATATGTGCAAAGCGCCCTCAACCGGGGGGAGATCCGCATCCTGAAGACGGATTTCGAGATACCCGCCCGGAGCCTTGATATGTGCATTTTGAAGTCCGTGGCCCCCAGCGCCGCCGCCCGGCGCTTCATGGCGCTGATCCACCCGGAGGAAGCGGGCCACGAAGCGTAAAAGCGCTGCCCTCCCATCTCGTCCACATGGCGGCGAATCCCGCCGCCAACCGCGCCGGCCTGATCCGGAGGAAAGGAGCCACAGATGGCCCAATACATCCTGCGCGTCGTCTTTTCCGCCACGCCTTACCGCATGGGCGCGGCCATCCGCGTTGTCACCCGCTCGAGCTATAACCATGTGGCCCTCGCTCTGGAGGAGGGCGGGCCGCTGTACTCCTTCGCCCGGCGGTACCAAAATGTCCCCCTCTGCGGCGGCTTTGTGCGGGAATCGCCCCTGCGCTACCAAAGCTGCCAGCGCTGCGCCCATGTCATCATCTGCGCCGTCCCGGTGACGGAGGAGCAGTATGAGCGCGTACGCGGGCGGCTGGCGGAGATGAGCCGGGAGCCGGAGCGGTACCTCTACAATCTTTTCTCCGCCGCCCTGGTCCCGCTGCGCCGCCGCGTCTTCCTGCCCGATTCCTACACCTGCGTGGAATTCACGGCGGCCCTGCTGACGGAGGCCGGCGTGCTGACGGAGGAAGAGGGCCGGCGCTTCTGGTCCGTGGAGGGGCTGCTCCAACGGCTCTCCCCCTACCGGGCCTACGAGGGGCCTTTCCCCGGCCTGTCCCGGGCCGCCTGGCTGGAGGACTCCTTTCCCCACCGCCGCAGCGCCGGCGACGCGGTGGTCCTCACCTCTCTCGCCGGAGGCGCTCTGCTGCTGCGCCTGCTGCGGCGCGTGTGGTAGAACCGCGCCGAACGCCCGCCCTGTTTGAAGCATGAAAAACCCGGGAGCCGACTGGCTCCCGGGTCGCTTTTTATCAGACGTTGAAGCGGAAGTAGATCATATCGCCGTCCTGCACCACATAGTCCTTGCCCTCGCTGCGGAGCAGGCCCTTCTCCTTGGCGGCGGCGAGAGAGCCGCAGGCGATCATCTCCCGGAAATTGATGGTCTCCGCCCGGATGAAGCCCCGCTCGATATCGCTGTGGATCTTGCCGGCGGCCTGCGGCGCCTTGGTGCCCTTGCGGATGGTCCAGGCCCGGCACTCGTCCTTGCCGTAGGTCAGGAAAGAGATCAGGCCCAGCAGCTCATAGCTGCACTGGATGAGGCGGTCGAGGCCGGACTGCTGGATGCCCAGCTCCTCCAGGAACATGGCCCGTTCTTCCTCCTCCAGTTCCGCGATATCCTGCTCCAGCTTGGCGCAGATGGGAAGCACCTGGGCTCCCTCCTTCTCCGCCAGCTCCCGCACCTGCCGCAGGTACTCGTTGCCCTCCTGATGGGCGAAGCCCTCCTCGTCCATATTGGCGGCGTAGATGATGGGCTTGAGGCTCAAAAGGTCGCTGGTGGCGATGAGGGCCGCGTCCTCCTCCCCGCAGGAGAAGCTGCGGGCGGAATTGCCACCGTCCAGATGCGCCGCCAGCGCCTTGAACACCTCCACCTCATGGAGGAACTTCTTATCGCCCTTGGCGGCCTTGGCCGCCCTGTCGATGCGGCGGTTCACCATTTCCAGATCCGCCATGATCAGCTCCAGGTCGATGCACTGGATATCCCCCAGCGGGTCCACCGGCACGTTGGTGCCGGCGTCCGCCACCACGTGCATGATGTTTTCGTCGTCAAAGCAGCGCACCACATGAACGATGGCGTCCGTGCGGCGGATATTCTCCAGAAACTTGTTGCCCAGGCCCGCGCCCTGGCTCGCGCCCTTCACCAGGCCCGCGATGTCCACGAACTCGATGACCGCCGGGGTCTTCTTCTCCGGCTGGTACATCTCTGCCAGCTTCTCCAGCCGCTCATCCGGCACCGCCACCACGCCCACGTTGGGCTCGATGGTGCAGAAAGGATAGTTGGCGCTCTCCGCCCCGGCGTTGGTGATGGCGTTGAAAAGAGTGCTTTTGCCCACGTTAGGCAGGCCCACGATACCTAATTTCATACAAGCAAATCTCCTTTGCTGATCTTTTCGACACAGTATTGTATCATCCTGTCTCCGGAAATGCAAGAGCCGGCGCGGCTTGCAATCGGCGTAAGAGTATTGTAGAATCAGGGCAGGGATAAACGGACGCCGGCGGCAGCCGGGAAAGGAGCGCTTATGGCCTGGAAGAACAGATGCAGGATCACCGTGCTGCGCCGGGAATTTTTCGGCGATCTGGCAAAGGAGTACTGCGCCGACCCGAACGTGGGCAAATGCGGCGTATTTCACGAGGGGCAGGAATTCATCGTGGACAAGCAAAGCTACCTGACCATGCTGGACGGGCAGTTCTGCTCGGAAGCCTGGTCCGCCATCAGCCACTATGTGTACGCCGCGCTGCAGGGCGGCTCGGTCATGCACGGCTGGATGAAGGACGAAAGGGTCATGATCGCCTGCTGCAACGACGGGACCCGGCCGGTGGTCTTCAAGATCGAGCGGCTGGAGGATTGACAAGGGAACAGCAAGGAGCCGCCTTCCGCATGGGGGCGGCTCTTTGCTGCGGCGGATGCCTGTCCATTTGGAAGGCTCATGCGGCAATTTGACGAAAAAGGGCAAAAGCTCCGCAATGTCTTTCGTAATTTGTTCCTGAAAATTCTTGCAATTCAGAGATACATCGTATAAAATATAACAATGGAGAATGCGTCTCCTAATTCGTACGTTGTAGCAGAAAGGAGAACCCAATGAAGAAGAAGTTACTGTCCCTGTTCCTGAGTCTGGCCCTGGTTCTGTCCTTATGTCCCGCAGCCTTTGCGGCAGGCACGGATGCAGCGGTCGGCGAGCTGAAGCTTGTGTACGGCGACACAACCCTGCGCGACGAGGACGCTATGGTGCTGCTGATCATGGGCGACGGCTTCACCGCAGGGGAGCAGACCAAATTCTATGAAGAAGCGAAAAAGACCGCTGCATATATCATGCAGTGCTCTCCCTATGATGAGTTCACGGATACGATCAAGATCTACGCTCTGGGCGTCGCGTCCAATGAATCCGGCGTAACGGGCGCAAACGCGGGCAGCGTAAGTGAAGTGGCGAACGACAAAAAGGACACCTATTTCGGCGCCAGCTTCTGGACGATGGGTATGCAGCGTCTGGTGGACCTCACCGCAGAAGGCGCTGAAAAGGGGCGGGCGCTGCAGAAGCAGTATCTGCCCGCGGCCGATTTCTGCCTGTACCTCGTCAATTCCACCGTCTATGGCGGCAGCGGCGGCGAGTACTGCACCGCATCCCTGAACACCAGCTCCTATGAGATGATGCTCCATGAGATGGGCCATACCGTCGCGGGCCTGGCCGACGAGTACTACAGCGCCGGATATGCGGGCGAGTACGCCAACCTGACGACGCAGTCGGATCCCGAATCGGTGAGATGGTCCCGCTTTGTCGGCGCGAACGGCGTCGGCGTCTACGCCTGGGGCGGCAACGCGAACAGCGGCTATTATGTTCCTTCTCAGAACTGCAAGATGCAGTATCTCGGCGCGCAATATGAGTTCTGCGAGGTCTGCAAGGAGGAGATCCGGAAGGCGATCTGCCAGCACTCCAACGTGACCAAGGTGTTCTTCCAGCCCTATGCGGATGAGTTCCTCGAGGGAAGCACCTCCGACATGAAGCAGTATTTCATCGTGCGCAGGGGTGAGAATGAGATCACCGGCGACAAGCTGGGCAATTATCTGTATGTGGTTTATTACTACAATGGCAGCTGGCAGAAAGCTGCGCCTACAGGCGCGGGCGAGTACTATGTCTGCGCCTACCTGTATGGCTGCACCATCGATGGTGTGACGTACGAGGAACGTGACTACACCGACTCCTATCTCTATTCCATTCAGTCCAGCACTTATCAGATCTCCCTGAACGTCAGTTCCAAGGTGTACGACGGCAAGCCCGCCAATGTGCAGTATACTGTAAAGCCGCTGAAGGATGAGTACAAGAAGCTGTATGAGTCCGGCGAGCACTTTGTCAGCGTTGATTACTATGTCACGCCCTACAGCGACCCCAGCGCTTCGTATTACTACGGCGACCGCTGCGACGGCTCCGGTCTTTACGACCTCTATGATGGGAACACGAACAAGCTTCTTAAGGAGAATGTAGCCGCTCCCTCTATGGCGGGCGACTATGAGGTGACCGTGTCTATTGCGTCTGTTAAGGGCAATGACTGGACCTTCTATGCCAGCAAGTCCGCAAGCTATGCCATCTCTCTGCGCAGCACCAAGATCATCGACAACAACGACGACAACTACTACGGCGCATATTCCTACGGCAACAACAAGACCGTGATGATCTACGGCGAGGGCTTTTCCGCGGAGGAGCAGGATAAGTTCGACGCCCTGGCGGCGGAGCTTACCAATGGCATCCGGGCCCAGGAACCCTTCAAGGAGCTGCAGCTGTACTTCAACTTCATGTCCGTCAACACCGTCTCCAATGACAGCGGCGTCGGAACGGCCAGCAGCAAGAAGGATACCTTCTTCGGTCTGACCTATGACCCGAAGACCGGCGCTGTCCCGGCGACTTATGACAACTGCCATTCTGCGACCAACCTCGCGGCAAATATGTGCTACAGCTACGTGAGCACCACTGAGGGCGCGGTCAGCGTTATCATTGTGAACGATGAGAACGTCACGGACTGCTCGGTCTATGCGCCCTATTCCCAGGATGCTACATACCACTATTACCAGACGATCTATGTCACCCCCAATGACGAGGATTGGACGGAATACGCCGCGGCGGAAGTCCTGAACTATCTGGCGTGGGACGGTCCCGGCTACCGCGCCGAGACCGAGGAGGCCAAGGCTGCGCAGCGGCTGGATGTGCTGAAGTCCATGTCCTGCACGTATGAGAATGCTTTCGCCCCCGTGATCGTCAGCCAGGCCTATAACGAGACCTTCGTGGCCAACGGCCAGCCTGTGGATCTGGCCCCCTACTTCCACGTCTACAAAGGCGCGGAGGAGATCTTCGGCGTTAAGCTGAAGCTGACCTATTATGACGCCAACGGCAAGGCACTGTCCAGTGCGCCCTCCCAGCCCGGCACCTATTCCGTGAAGGCCGAGACCGTGGCCGACCCCGACTATGCGGACGATCCGTCCGGCTGGCAGCTGTATCAGCCCACCAGCGCGGACGAGGAGCTGTGGATCGGTATCTCCAGAGGCCGGACGACCTTTACCATTCGCTCTGAGGACGGCTTCTTCACCGATATCGGCAAGGACCACGTTTTCCGCAGCTATGTCGAGTATGTTTATGAAAACGGCATCATGAACGGCAAGAGCGCCACCCGCTTCGACGCGGCCAGCTCCTTCACCCGTGTGCAGCTGGTGGTCACCCTGTACCGTATGGCCGGCTCTCCCAGCACCCACAACAGCACCACCCTCTCCTTCAGCGACACGACGAAGCTCGGCACCGAGTTTGCCAACGCCGTGAAGTGGGCGGTGGCCAACAACATCGTGGGCGGCTATGAGGACGGCACCTTCCGGCCCAACACCCCCGTGACCCGTCAGGCCATGATGACCATTCTGTACCGCTATGCGGGCAGCCTGGGCCTTGACGTCAGCGTCAGCGGCAGCGACAATCTGGCGCAGTTCAAGGACGGCAGCCAGGTGTCCCCCCTGATGACCGACTCTGTGAGCTGGGCTGTGGCGCACGGCTTTGTGGGCGGCAATGCCGCCGGCAACCTGAATCCCACCGGCTCCGCCACCCGCGGCGCCGCCGCGAAGATCCTCACCGGCTTCCATAAGAGCTATATCGCTTAAAGCAGCCGGACAGGAAAGGCTGCGATGCGGCTAAACGCCAATAAGCAGCAGTAAAACCGATACGCTGCCCCCATAAGAGACGGTGAAACGCCGTTTCTTATGGGGGCTTTGCTATGGTATGGCAGAAGCGGACCCCTTTACGCCGCAGAAACGCTGCAAAAAGCCGCCTCCCACACGGGAGACGGCTTTTTGCAGGAGTGCGTTACATGAGAAACGGCAGCGTATGGGCCGCCGGGGTTATACTAGACTCCCATGAAAAGTAGACAAAGTCTACTTTTCATAGCGCGTCAGCGCGTCGGAGTCTGCATGATGCGATAGCCGTTGGCGGCTTTGCCGCCTTACGGATATCCATACACAGTAGACGACATCTGCGCTCTTAGCGCAGATGGGCGACACTTTCAGCGGCGCCTTTCCAATAAAAAGCGTCTGCTTTTTATTGGAAAACAGTATCAGTTGCCGTAGAAATAGTTCCGGTAGTAATCGTAAATGTTTCCCCAGGGGCTCTGGCTGCTGTTGTCGCCGGTCTCGGCGCTGTTCTGCTCCACCGTCTCGGGCTGCACGTCGAAGGTGATGGAGAGGGTCACTTCCTCGCCGTTTCGATAGACCGTGATGGAGGCGGTGTCGCCGGCGCGGTAGCCCTTCTTCGCCGCCGACAGGTCGGAGACGGAGGTGATGGTCTTTTCGCCCAGCTTCACGATGATGTCGCCCTCCCGGATGCCCGCCTTCTCCGCGGCGCTGCCGCTCTCCACGGCGGCCACATACACGCCCTCGGTCAGGAGATTGCTGTACATCTGCGCCTGGGAGGTGTTGACGGTGTAGGGCGTGATGCCCATGTAGGCCTTATCCGTCACATAGCCGTTCTCCATGATATCCTGCACCATGGCGATGACGTCATTGATGGGAATGGCGAAGCCAAGACCCTCCACCGTGGTGGATGCGTACTGGGAATACTTGGCCGAGACGATGCCGATGACCTCGCCGTAGGTGTTCACCAGCGGGCCGCCGGAGTTGCCGGGGTTGATGGAGGCGTCGATCTGGATCATGTTGAACGGCGTGCCGTCCACGTTGATGGCGCGGTTCACGCAGGAGACCACGCCCTGGCTCATGGAGAAGGTCAGCTCGCCCAGAGGGTTGCCGATGGCGGCCACCGCTGCGCCCACGTTCACCTTGTCGCTGTCGCCCAGGGTCACGGCCTGCAGACCCACGGCGTTGATCTTCAGCACGGCGATATCGTAGTCCTCGTCGCCGCCGATGACCTCCGCGTCATAGCTCTCGCCGCTGTACAGCGTCACCTTCACGCTGCGGGCGTTCTCCACCACATGGTAGTTGGTGACGATATAGCCGTCCTCGGTCACGATAAAGCCGCTGCCGGCGGAGGCGGTCTCCGTGGCGTAGCCAAAGATGTTGGTGGAAATGCCGGAGACGTTGATGGAGACCACCGCGTTGACGTTGGCGGCGTAGACCTCCTCCATGGTCATCTCGGTCTTGCCGTCCACCTTCACCAGCTCCACGTCCTTCACCGTCCGGTCACTGACGGCGATGGACGTGCTGTCCTGTCCGCCCCGGGTGACGGCGGCGACGATGCCCGCGCCCGCGCAGCCGCCGAGGATCGTGCAGACCAGCACCAGGGCGATGAGCTTGCCCCAGGGAAGGCTCGAACGCTTCTTCACCGGTCGCAGCAGCTCCGGCCCGCCCGGCTCCGGGGTACTGCGGGGATAGACGTAATGGTAGGTGCCGTCGCCGTTGTCGGTATGATAGCCGTTATTCTGCTCTTCGTACATAAAGGTTCCTCCTTATCCTGCCCGCCGCGGCAGCGGCAGGTTTTCCTTGTTGTTCTGGGAACAGTATAGTATAATAATCTTAAGCAAAGCTTTAGGATTCTATGAATTTTTTGTGAAAGGAGGGGTTGGGCCATGCTCAGGGTCGACCAGCTCCGCCTGCTGCCGGGGGAGGAGCTTTCCGCCCTGAAGCGGCGGGCGGCCAAGGTATTGCAGCTGCCGGAAAAGGAGATCCTCTCTTTGCGCCTTATCCGCCGCTCCATCGACGCGCGGGAGGGCGTGTGCTTCATCTGCTCCGTCCTCGTGAGCGTGAAAAACGAGGAAAAGGTGCTGCGCCGCTGCCGCTCGCATCAGGTCTCCCGGGCGGAGAAGCTGCATTACGCGCCGCCCGCCGCCATAGCCGCGCCGCCGGTGCCGCCCGTGGTGGTGGGCGCGGGGCCTGCGGGCCTGTTCGCCGCGCTGCTGCTGGCGGAGGCCGGGGCAAAGCCCATTTTGCTGGAGCGGGGCCGGATGGTGGAGCAGCGGCAGCAGGACGTGGAGCGCTTCTGGCGCACCGGCGTGCTGGACACCGCCTCCAACGTGCAGTTCGGCGAGGGCGGCGCCGGGGCCTTCTCCGACGGAAAGCTCAACACCGGCACCAAGGACCCCCGCCACCGCTATATCCTCCACCGGCTGGTGGAATTCGGCGCGCCGGAGGAGATCCTGTACGACGCCAAGCCCCATGTGGGGACGGACAGGCTCCACACCGTGCTGGTGAACCTGAGAAAGCGGCTCCTCGCCTGCGGGGCGGACCTGCGCTTCGGCCACCGGCTGGCGGATCTGGAGCTGGCGGACGGGCGGCTCGCCGCCGTCACAGTGGACGGCCCGGAGGGGACGTACCGTCTCCCCTGCGAAAGACTGCTTCTGGCCCCGGGGCACAGCGCCCGGGACACCTTTGAGATGCTGCTGCGCCGCCGCGTGCCTCTGGAGCCCAAGCCCTTCGCCGTGGGCGTGCGCATCGAACACCGGCAGAAGGACATGGACGCGGCCCAGTACAAGGAATACGCCGGGCATCCCGCCCTGCCCGCCAGCAGCTACAAGCTGGCCTGCCACCTGCCGAACGGCCGGGGCGTGTTCTCCTTCTGCGTCTGCCCGGGCGGGCAGGTGGTGGCCGCCGCCAGCGAGGAAAACCGGGTGGTCACAAACGGCATGAGTGAGTTTGCCCGGGACGGAGAGAATATCAACGGCGGCCTGCTGGTCAGCGTCACGCCCGCCGACTTCGGCGGCGAGGGGCCGCTGGCGGGCGTTGACTTCCAGCGGCGGCTCGAAAGCGCCGCCTATCTCGCCGGAGGCGGCGGCTATGCCGCTCCCGCCCAGCGGGTGGGAGATTTCCTCCGGGGCGTTCCCTCCACCGGTCCGGGGCGCGTCCTCCCCAGCTACCTGCCCCATGTGACGTGGACGGACTTGAGCGCCTGCCTGCCGGACTTCGTCACGGAGAGCCTGCGTCAGGCCCTGCCCCTGCTGGAAGCGAAGCTCCCCGGCTTCGCGGCGGAGGACGCGGTGCTGACGGCGGTGGAGAGCCGCAGTTCCTCCCCGGTGCGCATCCTGCGCGGCGGCGAGGGCGAGTCCGCCCTCCCCGGTCTCTATCCCTGCGGCGAGGGCGCGGGCTACGCCGGGGGCATCCTCTCCGCCGCGGCGGACGGTATGCGTCAGGCGGAGGCCGTTTTGCAGTCTTATACTGATTTCAAATAGAATACTTGATTTGAAATCCCGCGTGCTTCACACGCTGCGCCCACACTTCCACCTGAAAGGAGTTTACCCGGTATGGCTTCCTCTGTTTCCGATATGGCCGCCTCCGGCAGCGATTTTTTCAAGACGCTGAAAGCGGTCTTTGACAAGCTGGCGCTGGGAGACCTGCTCGCCTCGGCGCTGCTGCTGCTCATCGGCTATCTCATCGTGCGCCTTCTGCGCCGCTTTTTCCACGGCGCCATGTCCCGCAGCCACCTCTCCAAGAACCTGCAGCATTTTATGGAGCAGGCTTTGCGCTTTGCCCTGGATTTCATCCTCGTCCTCATCGTGGCGGACTCCCTCGGCATCCCGGTGACGAGCCTTCTGGCCGTATTCAGCCTGCTGGGCCTGGCGCTGTCGCTCTCGGTGCAGAGCCTGCTGGGAAACCTCATCAGCGGCGTGGTGCTGCTGACCACCCAGCCTTTCGGCGTGGGAGACTTCATTGAGCTGAAGGGCGTCAGCGGTACGGTGAAGCAGGTGGCCCTGTTCCAGACCCAGCTGGACACTGTGGACAACAAGCTCATCTATATCCCCAACAGCGACGTGCTGTCCTCCACCATCGTGAACTACTCCGGCGAAAGCACCCGCCGGGTGGACGTGGTCCTCTGCGCGTCCTACGACGCGCCCACGGAGACGGTGCGCGCCGCCATTCTGGAATGCGCCGCTTCCCTGCCCCAGGTGCTGGCGGAGCCGCCGGCGGAGGTGGTGGTCTCCGGCTTTGGGGAGAGCAACGTGGAGTACACCGCCCGGCTCTGGGTCCGCTCCGACGCCTGCGTGGCTACGCGGGACGAAATGAACGGCCGCATTCTCGAATACTACCGTAAGCACGGTGTGGAGATGTCCTATCCCCGGGTGCAGCTCCGGTCATAGCCTGCGCCCTTTGCTGCTTTACGCCGCGGCCTTTTGCAGCGAACAAAAACGCGCCCTGCCGGGATACCCGGCAGGGGCGCGCACCGTTTTCGTTACAGCTTCAGTCCGAAGTCCTTTTCCGTGCTGGCCTCGTCCCGGTTCAGCATACTCTCCATCACCCGGATGTCGGACTCCACATCCATGGCGTCGGAGGAATAGAGCTGGTCCAGCTGCTTTTCAAAGCCCCGGACGATGCGGTCCATGGTGGCCTCGATGCGGGCCTTGGCCTGGGACATATTCTCCCCCTCCACGCCGGCGGCCTCAAAGGTGGCGTAGGAATCCAGCAACTTCTGGGTAGTGGGAAGATAGTAATTCAGCAGCGTGCTGATCTGGCCCTTCTTCTCCGGGCAGCGCTCCACCTCACGGAAGATCTTCCGGGAAATGTCCTCGATCTTGTCGATCTGGCGGGACAGCGTCTCGTCCGCGATGCGGTCGTTCAGCTCCCGGATGTTCCGCAGGATGGCGTCATAGCCCTCCACTGGCTTCTCAGGCTCTTTTTTCGGCTCCTCCTTCGGCTTTTCCTCCGGCACGGCGGAAGCGTCGGCAAAGTAGTAGCCACGGCCCATGTCCAGATACGCTCCCGCGGGGAGCCAGCCCATCTCCACCATTTTCTGCAGGTCCTTGACCACTTTGCGCTGGGAAAGGCCCATAGCGGAGGCGATCTCCTGAATAGAGACGGCCCGGCGGCCGGCTATGACGGAGAGGTACAGCGGAAAGCGCCGCTGCTGCCGCCGTTTTCCGATGCCGAAGCCCAGCATGGCGCCGCCTGCGGCAAGCACCGTCAGGTTCGTCCACAGCTCGCCCAGATAGCCGGAAACAGACCCCAGAAAAGCGATCATGTCGATGGTCTCATACACGGCGCCGAGGCCGCTGATAGCGAGAATGGCGCCCATAATGATGAAAGCCAGCCACGAGCCGGTCTTTTTCTTCTGCTTGGTCTGGCTCTTGACCGTGCCGCGGGCAGTGGTGACCGTCTCCCTGACGCTGTCCGCGGGATGGGGGCGGGAGGGCTGCGGAGCCTTCTTGCGGCGCTTTTCCTCCTCGCTGAGAGACGCGCCCTTCAAGATCAGCAGCAGTCCCACGGGCCAGAGGCCGAACGCGAACGCGGCCACGATAAAGGGCCAGCTGGTGAGAAGGCCCCAGTCGATCCCCGGGCCGGAATTGCCGCCCCGGCCGCTGCCGTAAGCGCCGCCCGTGCCGTATGTACCGCTCCGGCGCGGCTCGCCGCCGCTGACCGGAGGCTTTTCGTTGGGTTCCATACCGCTGTTCCCTCCTTCGCTCAAACAGATCTGATCCTGACAAACCCCTCATTCCCCGGGGCATACGCCCCGGAAATGGGTATGTTTTTCCCGGCGGCATACGCCGCCGCTACTGAAATCCGTTTTTTCCGGCGGCGTGTACGTTGGAAAAAACTCTTTACAGGAAATCCGGAACGACTTTTTTCACTTGTGAAAATCGAGTTCCGGATTTCCTGCTCATCTTCGCAAAACGCCTGCGTTTTGCGAGCTGTTTTAGAAATCCGCGTTGCCCACCGTTCTCGGGTGCAGCTCCACGTCGCGGATGTTGTTCACGCCCGTGAGATACATCACCATGCGCTCAAAGCCCAGGCCGAAGCCCGCGTGCTTGCAGCTGCCGTAGCGGCGGAGGTCCAGATACCACCAGTAATCCTCCGGCTTCATGCCCAGCTCCCGGATGCGCTGCTCCAGCAGCTCCAGCCGCTCCTCGCGCTGGGAACCGCCGATGATCTCGCCGATGCCGGGCACCAGGCAGTCCGCCGCGGCGACGGTCTTACCGTCGTCGTTCAGGCGCATATAGAAGGCCTTGATCTCCTTGGGATAGTCCGTCACGAACACCGGGCGCTTGTACACCTGCTCGGTGAGGAAGCGCTCATGCTCGGTCTGCAGGTCGGTGCCCCAGTCCACCTTGTAGTCGAACTGGTCGTTGTGCTGCTTCAAAATCTCCACCGCCTCGGTGTAGCTGACGCGGCCGAAATCGCTGTTCATGACATGGGTCAGGCGCTCCACCAGGCCCTTGTCCACAAAGCTGTTGAAAAACGCCATCTCGTCGGGGCAGCGCTCCATGACCCGGCGGATGATGTGCTTGATCATGGCCTCCGCCACGTCCATGTCTCCCGCGAGGTCAGTGAACGCCATCTCCGGCTCGATCATCCAGAACTCAGCGGCGTGGCGCTGGGTGTTGGAGTTCTCCGCCCGGAAAGTGGGGCCGAAGGTGTACACGTCGCCGAAGGCCATGGCGAAGTTCTCCGCGTTCAGCTGGCCGGAGACGGTCAGGTTGGCGCTCCTGCCGAAGAAGTCCTGGCTGAAATCCACCTTGCCCTCCGCCGTGCGGGGCGGGTTCTCCATATCCAGCGTGGTCACGCGGAACATCTCGCCCGCGCCCTCGCAGTCGCTGGCGGTAATGATGGGCGTATGGACGTAGACGAAGCCGCGCTCCTGGAAGAACTCATGCACCGCGTAGGCCGCCACGCTGCGGACGCGGAATGTGGCGCTGAACAGGTTCGTCCGGGGACGGAGGTGCTGGATGGTGCGGAGGAATTCCACGCTGTGGCGCTTCTTTTGCAGGGGATAGTCCGGCGTGGAGGTACCCTCCACCTCGATGCGCTCCGCCTTGACCTCCAGCGGCTGCTTTGCCTCCGGCGTCAGCACCACGGTGCCGGTGACGATGAGGGCCGCGCCCACGTTCTGCGACGCGATCTCCTTATAGTTGGCAAGGACGTTCGCATCCATGACCACCTGCAGGTTCCTAAAGCAGGAACCGTCGTTCAGCTCCACAAAGCCGAAGGTCTTCATATCACGGATGGTCCTGGCCCAGCCGCAGACGGTCACCGTCCTGCCGCCAAGGGTCTCGCTGTCGGCGTAGATCGCCGCGATCCTGGTTCTTTCCATATAGTTTCTCTCCTTTTCGGGATATTTCCTAAACAGATATATTATATAGACTTTTCCTCTGTTTGGCAAGGGATTCTTCGCGTTGACTTTTCTCCCTGGGGATATTATGATAAAAAGCAGAAACGCGGCACACACTGACCGGGAAAGGAGGCGGGGCCTATGCGCCACATTGCCGTAGTGGGCGGCGTCAATTACGACATCGGCGCCATCTCCCACGCGCCCCTCATTTCGGGAGACTCGAACCCCGGGCGCGTCCGCACTTCTCTTGGCGGCGTGGGGCGGAACATCGCCCACAACCTGCGTCTGATGGGCATGGACGTCTCCCTCGTCACCGTGTTCGGGGACGACCGCTTCGGCGATACCATCCGCGAGCACGCGGAGGGCATCGGCATGGACCTCTCCGGCAGCGCCGTGCTGCCCGGGGAAAGCACCTCGTCCTACCTCTATCTGGCCCAGCCAGACGGAGACATGGCTCTCGCGGTGAGCGACATGGAGATCTACCGGCGCATGACGCCGGAATTCCTCGAAAGCCGTCTCGCGCTTATTAACAGCGCCGCCCTCTGCGTGGTGGACGCGAACCTGCCGGAGGAGAGCATCCTGTATCTCGCGGAGCGCTGCACCGTCCCCATTCTGGCGGACCCCGTCTCCACCGT
Organism: Oscillospiraceae bacterium; assembly: GCA_051867615.1. Lineage (GTDB taxonomy): Bacteria > Bacillota > Clostridia > Oscillospirales > Oscillospiraceae > RGIG5472. The sequence continues at coordinate 20,518 of JBJDYU010000014.1, read as the reverse complement.
GAAGGCGGAGCGGCTGCGCCGGGCCCTCGGACGGCTCTGGTGCGTCAAGCCCAACCGCATGGAGGCGGAGCTGCTCAGCGGCGTGGCCATCCGCGGCGAGGAGGACCTGCCGAAAGCAGCCAAGGCGCTGCTGGGAACCGGCCTGCGGCGGGTCTGTCTCTCCCTTTCCGCCGCAGGGTGCTACTTCGCGGACGCTTCCGGCGAGGCCGTCCGCCTTCGCCCCGAAAAGACCGACGGCATGGTGAACGCCACCGGCTGCGGAGACGCCATGACCGCCGCCATCGCCGCGTCCAGCGTGCGGGGCCTCTCTCTGTCAGAGACCGCCGCCACAGCCCTGCGGGCCGCCGCCATCGCCGCCCGTTCCTATGAGACCATCTCTCCCGCCATGTGCTGGGAGAGCATCCAACCTGCAGGAGGTAAATGATATATGACTATGCAGCTGAATCCCTATCTCGATATGACCGAAGAAGTGCGCGAGGCAGTCGCCGCGGGCAGGCCCGTGGTGGCCCTCGAAAGCACCATCATCTCCCACGGTATGCCCTATCCCCAGAACGTGGAGACCGCGCTGCGGGTGGAGCAGATCATCCGCGAAAACGGCGCCGTGCCCGCCACCATTGCCATTCTGGGCGGACGGCTGAAGGCCGGCCTGACGGAGGCGGAGATCGACTATCTCGGCCGCACCGGCACGGCGGTGACCAAGGCCTCCCGCCGGGATCTGCCGGTGCTGGTGGCGAAAGGCATGGACGGCGCCACCACCGTCACCACCACCATGATCATCGCCCACATGGCGGGCATCAAAATCTTCGCCACCGGCGGCATCGGCGGCGTCCACCGGGGCGCGGAGACCACCATGGACATCTCCGCCGACCTGGAGGAGCTGGCCCAGACCCCTGTTATGGTGATCTGCGCGGGCGCCAAGTCCATTCTGGATCTGGGGCTGACGCTGGAGTATCTGGAGACCCACGGCGTGCCCGTCATCGGCTACGGCACGGAGGAGCTGCCCGCTTTCTATACGCGCCGCTCCGGTTTCCCGGTGGATTACCGGCTCGACACCCCCGAGGAGCTGGCCCGCACCTTCCATGTGAAGCAGACGCTGGGCCTCCGGGGCGGTATGCTGGTGACGAACCCCATCCCCGAGGAGTACTCCATGGATCACGAGCTCATCAACAAGGCCATCGACGAGGCGGTGGCGGAGTCCCACCGTCTGGGCATCCACGGCAAGGAGACCACGCCCTTCCTCCTCGCGAAGATCAAGGACATCACCGGCGGCGACAGTCTCGCCAGCAACATCCAGCTGGTGTACAACAACGCCCGGCTGGCCGCCCGGACGGCCTGCGCCCTGTGCGAGCTGAAAAACTGACAGTTTATTAGATATTCCACCCTATATATTGTCCTTTTTGGGAGGAGCTCATGCCGTTTCTTTCCACACTTTCCCTGGGCATCATCGGCGGGGCGGACGGCCCCACCGCGCTGTTTCTCGCCGCGCCGGGTAATGGTGCGGCAGGTGCGGCGCTGCTGTACCTCCTGCTCATCAATCTCCTGACCTTTCTGCTGTACGGGATAGACAAGCGCAGGGCGCGGAGGGAAAAGTGGCGCATCCGGGAACGGACGCTCCTGCTGCTGCCCCTGCTGGGCGGGAGCCTGGGAGCGCTGCTGGGTATGCGGGTGTTCCATCACAAGACGCGGCACTGGTATTTCCGCTGCGGCGTGCCCCTGCTTTTCCTGCTGCAGCTGGCGCTGGGGCTATGGCTTTTGCTGCGGTGAGCGGCGCAACGATAAATCAAGGCCGGCAGGTGTAACCTGCCGGCCTCATTTATACGGGTTCAGGACTGGGAAAGATACGGCTCGTCCACGCGGGCCGCGCCGTACCGCTCCGCCATCTCGCCGTCCACCAGATAGCGGACGGAGGAGACCATGGGCAGGGAGCAGAGAGACCTTGCCGCGGCCTCCAGCGCCGTGACCTCGCCGCCCTCCAACAGCGCCAGGGACTGGGAGGAAAGATTCACATAGCAGATATCCTCCTCCACCTGCACGGAGAGGAAGTCATACTCCTCCGGGAAAGCGGAGCGGAGCGCATCGCTCTCCGGGCCGTCCAGCAGCGCCTCCAGCACGCTTTCCGCCCGGGTGCCGCCCTCGTAGACCGGGATCTTCCGGCGCTCCTCCACCAGCTCGCCCGTTTCATCGTCGATAAACCAGAGCCGCGCCTCCAGCGTGGCCACCAGATCCTCCGCCGTGCTCAGCAGCACATCCCGGGCCTGCAGCTCCTGCACGGCGCGGTACTCCAGCGGCTCGCCGTTCACCGTCACCGTGACGGAGTAAATCCCGGGCAGCTGGGTCATGGTCAGCGTCAGGCAGCTGTCCGCCAGCGTCAGCTCCACGCCGGAGAGCATCCCATAGGATGCGGAGACGTCCAGCCGCAGCTTTCCGCCGCTGAGCTCCACCTCCAGCAGCTGCGCCCCCTCCGGCAGGGGGCTTGCCAGCTCCTCCCGCTGGGGGCCTGCCCAGTAGCGCTCCAGCAGCAGCCGCGCGGCCTTCTCCGGCTCCTCCGGCAGCGTCAGGTCGCAGTATTCCGCCCGCACGGCGTCGCCGCCCAGCGCTCCGGGGTCGGCCACGAGATAGTACAGCGCGTACGCCCCCTGCTCCGCCGTCTCCCGGCCCGCACAGGCTCCTGCCATCAGCGCGCCCAGCAGCAGGCACAGCAGCGCCAGCCGATTCCACTTCATGCCGCGCCGCCCCCTTTCGCCAGCGGCAGGCGCACCGTGAACACGCTGCCTCCGCCCTCCCGGCAGGCGGCCGTCACCGTGCCGCCGCGCTTGCGCACCAGATCGCTGACAATGGCGAGGCCCAGGCCCGTCCCGCCGGCGCTGCGGCTGCGGGCCTTGTCCACCCGATAAAAGCGCTCAAAAACGTGCTCCAGCTCCTCCTCCGGGATGCCGATGCCGTTGTCCGCCACGGAGAGAACCGCCATCTCCCCCTCCCGGCGGAGGCTGATCTGCACGAAGCCGCCGCTGCGGCTGTATTTGATGGCGTTGTCCACCAGGTTATAGATGATCTGATGGATCTCGTCCGCCGCCGCCAGCACCGTGCAGCCCTCCTCGGCCTCATAGCTCAGATCGATCTGCTTTTCCTCCGCGAGGAAGTCCATCATGCGCACCACGCGCTGCAGCATGGGCGCCAGCTCCACCTCCACCGCCGCCGCCAGCACGTCGTTGTCGAGCCGGGTCAGGCGCAGCAGGTCCTCCGTGACGCGACTGAGCCGCTCCGCCTCCACGCCGATGTCGGAGATGAATTCCCGTGTCGTTTCCGCGTCCATGTTCTCCGTCTGCAAAATGGAATCTGTCAGCAGCCGGATGGCTGCCAGCGGCGTTTTCAGCTCATGGGACGCGTCGGAGACGAAGCGGCGGCGGGCCGCCTCGGTCTGCTGCAGCTGGTCGGTCATGCTGTTGAACTCCGCCGCGATCTGGGCGATCTCGTCGCCTCCGCCTACCTCCGCCCGGTGGCTGTACGCGCCCTCCCGGACGCTGCGGATGGCCTCCAGCAGCTCGCTGATGCGGCCGGTGAGGGCCTTTGACAGCAGCACGCTCACCAGCAGCACGATGGCGGCCACGCCGATGGACATACGCCAGAGGTTCATCTGAAAGCCCTTCAGCAGCGCCGCCTGCTCCGCGTCGTACTCATAGGCGAACACCGCGCCGATGATCTGGTTCTGGTGCAGCACCGGCGACGCCGCCCGGGAGCGCAATGCGCCGTTTTCATAGGCGGAATAGACCACGTCGTTTCCCCGCAGGGCCTGCACCACCTCCGACAAAAGCGCATAGGAGCCCACGGCACCGCCGATCTCCCGGGTGTCGTACAGCACGCGGCCCGCGGCGTCCGTCACGAGGATGCGGGTCAGTCCCGCGTCCTCCGCCGCCGCCATCACCTGCGCCACGTTCTCCTCCGTCAGACGCTCCAGCGCCGACAGCGAGGAGGTCATGACGGACACGCTGCTTTGCAGCGTCCCGGCCTTGGACTGGAACACCAGATCCTCGCTCACCACGACGGGATAGGTATTCAGCAGCACCAGCACCGCCACGATGACCAGGATATAGCTCAGGCCTATCTTGAATTGCAGACTGGCTTTAACCCTTGAAATAATAGCCCACACCCCACTTGGTCATGATATGCTCCGGCTCCGCCGGGTTTTTCTCCAGCTTCTCCCGCAGGCGGCGGATATGCACGTCCACCGTGCGGTAATCTCCCGCGTAGGCGTAGCCCCAGACGGTGTTCATCAGGTTCTCCCGGCTGTAGACCCGCCGGGGATTTTTCATGAACAGCTCCATCAGGTCGTACTCCTTGGCAGTCAGTTCCACCGCCTTGCCGTCCTTCAGCGCCAGACGCTGCTCGGTGTCCAGCGACAGGTCCCCGAAGGTCAGGAGGCTGCTCTTCTTCGCGGCCGAAGCGCTGCTGCGCCGCAGCAGCGCCCGCACCCGGGCCTTCAGCTCCAGAATATTGAAGGGCTTGGTCACATAGTCGTCCGCCCCGTATTCAAAGCCCAGCAGCTTGTCCGTGTCCTCGCTGCGGGCGGTGAGCATGATCACCGGCACGTCCGAAAATTCCCGGATGTGCATACAGGTCTCCAGCCCGTCCATCTCCGGCATCATCACGTCCAGCAGGATCAGGTCGTAGGCGCCGCTGCGGGCCATTTCCACCGCCGTTTTGCCGTCATAGGCCGTCTCCACCTGATAGCCCTCGTTCTCCAGGTTGAAGCGTATGCCCTTGACCAGCAGCTTTTCGTCGTCCACCACCAGTATCTTCATTCCTCCGCCTCCTCCGTGATGATCAGTTCCCGCATGGCCTCGAGCTTGCCCTCCCCGATGCCGTTAACGTTCAGCAGTTCCTCCGCCGAAGCGAAGGGGCCATTGGCCTCCCGGTACTCTATGATGCGCTGGGCCAGCACCTCTCCCACGCCGGGAAGCGTCATCAGCTCCGCCGCCGTGGCGGTGTTGATGTTCACCGGCTGCGGCTCCGTTTCCGCCGTCTCCTGTGAGCCGGCGGCGGAGGTGCGCACCGTATACGTGCCGCTTACGCCCTGCAGGGCCGCATGGGCATAAAGGCCCAGCATAGCGAGGACAAAGAGCAGCGTCAGGGCCACCAGCCATTTTTCACCTTTGCTGAGCCGTCTCAGCCGCTCCATGCGCTCCTCCCCCTTTTTTCGTCAACTGTTTGCAAAAGCCTGTCTTTTCCGGTTGCAGCCCCGGCCATGTTTTGGTATACTGAATTATATCGTACGCGCGCCGCCCCGGTCCGGGGCCGCGCCTTCCCATTTGATTCATTATAGCATACATTGTGAGGTTTGCCTATGAAAAAAGTCCGGCTCCTTTCCCTTTTTCTGATCTGTCTTCTGCTGACCGGGCTGTTTTCCGCGCCGGCTCTCGCCGCCGCGCCCTCTCTGACGGTGGAGGCCAAGGCCGCGCTGCTGCTGGACGGAGAGACGGGCGAGGTCCTCTATGAGAAGAACGCTGAGGAAAAGCTCTATCCCGCCTCTCTGACCAAGGTGATGACGGCGCTGCTGGTGTTCGAGGCCATCGACGCCGGGCAGCTTTCCCTGCAGCAGGAGATCACCGCTCCCGCCGCCGCCTTCGTGGGTCTTTCCAGCGACGGCAGCACCGCCAACATTGAGGCGGGCGAGGTGCTGACGGTGGACGACCTGCTGGCCTGTATGCTCATCAACTCCGCCAACGAGGCCGCCTCCATTCTGGCCTGCGCCGTGGGCGGCACCATCGCGGACTTTGTCTCCCGGATGAACGCCCGGGCGGCGGAGCTGGGCTGTGAGAACACCCATTTCGTCAACCCCACGGGCCTGCACGACGGCGACCATTACACCACCGCCTGGGACCTGTACCGCATCACCCAGGCGGCGCTGGCGCACCCGCACTTCCTGGAGATCTGCGACTCCAAGTCCTGGGAGGTCCCCGAGACCAACCTGCACGATGCCCGGACGCTCCACAGCACCAACTACCTCATCTCCAACTGGCGGGCCCTGGGCTACCTCTACAGCGGGGCCCACGGCGTCAAGACCGGCAACACCTCCGAGGCGGGCCACTGCCTCATCTCCACCGCCACCCGCACCGGCCGCAGCCTGTTCGGCGTCATCCTCGGCGCGGGAAAGCAGAGCTATTATGAGAACAACCGCCAGGTGGAAAAGGTGGGCAGCTTCCTGGAGATGGCCAGGATGTTCGACTGGGGCTTTGACAACTTCACCCGCCAGACCCTTGTCACCTCCACCGAGACGGTGACAGAGGCCCGGGTGGCCCTCTCCCGGGAGGCCAACTATGTGGTGGTCCACCCGGCGGAGGACGTGCAGCGCCTGCTGCCCAACGACCTGGAGCCGGAGAAGCTCACCCGCGACATTTCGCTCTACCAGGAGGTGTTCAACGCTCCCATTCAGGCGGGAGACGAGCTGGGTACCATGACCCTCCGCCACGGCGATACCGTGTATGCCACGGTGCCGCTGCTGGCCATGAACGACGTCTCCGCCTCCTGGATTCTGACGCTGCACTATCATGTGGTGAGCTTTTTCTCCCGCCCGGCAGTGAAGCTCGTCTGTCTCGTGCTGCTCATCGCGGCGGTGCTGCTCTTTACCCGGCACTACGGCCGGCGCAGGCATTCCCGTCACGGCACTCCCACCCGCTCCCAGAAGAATTACCGGGGCCGCCGCCGGTTCTGATCTCCTACATACGTATATAAAGCGCCCGGGAAGCTCCGCTTCCCGGGCGCTTTCACGCGTTGCTCCTCCCCGGCATACATTGTAACGTCAGGAGCGTGAGCGAAATGGCTTATTCAGACAGAGAGCTGCTGGCACGCCTGATCGAATGCGAGGCCGGCGGCGAGGGCGAGATCGGGATGAAGGCCGTGGCCGGCGTCGTGATGAACCGCGTTCATGCTACCGGCGGGGAGTACGCCCGCGTGGGGCAGGGCAGCATCCGGAACATCATCATGCAGCCGGGCCAGTTCGTCTGTGCCTCGGAGACGGAGGGCGGAGCCTACAATCCGCAGAACATCTACAATATGCGGCCCCAGCAGATCCACTACGACATCGCGGACTGGGCCATTGCGGGAAACCGCATCGCGGATGTGGCGGAATCCCTCTGGTTCTACAACCCCTTCGGCGCCCAGTGCCGCAATTTCTTCCCCGGTCAGTCCGGCTACTGGCAGACGCAGATCGGCCAGCACTGCTTTTACAATCCCACCAATGCCTACTACGATACATGACAGTTTTATGAAGGAGGGCGGATGTGATGCCGCAAAGCACATATGGCAGCAGTTTTCCCCAGGAGTGGCGGCGGATGGACTTTGGCCGTCCGATCGCGACTCCGTATCCCATGGACGACAACATGAACCCGGAGGAACAGCCCCAGCCGGCGGAAAATGTTTCCGTGACCCCCGCGCCCGCTTCCACACAGGCGGAGCCGCTTCCCGGGACCGTACCCACCCAGGGCCTGCGGATGGAATCGGGCCTGAACGCGAGTATGCTGGGCGGTCCCTTTACCAACACCGAGGTGGCGCAGGCCTCGCTGAAGGGCCTGCTGATGCGGAATCTCGGCTTTTACATCGTGGCGGGCTTCCTGGTGGGCACCCAGGCCCCCGTATCCTGGGAGGGCATCCTCTATAGCGTGGGCAACGACTACATCGTGATCTACCAGCCCGACGTGGACCGCTACATCACGGGCGATCTGTACTCGCTGAAGTTCGTGGAGTTCCACAACACCCGCAGCATGACCCCCTGGGCCGGCTACCGCCGCCGGGAGGGCTACCCCAGCTGGTAACATACGCAGCATAAACGAAGGAGGAGGCTCACGCCTCCTCCTTTTCCTGCCGTAAAATCTCCTCCAGCCCCCGGGCCAGCTGGTCCGGGCAGGAGGTGTCCTTATAGCCGCAGCGGATGCCCCGCAGCAGCCCGATCACTTCCTCGGCCTTCTTCCCGCGGACAAGCTGCGCGATGCCCTGCAGATTGCCGGAGCAGCCGCCCAGGACCTGCAGCTCGCGGATGACGCCGTCCTCCAGGTCGATATTCATCATCTGAGAGCAAACCCCTTCGGGGTGGAACTGATACACCATCTTATGTTTCTCCTTTGCGTGATATGATAAAAATACTTTACCACATTCTTCCGCTTCGCGCAAGACGCGGCGAAAAAACCGGACAAGCCGTCCAAAAGAACAGCCGCGCCGGGTCCGGCGCGGCTGCTGCACGCTTATATGGTCTGGCAGACGGCTCAGGCCTCGGCAATGGCCTCGATCTCCAGCAGCGCGTCCTTGGGCAGGCGCGCCACCTGCACGGCGGAGCGGGCGGGATACTTGCCGGGGGTGAAGAAGGTCTCGTACACGCCGTTCATGGCGGTGAAGTCGTTCATGTCCTTCAAAAACACGGTGGTCTTGATCACCTTGTCCATGCCGGAGCCGGCGGCCTCCAGAATGGTGCGGATGTTGGAGAGGGAATTTCTGGCCTGCTCCTCGATGGTGGCGGGCATGGTGCCGGTGGCCACGTCGATGGGCAGCTGGCCGGAGGTGTAGACAAAGCCGCCCACGCAGACGCCCTGGGAATAGGGGCCGATGGCGGCGGGAGCGTTGGGGGTGGAGATTTCCTTTTTCATGTTCGTGACTCCTTTTGATGATTTGACCCCGTGTGGGGGAATTTCACGAAACCATTGTACATCGGGTAAAAAAGAATTGCAATCCCCGCGCTCTGCAACCACGGCAGAAGAAAAAGCCCCGCGAAAGGCATACTGCCTCTCGCGGGAAAGCGGTGCTTTGATTTGTATCACATGACGCCGCGGTGCTTGCGCCGCTCCAGCGCCAGCCGGTCCGCCAGCATGGCGATAAATTCGCTGTTTGTCGGCTTGCCCTTGGAGATGGAGACGGTGTAGCCGAAATACTTCTGCAGCGTCTCCAGATCGCCCCGGTCCCAGGCCACCTCGATGGCATGGCGGATGGCGCGCTCCACCCGGGAGGGCGTGGTGCCGAAGCGCTTAGCCACCTCCGGATACAGCACCTTGGTCACGGCGTTGATCACGTCCATGTTCTGCACGGTCAGCACGATGGCCTCCCGCACATACTGGTAGCCCTTGATATGGGCCGGCACCCCAATCTCATGGAGCATACCCGTCACCTCGTTGCGCAGCCGCTCCTCATCGGAGAGCTGAGGGCCGTCCTCGCCCGCCAGCTGGTGCAGGCGCGACAGCAGCGCCTCCTCCTCGCAGGGCTTCGGCAGAAAATAGCTGACGTCCAGCTCGCAGGCCTCCGCCACCACACGGTCTGTGCAGAAGGAGGAGACCACCACCGTCTTGGGCCGCACGTCCATTTCGCTGAGACGGCGCAGCAGGGTCATCCCGTCCATGCCCGGCAGCACCACGTCCAGCACCACCAGTCTGGGCGCCTCCTTCCGGATCATCTGCAGGGCCTCCGCCCCGTCGCCCGTGGAACCCACCACCTGAAATTCTTCCGTCTCATCTAATCTTTTCTGCAGCAGGGCGCGGAACTCCTCGTTCGCGTCCGCCAGGATCACGCTGATCTTGTTGCCCATACCTTCGCCAGTTCCTTTCCGTTATGATTGCGCCGCCTGCCCCCGGCAGGCGGGGTCCGGGAGCTCTCTCCCGGAACGCGCCGCTGACTGTGTATACAAACTATCACAATGAGACAACTTTTTCAAGTCGTTCGACAGGATTTGTGGGATAATTCTTTCTTCTTTTTTCGACTATTTTCGACAAAACAGAAGTTTTTGCAATTTTATCCGAAAGTAAACATAAGGCAAAAATTATGTGCCGCCGGGAGCGGGGCGCATCGCGCCCCGCTCCCGGCCTTGCTCAGCGCACCGTGCCGCGGCGGTACTCCTCGTTGATCTCGCGGATCTCCTTTTCCCCCTCGATATAGGGGCGGTACAGCTCCTCCACCACGCCGCCGCCCAAAGAGCCGCAGCTGCTGCAGCCCTCGCAGGAGCCGCCGCAGGCGCTGAGAGCCTGGCGCACGATCTCCTCCCGCTCCTGGCGGGTGGTGTCTTTGATCAGGATGGATCTCATGGCTCGTTCCTTTCTGCCGCCGCGCCGGGGTCATCCCCCGGCGCTTTGGCTATGCTACGGTCTCCCGGCCGCTTTCCGCGGCGGACAGCATATTGTCGATAAAAATGGCATACCCTTTGGTAGAGTCGTCCAACAAAACGTGGGTCACAGCGCCCACCAGGCGGCCGTCCTGCAGGATGGGCGAGCCGCTCATGCCCTGCACGATGCCGCCGGTGGCCTCCAGCAGCTCCTCGTCCGTGATGGTCACCAGCATATTCCGGGTATTGCCGGAGAAGGGATACAGTCTGGTGATCTCAATGTCATAGGCTTTGGCCTCGCTGCCGGAAATGTCCGTCAGCAGCGTGGCTTCGCCCGTGTGCACCTGAGAGGGATGAGCCACAGGCACCGCCTCGCCGGAGACAAAATCGCAGTCCTCCATGGTGCCGAACACGCCGCACTCGTTGTTGTCATAAAGCTGGCCCAGATCCTCCGTCAGGTCGAATTCGCCCTTCAGCTCTCCCGCTTCGCCCTGGCCGCCCTTGCGCACCGCCGTCACCGCGGCGCTCATGACCGCGCCCTCCGCGAGAGGCATGATGAGCCCCGTGTCCACATCGTTGATGCTGTGGCCAAGAGCGCCGAAGGTGCCGCTCTCCGGATCATAATAGGTCATGGTGCCGATGCCCGCCATGCTGTCCCGGATCCAGGCGCCCATGCGGTAGCTTTCCCCGCTGGCTTCGGGGCGGAGCGTCAGCTCCTGCGCCTCGCCGTCACGGCTGACCGAAAGGGTCAGCGCTTCGCCGCCGCACTGGCTCAGCAAGGACTGCACCTGCTCGGTGGAGCGAATTTCCTCTCCGTTGATGGCCAGAATACGGTCGCCCTCCGCAAGACCGCACAGGGCCGCCGGGGATGGGCCGCCCTCCAGACTTTCCGCCAGACCCACCACCATCACGCCCTCCGCGAACAGCTTCACGCCCACGGCCTTGCCCACCGGCACCAGATAGCGCTGGCCGGTGGCGGGATACAGGGACAGGCAGGCCGCGGCGGGTACGGCGTAATGCCGCTGCGCCTCGCTCAGACCGAAAAGGCAGAGCAGCAGGCTCAGGACAAACGCCGCCCGCCTTTTCCATTCATTTCCGATTCTTTCCAATTTCTCACCTCGCTTTTCTCTGCCGCGCGATTGCCGGCGCGCTTACTTTCTGCAAAATGAGAAAGCTTACGCTTTGAAAAAAGAGGCGATTTTGGGACGCGGATTTTCCTCGCCGCCGTGATTCGGGCAGAGAAAAATCCCGGGACGGAAACGCTTGCCGCCGTTTCCATTTTTTGCACATACGAAAGCGAAGGCGGGACGCGGCAGGGGCCGGGAACGCAGCGTTCCCGGCCCCCGGCCGTTGTTTTTATGAATATATCAGTTACCGGTTGAAAATCTTGAAGATATCGTCGAAGGGGTCATGCTCCTCCTTGGCTTCCTCAGCGGCCTTGTCCGCGTCGAAGTCGATGGGGCTGAGCCCGCTCTTGGCCTCGGCGCTCTGCTTCGCCTGCTCCGCCGCTTTATCAAAGCCGGTGGCGATGACGGTGACGCGCATCTCGTCCTCCAGCGACTCGTCGAAGGTGGCGCCGAAGATGGTGAGCGCGTCGGGATGGACGGCCTCCTGCACCAGATTCGCCGCCTGCTCCACTTCCTCCAGGCCGATGTCCATGGAGCCGGTGATGTTGATCAGCACGCCCCGGGCGCCCTCGATGGAGGTCTCCAGCAGCGGGCTGGAGATGGCCATCTTCGCGGCCTCCTCCGCCTTGCCCTTGCCCGCCGCGCGGCCCACGCCCATGTGGGCCATGCCCGCGTCCTTCATGACGGTGGTGACGTCCGCGAAGTCCAGATTGATAAAGCCGGTGTCCTTGATCAGGTCAGAGATGCTCTGCACCGCCTGGCGCAGCACATCGTCCGCGATCTCAAAGGCATTGGCGAAGGTGATCTTCTGGTCGGTGGCGTATTTCAGCCGCTCGTTGGGGATGATGACGAGGGAATCCACGTTGTCCTTCAGTTCGTTGATGCCCACTTCCGCCGCGCGCATACGGCGCATACCCTCGAACTTAAAGGGCTTCGTCACCACGCCCACGGTGAGGATGCCCATCTCCTTGGCGATCTGGGCCACGATGGGCGCGCCGCCGGTACCGGTGCCGCCGCCCATGCCGGCGGTGATGAACACCATGTCCGTCTCCTCCAGCGCCTTGGCGATCTGGCTGCGGCTCTCCTCCGCCGCCCGGCGGCCCACGTCGGGATCGGCCCCGGCGCCCTGACCATGGGTCAGCTTTTCACCGACCTGGATCTTATAGGTGGCGCTGGACACGTTCAGCGCCTGCTTGTCCGTATTGATGGCGACGAAATCCACGCCCTTTACGCCGGAACGCACCATGCGGTTGACCACGTTGTTGCCGCCGCCGCCCACGCCGATGACCTTGATATTGACGACGTTCTCTACTCCCGTTTCGATCCCAAATGCCATGGCCGTATCCTCCAACTGCACTATAAATTGAGTCCCGGGCCATTATGACCCCAAGATAATGTTCCAACGATATTGTATAACGCTTTTTCCGCGAGGTCAAGACTTCCCGGACTTTTTCTTTGCGCAGGAAGGATTTTCCCCAGGGCGCATCAGGGGAAGAAATGCACCTCTCCGTCCTCCCGGAGCATATCGATGGTGCCGGTCTCGTTGACCTCCAGCCGCGCGATGACCGCCTCCAGACTCTGGAGCTTGTACGCATAGTCCGCCCCCCAGGGCAGGCAGACCAGAAAGCGCTCCGCGTACTCCATGGTGAGCGCGTCGCTTTCTCCCAGATGGATGGCTTGCACTTTGCCCAGCAGGCCCTGCTCCTCCAGCTCCGGCAGCAGGCGCAGCAGCTCGCTGAAGCGGTAAGCCTGCTCTGCGTCCGTCTCCGCCGTCCGCCCCACCGCGGGGTTCAGCAGCGTCAGCCCGTCGATGACGGCGTTTTCACCAATGTCCGCCGATGGGCGCTCCTCCATGATCTTACCGGCGGAGTTGATGACCCAGCCGCTCTCCGGCGTGATGATGACGCCCGCCACGGCGCTCTCCCGCACCTCGATGACGAGGGTGGAGGGCGGCTCGCGGTAGATCAGGACGCTGCGAACGTAGGGCAGGGTGCTGAAGACCCGCTCGGAGACCCTGGCCTTGTTGATGAGATAGAGATTGTCTCCCGCCTGCACGCCCGCCGCCTGCAGGATCTCCCGCTCGCTGTACTGCTCCTCGCCCTCTACCCGGATGGTCTCCACCCGGAAAAACAGGATCAGCGCCATGACAACGGCCACCACTGCCAGCGCCACTGTCGCCAGCTTCCACAACAGGTTCCATCCGCCGAATCGTTTCCGGTGGACGCCGCGCCGCCGTCTTGCCATAGCGTTTCTCCTTTCTCTTAGTTTTCTTTTCGGATAGCTGCCCCAAGGCCGCCCAGATCCCGGGCCAGGTCCTCATAGCCCCGCTCGATATGCTCCACCTGCTCCAGAACGCTCTCTCCCTCCGCGGTCAGCGCCGCGATGGCGAGAGCCGCCCCGCCCCGCAGGTCGGTACAGCGGACGGTGGCCGCGTGGAGCTTCTCCACCCCGGACACCACGGCCACACGGCCCTCTACCCGCACATCCGCCCCCATGCGCAGCAGCTCGCCCACATGGCGGTAGCGGTTTTCAAAGATGTTTTCCACAAACACCGTGGCGCCCCGGCTTTTCAGCAACGCCGCCATCAGCACCGCCTGCGCGTCCGTGGGAAAGCCGGGATAGGCCGCCGTCCGGATGGGCCGCACCGCCTTGAGCGGCCCCTCGCGCCGGATGGTGACGCCGCCGCTGTCGCAGTCGATCTCGCAGCCCGCCTCCCGCAGAGGGGCCAGAACGGTGGCGAGACGGCTCTCCTCCGCACCGTGCAGGCGCACCTCGCCGCCGCAGGCGGCGCAGGCCGAGAGATACGTCGCCGCCACGATGCGGTCCGGCATGACCCGGTGCTTCGCGTCGTGCAGCGGCGCCAGGCCCTCCACCGTGACGGAGCCGCTGCCCGCGCCCCGGACCTTCGCGCCGAGAGCGCGCAGAAAGCGCTGCAGATCCACGATCTCCGGCTCCCGGGCAGCGTTTCGGATCACCGTGGTCCCCTCCGCGCCGGTGGCGGCGAGAATGGCGTTCTCCGTGGCGCCCACGCTGGGAAGGTCCAGCGTGATCTCCGTACCGCGCAGCCGCCCGGCCCGGGCGAGGATGCTCCCGCCCTCCTCGGAAAACGCCGCCCCCAGACTCTCCAGCGCCCGCAGGTGCAGGTCGATGGGCCGGGGGCCCAGCTCACAGCCGCCGGGATAGGTGAGCGCCGCCTCGCCGAAGCGGCTCAGCAGCGCCCCGAGGAAGATGACGGAGGAGCGCATTTCCCGCATGAGGCGTTCCGGGATGGAGCGGCCCTCTAATTGGGAGGCGTCCACCACCAGGTGCTCGCCCTCCCACTCCGCCTTCGCTCCCAGCTGGCGGAGGATACACAGGGCCGTTTCCACATCGCTCAGGTGCGGACAGCCCTCCAGTACGCTGACGCCCCGGTGCAGCACCGTGGCGGCCAGGATGGGCAATGCGCTGTTCTTCGCCCCCTGGATATGTACTTCTCCGCGCAGCGCTTCGCCGCCCGACACCAGCAGTCGTTTCATAATTCCCCTCCGCATGACGTAGTCTGAAACTACGCCATACTATGCAAAGAGGGGAAGCCGCGGTTACTTCACAAGTCCCAGGACCGTCTCGCAGATCAGCTCCGCCGCCCCCGGCACGCCCAAACGCAGCATGGCCCGGGACATCTCCTGCCGCCGCCGCTCATCCTTCAAAATGGAGGCGGTCAGCTCAAAGAGCTTCTTTCCGCTGCTCTCGCTTTCCAGCAGCAGCTCCGCCCCGCCGGCCTCTGCCAGCACCCGGGCGTTCTTCTCCTGATGGTTGTTGGTCACATTGGGCGACGGCACTAAAATGGCCGGCACGCCAAGCGCCGTCAGCTCGCTGATGGTGGAAGCCCCGGCGCGGGACAGCACCAGATCCGCCGCCCGCATGACCGTGGCCATGTCGTAAATATACTCCCGCACGTCAAGCGCCGGGTGGTCGCGCAGCTCCACGCCATACTCCTGCACCCAGCGGCGCATCCGCTCCCAGCCGAGACTGCCCACGGAGTGGATGTGGTGAAAAGGCTCCTTCGCGGCCTCGAGGTAGAGGAATTCCGCCATCTGGCGGTTCATGCTGGCGGCGCCGAGACTGCCCCAGAACGAGACCACCAGCGGACGGCCGTCGTCCACCCCCAGGGCGCGCTTGGCTTCCTCCTTCGTCATGGCGAAGAAGTCGCCCCGGACAGGCGTTCCCGTCACCACCACCTTTTCCGGGTGCTTATAGTGCTGCCGGCAGGCCTCGAAGCCCACCATGATGCAGTCCGCGTAAGGCTCCAGCAGCTCAGTGGTCAGGCCCGGAAGGGCGTTGGACTCATGCACGGCGGTGGGAATACCCCGCTTCGACGCCTCCCGGATGATGGGATAGCTGGCATAGCCGCCGGTACCCACCGCGAGGTCTGGCTTGAATTCCTTCAAAATCGCGTCCGCCTCGTGGGGGGAGGTGATGAGGTTTTTCACGGAGATCAGGTTGTGCTTCAGCTCCCGGGGCTTTAAGCTCCGGTGGAAGCTGGAGACGTTCACCGCCCGGAAGGGATAGCCCGCCCGCTCGATGAGCTTTTTCTCCATACCCCGCTTCGCGCCCACGAAAAGCACTTCCGTCGCCGCGTCCCGCTCTTTCAGCAGTCCCGCGAGCGCCAGAGCGGGGTTCACATGGCCCGCGGTGCCGCCGCAGGTAAAGATCACTCGCATAGCTTCCTCCTTACTCCGGCCGCGGCGCCTGCATCTGCCGGGACACAGACAGCACCACGCCCATCTCCGCCAGCTGCAGCAGCAGCGCCGTGCCGCCGTAGCTGAACAGCGGCAGCGAAATGCCGGTGCAGGGCACAAGGCCCGTCACCACGGCGATGTTGAGAAACGTCTGTAAGGCGAACAGGGAGATGACGCCCACCACCAGCAGCGTGCCGAAGCGGTCCCGCGCCCGCAGGGCGATCCAGTAGCCCCGGAGGATCAGCGCCATGAACAGCAAAATGATGAGGGCGGCTCCCACGAAGCCCAGCTCCTCGCAGGCCACGGCGAAGATGAAGTCGTTGTGCCGCTCGGGCAGGTACAGAAACTTCTGCCGGCTGCGTCCGATGCCGAGGCCAAACAGCCCGCCGGAGCCGATGGCGATCAGGCTCTGGCACATCTGATAGCCCGTATCGGAGGTATCCTGCCAGGGGTCCAGCCACATGGCGATACGGCTCGCGCCGTAGCCAAGCTTGCCGATGATGAGCCAGCCCAGCACCGCCACCGTGCCGACGCCCGCG
Source organism: Oscillospiraceae bacterium (assembly GCA_051867615.1). GTDB lineage: Bacteria > Bacillota > Clostridia > Oscillospirales > Oscillospiraceae > RGIG5472. Next base: position 4,062 of record JBJDYU010000014.1, on the reverse strand, counting down.
CCCACCCAGTACAGGCGTATGCCGCCCACCACCATGAGGATGGCGCCGGTGGCGAAGATCAGCAGCGTGCCGGAAAGGTGCGGCTCCAGCATCATCAGCACGCCGATGATGACAAGGATCACCGCGTAGGGTAGTATGCCCTCCCGGATGGTCTGCATGCGCTCCCGCTTTTTCGAGATGGTATCGGCAAAATAGAGGATCACCGCGATCTTCGCGATCTCAGAGGGCTGGAAAGTCAGCACCTCGCCCACGCCGATCCAGCGGGTGGCGTTGTTGCGCGTAATGCCGATGCCCGGCACCAGCACCAAGATCAGCAGTATCACCGCCACCCAGATGGCGAGGTTTGAAAACGCGCGGAAGCGCTGGTAGTTGATCTTGCCCACCGCCAGCATGACGACCACGCCCAGCACAGCGAAAATGGCCTGGCGGATGAAAAGGTGCAGCGGGTCGCCGTACACCTTTTCCGCGTAGGGGAAGCTCGCGGAGAGCAGCGTCGCGAGGCCCACGAGGGTCAGCACGATCACCAGGATCAGGAAGGGAACGTCCAGTGGACCACGGGCCGCGGCGCGGCTGCGGCGCTCTTTTTCCCGGATGAGCTGCTGCCGCTCCCGCTTTTTGCGCAGATATTCCTTTTGGTCCATGGGCTTACCCCCTTTCTCCGGAGCCGCCGGGCGGCAGGGTCAAATAAAATCAGTATCAGAATACGAAGCGGTCCGCCACGCCCACCAGCGCCAGAGCGCAGAACACGGCGCTGACGAGGGAGAACACCGCCACCAGCTTCACCTCGCTCCAGCCGCACATCTCAAAGTGATGGTGCAGCGGCGCCATCTTGAAAAAGCGTTTGCCGTGGGTGGCCTTGAAATAGGCCACCTGAATGATGTCGGACAGCGTCTCACAGATGTAGACGATACCCACCAGCACCAGGATCAGCGGCATATCGAAGGCAAAGGCCAGCCCCGCCACCGCGCCGCCGAGGAACAGCGAGCCCGTGTCGCCCATAAAGACCTTGGCGGGATGGAAATTGTAGATGAGGAAGGCCAGCAGTCCGCCCAGCAGCGCCGCGGCGAACACGCCCAGCTGGTAATACTTCCACCAGATGGCCACGACGGAGAAAAACAGCGCCACCGGCACCGTCACGCTGCCGGCAAGGCCGTCGATGCCGTCGGTCAGGTTCACGGCGTTCACCGTACCCACCACCACGAAGGCGGCAAAGACCATGTACACCGGCCAGGGCAGGGCCGGGCTGCGGTCGATAAAGGGGATGTACAGGTTGGGCGTCAGGCTCCCCTCATAGCGCATGAGGGAGAGGAACGCCACCGCCGCCGCCAGCTGCAGCAGGAATTTCTGCGTGGCGGTCAGGCCCAGATTCTGGTGCTTCTTCACCTTCACATAGTCGTCCGCGTAGCCGATGGCGCCGAAGACCAGCGCAAAGGCGAACACATACAGGTGCTTATAGTCCCCCTCCAGCATATTCCGCCAGCCCGCCACCAGAATGGCGGCGAAAATGCCCACGATGAACATGATGCCGCCCATGGTGGGCGTGCCGGCCTTGCCCATATGCCAGGTGGGGCCGTCCTCCCGGATGCTCTGTCCCGCTTTCATCCGCCGCAGCGCGGGGATGAGAAAGCGTCCCACCACCGCGGTGACGACGAAGCTCAGCGCACAGGATAGGATCATTTCCATAGCTGCTTCCCTCTTTCCGCCGCTTACAGCGGCGCTTCTTTCGCTTTTGGCCGCGCTGCGCGCGGCGGTTCTGTTTTCCTGCGCGGCGCTTTTGACGGAGCCGCGCAGGCTTCCTTGGTCTCTGTTTTCCGATGCGGCGGCTGCGCCGCGCAAAGCTATCTTATGCCTGAAGATGCGCCGCCACCACCTCGCGCTCGTCGAGATGGTGCTTGACGTGGTTGATCTCCTGATAGGTCTCATGGCCCTTGCCGCAGAGGACGATGATATCGTCCTTCTCCGCGTGGTCCATGGCGTAGTGGATGGCCTCCACGCGGTTCTCCACCACGGCGTGGGGGGTATCGCTCCCCTCCAGTCCCGGGAGGATGTCGCGGATGATGGCCATAGGCTCCTCCGTCCGGGGATTGTCGGAGGTCACGATGACGAAATCCGCCAGCTCCGCCGCGATGCGGCCCATCTTGGGGCGCTTGGTGGCGTCCCGGTCGCCGCCGCAGCCGAACACCGCCACCACCCGGCCCTTGGCGAAGCCTCTGGCGCTGCGCAGCACGTTTTCCAGACCGTCCGGGCTGTGGGCATAGTCGATGAGGATGGTGTAGTCCTTGCCGGGGGTGGGCACCACCTCCACCCGGCCCTTCACGCCGTGGACCTCCCGCAGGACCGCCGCAGCGTCCGCGTAAGCAACGCCCAGGGCGTGGGCCGCCGCCAGGACTCCCAGCGTGTTATAGACGGTGAAGCCGCCGGGAATGGGGACGCGGACAGGCACGCGGCCCTCCGCGCTCACCGCGCCGTAGGCCACATGGTCCGCCGCGAGCTCAATGTCCTCCGCCCGCAGGTCTGCCGCGGCTTTCTCCGCGAAGAAGACACGCTTACAGGTCGCCTCACGCAGCAGCCGCTCCGTCCAGGGATCGTCGGCGTTTATAACGCCCACGTCGCAGCAGCGGAACAGCAGGGCCTTGGCGTCGCAGTAGTTCTCCATGGTCCCGTGGAAATCCAGATGGTCCTGGGTCAGGTTCGTGAAGATGCCGAGCTTAAAATGCACGCCGTGCACCCGCTCCTCCGCCAGAGCGTGGGAGGATACCTCCATCACCACATGGGTGCAGCCCGCGTCCGCCATGCGGCGGAACAGGCCCTGCAGCTCAAAGCTCTCCGGAGTGGTGCGCTCCGTGGGCAGCACCTCCTGAGCGATCATGTTCTGGTTGGTGCCGATAAGGCCCACCTTGGCCCCCAGGCAGCGCTCCAGCACGCTTTTGAGAAGATAGGTGGTGGTGGTCTTGCCGTTGGTGCCGGTGACGGCCACCATGGTCATCTGCTCCGCCGGGCGGCCGAACCAGTTCAGCCCCAGCACCGCCAGCCCCTGACGGGTATCCGCCACCTGCACATAGGGGACCTCCCCCTCCGGTATTTTTTCGCACAGCACCGCCGCCGCGCCCTTTTCCCGGGCAGCGGGAATGAAGCGGTGTCCGTCCACCGCGTAACCCGTGACGGCCACGAACAGTTCGCCCTCCCGGGTGCTGCGGGAGTCATAGCTCACCCCTGCGATCTCCAGCTCCATATCCGCCGTGGCGGACAGAACGGTCAGCCCCCGCAGCAGTTCCTTCAGTTTCATAGCATGATCCTCATTTACTCTCATTTGGCGCCTTTCGGGCGTTTCTATCTATTATAGACGCTTCGGAACGCAGGTTACACAGAAGAAAGTGCCGAAAACAGGGCGAATCCTGCTCCGCGCATCAATCCAGCAGCGAATTGTCGCCGAACTGCACCGTGACCACCGTGCCGGCGCTCACCTGCGACCCCGCCGTCAGGGACTGCTGGATGGCGTAGACCGATCCCTTGTTGCTGGCGCCGGTGACCTTCATGATAAGTCCGGCGTTGGTGATGGCCTTATTGGCCTGTGCCGCGGTCATGCCGATGACGTTCGGCACCGTGCAGGGCTCGTCGGATTTCTCTGCCCCGCAGTAGAGGACCACCGTGGCTCCCACGGGGATGATGGCGCCGCCCACCGGGGTCTGGTCCGTCACCGTGTCGCCGCTGCCCACAAAGCGGCAGGCAAGCTCCTTCGTCTTGAGCTTGCTCTCGGCCTCCTCCCGGCTCAGGCCGATCACATTGGGAACCGTGGTGTCTGCGGCTGCCGTCACGTCGGACTTGATGCCGAGATAGGGCAGGATCTCCGCCATGACGGTGCTGGCCACAGGGGCCACCATCTGGCCGCCGGAAACGTAGGTGCCGGTGGTACGGCTGGGAGTGTCCAGCGTCATGAGCATCATGATCTGGGGATCGTCCGCCGGGGCGAAGCAGACAAAGGACACCACCACGTCGCCGGTATTGCCCTTATCCGCCGTGCCGGTCTTGCCGCCGATGCGGTAGCCCGCCACCTGGCCGTTC
>JBJDYU010000013.1:0-77217 GCA_051867615.1 Oscillospiraceae bacterium | reverse complement strand
AATAGGCCCTTATAGGGCCAACTCAAGCCACCGGCTTAGCCGGTGGTTATGACTCGCCGCGCCCGGGGCAAAAAATTTACATTTCCCCTCTATGCAAGCGCGGAAAAGTAGGGTAAAATGAAGGCGTTACATCAACGAGTCATGGGAGTGGTGAGAGGTATGGAAGAACCGAAATACAGGCGCGTCCTGCTGAAGATCAGCGGCGAGGCGCTGGCGGGCGAGAAGCACTTCGGCCTGGACTTCGAGGTGATCGGCCGGGTCTGCGACGTGATCAAGCGCTGCGTCGAGATGGGCGTGGAGATCGGCGTCGTCATCGGCGGCGGCAACTTCTGGCGCGGCGTGAAAAACGGCGAGGGCTACATCGAGCGCACCCGGGCGGACCACATGGGGATGCTGGCCACGGCCATGAACTGCATGGCGGTGGCGGATGTGCTGGAGCAAAAGGGCGTTCCCGTGCGCATCATGACGGCGCTGGAGATCCGGGAGGTGGCGGAGCCGTACATCCGCGCAAGGGCGGTGCGGCATCTGGAAAAGGGCCGCGTGGTGCTGTTTGGCTGCGGCATCGGCAGCCCCTTCTTCTCCACGGACACGGCGGCGGTCCTCCGCGCGGCGGAGATCAATGCCGACGTGATTTTGCTCGCGAAGAACATCGACGGCGTGTACGATTCCGACCCCGCGAAGAACCCCGCGGCGGAGAAGTTCGACGCCATCACCTATGAGGAGGTGTTGGCAAGGCACCTGGCCGTCATGGATTCCACGGCCACATCCCTGTCCATGGATAACCACATCCCTGTGCTGGTATTTGCGCTGAAAGACCCTGAAAATATTATCCGCGTCATCCGCGGAGAACAGATCGGAACGATTGTAAAGGAGGCTTGACCTATGGCTATCAAAGCAGAACTGAAACCCTTCGCAGAGAGGATGGACAAGAGCATCAAGTCCGTGGCGGCGGACTTCGCCGCCGTGCGCGCGGGCCGCGCCAACGCCTCGGTGCTGGACCGCATCACCGTGGATTACTACGGCGCGCCCACCCCCATCCAGCAGATCGCGGCCATCAGCTCCCCGGACCCCCGGCAGCTGCTCATCACCCCCTGGGACGCCTCCGCCCTGAAGGGCATCTCCAAGGCCATCCAGGAGTCTGACCTGGGCATCAATCCCCAGAACGACGGCCGGGCCATCCGCCTGACCTTCCCCCAGCTGACGGAGGAGCGCCGCAAGGAGCTGGTCAAGCAGATCCACAAGTATTCCGAGAACGGCAAGGTGGCGGTGCGCAACATCCGCCGCGACGCCATGGACGCCATCAAGAAGCTTGAGAAGGACTCCACCATCACGGAGGACGACCGCAAGGACCTGGAAAAGGACCTGCAGAAGCTGACGGACGACAAGTGCAAGGAGATCGATGTGCTCCTGGAAGAAAAGCAGAAGGAGCTTATGGCGGTCTGATGGCGCCGGCAAGACAGGATATGCAGGCGGGGCAGGTGGATTTTGAACGCCTGCCCCGTCATATTGCCATCATCATGGATGGCAACGGGCGCTGGGCGAAGCAGCGCGGCCTGCCCCGCACCGCCGGACACAAGGCGGGAGCGGAGACCTTCCGCAGGATCGCCACCTGCTGCCGTGACATGGGCATCGAGCATCTCACGGTATACGCCTTTTCCACGGAGAACTGGAAGCGCTCGGAGGAGGAAGTGGGCGCCATCATGGGCCTTCTCAGGCAGTACCTGCTGGAGGCCATCGAAAGCATGGAGCGGGACAACATCCGCCTGCGCTTTCTCGGCGACCTCTCCGCCATCGCGCCGGAGCTGCGGAAGCTCGTGGACCGCACCAACGCCATCTCCCGCCGCATGACGGGCTTTGAGGCGAATATCTGCCTGAACTACGGCGGCCGGGATGAGATCGTTCGGGCCGCGCGGGCCTTTGCGGCGGACTGTGCCGCGGGACGGGCGAAGCCGGAGGAGCTGACGGAGGCGGCTTTCGCCCGCTATCTCGACTCCCACGACATCCCGGACCCGGAGCTGATCATCCGGCCCAGCGGGGAGGAGCGCATCTCCAATTTCCTGCTCTGGCAGTGCGCGTACAGCGAGTTTTATTTCTGCGACACGCTCTGGCCGGACTTCGGCGAGGCGGAGCTGCGGCAGGCCATCGCGAGCTTCCAGCGGCGGGATCGCCGCTTCGGCGGCGTGAAGTGAGCGCCGACGGAAAGCACGGCGGCTTTCCCGCATGGGCGGGAGCATTTTTCAAAGAGCGCCCTGGGGGCGCGTGGAGGTTTTTGACATGAAACAGAGATTGATCGTTGCGGGTGTGGGTGTGCCGCTGCTGCTGGTGGTGCTGCTGGTGCTGCCGGCCTGGGGCACGGCGCTGCTGGTCTGCGCCATCGCGGGCGTCGGGGCCTTTGAGCTGATGCGGGCCGTGGGCAAGAACGCCCGCCGTTTGCTGTATATGACCATCGCCGCGGCGGTGGTGCTCCCCCTGGGACTGCATCTGTTCGGCCTGCCGGCGGCGCTGTGCTTCGCGGTGCTGTTTATTTACGCCCTGTTCGCCGTCTCCGTCTGCTGCTACGGGAAGGATTCTATCCCTTTCAGCGACCTCACCGCCGCCATGGTGGCGGGCGTGGTCTTTCCGCTGCTGCTGAGCTGCATCTTCCTGCTCAGAAGCGACCCGGACTACGGCAAGATCTATGTGCTGACGCCGTTTTTCACCGCCTTTATCGGAGACAGCTTCGCCATGTTCGGCGGTATGCTCTTTGGCAAGCATAAGCTGGCACCGTATGTCAGCCCGAAAAAAACCGTGGAGGGCGGCGTGGCAGGTCTCGTGGGCGGCGCGCTCGGCATGGTGCTCTGGGGCGTCATTGTGAACTGCTTCATGCCCTGCCCGGTGAGCTACCCCTCTCTCATCGCCTACGGCATCGTGGGCAGCGCTGTGGGGCAGCTGGGGGACTTAAGCCTTTCCGTCATCAAGCGGGAGGCGGGCATCAAGGACTACGGCAACCTCCTGCCGGGCCATGGCGGCGCCTACGACCGCTTCGACAGCTCCATGTTCATCGCGCCGGTGTACTACCTGCTGCTGGTGCTGAAATAACGCGGCACATACTTAGAGATTCCGTGGATGCGGCGCGCTGCGCGCCGCGGGGATAAGGAGAAACGTATGGTACGAAGCATTTCCCTCCTGGGCTCCACCGGCTCCATCGGCCGGCAGACTTTGCAGGTGGCCCGGGAACTGGGACTTTCCGTGGCGGCGCTCACCGCGAATAAGAGCGTTGCGCTGCTGGAGCAGCAGGTCCGGGAGTTCAGGCCGCGCTTTGCGGTGCTGTATGATAAAGCCGCGGCGGCGGAGCTGCGCCGCCGTCTTGCGGACACGGAGACGGAGGTTCTCTCCGGTATGGAGGGACTCATCGCCGCGGCCACGGTGGAGGCGGACGCGGTGGTCACCGCCGTCATGGGCATGATCGGGCTGCAGCCCACCCTCGCCGCCATCGAGAAAAAGCGGCGCATTGCTCTCGCGAACAAGGAGACCCTCGTCTGCGCGGGCGAGCTGGTGATGGACGCGGCGGAGCGCTGCGGGGCGGAGATTCTGCCGGTGGACAGCGAGCATTCCGCCATTTTCCAGAGCCTGCAGGGCTGCCGGGACCGCTCGGAGATCCGGCGGCTCATCCTCACCTGCTCCGGCGGGCCGTTTTATGGCCTGAGCCACGCGGAACTCGAAGGCAAGACCCGGGCGGACGCTTTGAAGCATCCCAACTGGAGCATGGGGGCGAAGATCACCATCGACTCCGCGACGCTCATGAACAAGGGCCTGGAGCTCATCGAGGCCATGCGGCTATACCGCCTGCGCCCGGAGCAGGTGACGGCGGTGATCCACCGCCAGAGCATCGTCCACTCGCTGGTGGAGTACCGGGACGGGGCCATGATCGCCCAGCTGGGCACGCCGGATATGAAGCTGCCCATCCGCTACGCCCTGACCTATCCCGATAGGGCGGAAAGCCCGGATGCGCCGCTGGATCTGCTCTCCTGCGGGCCGCTGACCTTTGCGGAGCCGGACGAGACGGCCTTTCCCTGCCTGAAGATCGCGAAAGCCTGCGCCCGGGAGGGCGGCACCGCCTGCGCTGTGATGAACGGCGCGAATGAAGCGGCGGTGGCGCTGTTTCTTCAGGGTGAGGTGGGCTTCAACGACATTCCCCGGCTGGTGGAGGAGGCGCTGCAGCGCGTGGAAGTGAAATATCATCCCCAGCTGCCGGATATACTGGAAGCAGACCGGCTGGCCCGCGCCGCCGTGGAGAACCGAAAGTAAGGAGAATCGAGCTTGGCTATCTATATCATCGTGGCCGTTGTCATGTTCGGCGTTCTCATCGCCGTCCACGAATTCGGACATTTCATCACCGCCAAGGCCTGCGGCGTGACGGTGCAGGAGTTTTCACTGGGCATGGGGCCGCTGCTGTGGCATAAGCAGGGGGCGGAGACGGCCTATTCCCTGCGCCTGCTGCCCATCGGCGGCTACTGCGCCATGGAGGGGGAGGAGGAAGCCTCCGACAACCCCCATGCCCTGTCCAACTGCGGTTTTTTCCGCCAGCTGCTGGTTTTCGCGGCGGGAGCCGCCATGAATTTCCTGCTGGGCTTCCTCATCGTGCTGGTGCTGTACAGCAGCGCGGGCGGCTTTCTCACGGCGGAGATCGTGGAGCTGAACGAGGGCTTTCCCAATGAGGGGGAGGACGGCGTCATGGTGGGCGACGTCCTCTATGAGATCAACGGCGAACGCATCTATAACTTCAGCGACGTGAGCCTTGTCATGCAGTTTACCTCCACCGGCGAGGACGGCAGTCTCGAGGTGGTGCTGCTGCGCGGCGGCGAAAAGCTGCGCCGCACGCTGTATCTCACAGACTATGTGGACGAAAACGGCGAAGTCTACCGGGCTTACGGCTTTACCTACGGCGGCCGGGCGGAGGCCACGGCGCTGAACAAGCTGAAATACAGCTGGTATACCACGCTGGACTTCGTCCGCATGGTGCGGCTGAGCCTGCAAATGCTGATAACCGGGCAGGCGGGCCTCCGGGACCTGAGCGGCCCCGTGGGCATCGTCGGCACCATCACGGAGGTGGGCGAGCAGTCCGCGACCAAGGCGGAGGCCTTCGGCAACATCGCCTACTTCGCGGCGCTGATCTCGGTGAATCTGGCGGTGATGAACCTGCTGCCCATCCCGGCGCTGGACGGCGGCAAGATTCTGTTCCTCTGCCTGAACGCCGCAGGGATGCTGCTGCTGAAAAAGAAGATCCCGGCCCGCTTTGAAAATGCCCTGAGCTTTGTGTTCTTCGCCCTGCTCATGGCGGTGATGGTGCTGGTGACCTTTTCCGACATTACGAAGCTCGTGACCTGAAAGGGGAGAGAAGCATGACAAAACGCCTTTCCGTGGGCGGCGTGGGCCTTGGCGGCGGCGCGCCCGTCACCATCCAGTCCATGTGCAACACGAAGACGGAGGACGTGGAGGCCACCGTCCGCCAGATCCACCGTCTGGAGGAGGCGGGCTGCGAGATCGTCCGCGTCACCGTCCCCACCATGGAGGCGGCCAGGGCCGTCAGCGCCATCCGGGAGCGGATCTCCATCCCTCTCGTGGCGGATATCCATTTTGACTATCGCCTGGCCATCGAGGCGGCGGAGCGGGGGGCGGACAAGATCCGCATCAACCCCGGCAACATCGGCGGCGAGGAGCACGTGAAGGCGGTGGCGGAGGTCTGCCGCCGGCGAAACCTCCCCATCCGCATCGGCGTCAACGGCGGGAGCCTTGAGAAAGAGCTGCTCGCGAAATACGGCGGCGTCACAGCGGAGGCGCTGGTGGAAAGCGCTCTGGGTCACGCGGCGCTGCTGAACCGCTGGGATTTTGACGACATCTGCCTCAGCGTCAAAAGCAGCGACGTGCGGGTGAACATGGCGGCCTACCGGCTGCTGGCGGAGCGGACGGAGTATCCGCTGCACCTCGGCGTCACCGAGGCGGGAACGCCCTCCATGGGCGTGATCAAGTCCGCCATGGGCATCGGGGGGCTGCTGTGCCTCGGTATCGGGGACACGCTGCGGGTCTCCCTCACCGCCGACCCGGTGGAGGAGGTCTACGCCGCGAAGAAGATCCTGCGGGCGGCGGGCCTGCGCCGGGGCGTGAATTTGATCTCCTGCCCCACCTGCGGGCGGACGGAGTACGACATGATCCCTCTCGCGGAGGAGCTGGAGCGCCGGCTCGCGACCTGCGAAAAGGATATCACCGTGGCGGTCATGGGCTGTGTGGTGAACGGCCCGGGAGAGGCCGCGGCGGCGGACGTGGGTATCGCCGGGGGCAAGGGCGAGGGACTGCTGTTTCGCAAGGGCAAGGTCCTGCGCCGCCTGCCGGAGGAGCAGCTGCTGGACGCGCTGCTGCGGGAGATCGAGGAGCTATAACAGTATAAAGACATGACCGTTTCCCGGGGTAGGGCTGGCCCTCCCCGGGAAATTAAGACGATACATAGACCGGGGAGGGTTTCCATGGCGGAAAAGGTGCCGTTTTTCAAACTGTTCGCCCACCTCGCGCTGGAGCGGGAGCTGACGTACCTGCTGCGGGACGCGGAGGTCAGCGACGTGGTGGTGGTGCAGGCGGAGGCCGCGCTGCGCATGAAGCTGTATACGAAGGAGGCGCTGACGGCGCGGCAGAAGGAGCGGCTGGGCGCGGCTCTCGCGGCGGCGTTTTCCCTGCGCAGCGTGGAGATAGAGAACATCTACCGGGAGGCGGCCGTGACCGCGTCCGCGCCGGAAAAGGCCGCCGGGAAAGCGGAAAAGGGAGCCGTCCTCATGGGCAAGCCCATCCGGGGCAAGCCCGTCTCCATGAAGGGCCTGAACCCCAAAATGGGACAGGCGGTGGTGCAGGGCAAGGTATTTTATCAGGAGTTTTACGAGACCCGCCGCCCCGGCGTTTTCTGCCTGAGCTTCCACATCACGGACTATGAAAGCTCCGTCAACGTCCGGCGGTACCTGCAGGGCACGGACGCCAAGCGCATGGAGGGGAAGATACAGGAGGGGATGTGGCTCACCGTGCAGGGCTTTGTGGAGCTGACGCGGGACGGCAAGGACATCCAGCTCAGCCCGGTGAACATCGTGGAGGCGCAGGCGCCGAAGCGTCTGGACACGGCGGAGGAGAAGCGGGTGGAGCTGCACCTGCACACCTCCTTTTCCAACATGGACGCGCTGAGCGATCCCAAGGCGCTGGTGAAGCAGGCCATCGCCTGGGGCCACAAGGCCGTGGCCATCACGGACCACGGCGTCTGCCACGCCTTCCCCAACGCCGCCGCCGCCGCGGGGGACAAGATCAAGGTGCTGTACGGCGTGGAGGGCTACTTCGCCAACGATCTGGACGACCGCATCGTGGTCCATGGGAGCGGCGACTGCGATTTTGACGATGAGATCGTCTGCTTCGATTTGGAGACCACGGGTCTGGACGCCCGGCGGGACGCCATCATGGAGATCGGCGCGGTGGTGCTGAAGGGCGGGGAGGTGACGGAGACTTTCCAGACCTTCGTGGACCCCAACCGCGCGCTGGACCCCAAGATCGTGGGCCTCACCGGCATCACGGAGGAGATGCTCCGCGGCGCGCCCCAGCTGAAGGCGGCCCTGACGGCGTTTCTGGACTTCGTCCACGGCCGTCCTCTCGCCGCCCACAACGCGGAGTTCGACGTGGGCTTCGTCCGGGAGGGCTGCCGCAAGGTGGGCCTGCCCTTCGCCCCTACTTACATCGACTCCCTCATTCTGGCGCAGAATCTGCTGCCGGAGCTGGGAAAATACAAGCTGGACGTCGTGGCGGGCGCGCTGAACCTGCCGGAGTTCAACCACCACCGGGCGACGGACGACGCGGCCACGGTGGCCTATATGCTCATCCCGTTCTGGGAGAAGCTGCGCGCGCAGGGCTTATCCCGCCTTTCGGAGGTGAATCCCCTCATGGAGCGGCTCCGCCCCGCGGGGCGCGCCCCCAGCCGCCAGCCGAAGCACATCATTCTGCTCGCGAAAAACAAGCAGGGCCTTAAAAACCTCTACCAACTGGTGTCCCTCTCGAACCTCAAGTACTTCAAGCGCTACCCCTGGATCCATAAGAGCGAGCTGATCCGCCACCGCACGGGCCTTATCGTCGGCTCCGCCTGCGAGGCGGGAGAGCTGTTTCAGGCGATCCTCGCGAACAAGGACCGGGACGAGCTGAAACGCATCGCCTCGTTTTACGATTTTTTAGAGATACAGCCCATCTGCAACAACGCCTTCCTCCTGCGGGACGGCCGCGCCCACTCGGAGGAGGACCTGCGGGAGCTGAACCGCACGGTGGTGCGTCTGGGCGAGGAGCTGGGCAAGCCCGTCTGCGCCACGGGCGACGTGCATTTCAAGGACCCGGAGGACGAGGTCTACCGCCGCATCCTGCTGGATGTGAAGGATTTCAAGGACTGCGACGAGCCGCTGCCGCTGTACTTCAAGACCACCGACGAGATGCTGCAGGAGTTCAGCTATCTCGGCGAGGAGAAGGCCTACGAGGTGGTGGTGACGAACCCGAACCGCATCGCCGATGAGATCGAAAATATCGAGCTGCTGCCCAAGGGCAAGCTCTTTCCTCCGCGGCTGGAGAATTCCGAGGAGGACTTGAACCGCATGGTCTGGGAAAAGGCCCACGAGCTGTACGGCGATCCGCTGCCGGACCTGATCCGCGAACGTCTGGAGGTGGAGCTGAAAAGCATCCTCGGCAAGTACGACGTGGTGTACATGAGCGCCCAGAAGCTGGTGCAGCGGAGCCTCGAAAACGGCTATCTGGTGGGCAGCCGGGGCAGCGTGGGCTCCTCGCTTGTGGCCTACATGGCGGGCATCACGGAGGTGAACTCCCTGCCGCCCCATTACCGCTGCCCCAAGTGCCGGAACGTGGAATTCGTGACGGACGGCTCGTATGGCTGCGGCGCGGATATGCCGGACAGGGTCTGCCCCATCTGCGGGGAGAAGTACGCCAAGGACGGCTTCGACATCCCCTTTGAGACCTTCCTCGGCTACGGCGGCGGCAAGGTGCCGGATATCGATCTGAACTTCTCCGGCGAGTATCAGGCCCGGGCCCATCAGCACGCCATTGAGATGTTCGGCAAGACGCAGGTGTTCCGCGCCGGCACCATCGGCACCGTGGCGGAAAAGACCGCCTTCGGCTATGTGCTGAAATATCTGGAAAAGCGGGGCATGGAGGTGCCGCAGGCGGAGAAGCTGCGGCTCGCCAGCGGCTGCGTGGGCGTCAAGCGCACCACCGGCCAGCACCCCGGCGGCCTGGTGGTGGTGCCGGATGACATGGATATGGAGGATTTCTGCCCCGTCCAGCACCCGGCGGACGCCGCGGACAGCGACATCATCACCACCCATTTTGAATACCACTCCATGGAGGACAACCTCCTGAAGCTGGATATGCTGGGACACGATGACCCCTCCATGATCCGTATGCTGGAGGATCTGACCGGGGTCAACGCCCGGACCATCCCGCTGGACGACCCGGACACCATGAGCATTTTTACCTCCAGCAAGGTCTTGGGCTACGAGAACGACGATGTGCTTGGCCCCACGGGGGCCGTGGCCATTCCGGAGTTCAACACCCGCTTCACCCGGCAGATGCTGGTGGACACGCAGCCGAAGGATTTCAACACCCTGCTGCGGCTCTCCGGCTTCTCCCACGGCACGGACGTGTGGCTCGGCAACGCCAAGGAGCTGATCCTCAGCGGCACCGCCGGCGTTCTGGAGACCGTGGGCTGCCGCGACGATATCATGCTGTACCTGATGAGCAAGGGCGTGGAGCCGAAGATGTCCTTCAAGATCATGGAGGCCGTCCGCAAGGGCAAGGTGAAGAAGGGCGGCTTTCAGGAGGGCTGGGAGGAGGCCATGCGGGCCCACGAGGTGCCGGAGTGGTACATCGAATCTCTCGCGAAGATCGGCTACCTGTTCCCCAAGGCCCACGCGGTGGCCTACGTCATGATGGCCTTCCGCATCGCCTGGTTCAAGGTCCACCGCCCCTTGGCGTTTTACGCCACCTATTTCTCCATCCGGGCCAAGGCCTTCGACGCGGAGATCTGCACGGCGGGGCTGGACGAGGTGAAGCGGAAGATCCGGGAGATCGAGAACAACAAAGACGCCACCGCTGTGGAGCAGGACCTGCTGGTGACGCTGGAGGTCTGCTATGAGTTCTACCTCCGGGGCTTTCATTTCCTGCCGCTGCACCTGTACGAATCCGGGGCCACCCGCTTCCGTATCGAGGGCGACGGCCTGCGGCCGCCTTTTGTGGCGGTGCGGGGGCTGGGCGAGACGGCGGCGCAGGAGATCGTGGAAAAGCGCGTGGGCGCGGACTACGCCTCCATCGAGGAGTTCGCCATGTCCTGCGGCAAGGTCTCCAAGACCCACATCGAGCAGCTCAAGGCCCTGGGCGCCTTCGCCGGCATGGCCGACAGCAGCCAGCTGAGCCTGTTCTGACAATTTACCGGAGCTTCCCCAAAGGGGAGGCTCCGGTTCACTTTTTGCCCGCGGTTTACAAATTCTAAATTTTTTGTTTAAAACTATTGCAATTTTCCACAGGGTATGTATAATAGCCTTGGTTTAGCAAAAATAATCTTTTGGTTTAGTACGACAAAACTTCCGGGAGGCGGTTTTTTGGATATCGGAAAGAGTATACGCAAGCTGCGATTGCAAAAGGAGCTGACGCTGGAGGAGCTTGCCAGCCGCAGCGAGCTGAGCAAGGGCTTTCTGTCCCAGCTGGAGCGGGACCTGACCTCGCCCTCCATCGCCACGCTGGAGGATATTCTGGAGGCCCTTGGCAGCAATCTCGCGGATTTTTTCAGCGACGCCAAGGACGAGAAGTTCACCTTCAGCAAAAACGATTTCTTCAGCAGCGAGAAGGAGGGCTACACCGTCACCTGGATCGTGCCCAACACCCAGAAAAACCAGATGGAGCCTATTTTGCTTGAGCTGCCCGCCGGAGGGGAATCCTTTGAGCTGGAGCCCCACACGGGGGAGGAGTTCGGCGTGGTGCTGGAGGGGTCCGTGACGCTGGTCTGCGACGGCAAGCGCTACGTCCTGCGCCGGGGTGAGACCTTTTATCTCCACGGAAAATCCTTCCACCATCTGAAAAACGAACGGAAGACCACCGCCCGGGTGCTGTGGGTCTCCACCCCGCCTCTCTTTTAATTTCGGAAAGCAGGAGAAAGAAACATGGAAGAAAAAAAGAAGCTGATCCAGTTTAAGAATATCGTCAAGAGCTTTGAAGACGGGCAGGTGGTGCTGCGTGGCATCAGCCTGGATATTTACGAGAACGAATTTGTGACCTTGCTGGGGCCCTCCGGCTGCGGCAAGACCACGCTCCTGCGCATCCTCGGCGGCTTTCTGCAGCCCACGGA
This sequence comes from Oscillospiraceae bacterium, assembly GCA_051867615.1. Lineage (GTDB taxonomy): Bacteria > Bacillota > Clostridia > Oscillospirales > Oscillospiraceae > RGIG5472. The sequence continues at coordinate 65,822 of JBJDYU010000013.1, read as the reverse complement.
GGGGCAGGTGCTGTTCGACGGAGAGGATATCGCCGCTGTGCCGCCTTACCGGCGGGAGATCAACACGGTGTTCCAGAAATACGCCCTGTTCCCCCACATGAACGTCTTTGACAACATCGCCTTCGGCCTGAAGATCAAGAAGGCTCCCAAGGACGTCATCGAGCAGAAGGTCATGCGTATGCTGCGTCTGGTGAATCTGGAGGATTACGCCAAGCGCAATGTCACGGAGCTGTCCGGCGGCCAGCAGCAGCGCATCGCCATCGCCCGGGCGCTGGTGAACGAGCCCAGCGTCCTGCTGCTGGACGAGCCGCTGGGCGCGCTGGACCTGAAGCTCCGCAAGGAGATGCAGCATGAGCTCAAGCAGCTCCAGCAGGAGGTGGGCATCACCTTCATCTACGTCACCCACGACCAGGAGGAAGCCCTGACCATGTCCGACAAGATCGTGGTCATGAAGGACGGCGAGATCCAGCAGATCGGCTCTCCCGGCGAGATCTACCGCAAGCCTGTCAACCAGTTCGTGGCGAAGTTCATCGGCGAGACCAACATCATCGACGGCGTCATGCTGGAGGACGATCTGGTGCAGTTCGAGGATAAGCGCTTTGCCTGCCGGGTTCGGGGCTATGAAAAGGGCGAGAAGGTGGACGTGGTCATCCGGCCGGAGCATCTGAACATCGTCCCCCGGGAGCAGGGGATGCTCAAGGGTATCGTCAAGTCCCAGCTGTTTAAGGGGATGCATTACGAGACCATCGTGGAGACCCGGGTGGGCACCTCCATCACGGTGCAGATGAACGTCTCCGAGGATAAGCCCGTGTATAACGAAAAAGAGGGCGAGAAGATCTCCGCCAACACCTTCTTCCTGGATATCAGCGACGTGGACGAGTTCACCGATTCCGATATCGTGACCTTGGCGGCGGCGGAGGCCTGGGACTCCGAGACGGAGGAGCCGGTCTCCATCCGCGGCGTGGAGCATGAGATCAAGAAGGAGGCGGGCCGCTATCCCGTGACCTTCACCACCGCTTCCGGTACCTCCATCACCGTGCAGTGTATCGTCAAGGACGAGAACCGCGTGGTGAGCAAGGTCTTCCAGGAGGAGATCTACGCCATGAACTTCTTCGTCAAGACCGACGATATCATCGACTCCATGGCGCTGGACACCGACCTGAAGACCTGGGCCAACGCCTCGGCCTGGAGCCTGGAGGACGGCGGCGAGGTGGCCATCACCGACGTGAAGTACGACTTTGACTGGGAGGATATCCAGCCCGGCGTCTATCCCATCACCTTCTCCACCAAGGGCTATGAGTATCTCGTGGCCACGCCCCGGCCCTTCGAGGAGGGAGAAGAGGTGGGCCTCAGCTTCCGGCCGGAGGATATCCACGTCATGGAGAAGGAGAGGAACAGCTGATGAAGAAATTCCGTTCCATGACCTACCCCTACGTGGCCTGGATCAGCGTCATGATCGTCATTCCCATGCTGCTGATCGTGCTGTACGCCTTCACCGTGGAGGGCAACGACGTGACGACCTTCAAGTTCTCGCTGGATAACTTCCGGCGCTTCGTCACCGACACGGTGTTCATGGGGGTGCTCTGGCGGTCGCTGTATATCGCCGTCGTCACCACCGTCATCTGCGTGCTGCTGGGCTATCCCGTGGCCTATATCATCGCCCAGCTTCCCGGACACAGCAATATGCTGATGATCCTGCTTATCACCATGCCCACCTGGATCAATATGCTGGTGCGTACCTACGCCTGGATGGGCATTTTGCAGGACAACGGCATTCTCAACAGCATCCTGGGCTTTTTCTGCATCGGCCCGGTGAAGATGCTCCACACCAGCTTCGCCGTCATCCTCGGCATGGTGTATAACTTCATCCCCTTTATGATCCTGCAGATCCACACGTCCCTTGCAAAGATGGACAAGAACCTGCTGGACGCGGCGGCGGACCTGGGAGCAGGGAAGCTCCAGTCTTTCCTGCGGGTGACGCTGCCGCTGTCCCTGCCCGGCGTTATCAGCGGCATCACGCTGGTGTTCCTGCCCGCGGTCTCCAGCTTCTTCATCCCGAAGCTGCTGGGCGGCGGACAGTACGTCCTCGTGGGCAACATCATCGAGACGCAGTTCCTCACCACGGGCGACTGGAACTTTGGCAGCGCCATTTCCCTTATCATGGCGATCATCATCATGTTCTCCATGTGGCTGACCCATAAGGTGGACGCGCAGCCCGCGTCGGCAGGAAAGGAGTGAGAGCCATGACGAAAAAACGCCATATCGGCACGAAAGTGGTCCTGGCGCTGACCCTGCTGTTCTTTTACCTGCCTATCCTCTATATCATCGTCTTTTCCTTCAACGATTCCCGGTCCCTGACCTCCTTCAGCGGCTTCTCCCTGCGCTGGTATGAGAAGATGTTCGCGGATTCCACCATGATGGAGGCCGTCTTTTACACCATCGTCATCGCCCTGCTCGCCACGGTGATCTCCACCGTGGTGGGCACCATCACCGCCATCGGCCTTTCCAAGTCGCGGAAGGTGGTGCAGCAGCTGGTGGAGGGAGTGAACCAGCTCCCTGTCATGAACCCGGATATCGTCACGGCCATCAGCCTGCTCATTTTCTTCAGCGCGCTTGCGGTGAAGAAGGGCTTTTTCACCCTGCTGCTGGCCCACATCATGTTCTGCATCCCCTATGTGATGCTGAGCGTCTCGCCGAAGCTCCGCTCCCTGGACCCGAACCTGATCGACGCGGCCATGGACCTGGGCGCCACGCCCTTTCAGGCGCTGGTGAAGGTCATCGTGCCCCAGATCCGGCCGGGCATCGTCTCCGGCGCCCTCATCGCCTTTACCATGAGCTTTGACGACTTCATCATCTCGTATTTCGTCACGGGCAACGGCGTGCAGAATATTTCCATTCTGGTCTATACCATGTCAAAGCGGGTGAATCCCTCCATCAACGCGCTGTCCACGCTGGTCATCGCGCTGATCACAGTGGCCCTGGTCATTGTGAACATAGTACCGATCATCAAAGAGAAAAGGAGAACAAAGAAATGAAGAAAGTGCTTGTACTGGTGATGGCGGCGCTGATGCTGCTGCCCGTCCTGTCCGGCTGCGGCGGCGGCGCGTCCTCGGAGGACGCGGTGGAGAAATACGGCTCCGACACACTGAAGCTGTATAACTGGGGCGAGTATATGGGCGAGAGCCTTATCAGCGACTTTGAGAAGCAGTTCGGCGTGAAGGTCATCGTGGAGTATTTCGACTCCAATGAAATGATGTATACCAAGCTGCAGGCCGGGGACGCTTACGACGTGCTGGTGCCCTCCGACTATATGATCGAGCGCCTGATCTCGGAGGGGATGCTGCAGGAGCTGGACCATTCTTTGATCCCGAACCTCTCGAACCTCGCGGAGGGCGTGAAGAACCTACCCTACGACCCGGACAACAGCTATTCCGTGCCTTACTTCTGGGGCAGCGTGGGCATCGTGTACAATCACAACAACGTGGATCCCGCCGTGGTGGAGTCTCAGGGCTATGAGATCCTGCGGAACACGGACTATAAGGGCCGGATCTATGTCTACGACTCCGAGCGGGACTCCTTCATGATGGCCTTCAAGGCGCTGGGATACTCCATGAACACGGACGATGAGGCGGAGATCCAGGCCGCCTATGAATGGCTGCTGGATATGAACAACACCATGGACCCCGTCTATGTGACGGACGAGGTCATCGACGGCATGATCAACGGCACCAAGGACATCGCCGTGGTGTACAGCGGCGACGCCACCACCATTCTGGAGGAAAACGAGGACATGAGCTTCTGGATGCCCAGCGAGGGCACCAACATCTGGAGCGACGCCATGGTCATTCCCGCCAATGCGGAGAATCCCCTGCTGGCCCACGAGTTCATCAACTATGTGCTGACCTATGACGCCTCCCTCGGCAACTCCGAGTACGTGGGCTACGCCTCCTCCAATCAGGAGGTGCTGGATGAGCTCAGCGGCGAGGACGGCCTGTTCGCGGAGAACGAAGCGTACCTGCCCCGCTCCGGCTATGGCAAGGACGAGGTGTTCGTGGACAATCCCGTGCTGAAAAAGACTCTGGCCGAGCTCTGGATCAAGGTCAAGGCGGCGAAGTGAGCTGCTGAAAGCGTGAAAAACAGCCCCGCCTCGAAAGAGGCGGGGCTTGCTGCGGGATAAGGCCGGGCCTTTCCCGGCAGAATAACGGATACGGCGGCGGTATCAGCCGAAATACTTGGTCTTGAAGGGAACCTCCTGCACCTCGAAGCTGCGGCCCCGGAGGTAGTTCAGCGGCCCCGCGTCCGTGGGAAAGTCAAAGCGCAGGCGGTAGGAGTACAGGGCCTGCCTTGTTTCGCCGTAGCGGCGGTTGACTTCGCCCCGGCCGTATTTTCCGTCCCCCAGCAGGGGGTGTCCCGCGTCGGCGAAGGAGGCCCGGATCTGGTGCGTCCGCCCGGTGAGCAGCTCCGCCTCCACCAGGGACAGCCCATCCCTCACCGCCAGGGTCTTGTACAGCGTCACGGCGGTCTTGCCCTCCGGCACGGGATGGTGGTAGACCATCACCTGGTTGCGGCTCTCGTCCTTGCGGAGGAAGCACTCCAGCCGCCCCTCGGCAGGCTCCATGCGGCCAAGCGTGATGCAGAGGTAGAACTTCGCGATCTCACGATCTCTGATTTTGTCGTTCAGGACCCGCAGAGCCTCCGCGTTTTTCGCTGCGATGACGATGCCGCCGGTGTTGCGGTCGATGCGGTTGCAGAGGGCCGGGGTGAAGGCGTTCTCCCAGCGGGGGTTCCACTCCCGCTTTTGGTAGAGGTAGGCCTGGATGTGGTTGATGAGGGTGTTGACCTTTTCCGTCTCGTCCGCGTGCACCACCAGTCCCGGCCGCTTGTTGAGGAGCATGATATTCTCATCCTCGTACACAATATCGAGGGACGGGCGGAACAGGGTGAGGAAGAGGTTGTCCTCCCGGGGCTGCTCGAAGAACTCGTCGTTGATGTAGAGCTGCAGCACGTCGCCCTCGCACAGCCGCTCGTCGCCCTTGGCCCGCTGGCCGTTGCGCTTGATGCGCTTGAGCCGCACATACTTCTGCAGCAGGGCAGGGGGCAGCAGTGGCAGCGCCTTCCCCACGAAGCGGTCCAGCCGCTGGCCGGCGTCGTTTTTTCCCACGGTAAGCTCCCGCATGGCGGCCCTCCTTCCTGTAGCGGATCAGTCTGCATCTATTTTACGATTTTCCCGGAAAAAAGCAAGAAAATGTTTGACAAGCTCCGGGCCGTCCTCTATAATAATAGCCGTGTCATTACGAGGTGTACTATGCGTTTGAATGTCAGAAAGATCATGAACACCCCCGGAGAAAGGATAGATTTCCACTTCTCCATGGATCTGTCCTGTGTGGACTTCGGCGGCGTGTATCCGGCGGTTCGCCCGGTCTTAGTGGAAGGATCGGTCAGGAACACGGCGGGCGTGCTCTCTCTCACCATGCGTATGGCCACCACCCTCCGCTCCGTCTGCGACCGCTGCGGAAAGGTCTTCGACAATCCCGTGGAGGTCTCCTATGAGACCCTTCTGGCCGATGAGCTGGAAAACGGGGAGAACGACGAGATTCTGCTGCTGGAAAACGACGAGGTGGACCTGGACGAACTGGCAAGGAGCGAGTTCATCCTCGGTATGGACACAAAGACCCTTTGCTCGGAAGACTGTAAGGGGCTTTGCCCACGCTGCGGCGCGGACCTGAACCTGGGGCCCTGCGGCTGCAAAAAGGAGCTTGACCCCCGCTGGGCAGCGCTTTCACAGCTTCTGGAAGAATAACAACATAAATACACTGCAACGCAGTTTAAGACCAAGGAGGTGTCAACATGGCAGTCCCCAAGGGGAAAGTATCCAAGGCGAGAAGAGATAAGAGACGCAGCTCCACCTGGAAGCTGGCCGTTCCCGGCCTCATCAAGTGCCCCAAGTGCGGCGCGCTGCATCTGCCTCACAGAATGTGTCCTGAGTGCGGCACTTATAACGGCCGCGAAGTCAAGACCATCAAGTCCAAGGTCGCTGAATAATTTTTTCGTCTGGAACACAGGGCGGAGGGAAGAGCTGCTTCCCTCCGCCTTTTTCCGTCCCGCCGCAAACGGAAAGCGGTGCGCCTGTTTTCGTGCAAACGGAAAGCCGCCGAATTTCCTGTTGCGGATTGGAGAAAATTTCTGTATACTGTTATCTTGTAATATTAAAATTTGATAAAAACCTTTAAAAGGTTTTTATAGGGCGAAGCCCGTCAAATTTTTATGAGACGGCGCAGCGTGCGAATGCACGATGCGAGCGTGCGTAGCACGCGGGATATTTGATGAAAGTATTTCATCAAATATCAGTATCATACTGCGGGGTACACGCCCCGGAACACTGAAAAGACAAAGGAGGGGACGCGATGAAACCCGTAGTCGCCATCGTGGGCCGGCCCAACGTGGGCAAGTCCATGCTGTTCAACAAGCTCATCGGGAAGCGCATCTCCATCGTGGAGGATACGCCCGGCGTCACCCGGGACAGGATCTACGGCGAGACCGACTGGAACGGCCGGCCATTTACGCTGGTGGACACCGGCGGCATTGAGCCGAGAACGGACAGCGAGCTGCTGATCTTCATGCGCCAGCAGGCGCAGCTCGCCATCGACAACGCCACCGTCATCATCCTGCTGACGGACGGCAAAACCGGCGTCACCGCCTCGGACCATGAGGTGGCCGGGATGCTGCAGCGCTGCGGCAAGCCCATCGTCCTCGCGGTGAACAAGATGGACTCCGTGGGGAACCTGGACCCGGAATTCTATGAATTTTACAACCTCGGTCTCGGGGACCCCATTCCCGTCTCCGCGGTCCACGGCCACGGCACCGGCGATCTGCTGGACGCCTGCGTGGCCCACTTCCCGCCGGAGGAGGAGACGCAGGAGGAGGACGACCGCATTCAGGTGGCCATCATCGGCCGGCCCAACGTGGGCAAGTCCAGCCTGACCAACCGCATCCTGGGCTTTGAGCGTGTCATCGTCAGCGACGTGGCCGGCACTACCCGGGACGCCATCGACTCCGCGTTTGAAAACCAGTACGGCAAGTATAACTTCATCGACACCGCCGGGATGCGCCGCCGCTCCAAGGTGGAGGAGGGCATCGAGAAGTACAGCGTCCTGCGCTCCGTCATGGCCATCGAGCGCTCCGACGTGTGCCTGATCCTCATCGACGCCACGGACGGCGTGACGGAGCAGGACACCAAAGTGGCGGGCCTGGCCCATGAGGCGGGCAAGGCCTGCGTCATCGTGGTGAACAAGTGGGACCTGGTGGAGAAGGACGGCAAGACCATGGACCGTATGCGGGAGGATATCCGCCGGGAGCTGGGCTTCATGACCTACGCGCCCACGGTGTTCATCTCCGCCGCCACGGGCCAGCGGGTAGACAGGCTCTTTGAGCTCATCAACTACGTCAACGAGCAGGCCTCCACCCGCATCACCACCGGTATGCTGAACAACGTCCTGGAGGACGCCCAGACCCGGGTGCAGCCTCCTACGGACAAGGGCCGCCGGCTCAAGATCTACTATATGACCCAGGTGGGCGTCCGCCCGCCCCATTTCGTGATCTTCTGCAACGACCGCAGGCTGTTCCACTTCTCGTATCAGCGGTATCTGGAAAACTGCATCCGCAGCACCTTCGGCCTGGAGGGTACCCCCATCCGTATCTCCATCCGGGAGAAGGGGGACAAGGAGGCGTAAAGAGCATGGACAATACGGTAAGCCTTGGCAACATGATGCTGGAGTGGGGGCTCGGCTTCTGGCTCCCGGCGTTGGCCGCGGCGGTCATCGCCTATTTCTGCGGCTGCTTCAACGGGGCGGTGATCGTCTCGAAGTATATCCTGCGGGACGATGTGCGGAACCACGGCAGCGGCAATGCGGGACTGACCAATTTCTTCCGTACCTTCGGCGGCCCGCTGACGGCGGTGGTCATCCTGACGGACGTGCTGAAGGCGGTGGCGGCGCTGCTGGTGAGCGGAGCTATCTTCCGCCATTTTGTCTCCGCCGGCGGCGACGTGCATCTGTTTTCCGAATACTGGGCGGGTGTTTTCTGCCTGCTGGGGCATATGTTCCCCTGTATGTTCCACTTCAGGGGCGGCAAGGGCATCCTCTCCGGAGGCACCATCGCCATCATGATCGACTGGCGGGTGGCGCTGGTGGTGTGGGGCGGCTTCCTGCTGCTGACGGTGCTGACCCGCTACGTGTCCCTCGGCTCCCTCTGGGCCGGGGCCAGCTTCCCGTTTATCTCCTGGTTTTGCTATCCGAACCCTGTCATCGTCGTGCTGGCCTTCGCCTGCGGCGGATTGGTGGTGTGGCAGCACCGGGGCAATGCCCGGCGGCTGCTCAGCGGAACGGAGCGGAAGCTGTCGCTGCATCATAAAAAGGAGAAGGAACAATGAAGATCACGGTGCTTGGCAGCGGCGGCTGGGGGACGGCCCTGGCGCTGCTGCTCATCGATAACGGCCATGAGGTGACGCTCTGGAGCCACAGCGCCGCCAAGGCGGAGGAGATGCGGCGCAGCCGCCGTAACCCCCTCCTGCCCGAGCGCGCGCTCAGCGAGGCGCTTGCCGTCACCGGGGATATCGCCTGCGCCGCCGGAGCGGAGCTGGTGGTGTTCGCCACGCCCTCCTTCGCCGTGCGCGCCACGGCGCGGCTGGCCGCGCCGTACCTTGCGGAGGGGACGCTGCTCGTCACCGTCTCCAAGGGCATCGAGAAAGAGACGCACCTGCGTATGTCTCAGATCATCGCGGAGGAGACGGGCGGGCGCTTTCCCATCGTGGCCCTCTCCGGCCCCTCCCACGCGGAGGAGGTGGCCCGGGGCCTGCCCACGGGCTGCGTGGCCGCCTGCGCGGACCGGGTCGCGGCGGAGCGAGTGCAGGACGCCTTTATGAGCAGCCGCTTTCGGGTCTACACCAGCCCGGACATCGTGGGTGTGGAGATCTGCGGCGCCATGAAGAACGTGGTGGCGCTCTGCTGCGGCATCAGCGACGGCATGGGCTATGAGGACAACACCAAGGCCCTCATCATGACCCGGGCCATGAGCGAAATGGCCCGTCTGGGGGAGGCCCTGGGCGGTACCACGCTGACCTTCGCGGGCCTTGCGGGTATGGGCGATATGATCGTGACCTGCACCTCCATGCACTCCCGCAACCGCCGGGCGGGCATCCTCATCGGCGGCGGCAAGAGCGTACAGGCGGCCATGACGGAGATCGGCGCGGTGGTAGAGGGCTATTACGCCGCGGAGAGCGCCTGCTCCCTGGCCCGCCGGCTGGGTCTCGAAATGCCCATCTGTCAGGCGGTGTACGCCGTGCTGTATCAGGGGGCGGACCCCCGGGAGATGGTGGGCGCGCTGATGAACCGGGAGAAAAAGCAGGAGACCAGCTGGATTTAAGACTTCGGGGAAAGCGCATCTGCGCTTTCCCCGATATATTTTCACGCGGCGCGCGCCTCGATTCCCACAGGGAAAAGTCGGCGCGCCCCGCGCGCAGAGTGCCTTTTCCGACGTACACGCCGCCGGAAAAGGCGATTGGATCACACGCTGCGGGCAAACGCGGATGTGCGAGGGGAAAGCCGCCGGAAAGGGCGGTTCCATTCTGGCAAAGTCCCGCTTTGCTGCCGCGTCTGCCGGAGCGGCGCAGCGTCTGAGGGCGAAAAGAGCATAAAAAAAAGACCTCATGCGAAAGCATGAGGTCTTTGCTATGCAATCTTTGAACTCAGATCGCGCGGGTAACCTTACCGGAACGCAGACAACGAGTACAAACATATACATGGCGAGGCGTACCATTGATGATTGCCTTTACCCGCTTCACATTGGGCTTCCAGGGACGGTTGGAACGTCTGTGGGAATGAGAGACCTTGATACCGAAGGTCACGCCCTTGTCGCAAAACTGGCACTTTGCCATCCGTTGCACCTCCTTGCTGTTTACGATTATCCGCACGGTTTGCGCAGACACAACCAGTATAATAGCAGAAGAAGTTGAAAAAAGCAAGCCCTAAATCGATTTTTTTCAAAATTTTTGCACAGCCAAATTACCATCCCGCGTATTGCGAAAAGCGCCCCGCCATATTATAATAAAGCGTATCAATAAGGTGGGCGGATAGGCCGCCGCGCCGGAAAGAGGGGGTACGCCATGGCAAAGAGACCCAGCATCAGGCTTGCGGAGATCGTGGAGTATTTCAACATGGACGTGGTCTACCGCAGCTCGGATTTCGAGGAGGTGCGCGTCTATGCGTCGGACGTGAACCGTCCCGGATTGCAGCTCGTGGGGTATCAGGAGCATTTTGACTCCAAGCGCCTGCAGATCTTCGGCCGGGCGGAGACCTTCTTTCTGGCGGACCGGACGGAGGAGGAGCGGGAGAAGGCTTTTTCCAACCTCTTCGCCCTGGCCTTTCCCGCTATGATCCTGACCCAGGGGCAGGAGTATTTCCCCGAGTGCATCCGCTGCGCCCAGCAGGCGGACAGGACGCTGCTGCGCATGAGCATCACCACCTCGGAGATGATCAGCCAGCTGGTGGATTACCTCAACCACGCTCTGGCGCCCACCATCACCCGGCACGGCGTGCTGGTGGAGGTCTACGGCGAGGGCGTGCTGCTGGTGGGCGACAGCGGCGTGGGCAAGAGCGAGACGGCCATCGAGCTGGTCAAGCGGGGCCACCGGCTGGTGGCGGACGACGCGGTGGAGATGCGCCGCATTTTTGACGCGGTGTACGGCACCGCGCCGGAGCTGACGCGGCACTTCGTGGAGCTGCGCGGCATCGGCATCATCAACGTGCGGCACCTTTTCGGCGTTGGCGCCATCCGCGACAGCGCGCAGATCGAGCTGGTGGTGGAGCTGGAGCAGTGGGACGAGACGAAGGTCTACGACCGGCTGGGTCTGGAGGACCGTTATACGGAGATCCTGGGGGTGCGCGTCCCCAGCATCGTCATGCCGGTGCGTCCGGGGCGGAACCTGGCGAACATCATCGAGGTGGCCGCCATGAACAACCGCCAGAAGCGCATGGGCTTCAACGCGGCGGAGGAGATGCTGCGCCGCCTGGATAAGTATTCGGAGCAGGAAAAGAACCGGAAGGAGCAGTGAGGCATGGTCACCATCGGCATCGACGTGGGCGGCACCAACCTGAAAGCGGGCGTGGTGGACGAAAGCGGCCGCATTCTGCACAGCAAAAAGATCCCTCTCGGCCCCTGGCAGGGCGGCGAGATGTTCACCGAGCGGCTCCGCACGCTGGCGGAGACGGCGGCGGAGGAGGCCGGCTTTCAAAAATCGGACATAGCCTGGGTGGGAATGGGCTTTCCCGGTGCGGTGGACGATGAGACGGGCGTGCTGACCTATATCACCAACATCCCCCTCAGTGGCTTTCCCGTCAGGGAGTATTTTCAGCGGCAGTGGGACGTGCCGGTGTATCTCGGCAACGACGCCAACTGCGCGGCCCTGGGCGAGTATCATGCCGGGGCGGGCCGGGGCTGCCGCAGTCTGGTGGTGGTGACCCTCGGCACCGGCGTCGGCGGCGGCGTGGTGCTGGACGGGAAGCTCCTGACGGGCTTCAACGGCACCGGCGGCGAGGTGGGCCATATGGTCATCGTCCCCGGCGGCGAGCGCTGCAACTGCGGGCGGATCGGCTGCTGGGAGCGCTACGCCTCCGCCACGGCGCTGAGGCGCCTGACGGTGGAGGCCATGGAGCGGCACCCCGAGAGCCTTATGTGGCAGCTCACCGGCGGAGACAGCGCGAAAGCGGAGGGCTATACGCCTTTCGACGCGGCCCGGCAGGGGGACGCGGCGGCGCGGGAGGTCTGCGAGAAGTATATTGACTACGTCGCCCTTGGCGCGGCCAACCTCATCAACATTTTTCAGCCGGAGATGCTGGCCCTCGGCGGCGGCGTCAGCGCACAGGAGGACCTGCTGGAGCCGGTGCGCCGGCGTATCGCGCAGGAGGATTTTGCCCGGAACGCGGGCCTGCCCCGCACCCGGGTGGAGCGCTGCGCCCTCGGCAACGACGCGGGCGTCATCGGCGCCGCCATGCTGGGGAAGCAGGGCTTGAAACGATAAGGAGCGTGGCGCTATGCCTTGGTATGAGACATTCGACCGGCGGGCGGCGGAGGAGCTGCCCGCGCTGGAATATGTAAAGGAGGAGCCGATGTGCCGGCACACCTCCTTTCGCATCGGCGGCCCCGCCCGGCGCATGGCCTTCCCCAAAACGGGGGAGGAGCTGGCCGCGGCGCTGCGGCTGGCGGAGGACTGCGGAGGAAAGTGCTTCCTCCTCGGCAACGGCACCAATCTGCTGGTGGCGGACGAGGGGCTGGACGCGCTGGTGGTGGATACCACCCGCTATCTGAAGGGCATGGAGCTGCTGGAGGACGGCGTGACCCTCCGGGCGGAGGCGGGCGTGAGTCTCGCGGCGCTCGCGGTCTTCGCCGCGAAGCACAGCCTGACGGGCCTGGAATTTGCTCACGGCATCCCCGGGAGCCTCGGCGGAGCCCTGGCGATGAACGCGGGGGCCTACGGTGGCGAAATGGCTCAGGTGGTGACAAGGGCCGCCGCTTTGGGGGAGGACGGCGCGGTGCGCGTCCTCACGGCGGAGGAGCTTTCCTTCGGCTACCGCTGCAGCGTCTTTTCCGAAAGCGGCGCAGCGGCGCTGTGGGCGGAGCTGCGCCTTGCAAAAGGGGAGGAGAGCGCCATCCGGGGGCGGATGGAGGAGCTGATGCAGCGCCGCCGGGCCTCCCAGCCGCTGGAACTGCCCAGCGCGGGCAGCGTTTTCAAGCGGCCCGCGGGCCATTTTGCCGGCGCGCTTGTGGAGAAAAACGGTTTCAAGGGCGTGGGCGTAGGCGGCGCGCAGGTGTCGGAGAAGCACGCGGGCTTCATCGTCAACACCGGCGGCGCCACCTGCGCGGACGTGCTGGCGCTGATCGCGCAGATCCAGCGGACGGTGCTGGAGCGAGACGGCGTGGCCCTTGAGACGGAGGTCAGGATCCTCCGGTAGAGAAAGAGAGCCGGAGGAGAGCAAAAGGGAGGATGATCGCAGATGGAGATCCTGATCGTATCGGGACTTTCCGGCAGCGGAAAGAGCAGGGCCGCCTCGTTTCTGGAGGATATGGGCTTTTACATCGTGGACAATATGCCGGCGGAGATGATTTTGAAGTTCGCGGAGTTCTGCGCCGGGGGCAATACCCGCTACGACCGGGCGGCGCTGGTGTACGATATCCGCTCCGGCGGGAATTTCGAGCTGCTGTTCGACATCGTGCGCCAGCTGAAGGAGACGGTGAACTGCCGGCTGCTGTTTATGACGGCCAGCCCCAGCGTCATCATCCGGCGGTATAAGGAGACGCGGCGGATGCATCCGCTGGCGGAGCGGGCCGGCTCGCTGGAGGAAGCGGTGCGCATGGAGCAGGAGATGCTGCGCACGGTGGAGGAGCACGCGGACTATGTCATCGACACCAGCGGCTTTTCCACGGCGAAGCTCCGCAGCGAGCTGACAACGCTGTTTGGCGGCGACAGGCCGAGAGAGAGCGACTTCACCGTGAACCTCCTCTCCTTCGGCTATAAGCACGGCCTCCCCATCGAGGCCGACCTGGTGTTCGACGTGCGCTTCATGCCGAACCCCTTTTACATCGAAAGCCTGCGTTCCCTCACCGGCATGGACGCGCCGGTGTACGACTATGTGATGAGCTTCCGGCAGACGCGGGATTACCTTGCAAAGCTGCAGGACCTGCTGGAGTTTTCCCTGCCGCTGTACCGGGAGGAGGGCAAGACCATGCTGGTGGTGGCGGTGGGCTGCACCGGCGGACACCACCGCAGCGTCGCCGTGACCCGGGCCCTGGCCGCCTTTGTGCGGGAGCTGGGCTATCAGGTGCGGGAGAACCACCGGGACATGACCCGGGACTGAGCGAAGGGGAAAGGGGGACGGTATGTCCTTTTCATCGGAGGCGAAGGCCGAGCTTTGCCGCGGCCAGATAGGCCACCTTTGCTGCGCCCGGGCGGAGGCTTACGGCGTGCTTCTGTACTGCAGCGTCTTCACGGCGGACGAGGTGCGCGTGGTGACGGAGCATCCCGCCTTTGCCGCGCGGCTGCCGAGGCTGTTTGCCCGGGCCTTCGGCGTGGGCTTTGACGCGCTGCCGGACGGGAGCGAAAAGAGCAAGGCGGTGTTCCGCATCAGCGACGAGGGCAAGCTCGCCCACATCATGGACGTGCTGGGCTATGACCGCAGTCAGAGCCTGGCGGCCCATGTGAATCTGGCGCTGCTGGAGGAGGACTGCTGCCGCGCCGCGTTCCTGCGGGGGGCGTTTCTGGCGGGCGGCAGTGTTATCGACCCGGAAAAGCGCTACCATCTGGAGCTGGCCACCACCCATATGCGGGCCAGCGGCGAGGTGGAGGTGCTGCTGCGGGAGATGGGGGCCAGCCCCAAGTCCGTCCGCCGGGGCGGCTATTACGTCATCTATTTCAAGCAGAGCGAACATATCGAGGACCTGCTGACCCTCATCGGCGCGCCGGTGGCGGCCATGGAGGTCATGAACACGAAAGTGGAGAAGGAGCTGCGCAATCAGGTCAACCGGAAGCTGAACTGCGACACGGCGAATCTGGACAAGGCCGTGGACGCCGCCCGGGCCCAGATCGAGGGCATCCGGAAGCTGGACAAGTTCGGCGTGATGGAGCAGCTGCCGGACAAGCTGAAGGAGACCGCCGCCAAGCGCCTGCTCTATCCGGAGCTGACGCTGTCGGAGCTGGCGGAGGAATTCGACCCGCCCATCACCAAATCCTGCCTCAACCACAGGCTGAGGAAGATCATGGAATATACAAAAATTTTGGAGGGAACACAAGTATGAGCCGTTACGACACTTCCATCGAGTATTTCAGAAAGGGCTTTAACTGCTGCCAGAGCGTGCTGCTGGCCTTTTCCGACCTGACGGGGCTGGACGAGCAGACCGCCCTGAACATCAGCAGCGGCTACGGCTCCGGCGCGGGCACGGGGGAGCTTTGCGGCGCCCTGAACGGGGCCATCATGACCCTGGGGCTGCTGACCCCTGTGGACAGGGACGAGCCGGTGGCGAGCAAGCGCCGCACCATGCTTCTTGCGAAGGAGCTGCAAAACCGCTTCCGCGAGCGCTTCGAGGCGGTCCGCTGCCGCGAGCTGCTGGCGAACGCCAAGGGCTACCAGCCGGACGACCGCACGCCCGCCGCAAAGGAGATGGGTCTCAGCAAGCACTGCGAGATCATGGTGGTCACGGCGGTGGAGCTGGTGGAGGAGCTGCTGGCGGAGCGTTCGGCGCAGTAAGCGCCGCCGGCGGCGCAGTCGCCGGATTCAGTGAAAGGAGGGACGGCGTATGTCCTTTGCCCATCTGCATGTCCATACGGAATACAGCCTCCTGGACGGCGCCTGCCGCATCCGCGACCTTGCCAGGCGCGTGCATGAGCTGGGACAGACGGCGGTGGCCATCACGGACCACGGCGTCATGTACGGCGTCATCGACTTCTACCGCGCCTGTCTGGACGAGGGCGTGAAGCCCGTCATCGGCTGCGAGGTGTATGTGACGCCCCAGGGCCGCAGCCGCTTTGACAAGGTACACGAGTTCGATTCCGAGAGCCGCCATCTGGTGCTCCTCTGCGAAAACGAGGAGGGCTACCGGAACCTGTCCTACATGGTGTCCATGGCCTGGGTGGAGGGCTTTTACATCAAGCCCCGGGTGGATATGGAGCTGCTGCGGCAGCACCACGGCGGGCTCATCGCCCTCTCCGCCTGCCTTGCGGGCGAGATCCCGCGCCGCCTCCGCGCCGGGGATTACGCCGGGGCCAAAGCCTACGCGCTGGAGATGCGGGAGCTTTTCGGGGAGGGGAACTTCTATCTCGAGCTGCAGGACCACGGCATCGAGGAGCAGCGGGAGGTGAACCGGGGCATCCTCCGCATCCATGCCGAGACCGGCATCCCCCTCGTCGTCACCAACGACGCCCACTACCTCCGCAAGGAGGACGCGGAGAGCCACGACGTGCTGCTCTGCATCCAGACGGGCAAGACCGTGGACGACGAAAACCGTATGCGCTATGAGCCGCGGAATTTCTACCTCCGCTCCACGGAGGAGATGGCGGCCCTGTTCCCGGAGTACCCGGAGGCGGTGGAAAACACCGGCAGGATCGCGGAGCGCTGCAACGTGGAGTTCACCTTCGGCAAGTACCATCTGCCGGAGTTTCCTCTGCCGGAGGGCTACACGGATTCCCTTGTATATCTTAAAGACCTGTGCGAACAGGGCTTCCGTGAGCGCTACGGCGGCGCGAAGCCGGAGTACCGCAGGCAGCTTCAGTATGAGATCGACATGATCTCCCGCATGGGCTTTACGGACTATTTCCTCATCGTCAGCGACTTTGTGCGCTACGCCAAGAGCCAGGGGATCCCTGTGGGCCCCGGCCGCGGCAGCGCCGCCGGCTCCATGGTGTCCTACTGCCTGCATATCACGGACATCGACCCCATGAAGTACAGCCTGTACTTCGAGCGCTTCCTGAATCCCGAGCGCGTCTCCATGCCCGATATCGACATGGACTTCGGCGACACCCGCCGGGGCGAGGTGGTGGACTATGTCCGCCGGAAGTACGGCGACGACCGTGTGGCCCAGATCGTTACCTTCGGCACCATGGCCGCCCGGGGCGCCATCCGGGACGTGGGCCGCGTCATGAACATCCCCTACGCCGAGGTGGACGCGGTGGCAAAGCAGGTCCCCATGGCCCTGCACATCACGCTGGACGACGCGCTGAAGCTTTCGAAGCCCCTCTCGGATATGTACGAGCAGGACGAGAAGGTGCGCCGCCTCATCGATACCGCCCGGGCGCTCGAGGGGATGCCCCGGCACGCCTCCACCCACGCGGCGGGCGTGGTCATCACGAAGGACCCGGTGTACACCTATGTGCCGCTGTCCCGGAACGAGGACGCCACGGTCTGCCAGTATCCCATGACCACGCTGGAGCAGCTGGGCCTGCTCAAGATGGACTTTCTGGGCCTGCGGAACCTGACGGTGCTGGACGACGCGGTGAAGCTGGTGCGCCAGCGGCTGCCGGATTTCCGGCTGGAGGATATCCCGGAGGACGACCAGGAGACCTTCCGGATGATCTCCCGGGGCGAGACCTGCGGCGTGTTCCAGATCGAATCCGCCGGCATGACCGGCGTCTGCGTGGGGCTGAAGCCCAAGAGCATCGAGGACATCACCGCCGTCATCGCCCTGTACCGTCCCGGCCCCATGGAGTCCATTCCGCGCTTCATCGCCTGTTCCCAGAACCCCAAACTGGTCACCTATAAACACCCGTCTCTGGAGCCGATCCTCTCCGTCACCTACGGCTGCATCGTGTATCAGGAGCAGGTCATCCAGATCTTCCAGCAGCTCGGCGGCTACTCTCTGGGCCAGGCGGACATGGTGCGCCGTGCCATCTCGAAGAAGAAGGCGGCCCAGATCCAAAAGGAGAAGGAAGCCTTCATCCACGGCGACAAGGAACGCGGCATCGCGGGCTGCGTGGCGAACGGCATCCCGGAGGCCACGGCGGAGGCCATCTATCAGGAGATCTACGATTTCGCCAACTACGCCTTCAACAAGGCCCACGCCGTGGCTTACGCGGTGGTGGCCTATCAGACGGCGTATTTCAAGTGCCATTTCCCCCGGGAGTACATGGCGGCGCTGCTGTCCTCCGTGCTGGATAGCAGCGACAAGGTGGGGGAGTATATCGCCGAGTGCAAGGACTGCGGCATCCCCATCCTGCCGCCGGACGTGAACCGCTCCCGCGACAGCTTCACCGTGGAGGAGGAGGGCATCCGCTTCGGCCTGGTGGCCATCAAGAACATCGGCCGGGGCTTTATCCAGACCCTCGTGCGGGAGCGGGAGAGGGGCGGCCCCTTCGCCTCCTTCCAGGACTTCTGCGAGCGCATGATCGAGAGCGAAATGAACAAGCGCGCGCTGGAGAACCTGATCTACGCCGGGGCTTTCGACAGCTTGGGCGCGCGCCGCTCCCAGCTCATCGCCGTCTACGAGCGGCTGCTTGACAGCATCGCGGCGGACCGCCGGCAGAATGTGAAGGGGCAGTTTGACCTCTTCGGCGGCGGCGCGTCGGAAAAGAAAAAGACCGGCATCGCCCTGCCGGACGTGCCGGAGTTCACGCGGCAGCACCTGATGAGCAAGGAGAAGGAGGCCGTGGGCCTCTACATCTCCGGCCATCCCATGGACAGCTGCCGGGCGCTCGCCAAGGCCAAAGGCGCCGTGCCGCTCCACGCCATCGCGGAGGATTTCGCGGACGAGAGCGGCCCCTCCCGCTTTTGCGACGGCCAGCGTCTGGCCATCGCGGGGGTGGTGACCTCCAGCAAGACCAAGACCACCAAGAACAACTCCCTCATGGCCTATGTCACGGTGGAGGACGGCGCCGGCTCCATGGAGATGCTCTGCTTCAGCAGGACGCTGGAGAGCTGCGGCAGCTACCTCCGGGAGGGGCAGGTCATCCTGGCCCGGGGCCGGCTCTCCGTGCGGGAGGAAAAGGCACCGCAGCTCATGTGCGACTATGCGGAGCCGCTGGAGGCCGCCGGGGACGAAGAACTGCCGCCGGAGGAGGAACAGCCGGCGGACCGGCGGACGCTGTATCTGCGGGTGCCCTCGGTGGACAGCCCTGAGATGCGGCGGGTGCAGCTGCTGCTGCAGATGTTCGAGGGGGAGAACACGCTCAAAATCCGCGTCGCGGACACGGGCAAGCTCCTGGGGAGCCGCTGCCTTATCTATCCCTCCTTCCTCGCGGAGCTGAAAGAGGTGTTGGGGGAGGAAAACGTGGTGCTGCGCTGACCCCTGAAAAATACGACAAACGCCCCGGCGGAGCAACTCCGCCGGGGCGTTACTATACCGTTTCATGCTTCCTGCGCGGCGCGCTTCGGCGGGGTCAGGACGCGGGATTTATAGAGCTTATACAGCTCCTCCGCCGCCATGCGGGTCTTGGCCACCACGTCTCCGCCCTTGGGGAAGCAGTAATAGAGCCGGTCACTGTTGCCAATGCAGATCACGTCGCCCAGCTCATACCAGAAGTAGTCGGAGTACAGCCCATAGGAGGCCAGCGGCCCCTGATGGTACTGGAGCTTCCCCTCGCAGCCCGTCAGCGTGAAGCCGCCGAGATCGTGGGTCAGGTGGCCGGAGCCCACCATGTAGATGGCCTTGAAGTCCACCATCATGCCGATGTCCACCTCCGCCTCCAGCCGGTAGGAGCCGTCCAGCAGCGCCTTGCGCACCTGCTGCCGCTCCCAGGCGTACCAGTCGGGGATGTGGGGGAACTCCGTCTCTCCCTCCTCCGCCTGTAGCCGTCCAAGAGCTGTCAAGGTATAGCGCTTGCCGCAGCGGCGGCAGGTGAGCATAGTCTTTCTGCCCTCCATGCCGCCCTCCTCCCCGCAGCGGGCGCAGCGGTAGAGAATGCGGTTCAGCCCGTCCGCCCGGAAAGGCTCCGTGATCTCCACCCGGTTTTCATACTGCCAGGCAAAGTTGTCGAAGGTGAAGGCTCCGTCCAGCGCCGCGTCCAGCTCGGCCACGGACTTCTCCCGTATCTCCTCGCGGGTCAGCAGGCAGGAGATGTGGGCGCTCACGGGCACCCGCCGCTTTTGCAGGCCGTTATACAGGGGGTCCCGGGAGAACGCGCCTTTGGTGAGAATGGTCACCACCGGCACGTCCAGCTTTTTCAGCAGCATACCCAGCTTGCGGGGCAGGGGGGTGGGGCGGCCGTCGAAGCTGTAGCTCGCCTCGGGATACATCAGCACGCTGCAGCCCTTTTCCTGCAGCGCGCAGCGCATATCGCCGATGAGCTGTACGTCCGTCACGAACTTCTGCGTGGGGATGCAGCCCAGCTGCCGCATGAGCCACTCCTTGCCCACGAAGCCGTCGGAGGTGCAGACGATGCTGAAGGGCCGGGGATAGAGCAGTTTTTCCGCGATCTCCAGGTCGATGAAGCTGGAATGGTTCATGAGCACGAGCCAGGGGCCGTCTCCCGCCGCCTCCAGGCGGCTGTGCGTGCAGGTGAAGCCCACCTGCCGCAGTTCTATCTCCGAAGCCAGACGCAGCAGGGTGCGCAGCAGGAGACTCGGACGGACGGGCAGCTTGCGCTTCGGACGCGGGAGGGCCATGACCTCCTCATAGGAGAGGGACTTCGTCTTGATCTTCATGGCGGCAGTCTCCTTCTTCGGTGTGTTTCGCCGGGGAGGGAAGTATCATACTAAAATTTGATAAAAACCTTTAAAAGATTTTTATACAGTCCCGCGCTGCGGCGCGGGCTGCACTTCCGTCACCAGTGTACCACTGGTTCCTCCCTGAGGGCGAAGCCCGTTACAAGAACGACTTAGCGGCTCTGCCGCTTAGTCGTTCTGTATGCAGAAAATCTAAGTGGCAAAGCCACTAAGATTTTCTAGTACAAATTTTTATGATGCGATAGCCGTTGACGGCTTTGCCGCCCTACGGATATCTATGCACAGCAGACGGCGCAGCGTGCGAATGCACGATGCGAGCGCGCGCAGCACGCGGGATATTTGATGAAAATTTCATCAAATATCAGTATCAGCCCTCCTGCAGGACGACCTCGGCGGTGAAGTGCTCGCCACCCCGGCAGATATCCAGCGTCAGCGTGTCGCCCACCTGATGTGTGTCGCGGATGGCGATCAGGTCGTCGTTTTCCATCAGCTGCTGGCCGTCGGCCCGGATGACCACGTCGCCCACCTGAATGCCCGCCAGGTCTCCGCCTCCGCCGGGCGTGACCTCCCAGACCTCCAGTCCGCCGTGGCCGTCCGCCGTCCACTCCGCCAGGGGCGCCACGGTGATGCCCACCACGGGGGAGGGCTGGACCTCGCCGTAGCGGATGAGGTCGTTGACCTTCTTCTGCGCGTCGGCGGTGGGGATGGCGAAGCCGATGCCCTCCACATTGGAGTAGGCGGACTGCATCTTCGCCGTGTTGATGCCGATGACCTGGCCCCGCTCGTTGATGAGGGGGCCGCCGGAGTTGCCGTTGTTCAGCGCCGCGTCGGTCTGCAGCAGGCACAGCGTTACGCCGTCCACGCTGATCTCCCGGCTCAGGCCGGAGACCATGCCGCTGGTGAAGGTGCCCCGCAGGTCCACGCCCAGAGGGTTGCCGATGGCGTACACCGGCTCGCCCACCCAGAGGGCGTCAGAGTCGCCGAAGCACACCGTGGGGAAGGATACGCCGTCCCCCTCGATCTTCAGCACTGCTAAGTCCTCGCCGCTGTCATAGCCCACCAGCGTGGCCTCGAAGGGATAGCCACCCTCCGCCAGTACCACAAAGCAGGCGGAGCAGCCCTCGATGACGTGGGCGTTGGTGAGAATAAAGCCGTTTTCCGAGAAGATGACGCCGGTGCCGACGCTCTGCTTGCCCTCCAGCTGCCCGATGACCGTCACCACGGCGGGGTTGACGCGCTGGTAGATCTCCTGAGCGGAGAGGGTGGGCCCCTCCGGGGCCGCGAGGGTCATCTCCGCCGTCTCATCCCCCTCGTACAGGGGGATGGTGCAGGGCTCGCCGCTCTCCTCCGCGATCTCCGCGCCGTGGGAGCTGCTTTCCTGCCGGGGCGCAAGGCTCCAGCTGACCGCCACCACGACGGCCAGCAGCGCCATCAGGGCGAGAAAGATGATAAGTCCCCGTTTGCGGCGTCTGCGGTGCTGCGGCGCCGTCTCCGCTTTCGGACGGCCGGGAGGCTCAGGCAGGGGTGTTTCCTGCCGGTAGATCTCCACCACCTCCTGCGCTCCGCCGTAGCAGAGCGTCACTTCCCGGGGGTCGTTTTCCAATAGGTTCATGCTCTCTCCTTTACTTGGCAAGCTGCAGCGTGAAGGTGAAGGTGGTCAGGCCGTTTTCGCTGGTGACCACGATCTTCTCCCCGTGCTGCTCCAAAATCGTCTTGACCACATACAGGCCCAGTCCCACGCCGTCCTTGTCCTCGCTGCGGGATTTGTCGCTCTTGTGGAAGCGCTCGAACAGGTGGGGGATCTCCTCCGCCGGGATGGTGTCGCCGTGGTTGCGCACGAAAACGAGGGCCTTGTCGTTCTGCTCGCTGATGCCGAGACAGAGCGTGGAGGCGGGCGTGGCGAACTTGGCGGCGTTCTCCAGCAGATTATAGATGACCTGCGTGATGAGGTCGGTGTCTCCCAGCACCAGCGTAGGCTCGTCGGGCATCTGCACGTCCACGTCCAGTCCCCTCTGGCGGATCTTATGCTCCATGGAGATGATGGCGCGGCGCATACTTTCGCACACGTCGAACTGCTTTTTCTCGTGGGCCAGATCCAGAGACTGCAGCTGCGACACCTCCAGCATCCGCCGCACCAGACGGGAGAGGCGGCGGCTCTCGTCGGAGATGATGCGCAGGTAATGCTCCTGCTTCTCCGGCGGGATGGTGCCGTCCAGAATGCCGTCGGTGTAGCCCGCGATGGTGGTCATGGGGGTCTTCAGCTCATGGGAGATATTGGCGATGAATTCCCGCCGCTGCTGCTCCGTCTGCTGCAGCGTGTCCGCCATGGCGTTGAAGGAGGCGGCCAGCTCGCCGATCTCGTCGGTGCGGCCGTAGTCGTACATCCGGGTGTCGAAATTGCCGCCGGCGTAGCGGCGGGTGGCCTGCACCATGGCGTGGATGGGCTGCACCTGCTGCATGGTGGTGTAGGAGGTGGCGAGGAAGGCGATGACCAGAACGGTCACGCCGGCGAGCCAGAACAGCGCCAGCGCTGCCCGCCAGAGCGAGGTGAGGGAGGAGGCGTCCGTCAGCGCCACGGCGATGCCGGTGACGGTGTCCCCCTCGGGCGAGAGGATGGGCAGGGCCACCACGAACTGCTTGACCTCATAGACGCCGCTGAGAGTGCCGGTGCCGCTGTATTCGCCCTCCCGCAGCACGCTCTGCAGTATCTCGTCGGGCAGGCAGAAGCTCTTGCCCGCCTGAGAGTCGTCTGTGGTGAGCAGGGCCGTGCCGTCCACGGCGCAGATGAGAAAGTCGTTGTCGGCGGCGGAGCTGGCGAAGCTGGCCAGCATATGGAAATCCTGATTCTGGGAGATCCGGCCGTCCTGGATGTAGTTGGAGGCGATCTGCGCCACCACCTCCGCGTTTTTCCGCATGGTGTCCGCGGTGGCGGAGCGGACATAGTTATAGCTCATGGCGAAGAAGCCCAGACCCAGCAGCACCAGTGTCAGCAGCACCATGCCCAGCGTCAGGGCCAGCTGCCGCCAGTACAGGCTCCGGAAAGGGGGGCGCTCCGCGGAGGGCTTCTGTGCGTTCTTTTTCATGTTCATTTGGCGCTTTGAGAGCCGCCCAGCAGCTCGAACTTATAGCCCACGCCCCACACCGTGCGCAGCGCCCACTGGTCGGACACGTTTTCCACCTTTTCCCGCAGGCGCTTGATGTGGACGTCCACCGTGCGGGAGTCGCCGAAGTAATCGAAGCCCCAGACCTCGTCCAGCAGCTGGTTGCGGGTGTAGACCCGGTTGGGCGTGGCGGCCAGATGGTACAGCAGCTCCAGCTCCTTGGGGGGTGTGTCGATCTTTTTGCCGTCCACCACCAGCTCGTAGGAGTCCAGGTCGATAACGAGCTTGTCGAAGACCAGACGCTTGCGCGTGTCCTCCGGGATCTCCGTGCGGCGCAGCACTGCGTTGATGCGGGCGATAAGCTCCTTCATCTCAAAGGGCTTGACGAGATAATCGTCCGCCCCCATCTCCAGTCCGTGGATGCGGTCGAAGACCTCGCTTTTCGCCGTCAGCATGATGATGGGCACCCGGGAGGTCTCCCGCACCTTGGCGCAGACGCCCCAGCCGTCCATCACCGGCAGCATGATATCCAGCAGCATCAGGTCCGGCTCTTTTTTCTGGAATTCCTCCACCGCCTTGCCGCCGTCCATGGCGATGCGGACGCCGAAGCCCTCCTTGTCCAGATACATACGGATCAGCTCCACGATATTGGGGTCGTCTTCCACGACCAGAATGTCTCTTGCCATACTTTTCATACTCCCGTTTCGTTCTGTTTTTATGTGGATGGTTACAGGGACGCCTCCCCGCGACAGAAGCGCGGAGAGACGGTACAGACGGTCAATACGCGGTCTCCCGGAAGCACTGGCCCGTGTAGCCGCGCGCTTCGGCACGGCTGAGCAGGAGTCGCAGGGAGGCGGCGCTGAGGGAATCCCCCAGATCGAGCCGCGCGTCGGAGCCGGCGGCGTTCAGCAGGCGGGAAATGTCGGCGGCGGACAGCTCCGTTTCTCCCGCGCAGGAGAGGTCGAAGCCCACGGCACAGTAGCCCTCCCCGGCCGCGGCCTCCGCCGAGACGCTCTTGGCGAAGGCGGCCAGCCGGGTCTTCACGCAGGCCATTGCCGCCAGCGCTTCGTTGCCGCTTTGCAGCTCCGCCAGTGCCGCCGCGGCGCCCGATCCGGCGCTGGCGAGGCCCAGGTTGTGCCCCTCCGCCAGAATGCGGCGGACAATGCCCGCCGCCGCTTCCGCGTCTTCATGGGCAAGGAAGTCCTCCGCCAGGAAGAAAGTGGCGTGATGCTCCGTGCCGCTGCATACCTCCAGCCATTTCTCCGCCGTTTCGGCGGAGCGCACCGTGAAGCCCAGGTACAGCACTCCGTCCTCCTCCGCCGCCTGGGCGGGAGGTTTCTCCTCCTCGGCGGGCTTTTTCGCGGCCTCATAGCTGGCGTAGCGGCTGGCGAGCATGGCGGAGGCGTTGGCAATGAAGGCTTCGTCGGAAAAGGCGGCGCTTTCGTTGCGGATGCGCACGAGATAGCCGTTGGGGACGCTGCGGATCGAGCAGCTGAAGCCAAAAATATGGCAGACCTGGTTGATGGGCAGGAAAAGAACGCTGCCCTTCTCCAGCGCGGTGAACTCATAGATGATGCCGTCGCTGTCTACCGTCATGCCGGAGGAGAGGTTGCAGATGAGCCGGTAACCGGAGCGGCGGAGCGTCAGCGTCTTTTTGGGGGCGTTGTAGGACTCCGAGACGCCCAGACCGCCGCTGCAGAAGGCGGAGACGGGGACGTAGAACAGGCCGCCGCTCCAAAAGGGCATGGTCTCGTCGGAGAGCTCCAGCAGCGTGTCGTTGGAGGCGGTGAAATAGACCGTGGCGGCATGGCCCTCCAGCGTGGCGCTGCCAAGCGTCAGCAGCAGGCACAGCAGCAAAGCCGCGGCGCAGAGACGTTTTTTCAACCCGAACCCTCCTTTCCGGTCCCACGGGGAAGAACGATTATTTTCTGACATATCATTGTACCACAGGATTTCCGATTTGAAAAGGGCGGAGGGCGTTTTCTGCAAAAGCGGCCCAAAGAGCGGGGAAAGACGGCTTGACAGAAAAGCTAATCGCGATTATCCTTGTGTGGAAAGGGGGGAGAGCGCGTGCGGGAGGATGTTTCACAAAAACGCTTTATCGAGGAGACCTACCGCCTGATCTCCACCGAGGGAGTGGAGGCGGTCAGCATCCGGCGGATCGGCCGGGAGATGGGCTGCAACACGGCCAACATCTATCATTACTTCGAGGACCTGGACGAGCTGGTGACCTACGCCTCGCTGCGCTACCTCACGGGGTATCTGGAGGACGTGGCGAAGTGCTATGAGCAGTCGGAAAACACGCTGCAGACCTATCTCATGGTGTGGGACTGCTTTTCCAGACACTCCTTTGCCCATCCGCAGCTGTTCGACAAGCTCTTTTTCGGGCGGCACAGCCGGGAGATCGGGGAGATCTTCCGCAGCTACTACGCCATCTTTCCCGAGGATCTGGCGTGTATCGAGCCGGCGCTGGCGGCGGTGTTCACCGACGGCAGCTTTGACCGCCGGGACTTTCTGCTCATCTCCCGCTGCGCCGAGGATGGGTGGATCACCCGGGAGGACGCGCGGTATCTCAACTCCCTGATGATCCATCTGTTCATGGGCTATCTCAAGGAGCTGCTGGACCGGGAGTGGACGGAGGAGGAGACGGAGCGCAGCCGCATCAGCTTCCTCAACTGTGTCCGCCGGGCGGTGGAGGGCTGCCTGCTGAAGTGAGAGGGGTCTGTCGGCGGTCCGGCGTGTGGTTGCTTCCCGGAGTGGGTGCGGCAGGCACAAAAAGAAACGTACTTTTATCGAATATCGAAAACAAAGACCGCCGGGGCGCACACAGCGTCCCGGCGGCTTTTCGTCATATCACGTTTCCCGGCTGGAGGCGGGAGCGGGGGAGTCCAGGGTGTATTTCTGGCGGTACTCCTCAAAATACCGGGCGAAAGCGGAGTCCCGCATTTCCCGCAGGCTCTTGAGGTACTCGTGGGTGTCGAAGGCGTCGGAGTCCAGCTCGATGAGGGCCACGGCGATGTTGGAGCAGTGGTCCGACACGCGCTCGTAGTTGGTCAGCAGGTCGTTGAACACAAAGCCCTGATGCAGGGTGCAGATGCCCTTCTGCAGCCGGTCGATGTGGTGCAGCTTCATCTCGTCGCAGAGGCTGTCGATCAGCTCCTCCAGCGGCTCCACCCGGCGGGCGCAGTCAAGATCCTTGTCCTGGAAGGCCTGTACGGAGATGGAGACGATCTCCGACACCGCCCGCTGCATGACGGACAGCTCCCGTGCGGCGGCGTCTGAGAATACGAGATTCTTCTGGTGGATCTCCCGGGCGGTCTCCGCGATGTTCAGCGCGTGGTCGGAGATGCGCTCAAAATCGGAGATGGTGTGGAGGAATTCGCACATATCCTCGTTCTGCTTGCTGCTCAGCTCCCGCTGGGAGATGCTCACAAGGTAGGTGCCCAGCTTGTCCTCATAGCGGTCCACGATGGCCTCCAGCTCCGCCACCCGGGCGAAGCCCGCATCGCTATAGTTCTCCAGCAGGGCGAAGGCTTCAAACAGGTTTTCCTGCGCCTTCTGGGCCATGGAGTTGATGACGGTGCGGCTCTGCTCGATGGCCAGCGCCGGATGCTGGAGGAAGCGCTCCTCCAGCCGCTCCATGTCGGGCAGCGAGGCCTCTGGCTTGTCCTTGATGACGAGACAGCTGAGCCTGTCCATCAGGCCGATGCAGGGCGCGAGGACCAGAAGCGTAGCGAGACGGAACAGGCTGTTGAGGGCGGCGATGCCCGCGGTGGTCATGGCCATGTCCATGAAGGGCAGGGGGAAGACAGCGTTGATGCCATAGACCACCGGCCCAAACACGACCACGCCCAGCACCTCGATGAGGAGGTAGACAAAGGCGGTGCGCTTGCCGTTGATGTTGGCGCCCAGAGCGGAGAGCAGCACAGGCACCGCCGCGCCGATGCCGATGCCCATGAGCAGGGGGAAGGCGGCGGAGAAGGTCAGCGCCCCGGTGCCCGCCAGAGCCTGCACGATACCGACTGCGGCGGAGGCGCTCTGCAGCACCGCGGTGAAGGCCGCGCCCACGAGAATGCCCAGCAGGGGATTGGAGAAGGAGGTGAGGATGCGGATGAACTCCTCGTTCTCCTTCAGCGGGGCCATGGAGCCGCTCATGGCGCTCATGCCGAACATGAGGACGGCGAAGCCCATGAGGATATCGCCCACATGGTGCTTGACCGGGGACTTGCAGAACATACGCAGGATGATGCCCACCACGGCGATGACGCCGGTGAGTGTGGCGGTGGAGAGCAGGGAGATCCAGCCGCCGCCGGCGCCCAGGTCGGACAGGCAGATGATCCAGCCCGTGACGCTGGTGCCCAGCGTCGCGCCCAGAACGATGCCGATGGCCTGGCGGAACTGCATCATGCCGGAGTTGACGAAGCCCACCACCATCACCGACGTGGCGGAGGAGGACTGGATCACAGCGGTGACGGCAGTACCCAGCAGCAGCCCCTTCCAGGGCGAGCTGGTGAGCTTGTACAGCACCAGCTCCAGCTTGCTGCCGGCCACGTTTTTCAGGCCATCGCCCATCAGCGTCATGCCGAAAAGGAACAGCGCCACGCCGCCCAGCAGCGAGATGACATTGGAAAGGCCCATTCCGATCACGCTCCCATCTTCTTTCGTTCTTTTTCAGCCGGGGCGGCGCAGTTCAGCGCATACGACCCCATATTTTTTCAAATATAGTATAGCAGAGAAAAAGAAAATGGGGAAATATATCTTTGTTTTTTTCACGGCGGAAATTGACTTTTCTCCGATTTTAACATAAATTTAACATGAAACGGGTTTCGCATTTTACACATTTCCCCTATACTGTGAGGAAAGATGGGAGAATAGCGGGGTGAGCGCATGATTTATCTCTTGGAGGACGACGACAGCATCCGCAAGCTGGTGGTGTACACGCTGGAGAGCCAGGGGTACCAGGCCAGGGGCTTCGCCCTGCCCTCCGCCTTCTGGAAGGCCATGGCCCAGGAGCAGCCGGAGCTGGTGCTGCTGGATATCATGCTGCCGGAGGAGGACGGATTGTCCGTCCTGCGGAAGCTGCGCCTCGCCAGCGCCACCCGCCGCCTGCCGGTCATTATGCTCACGGCGAAGAATACGGAGTACGACCGGGTAGTGGGTCTGGACGAGGGGGCGGACGACTTCGTTTCCAAGCCCTTCGGCATGATGGAGCTGGTGGCCCGGGTGCGGGCGGTGCTGCGCCGCACGGAGACGGAGTCCGCCTGCACGGAGTACCGGGTGGGGGAGCTGTACGTCTGCCCGGAGAAGCACATCGTGCGCGTGGGGGAGAAGGACGTGCCCCTGACCTATAAGGAGTTTGAGCTTTTGTGCCTGCTGCTGGAAAACCGGGGCGTGGTGCTGACCCGCGGCACCCTGATGGACCGCGTCTGGGGCTGCGAGCTGGACCGGGAGAACCGGACGCTGGACGTGCATATCCGCACCCTGCGGTCGAAGCTGGGCGAGGCGGGCCGCTGCATCGAAACGGTGCGGGGCGTGGGCTATAAGATCGGAGAAGGCGTATGACGAGCCGTATTTTCCGCAGTATTTTTCTCGCGGGGCTGGTGGTGCTGCTGCTGAGCTGCACGCTGCTGCTGGGGGCGCAGTATGAGTATCAGGAGCGGCAGGTGTTCGCTGAGCTGGCCGTGAAGACGGACTATGTGGCCCACGGCATGGAGCTGATGGGCGGAGACTATCTCAGGACTCTCAAGACGGACGAGCGCCTGACCTGGATCGCGGCGGACGGCACGGTGCTGTATGACAGCGCGGCGGACGCGGCGCAGATGGAGAACCATCTGGACCGGGAGGAGGTGGCGGCGGCCCTGTCGGAGGGCAGCGGCCAAAGCTCCCATGAGTCCGGCACGCTGATGGAAAAGACCCTGTACTATGCCGAGCGTCTCGCCGACGGGACGGTGGTGCGCCTTTCCTGCACACAGGAGACGGTGGCGGCGGGCCTGCTGCGCATGGTCTGGCCGCTTTTGTGGGTGGTGCTGCTGGCGCTGGGCTTTTCCCTGCTGCTGGCCTACCGGCTGGCGCGGCAGATCGTCCGGCCCATCAACCGCATGGATCTGGGCGATCCCGCCGCAGGCAGCGTCTATCCGGAGCTGGAGCCGCTGGTGGGCCGCATCCGGGAGCAGAACCGCACCATCCGCCGGCAGATGGAGGAGCTGCGGACGCGGCAGCGGGAATTTGCAGCCATCACCGACAATATGCGGGAGGGCTTTCTGCTGGTGGACCAGCGGCTGAACATCCTCTCGGGCAACCGCAGCGCCCTGCAGCTGCTTTCCTCCGGGGCGGAGGTGTCGAGCCTGCGCCAGAGCGTATGCCGGGGAGAGATCCTCAGCGCCGCCACGGCGGCCCTGGCCGGGGAGCACGCGGAGATGCTGCTGACGCCGGAGAGCGGCACTTATCAGGTGGTGGCGAACCCGGTGGTGGCCGACGGACAGGTGACGGGCGTGGTGGTCATCATGATGGACGTGACGGAGCGGCAGGAGCGGGAGGCCCTGCGGAGGGAATTCACCGCCAATGTATCCCACGAGCTGAAGACGCCTCTGACCTCCATCTCCGGCTTTGCGGAGCTGATGAAGGAGGGACTGGTGCCGCTGGAGAAGATGAAGGAATTCTCCGGGGACATCTACCGGGAGTCCAGCCGCCTCATCGCCCTGGTGGACGATATCATCGACCTCTCCCGCCTGGACGAGGGCAGCGCCCCCATGGAGCGGGAGCGGGTGGAGCTGCGCGCTCTCGCGGACGAGACGCTGGAGAGCCTGCACGCTCTGGCGGAGAAGAAGGGCGTGACCCTGTCCCTCACCGGGGACGAGGCGTGGATCACCGGCGTCCGCTCGCTGCTGGGCGAAATGCTCTATAACCTCTGCGACAACGCCATCAAGTATAACCGGGAGGGCGGCAGCGTCACCGTTTCCATTGCGAAGGGCGAGCGGGAGACCCGGCTTTGCGTCTCGGACACCGGCATCGGCATCCCCTACGCCCACCAGAAGCGGGTCTTTGAGCGCTTTTACCGGGTGGACAAGAGCCACAGCCGCGCCATCGGCGGCACGGGCCTGGGCCTTTCCATCGTCAAGCACGCGGCCCAGTACCACAACGCCCGGCTGGAGCTGCAAAGCGAGCCGGGACAGGGCACCGCCATCACCGTCATATTTAAGGAGTGAACGCATGATCACCTATGAAGAGATCCGCCATAACGAGGCCATCAACACCTATATCCGCAAGGCGGACGAGTCGCTGGTCGCGCTGGGCTTTACGGAGCACAGCTTCGCCCATGTGGGGCTGGTGGCGGACAAGTGCCGCTATATCCTGCAGACCCTGGGCTATCCTGCCCGGGTCATCGAGCTAGCCCAGATCGCGGCCTACCTGCACGACATCGGGAATCTCGTCAACCGCATTGACCACTCCCAGAGCGGCGCGGTCATGGCCTTCCGCATCCTCGACAACCTGGGCATGGAGCCGGCGGAGATCAGCGAGATCGTCACCGCCATCGGCAACCACGACGAGGGCACCGGCAAGCCGGTGAGCCCCATGGCGGCGGCGCTGATCCTGGCGGATAAGTCCGACGTGCGGCGCAGCCGCGTCCGCAACCGGGACGAGAACCATTTTGACATCCACGACCGGGTGAATTATTCCGTGAAAAAGGCGGAGCTGAAGATCAACGAGAGCCATACGCTGGTGAAGCTGAAGCTCTCCGTGGACACCCACTACAGCTCCGTGATGGAGTATTTTGAGATCTTCATGCAGCGGATGCTGCTCTGCCGCAAGGCGGCGGAGACGCTGGGGCTGGAGTTCAAGCTCATGATCAACGAGCAGCAGCTGATGTAAGGCAAGTGAACAGCGCAGCGGGGCCGTGAAAACGGCCCCGTTTTTTTACGCTTTTTACACGAAAATTAATACTGATTTCAAATAAAATGCTTTATTTGAAATCCCGCGTGCTTCGCACGCTGGTGGCGCACGTACCGTGCGCCACCACGTCTCATAAAAACCTGACGCGCTTCGCGCTATAAAAAGCTTTTTAATCTTTTTATCAGGTTTTAGTATAACATTTAACCTGGATTTAACCTGATTCTGGTTTCAGATTTAAGGTGGCCCGTTTACACTGACAGCGGAATATAAATAGGAAGCCGGGGAAATCCTATCCTTCGGGGGAAAGGAAGCAAACGGAATGGATATTTTTGACGTATTGAATCTCATCGGCGGGCTGAGCCTGTTTCTGCTCGGCATGAGCCTCATGGGCGAGTATCTGGAAAAGAGCGCCGGCAGCAGCCTGAAAACGCTGCTGGGCCGCCTGACCACCAGCAAGACGGCGGGCTTTCTCACAGGCCTCGGCGTGACGGCGGTGATCCAGTCCTCCTCCGCCACCACGGTCATGGTGGTGGGCTTCGTAAACTCCGGCCTGATGAGCTTAAAGCAGGCCATCAACGTCATCATGGGCGCGAACGTGGGCACCACGGTCACCGCCTGGATCCTGAGCCTGACGGGCATCGAGGGCGACAACCTCTTTGTCCGCCTGCTGAAGCCCTCCTCCTTTACGCCTGTTTTAGCCGCTATCGGCATCGTGCTGTATATGTCCTCCAAAAGCAGCCGCAAGAGGGATATCGGCATGATTCTGCTTGGCTTCGCCACGCTGATGTTCGGCATGGAGACCATGTCCGGCGCCGTGTCGGGTCTGCGGGATGTGCCGGAGTTCCGCAGCATCCTGACGCTGTTTACAAACCCCGTTCTGGGCGTTTTCGCCGGCGCGCTGCTGACGGCCATCATCCAGTCCTCCTCCGCCTCCGTGGGCATTCTGCAGGCCCTCTCCAGCACCGGGCAGATCACCTTCGGCGCGGCCATCCCCATCATCATGGGCCAGAACATCGGCACCTGCGTCACGGCCATGCTCTCCTCCGTGGGTACCACCCGCAACGCCCGCCGGGCCGCTGCGGTGCATCTGAGCTTCAACATCATCGGCACCGCGGTGTGGCTCACCGTGTTCTGCGCCGTAAACGCCCTGCTCCACCCGGCCTTTGTGAACGGCCCGGCGGATGAGTTCGGCATCGCCGTGGCCCACACCGCCTTCAACCTCCTCTGCACGGCGCTGCTGCTGCCCCTGACGGGCTGGCTGGAGAAGTTGGCCTTCCGCCTGATCCCCGAGACCAAAACGGTGGAAAAGAAAAGCGAGCTGGACGAGCGCCTGATGACCACGCCCGCCATCGCCATGGAGCGCTGCCGCAAGGTGGCGGAGGACATGGCCAACACCTCTGTCCGCGCCATGAAGACCGCCATCGCCCAGCTCGACAAATACGACCCCGCGCTGGCGGAGCAGGTGCGGGAGGAGGAGAACGAGGCGGACCACTATGAGGACATTCTGGGTACCTACCTTGTCAAGCTCAGCGCCCTGCCCATGAGCGGCGAGGACAACGCGGAGTCCGCCAAGCTCCTGCACCTGATCGGGGATTTCGAGCGCATCTCCGACCATGCGGTGAATCTGGTGGAGTCCGTGGAGGAGGTGGAGACCAAGGGCATCCGCTTCTCCGACGCCGCCCGGCGGGAGCTGCGGCTCCTCACCTCCGCCGTGGACGAAATACTGGAGCTGGCGCTCAATGCTTTCTTGCTGAATGACCTCCATTCCGCGGCGCTGGTGGAGCCGCTGGAGCAGGTGGTGGATACGCTGAAGGAGCAGCTCCGCTCCCGTCATATCCGCCGGCTGCAGCAGGGCGGCTGCTCCATTGAGGCGGGCTTCGTCTGGTCCGACGTGCTGACGGATCTGGAACGCGTGGCGGACCACTGCTCCAACATCGCCGGCTGCGTCATCGAGATCGCCCACGCCAGTCTGGAGCTTCACGAGCACCTGCAGGCCGTGCGGGAGGAGGACCCCGACTTCGCCTCCCTCTACCAGCGCTATGCGAAGAAGTACGCCCTGGTCACGGGAGACTGAAAGACGCGCGCCGAAACAAGCAAAGCCCCGCTGCGCAGGCAGCGGGGCTTTTTCGCGCCTTTCCTCTGGCGGAGCGGGTGAAACTATGTTATACTGCCGCTGAATGAAAAAACGAAGCACGGAGGAAACGCGCCCATGCATGACGAGCTGACGAGGAAGGATATCGAGAAGATGGAGGAGGAGCTGCGCTACCGCCGCTGCGAGCTGATGCCGGAGCTGCTGGAGGAGGTCAAGCGCACCCGTGCCTTCGGCGACCTCAGCGAAAACTTCGAGTATAAGGAGGCCAAGCGGGCCAAGAACAAAAACGGCAGCCGCATCCGCTACCTCGAGAACATGATCAAGACCGCGAAGATCATCTCCGAGGACTCGAAGGAGGACGAGGTGGGCCTGTACGACAGGGTGGGCGTCCGCATGGTGGAGAGCGGCAAGACGTTGACCATCCAGCTGGTGACCACCCTCCGCACGGACCCGCTCCACGGCGTGGTGAGCAAGGAATCCCCCTTCGGCAAGGCGGTTTTGGGTCTCCATGTGGGGGACCGGGCGGTGGTGCAGGCAAGCCCCACCGTGCGCTATACGGTGGAGATTCTCTCCATCGAAAAGCAGGGGGACGACGGATCCATCCCCATCCGGGAATACTGAGACAGGCAAAACGCCCGCGCGGAAACGCCCGGGCGCTTTGCGTACCCTTGCGGCGGCAGGGGGGATGGTATACAATAAAACACGAAAAGTGCAACGCCCGGTTGCGGGATTGCCGGCGGAGCTTGCTGGCCTGCGCCGGTTGCAGGGGCTATGCTGTCAGCAGGAGGGGAAAGAGCTATGCTGCCGGAACAGATCTATACGCTGCGGAGAAAACAGGGGCTTTCTCAGGAGCAGCTGGCGGAACGCCTGGGGGTCTCGAGACAGACCGTCTCCAAGTGGGAAACCGGCGCCTCCACCCCGGACCTGCCGAAGCTGCTGGCGCTCAGCGAGTGCTTCGGCGTCTCGCTGGACGAGCTGGCCGCCGGGCGGGCGGCGGCCCCTGCGGAGACGCGGGAGGAGAAAAGCGCTCCGCTTTCCCGAGGAAAAGCCGTTGCCGGTCTGACGCTGGCGCTGCTGGGGGCCGCGATTCTGCTGCTCACGGGCGTGCTGCTGGCGGCGCTGCCCGGGGCGGCGGAGACGCTGAACGCCTCCTCCGCCGTGACGCTGCGCGGCTCCGGTCTGCTGCTTTTGCTGGGCGTTTTCTGCCTCGCGGCGGGTGTGCTTCTGCTCCTCCGGAAAAAATGAGGAGGTGACGGTATGAAACAAGCCATGCTGTGGAGCCGGGTGTTCGCGGTGCTGGCGCTGCTGCTGTCCCATACCATGTGTGCGGTGGTGGCCTACGAGTACTGCGCGCTGGACTGGGGCGGACGCTGCGCCTTGACCAGCTTCCCGCCCTCCACGGCCTTCCTGCTGGCGGTCCCCTACGGCTGCGGGATACTGCTCTGCGCGCTGCTGGCCCTCTTTTTCCGCCGCGGGGCGAAGCAGGGGACATGAAAGGAGCGAAAAAACGTCTCCGCGGGCTTTCCGCGGAGACGTTCCATTTTTCCTGCGCCCGGCGCTGGGCGCGGTCAGGCCGTCCGGCTCTCAGCCGTCCCGCTCCATGATATACCGCGTGCCGCCGGCTTCCCGTGTGACCCGAAAGCCCATTTTTTCATACAGGGCCACGGCCCGGCAGTTCTTTTTGAATACATACAGGAAGACCGGCCCCCGGGCTTGAGCGCAGCACTTCTCGATGACAGCCGTCCCGATCCCCTTGCCGCGCCATTCCGGGAACAGGTACAGGTCGTCCAGCTCCATTTTCCCCTCGGCCATGTGGAAGTGATAGTAGCCGGCTGTTTCGCCGTCCACGCGTATGCACATATATTCGCTGATGTGTTGTCGGAGCTTTCGGCGCACCCAGCCGAGAACCTTCTCGTAGTCGATGGCCGCCGTGTCTTCGTAGCGGTCGATCTGCTCCTTGTTGAACGCGAAGATGGCTTCTATGTCGGCTTCCTGCGCCGGCGCATATGTGAGCGTCATCATGATCCCTCCCCTGCAGTCGTTTTTTCTATTGTACCACAAAGACGAAGGCCCGGAAATCCCTCTTGTGCTTTTTGGGAAAATGCACTATATTGGTAAAAAACGCCGCGAAAGGCGGCGCTCCGGCGGCGATGCCGCCGGAAGGGGGGAAGAAGATGGACAAGCGGGTGAAACAGGGCATCGTCACGGCGGCGGTGGCCGCCGGGATGCTGACCAATGCCGCCGCGGACGACGCGGCGGAGCTGCTATCGGGGGCGGAGCCGCCTCAGGACGGGCACGTGATGATAGTTGCCGCCGGGGAAATGCCGGACTACGCGGTGTATCTCGACGAGGATGAGGAGCTGTGGGGCATGGACCGCGTCCGGGCCTGGATGCTGAAGCTGCCGCTGGCGGTGCGGGCGCTGGTGCTGCTGCCCCTCTGGGCGGTGGGCGAGGTGTGTTTCGCCGCGGCGGGCGTGCTGTCGGCGGGTCTCGCCACGGCGCCGGGCCAGTTTCTGCTGTCCCTCGCGGCGCAGCTGGGCCTGCTGCTGGGGATCTTCGCCCTGACCTATAAGCTGATTTTTCCCCATACGCCGGTGCGCCAGCTGCTGGGCAAAACGCGCTTCCCCTGGCTGCTGGGGGCAGCCTTCGCCGTATCCGTGGCGGACTTCGCCCTGAGCATGACGGTGGAGCAGTGGCCGCTGCTCCGTCTGGCGCTGCTGGCCATGGCGGGCTTCGGCGTGCTGTCCCTGCTCTGGGCGCGGCTTTGCAGCCACCTCAAGGGGCCGGAGCGGCGGCGCAAGCGCCTGGAATACACCTTTGAGCCGTGAGCCACAGGAGGACGCAGCATGAAAAAGCCGCAAATGATCCTCTTTGATCTGGGGCACACCCTGCTGTATGAGCCGGACTTTGACGCGGCCCGTGGGGACGCCGCGTTATGTCAATTCATCACCCAAAATCCCAACCGCTGCACCCTGCAGGATATCCGGCGGGAGATGGAGGCGGTGTTCCGGGAGCTGGACGAGGTCACAAAAGTCCTGCACTACGATATCCCCTGCGCCACGGGCTGCCGCCTGGCGCTGGAGCACTTAGGGGTAGAGCTGTCGTTAACGCCGCTGGAGCGGGAGATCGTGTTTCACAACGCCGCCTCTCCTGGCGCGGTGGTCCCCCGTGCGGACGAGCTGCTCGATTACCTGAACGAAGCCGGGATCAGGACGGGAGTTGTCAGCAACAACGGCTGGTCGGGGGAGGCGCTGCGGGAGCGGATCGACCGGCTGCTGCCCAAAAACCGCTTTGAATTCGTCCTCTCCTCCTGCGATTATCTGGTGCGCAAGCCGGATAAGCGCCTGTTTGAGATCGCGCTGCAAAAGGCCCGGCTGCCCGCGGAGCAGGTCTGGTACTGCGGCGACAGCATTCCGGCGGATGTCCGAGGCTCCCATGACGCGGGGATGTTCCCGGTGCTTTTCGAGGGAGACGTTCCTATCGGCCAGTCCTTTGACCACAGAAACGAAGCGCTGCCGGATTTCGAATACCTCCATATCCGCGACTGGCGGGAGCTGACCGAGGTTTTAAGCCTTTCATAAGAAAACGACCCTTTACAGCAAACAGGGCGCGGCTTTTCGGCCGCGCCCTGCCTGTTTTGTGAAGTTCAGCCTTTCTTCTCCGGGAAAGCCCGGGCGGCCTCGTCCACCTCCGCGATGAGGGCCTTCAGCCCCGCATCGTCCAGAAAGCTCTCCACGCCGAAGCTCTCCCAGCGGTCCTCCTCCACCAGCATGGAGAAGGCGGCGTAGATCAGATACCGGCCCAGACCTATGACCTCCGCCGTGACCTCGAAGTAGGGGTCGTTGAACTCGCTTTCATAGCTGTCCCGCACGCCGGCGGCCAGGAGCTTCAGCCCGGCGGAGAGGGCCAGCAGCTCGCCGGTGAGCAGGCAGCTGTTTTCAAAGCTGCGCTCGCTCCGCCCCTCCCGGTACACGCCCCGCAGCACCAGCCAGTTGGCGTCGTAATCGTATTCCTCCGCGTTCCCCGTGCGCTCCGGGAACTCGTAGTCCTTCACCGTGATGGTGAGGGACTTTTCTTCATTGGCAAATCTCATGCTCATACCTCCTGCAGCAGCGCGCCGAGCCGCTCGCTCAGCGCCGCGAATTCACGAATTTCCATCCGTTCGCCCCGGATGTCCGCCGGCAGGCCGCAGGCGGCGATAGCCTCGGCGAGCTGCGCCTTCGTCAGCTCTCCAAAGCCCCCGGCGAGACTGTTCAGCAGCGTTTTGCGCCGCATGGCGAAGGCGGCGCGGACAGTGCGGTGGAACAGCGCCTCGTCCTTTGCCTCGGCGGCGGGGGTCTCCCGCACGCGGCAGTGTAGCACCGACGAAGTCACCTTGGGCCGGGGGACGAAGCAGGTGTTCGGCACGTCAAAGAGCTTTTCCGGCTCGGTGTAGAACTGCATGAACACGGAAAAAGCGCCGTATTCCGCCGTGCCGCTTTTCGCGCAGATGCGCTCCGCCACCTCCTTCTGGATGAGCACCGTCAGGGAGGCAAAGCAGCCCGCCCGCACCAGCGCCGTCAGCACAGGCGTGGTGATATTGTAGGGGAGGTTCGCGCAGACGATGGGCGTGAGCCCCGGAAACTCCCGGGCCACCAGAGCGGGCAGGTCTGTTTTCAGAATGTCGCCGGGGATGAGGGTGAAATTCGAAAAGCCTGCCATGGTCTCCTCCAGCACCGGCAGGAGGGTCTTGTCTACCTCCACCGACGCCACCCTGCCCGCTATGCGGCACAGCTCCTGGGTCAGCGTGCCGATGCCGGGGCCGATCTCCAGCACGCCGCAGCTCTCGTCCGCGCCGGAGGCGGCGGCGATGGCCGGCGGCACGGCGGGGTCGGTGAGGAAATTCTGCCCCATGGATTTGGAAAAATGGAAGCCGTGGCGCGCCAGCAGCTCCCGTATCACGTTCAGATCGCAAAGCTCCATTGGCCGTCTCCTTTTCGCGGTGGTTTCGCTTATCTCTGCCATTATAGCGGAAGCGACCGCATTTTGCAAAACAATTTGTTTGCTGCATGAAAAGGGGCGCGAGAGGGCTGAGAGAGCTTATACAAGACCGGCCGGGCGCTGCGCCCGGCCGGTCTTGCCGTCATTGGTCACGGAAACCACCGGCTCTGCCGGTGGAGGTGTCCCGTAAAAGCTTTAGCTTCAAGCATCGAGCGAAGCGAGCCGCTAACAGGAAGTTTTCAATAATAGAAAGCTTCTGTTAGAACGGTGATCGCCCGTTTACGGGCTGCAGGGCAAGTGATGCGAGTGAAAAAATTTCAGTGCGTCTTGAGACGCTTGCCGGTAATAGGCCCTTATAGGGCCAACTCAAGCCACCGGCTTAGCCGGTGGTTATGACTCGAGAATATAGACGTTCACCGCCCGGCGGCCGAAGTTGACGCAGTCGGCGTAGCTCGCCATGTACAGATCGATGACGTTGCCCTTCACGCCGGTGTCCTCCGCCACGGCGACGCCGTAGACGTAGCTGCCCCTGGCAGTCTCGATATAGAGCCGGGAGCCCAGGGGGATGACCCGGCGGTCCACGGCCACCACGCCCACATGGACGGTGGTGCCGGTGGCGGTGACGGTGTCCACCTCGCCCACCCCGGCGGTGTAAGCCGTGCCGGTCATGCGCAGGCACTTGGAGTAGCGCAGCGCCTGACCGTTCACGTTGACGGTGCCGCCGGTGTAGCTTAGCACCTGCACCGTGGCGTTTTTGCTGCGGGTGCCGTACTGGATGATCTCATCCTGGGCGGTGCTGTCCCCGGTGAAGAGGGGGAAGGAGACGGTCGCGCGGCCGTTTTCCACCCACACGAGGGAGGTGTGGGGGATGTAGCCGTCCCGGCCCTCCTGCACCACCGTCTCCTCGCCCCAGGCGAGGGAGCTGTTTTCCTCATAGCGGGTGGCGCAGGCCACCGGTTCGCGCCACTCCACCTCGCAGGTGAAGTCGGAGGCGATGGAGAGCGCCGGGATATCCCCGGTGAAATCCACCAGCACCGCTTCATCCTCCTCCAGCGAGATGTCCAGGCGGTGCAGCAGCTCCGCCACCGTCTCCTCCTCCGTCACCACGGGGAGGGAGAGGTCGCGGCGCAGCAGGGAAAGGCTCCCGCCGGCGGAAAAACGGTAGTCCTCCGGCGCATCCTCCGCCAGGCCCGTGAAGAACACGCGGCCCGTCAGGTCCTGCGGCGCAGAGAAACGCCACGCGGCGCGCGTGTCCAGCGCGTCGGCGTAGGTCACGCCCAGCAGACACACGGCCAGCGCCAGCGTCAGCAGGGCGGAGACGGCGCTGCGCCCGGTGTGGCGGGCGGCGGGCCGTCGGTCAAAGCTTCGAATCATAGATACCTCCAGAGTATGGCTTTCTGTCCTCAGTTTTCCTCCATTTTCCTGCATTTATACAGTTGCTGGAAGAAAAATGACAAAGGTTACAAAACTGTAACTTTTGAAAAAGCAAGGAGCACTATACACCAATTCCCCACTTTTGTCAAGTTTGAGCGGTCGAAAAGAAATAACCGCTCCCACTTGAGCTGAAAATCCGGTGAAAAACCCGGGATCAAGCCCCCGACGGCTTATACAAAATAGTAACAAATTTGATGGGAATTGTAACCATCTTCGACGGACACGCTGCGACTTTATGTAAACTTAAAAGCCAGCGCGGCGCGCTGCTATTGAGCGCGCAAAAAAAGCCCCGGGACGGCTGTCCCGGGGCTTGCGCTTGATATATGAAAG
The DNA here is from genome assembly GCA_051867615.1 of Oscillospiraceae bacterium. Taxonomy (GTDB): domain Bacteria; phylum Bacillota; class Clostridia; order Oscillospirales; family Oscillospiraceae; genus RGIG5472. The sequence continues at coordinate 25,797 of JBJDYU010000013.1, read as the reverse complement.
TTTTGCTGGGCGCTCAGGTTCTGGCGGCGCGGCGCTGGAAATACTTCACCAGCTCCACGATGGGGATGACGCAGGCGCCGAGGGCGATGGCGATGAGGTATTCGCCCAGCTCCACGCTGGTGAACTCGAAAGCGGCGGCCAGGAAGGGGATCTCGCAGACCACGGTGGTGGCGATGAGGGAGCAGACCGCGGCGATGAGGAGCGCCTTGTTCTGGGAGCCGAGACGGAAGATGCTGCCCCGCTGGGAGCGCATATTCAGGCTGTGGAAGATCTCCGCCATGGACATGGTCAGGAAGGCCATGGTGGTGCCGTCGGCGCTGTTGGTGATGGCCCAGGTGCCGGTCTCCATGAAATGGCCGATGAAGTAGGAGGCGAGGACCAGCAGCGTCACGAGAGCGCCCTGATAGGCCACGTCGAAGGCCATGCCGCCGGCAAAGACGCCGGCCTTGGCGTCGCGGGGCTTGCGCCGCATGATGTGGGGCTCCGCCTTTTCCATGCCGAGAGCCAGCGCCGGGAAGCAGTCCGTCACAAGGTTGATCCACAGCAGATGCACCGGCTGCAGGATGGTAAAGCCCATGAGGGTGGCGAAGAAGATGCTGAGCACCTCGCTCATGTTGGAGCCCAGCAGGAACTGGATGGCCTTGCGGATGTTGTCGTAGATCCTCCGGCCCTCCTCCACGGCGCCCACGATGGTGGCGAAGTTGTCGTCCGCCAGCACCATGTCCGCCACGTTCTTGGTCACGTCAGTGCCGGTGATGCCCATGCCCACGCCGATGTCCGCCGCCTTGATGGAGGGAGCGTCGTTCACGCCGTCGCCGGTCATGGCGGTGACGTAGCCGGCCTTGCGCCAGGCGTTGACGATGCGGGTCTTGTGCTCGGGCTGTACGCGGGCGTAGACGCTGATGCTCTCAAAGCACCGCTCGAATTCCTCGTCGCTCATGTCGCTGAGCTGCGCGCCGGTGATGGCCCGGGTCTCCGCCGTGATGATGCCCAGCTCCCTCGCGATGGCCACGGCGGTGTCGATGTGGTCGCCGGTGATCATAATGGGGCGGATGCCGGCCTCGCGGCACTTCACAATGGCGCCCTTTACCTCCGGGCGGACCGGGTCGATCATGCCGCCGAGGCCCGTAAAGCAGAGCTGCTGCTCCAGATATTCCGCCTCATACTGCCCGGGCTCCTCGGCCCAGACCCGTTCGGCGCAGGCCAGTACCCGCAGCGCGCGGTCAGCCATGGCCTTGTTGGCGGCAAGAATGCGGGCGGCGTATTCCTCCGTCATGGGGACGGCCTTGCCGTTTTCGAGATAATGGGTGCATCGTCCGATGACCACGTCCGGCGCGCCCTTGGTGTACTGGATGAAGCCGCCGTCGGTTTTGTGGACGGTGGACATCATCTTCCGTCCGGAATCGAAGGGGGCCTCGCCGCAGCGGGGCAGCTTTTCCTTCAGCGTGGGCTTGTCCAGCCCCAGCTTGTCGGCCCAGGCCACGAGAGCCGCCTCGGTAGGCTCGCCGGTGACGCCGCCCTCGCCGTCCAGCTCCGCGTCGCTGCAAAGGGCCATGGCGGCGGCGAGACGCTTTTCGTCCTCACCGAAGTGGTCCACCACGGTCATTTTATTCTGGGTCAGGGTGCCGGTCTTGTCGGAGCAGATGATCTGGGCGCAGCCCAGGGTCTCCACGGCGGTGAGCCGGCGGATGATGGCGTTGCGCTTGGACATATTGGTGACGCCGATGGAGAGTACCACCGTCACCACGGCGGCAAGGCCCTCGGGGATGGCCGCCACGGCCAGAGACACCGCCACCATGAAGGAGCTGAGCACCAGCTCAAAATCAAGACTCCCGGCCCTCAGCAGCTGCACGCCGAACACCACCGCGCAGATGCCCAGCACCAGCCAGGTCAGGATCTTCGACAGCTGGCTCAGCTTGATCTGCAGCGGGGTCTCGCCCTCCTCGGCCTGGGCCAGCGCGCCGGCGATCTTGCCCATTTCCGTGTCCATGCCGGTGGCGGTGACCACGGCGCTGCCACGGCCGTAGACCACGGCGCCGCCCATGTAGACCATGTTTTTGCGGTCGCCGAGAGGCACGTCCTTCGCCCCGTCGGAGAGCTGAATGATGTCGATGAACTTGGTGACAGGCACGGACTCGCCGGTGAGGGCGGCCTCCTCCACCTTCAAACTGGCGCTTTCCAGAATGCGGGCGTCCGCGGGGACCGCGTCGCCGGCTTCCAGCAGCACCACGTCGCCCACCACCAGATCCTCGCTGCGGATGACGCGCACCTTGCCGTCCCGCAGCACCCGGGAGGTGGCGGCGGACATCTCCTGCAGGGCCTCGATGGCCTTTTCCGCCTTGCTCTCCTGATAGACGCCCAGCACGGCGTTGACGATGACCACCGCCAGAATGATGATGACGTCGGCAAAGCTGTCGTTTTCCATCACGGCCAGTATGCCGCTGATGGCGGCCGCCGCCAGCAGGATGAGGATCATGGGGTCCGCCAGCTGCTCGAAAAAGCGGCGCAGCAGGCTCTTGCCCTTGGCGGCCACCAGCCGGTTCTTGCCGTTTTGCTCCAGCCGCTTTCGCGCCTCGTTCTCGCTGAGGCCGGCTTCGGAGGTGCTGAGTGACCGCAGGACTTCTTCCTTGTCTTCGCAATAGTATCGCATCGAGAAACCTCCCTGTTTGATATACGCATCCAAAGGTGAGGGAACACGCCGCCCCTTGGCGCGGGGCAAAAGAAAAGACCCAGGCATAACCACGCAGGCTATACCGGGTCTTGTTTGACAGATTTATGAAAAGACCCCTGTATAGCTTCGCAGTTATACATGAGTCTCGCGATTTAAAACAAGCCAGACCGAAAAACGATCGGTATGTTGACTTGCTACGCGGATAAGCCGCGCTCGCTACTCCCTCACGGAAATTGTACCAAGTATTATATCCATCTTACGGCAAAATTGTCAATAGGGTTTGGAAAAATATTTTTCTCTGCGGCCTGTACTGTTCCGGACAGGATAAAAAAGCCCTGCCGGGTGCGTCTGCGCCCGGCAGGGAAGGGAGAAATCATTCCACGTCCGGCCCTTGGGGTTCCGCGTTCTCGCCGTCCGCCGCCGCTTTTTTCACCGCCGCGGCGTAGGCCCGGCGGCAGCGGTGGAAGGCCATGAGGAACAGTACGGACACGGTGAAGCCTGCCAGCGCCGCAAGCAGCGTGAAAAACGCTCCGGCGCCTATGAATGCGAGCAGCAGCACCACGTCGGCGGCGAGGAGCCACTGCCAGCGCTGCCGCAGCGTCTTTGCCTCCAGCTCCGCGCCGGGGTAATGGCTCTCCGTCTCCGCCACGCCCTGGACGAGCCGGTAGAGGATGTACAGGCCCGCCGCCGTGTTGATCAGGCTCGAGAGGAGGGCAGTGCCGTTGCCGTCGAAGGAGCCTAAGAGGCTGAGAATGTTGAGGCAGCCCCGATAGACCGCCATGCCCAGACACCAGGGCCGCAGGGCGGCGAAGCGGCTGCTCTCGTGCCGCACCTTCCCCAGGCCGACATACATCAGGATGTAGCCCACGAAGGCCGGCATCAGGCTGACGTAGTTGATGCGGATGTCGATGAGAAGAAAGATCAGACCGTAGAAAATGATGTCCATGCTTACTCCTTTCCCGCGCTCTCCGTGTTTTCCGCTCCTTCCGTATTCTCCGCCTGTCCGGCGCTTTCCGCAGTCTGCGCCGCGAGACGCTCCCTGTATTCCGCCTTGGCCTCCGCCAGCAGGCGGCGCTCCGCCTTGGTGGTGAGCCTGCTCTCGTCGAACCGGGCGAAGAGGTCGGGCCTGCGCAGCATGGTGCGGATATAGCTCTCCTTTTTCCGCCAGTTCGCCACGTTGCCGTGGTGGCCGCTGAGCAGCACCTCCGGCACCCGGCGGCCGTGCCACTCCTCCGGCCGGGAGTACTGGGGGTATTCCAGCAGCCCGTCCCAGTGGGATTCCTCGGTGTAGCAGCTCTCCTCCGGCAGCACGCCGGGGGCCATGCGGCAGAGGGCGTCCGCCACCGCCATGGCGGGGATCTCGCCGCCGGTGAGGACGAAATCTCCGATGGACAGCTCCTCGTCCACGCACTCGTCGATGAAGCGCTGGTCCACGCCCTCGTAGTGGCCGCAGATGAGGATGAAATGGTCGTAGCTGCGGTACAGCTCCTTCGCCACCTGCTGGGTAAAGGTGCGGCCGCAAGGGGACATATAGATGGTGCGGCCGGGGCCGGCCTCCTCGACGACGTGCTTCCAGCAGCGGTAGAGGGGGTCCGCCTGCATCACCGCGCCGCGCCCGCCGCCGTAGGGGTAGTCGTCCACCTGCATCTGCTTGTTGGTGGTGTAGTCCCGGATCTGGTGGGTGCGGATGACGATGTGGCCCCGCTGCTGCGCCCGGCCCAGAATGCTCACGTTCAGCATGGCGTCCACCGAGTCGGGAAAGAGGGTACAGATGTCAATTCTCATCGGTTTCCAGCCCCTCCATCATGCGCACCAGCATGGTGCCCTCGTCGATATCCGTGTCCACGATGAAGATGTCCTGCACCGCGGGAATGAGGTACTTCTTGTGCTTCTTTTCGTTCTCCACCTGGTAGAGCTTGTGGGCGGGATAGGTCAAAACCTCCGTCAGCGTGCCCACCTCCTGCCGCAGGGGATAGCTCAGCACCTTGGTGCCGATGAGCTCCGCGTCGAAGTATTCGCCGCGCTTCAGCTTTGCGTCCTTCCGGCGGATGGAGACGAACTTGCCCTTGAAGCGCAGCGCTCCGTCCATGTCCGTCACCCCCGGGAAGGTCACCAGCACCACCGTGCCGTGGACGCGGCGGCTGGCGGTCTCCATGGCGATGCCGTCGATATAGAGGGTTTTGAAGCCCGCGATGAATTCCGGCGTAAAGCCGCCCACAGGGTGCAGCTTCATCTCCCCGCGGACACCGTGGGTATTGACGATCTGCCCCACTTCAATGAGTTCCAGACGCATGGCGCGTCCTCCTTTGCCGTATCAGAATCAAAGTACACATTAAATATAACTCATCATACCAGAAACGGCGCGGTTCGGCAACAGCCTTTTCTCCGCGCTTGGCCCGCTTTTCCGCTGCCGGGGCGGCGCGTTCTCGCAGTTGACAAACCTTGCCGTCAGGTGCTATCATTTTTCAGAAAAGCCATCGGGCGGACAGGCCCAAAGGGCCGGAAAAATCCACAGGAAAGAGAGCGGAGGCCGCGTTGCTGTACATACCGAATCCATCCCATGACCCCTATTACAACCAGGCCTTCGAGGAGTTTGTGTTCAACACCATCCGCGGAGAGGATGTGCTGCTGCTGTGGCGCAGCGCCCCGGCGGTGGTCTGCGGCTGTTATCAGAACGTGTTCGCGGAGGTGAGCGTCCCCGAGGCCCTTGCGCGGGGCGTGGCGGTGGTGCGGCGGCCCTCCGGCGGCGGAACCGTCTTTCACGACCTGGGGAACCTGAATTACACCCTCATCCGCAGCTGCGACGCGGAGCGGGTGGAGTATGAGAGCTTTTTAAGGCCCGTGGTGGCGGCGCTGCGCCGCGTGGGCGTCCCCGCCTCCGTCAACCGCACCAGCGATATCGCCGTCGACGGGCTCAAGGTCTCCGGCAGCGCCCAGCGGGTGGTGAAGGGCCGCGTGCTGCACCACGGCACGCTGCTGTACAGCACCGCCCTGGGGGAACTGACCGCGCTCGCCAACGGCCGCCGGGCTTTCTTCGAGAGCAAGGGCGTGCCCTCGGTGCCCTGGCCGGTGACGAACATGATCGAGCATATGGAGGACCGGTCACTCTCTGTCGGGCAGTTCCAGCAGCGGCTGCTGGAGGCTTTGGGAGAGAATGGAGGCATCGAGACCTACCGCCTGACGGCGGAGGAGGAGCGGCAGGTACGGGAGCTTGCGGAGAGCAAGTACCGCAGCTGGGAGTGGAACTTCGGCAAAAGCCCGGCCTTTACCTACCGGCGGCGCTTCACGCTGCATGGCGCGGAGCGGCAGGTGGCGTATCAGGCGAATAAGGGCGTGATCCGCGAGATCTCTTTCGACCCGCCGGAGCCGGCGCTGAGCGAGGCGCTGACGGGCCGGCGGCTGGAGCTTACGGAGCTTCGCGCCCTTTTGCGGTACTTACCCGGCTATGAAGAACTGTATCTCTATCTTTTTTAGGAGGAGTTTATTATGAAAGAGGAGCTGAGAATGCCGAAGCTGCGCCCGGAGATGGAGCGCGGCAGCCTGTGCGCCTGGCTGAAGGAGCCGGGCGAGGCGTTTAAGAAGGGCGAGCCGATCTATGAGATCGAGACGGAGAAGGTAGTCAATCAGGTGGAGGCCGACCGGGACGGCGTCATGGGCCGCCAGCTGGTGGAGGAGGGCGACGAGGTCGCCGTGGGCGCGCCCATCGCAGAGGTGGAGCGGTAAGCATGGCGACGAAGCAGAGAAAGCCGGATTGGCTGAGAGTGCCCTATAACCAGGAAGCGGTGGAGGAAGTGGCCCGGCTGATGAAGGACCTGAAGCTCAACACCGTCTGCAAGGAGGCCAACTGCCCCAATTTGGGGGAGTGCTACCAGAAGCACACCGCCACCTTCATGGTCATGGGCAGCCAGTGCACCCGCAACTGCCGCTTCTGCAACGTCACCTGCGGCAGACCCCAGCCGCTGGATGCGGAGGAGCCGGGCCATGTGGCGGAGGTGGCGAAAAAGCTGGGGCTGCGCCATGTGGTGGTGACACAGGTCACCCGGGACGACCTGCCGGACGGCGGCGCGGCCCACATGGCCGCCGTGGTCCGGGCGGTGAAGAAGACCTGCCCCGGCACCACCGTAGAGGTGCTGATCTCCGACCTCAAGGGCAGCGAGGAGGCCCTGCGGACCGTGCTGGAGGCCCGGCCCGACGTGATGAACCACAACGTGGAGATGGTGAAGGAGCTGTACTCCTCCGTCCGTCCCCAGGCCATCTATGAGCGCTCGCTGAAGGTCCTCTCCGACAGCAAGAAGTTCGCGCCGGATATTCTCACCAAGACCGGCTTCATGCTGGGCCTGGGGGAGACGGACGCGCAGGTGGACGTGCTGATGGACGATATCCGCGCCACGGGCTGCGACATCCTGACCATCAGCCAGTACCTCCAGCCCACCGGCCAGCACTGGCCCCTGGACCGTTATGTGACGCCGGAGGAGTTTGACCGGTGGAAGGCCGTTGCCCTGCAAAAGGGCTTCCGCTTCGTGGCCAGCAGCCCGCTGGTGCGTTCCTCCTACCGGGCGGCGGAAGCGCTGGAGGCGGCGCAGGGCGGAAAGGCGGCGGCGGAATGATCTACATCGAGACCGGCTCCACCGACGCGTTTTTCAACTTCGGTCTGGAGTATTATTTCACTGCCGTGAAGCAGCTCGCGGAGCCGGTGTTCCTTTTCTGGCGCACGCAGCCCACGCTCATGGTGGGAAAGTATCAGAACACGCTGGAGGAGATCGACCAGGCCTACGCCGAGTCCCACGGCATTCAGGTGGTCCGCCGCATGAGCGGCGGCGGCACGATCTATACCGATCCCGGCGGCTGGCAGTTCACTTTTATCGAGTACGGCGGCGGGGAGGAGATCCATTTTCAGGAGTTTATCTCCCCGGTGGTGGAGGCTCTGCGGGCGCTGGGCGTCCCGGCAGAGTTCAACGGCCGCAACGACCTGCTCATCGAGGGTAAGAAATTCTCCGGCAACGCCCAGTATAAGCTGGCCGGGAACACGGTCCACCACGGCTCGCTGCTGTTCGCCACGGATATCGAGCAGATGGTGCGCAGCACCACGGTGGACGATTACAAGATCATCTCCAAGAGCATCAAATCCGTGCGGGACCGGGTCACCAATATCAGCGAGCATCTGCCCCGGCCCATCAGCGCGGAGGAGTTCAAGCGCCACATGATCTCCTACATCATGCGCGGCAGCGAGAAGCGCTACGAGCTGACGGAGGAGGATAAGCGGGAGTGCCAGCGTCTGGCGGACGAGTTCTTCCGCCCCTGGGAGCGCCGTTACGGCGCGAACCCCAAGTGCAGCCTGACGAAAACCGGGCGCTTTGCCGGCGGCAAGATCGAGTTCCGGCTCGACATCCGGCGCGGCGAGATCGCCGCGGCTCATGTCAGCGGCGATTTCTTCGGCACAGCCCAGGCGGACGGCCTGGCGGACGCCCTGCTGGGCTGCCGCTTTGAGCGGGAGGCCGTGCGTCAGGCGCTGCTCGCCCACGGAATGGACGAGGCGGTCTACGGCATCACGGCGGAAAATATGGTGGAGACCATGTTTTCCTGAGAAAAGGAAAAACGCGGCGGCTCCGGAAACCCGGAGCCGCCGCTTCCTTTTTGCCGGAAGGGCGGAAAGAGAACAGCACGCGGCTTTCGACGCGTGCTGTTTCGATCTTCAGTCTACGATATCCACGGAAACCTTGACGCCGGTGCGCTGGGCGTAAGAACGGATGAGCGTCCGGATCTCTTTTGCAATGCGGCCCTGACGGCCGATGACCTTGCCCATGTCCTCCGGGGCGACACGCAGCTCCAGCGTCAGCTCCTGATCGCCCTGCACCTCGGTGACGGTGACGGCGTCAGGGTTCTCTACCAGGTTTCGCGCGATGTAGAGAAGCAAGTCTTTCATGAGCTGCTCCCCCGCGATTAAAGGACGTCGACCTTCTTCAGCAGGGCGCGGACGGTGTCGGTGGGCTGCGCGCCGGACTTGATCCACTCGCGGGCGCGGTCGGCGTCGATCTTCACCTCGGCGGGAGAGACGCAGGGATTGTAAACGCCCAGCTCCTCGATGAAGCGGCCGTCGCGGGGGAAGCGGGAGTCAGCCACGACCACGCGGTAGTAAGGAGCCTTCTTGGCGCCCATTCTTCTCAGTCTGATCTTAACCATGTTTTGTTCCTCCAAAATTTAATATATCATACTTTATATACAATAAATGCGCCGTTGCACTTAATGTACCCGTTTATTTCAGCCGCTTTTTCCGGCCGAAGCCATACAGGGCGCCTGCGCCCTTTCCGCCCATCATGCCGTTCATCATGCCGGGGAGCTTTCCCTTGGACATCTGGCTTGTGAGCTGCTGCACCGCCTCGAACTGCTTCAGCAGCCGGTTCACGTCCGACACCTCCTGACCGCAGCCGGCGGCGATGCGCTTTTTCCGGCTGGCGTTCAGCAGCTGGGGGTTCCGCCGCTCCTTGGGGGTCATGGAGGTGATGATGGCCTCCATCCGGCGGAACTGCTTTTCATCGATCTGGGTGTTCTGCAGCTGGCGGCCCAGCTGGCCCGGCATCATGCCGGCGATCTGATTGAGGTCGCCCATGCTCAGAAGCTGGCGCAGCTGCTCGAGATAATCCTCCAGATCCAGACGGTTCTTGCGGAGCTTTTCCTCCAGCTTCTTCGCCTTTTCCTCGTCCATGGCCTGCTCGGCCTTTTCGATGAGGGACAGCATATCGCCCATGCCCAGAATGCGGGAGGCCATGCGGTCGGGGTGGAACACCTCCAGCATATCCAGCTTTTCGCCGGTGCCGATGAACTTGATGGGCTTGCCGGTGGTGGCCTTGATGGAGAGGGCCGCGCCGCCGCGGGCGTCGCCGTCCAGCTTGGTCAGCACCACGCCGTCGATGCCGAGAGCCTGGTCGAAGGCGGAGGCGGCGTTCACCGCGTCCTGACCGGTCATGGCGTCCACCACCAGAAGGATCTCGTTGGGATGGACGGCAGCCTTCACCCGGCGCAGCTCGTCCATCAGCTCCTCATCCACATGGAGGCGGCCGGCGGTGTCGAGAAACACCAGATCGTGGCCGTGATCCTTTGCGTAACGGACGGCCTCCTCCGCGATCTTCACGGGGTCGCCCTGGCCCATTTCGAATACAGGGATGTTCAGCTGCTTGCCCACCACCTGTAACTGGGTGATGGCGGCGGGACGGTACACGTCGCAGGCCACGAGCAGGGGCCGCTTGCCGTATCTGCTGCGCATGAAGCCCGCGAGCTTCGCCACGTTGGTGGTCTTGCCCGCGCCCTGCAGGCCCACCATCATCACTACCGTGGGAGGATGGGGGGCCAGATTCAGCTTGGCGTCGCTGCCGCCCATGAGGGCGACCAGCTCTTCGTTGACGATCTTCACGATCTGCTGGGCGGGCGTAAGGCTCTCCAGCACGTCGGCGCCGGTGGCGCGCTCCGTCACTTTGGCGATGAATTCCTTCACCACCTTGAAGCTCACGTCCGCTTCCAGCAGAGCCATGCGGACCTCCCGCAGGCCCTCCTTGACGTCGGCCTCCGTGAGACGGCCCTTGCCCCGCAGACGCTTGAATGTGGCATTCAGTTTTTCGGAAAGTCCTTCAAAAGCCATGTTCTCATTCCTTCAAAGACTGGGCGGCGCTGAGGATCTGCTCGGCCAGGTCGCCGATGCGCGGATTCTCATACTGCCGGTAGTTGATCTGCCTGATCTCGCCGGCGGCGGCCTCGATGCGGTCCAGATGCTGGCGCATATGGAGGAAGCGCTTGACAAGGCCGGTCTTGTCCTCCATCTCGGTGAGGATGCCCTCCGCCCGGACGATAACGTCCCGCACGCCCTGGCGGGAGATGCCGTAATTCTCCGCGATCTCCGCGAGGGAAAGGTCGTTGTTGTAGTACAGGTCGTAAAATTCCTTCTGCCGGTCGGTGAGCAGCTCCCCGTAAAAATCATAGAGCATGGTCATGCGGTAGGTCTGATTTTTCATGGAAACGCCCCCTTTACCGTCTTGTTGTAAAGCTGAATCACTTTACAACGACAACTATCTTACAGGATTTTTTCCGAAAAGTCAATAAGAATTGCTCGAAAATCCGGCGGCATTTTGAAAATATGTGGCGGAAACGGAGAAAGAGGGGCTTGTTTATAAAATATCTATGGAAAAACGGGGCAAGGCGGCGTATAATACAGCTAAATATGACTGCTTACTTACGAAGGAGATTTGCATGGAACTGATTCGGACGCAGCTGGCGCAGGGCGTGCGGCTGAGCTATCTGCCCTCGGGGAAATTCAAGACCGGGATGCTCAGCGCGAATTTCGTGCTGCCGCTGCAAAAGGAGACGCTGGAGGCGGATTCGCTGCTGGGCGCGGTGCTGCGCCGGGGCTGCGAGCGCTATCCGGACATGAAGCAGGTCAGCGAAGCGCTGGACCTGCTGTACGGCGCGCAGATCAGCCCGGCCTTCCGCCGCAAGTCGGAGCGCTGCTGCTTCGGCTTCGTGGCGAGCTTCATCGACGACGCCTACACCCCCGGCGGGGAGAAGCTGCTGGAGCCGGTGGCGGAGCTGCTGGGCGAGCTGCTGCTGCGCCCGGCGCGGGAAAACGGCGTGTTCCGCCCGGACTATGTGCGCCAGGAAAAGGACAACCTGCTGGACGCCATCCGCAGCCGCATCAACAATAAGAAAGAGTGGGCGGATTTCCGCCTGATGCAGGAGCTTTGCGCGGGAGAGCCTTACGGCCTTTCCCGGGAGGAGGAAGCGGTGGAGGCCGTAACGCCGGAGGGGCTGCTTGCCCGCTGGCAGGAGGTGCTGCAGACCGCGCCCCTTGAGCTGTTTTACTGCGGCAGCGCTCCACGGGAAAGGGTGGAGGCGGCGCTGCGCCATGCCCTGCGAGCGCTCCCGCGCGCGGCGCTGCTGACGCTGCCGCCGGTGCTGCCCCACGCGCCGCGAGCGGAGGTGCGGCGCATCACCGAGCGTATGGACGTGACCCAGGGAAAGCTCGCCATGGGCTTTTCCTGCACGGCGGAGGACGTGCCCGCCATGATCCTGGCGAACACCCTCTTTGGCGGTTCCTCCAATTCGAAGCTCTTTATGAACGTGCGGGAGAAGCTCTCGCTCTGCTACTACGCCTCCTCCGGCTATCACCGGAGCAAGGGCCTGGTCACCGTGTCCTCCGGCGTGGAATTCCAGAACTTCCAGCGGGCCTATGACGAGATCATGGCGCAGCTGGAGGCGGTGCAGCGCTTCGAGCTGGAGGAGTGGGAGCTGCCCGGCGCCCGCAGCACCATGCGCAACGCCTTCCTCACCATGGCCGACTCCCAGAGCCGGCTGGAGGATTTCACCCTCGGCGAGAGCGCCGGCGGCACGGACGCGACGCTGGAGGAGTACCTGTCCGCCCTGGAGGCGGCGACGAAGGAACGCATCATGGCCGCGGCACAGACCGTGCGCCTGGACACGGTGTATTTCCTCACCGGGAAGGAGGCGTGAGCATGAGAAAGGACATATACCCTGAGATCGGGGAGACGGTCTACCGCGAGACGCTTCCCAACGGCCTGCAGGTGGCGGTGGTGCCGAAAGAGGGCTACGCCAAGTCCTACGCTTTGTTTGCCACCCGCTACGGCGGCATGGATATGCGCTTTCGCATCGGCGGAGAATTCATGGACACGCCCGCCGGCATCGCCCACTATCTCGAGCATAAGATGTTTGACACGGAGGAGGGCAACGCCATGCAGGAGCTGGCGAAGAACGGGGCCGAACCCAACGCCTTCACCTCCAACGCCATGACGGCCTATTACTTCGATTCCACCGAGCATTTCGAGGAGAACCTGCGCATCCTGCTGTCCTTCGTCTCCGTTCCGTATTTCACGGAGGAGAGCGTGGAGAAGGAGCGGGGCATCATCGGACAGGAGATCCGTATGGTGGAGGATAACCCCGAGTGGCAGGTCTATGAGCAGCTGATGCAGTGTTTGTATCAGAGTCATCCCGTGCGGGTGCCCGTGGCGGGCTCGGTGGAGAGCATCGCCCGCATCACGGCGGAGACGCTGTACGACTGCCACCGTATGTTCTACACCCCCTCCAACATGATCCTCGTGGTGGTGGGCGCCGTGGAGCCGGAGCGCATCTGCGCCATCGCCCGGGAAGTGCTGCCGGAGCGCGGCGGCGAGGCGGCGGAGCGGGACTATGGCGGCGAGGAGCCGCCCTGCGCGGCGGAGCGGGAGCGCAGCCGCTGCATGGAGGTCTCGCAGCCCAGCTTTCTCGTGGGCTTCAAGTGCTGCCCGCCGCAGGAGGGCGAGGCGGAGCTGCGGGAGTCTCTCGTAGGGGAGCTTGCCTGCGACATCCTTCTCGGAGATTCCAGCCCGCTGTTCAACCGCCTCTATACCGAGGGGCTCATCAACGCCGGCTTCGGCGGAGGGTTTGATATCCTCAGCGGCTCCGCCGTGCTCTACGCCGGGGGCGACAGCAAGGCCCCCCGCGCGGTGCGCGACGCCATTTTGCAGGAGGCGCGGCGTGTGGTTAAGGAGGGCGTGGACAGCGAGCGCTTTCAGAAGATCCTCCGGGGGAATTACGGCGAGACCCTCCGGGGCTTCAACTCCTTTGAAAACATCGCCCTGCTGCTGACGGAGGGGTATTTCCGCGGCTACGACGCCTACCGTTTCGCGGAGCTGTACCGCGGCATCACGGTGGAAGACGTGCGGCGGTTTATTGAGGAGAATCTCACGGAGGAGCGCTGCGCCCTGTCCGTGATCTGCCCGGCGGAGAGCGCCTGAGAGCGGCCGCCGGAAGAAATGAGTTTCAGCGAAAAAGGATGTGACAAGCATTGACGGCACTGAAGAATATGCCCATCAGCTTCCCCGGCCTCTTTGGGGACTGGGAGTTCACCGCCTCGCCCGTCTGCTTCTCCATCGGGGAGAAGCACGTCTACTGGTACGGGATCCTCATCGCGGCGGGATTGCTGCTGGCGCTGCTGTTCTGCTCCAAACGGGCGGCGCGGTACGGCCTGACGGAGGATGACGTGTACGACATGATCATCTGGGAGATCCCCGCGGGCATCGTGGGAGCGCGGCTGTACTATGTCATCTTCTACTACTCCCGCTTCCAGAACGCGGACGGCAGCCCCAACTTCGGAAAGATGGTGGCGCTGTGGGACGGCGGCCTCGCCATATACGGCACCATCATCGCCTGTATGCTGGTGGCGTTTCTGTTCTGCCGGAAAAGGAAGATCCCCATGGGGGCCATGACGGACCTGTGCGTCATGGGCCTGCTCATCGGACAGGCCGTGGGCCGCTGGGGCAACTTCATGAACCGGGAGGCCTTCGGCGCGGAGACCACGCTGCCCTGGCGGATGCGGCTCTGGGTCTCCGCCTATCAGTATATCGAGGTGCATCCCACCTTCCTGTATGAGAGCCTGTGGAACCTGCTGGGCCTGGCGCTGCTCGTGTTCGTGGTGTCCAAAGGCCGCCGCTTCGACGGCGAGAACACCTGGTTTTACTTCCTCTGGTACGGCGTGGGCCGCACCTGGGTGGAGGGCCTCCGGTCGGACAGCCTGTACCTCTTTGACTGGACGCTGTTCGGCCAGCCCATCCGCGTCTCGCAGGCGCTGAGCGTGGCGCTGGTGTGCCTTTCCGCCTGTATGCTGCTGTACCACCTGAAGCTGCGGCCCTGCGACCCGGAGCAGATGCTGGTGCGGCAGAAGGCAAGGCTCGCGGCGGAGAGCGCCGCTGCGGCAGAGCCGGGCTCGCCGGACGAAGGAGAGCCTTTGGACTGTGTTGACGGCGCCGCGGACGATGCGGCGCAAGCGGAAGATAAAGATACCGAATAAAAAGATACAGAGGAAAAGGAGAGAACCTGATGGCAATTTTGATCGACGGAAAGAAGCTGGCGCAGGAGATGCGTATGCAGATCAAGAACGAGGCGGCGTCGCTGCGGCGCAGACCGGGTCTCGCGGTGATCCTGGTGGGCGAAGACCCCGCCAGCCAGGTCTATGTCCGCAACAAGGAGAAGGACTGCGTGCAGTGCGGCTTCTCCGGTCAGACCTATCGCATGGACGACTGCGGCGAGGAGGAGCTGCTGGCGCTGATCGAGCGCCTGAACAACGATCCCCTTACCGACGGCATTCTGGTGCAGCTGCCCCTGCCCGCGGGCATCAACGAGCGCCGCGTGCTGGAAGCCATCCGTCCGGACAAGGACGTGGACGCCTTCCATCCCGAGAACGTGGGCCGTATGATCGTGGGCGAGCCCTACCTCTGGCCCTGCACCCCCGGCGGCATCATGGAGATGTTCCGCGCCAATGGCATCAGCCTCACCGGCAAGACCTGCGTCATGGTGGGCCGCAGCAATATTGTGGGCAAGCCCATGGGCCTGCTCATGCTGCGGGAGCACGCCACGGTCATCTTCTGCCACAGTAAGACGAAGGATCTGGCGGCTATGACCCGTCAGGCGGACGTGCTGGTGGTGGCGGCGGGCCAGCGCAACCTCATCACCGGCGACATGGTGAAGGAGGGCGCGGTGGTCATCGACGTGGCCATGAACCGCGACCCGGAGACCGGCTCCTTCACCGGCGACGTGGTGTTCGACGAGGTGGAGAAGAAGGCCTCCTATATCACCCCCGTGCCCGGCGGCGTGGGCCCCATGACCCGGGCCATGCTCATGCGGAACATTCTCTCCGCGTCCAAGAGGCACCAGGGCCTGGAATGACCGGCGCGGCGACATAAAGAAGAAAAGCATCCGGGCTAAGGCCCGGATCTTTTTTGCGCGCCGGTGCTGCGGCAATTATTTTTCAGGAGGGGTCTTCTCAAAAACGGTCAACGAAGTATAATGGTATTTGACCGAAGCGGTTAACGGAGGCGGCGCTATGAATGAAAAATTCTTCTCCCTCCCGGCGGAAAAGCAGCAGGCGATCCTGAACGCGGGCTACCGGGTGTTCTCCCAGAACTCCTACAAGAAAAGCCCCATGAGCGAGATCGCGGACGCGGCGGGCATCAGCAAGTCCCTGCTGTTCCACTACTTTCGCAACAAGAAGGAGCTGTACCTGTTCCTCTGGGAAAAGTGCGCGCAGATCACCATTGAACACCTGAAGAAATACGACTGCTACGCCCAGAAGGACCTGTTCGAGAGCATGGAGCGGGGGATGCGGGCCAAGATGGAGATCACCCGGCAGTATCCCCATATGGCTTTTTTCACCATCCGGGCCTTCTACGAAAAGGACCCGGAGATCTGCGCCGCCATTCAGGCGAGCTATCAGAAATATTTTTCCTTCAAGGCCAGTTCCACCCTGCTGAATCTGGACCCGGCGCAGTTCGTGCCGGGACTGGATATCGAAATGATGTACCGGGATATGTACTGGGCCTCCGAGGGCTATCTCTGGGAAATGGTGCAGCGTGGGGACGTGGATGTGGAGAAAATGGAACAGGATTTCACCAGAATGCTGGCATTCTGGAAGTCGGTCTATCTGAGAAAGGAGGAGTGAGTATGGACGCCATCAGAACAGAGGGCCTTACCAAGTATTACGGCAAGGCCCGGGGCGTCATCGACCTGAACCTGACCGTGGCGGAGGGCGAATTCTTCGGCTTCATCGGCCCCAACGGGGCGGGCAAAAGCACTACCATCCGCACGCTGCTGGGGCTGATCTCTCCCAGCGGCGGCAGCGCGTCGGTTTTGGGCCGGGACATCGTAAAGGACAAACAGCACATTTTGCAGCGCGTGGGATATCTGCCCTCCGAGGCCGCGTTTTACGCCGGTATGCGGGTGCGGGACGTGCTGAAGCTCTCGGCGGACCTGCGCAGGCGCGACTGCGGCGCCGAGGCGAAGCGCCTCTGCGACAGGCTGCAGCTGGATACCGGCCGCAGGGTGGAGGAGCTGTCCTTCGGCAACCGCAAGAAGGCTGCCATCGTATGCGCTTTGCAGCACGAGCCGGAGCTTTTGGTGCTGGATGAGCCCACCAGCGGTCTCGACCCGCTGATGCAGCGGGAGTTCTTCGCCATTCTGCGGGAGCGCAACCAGGCGGGGGCCACTGTGTTTCTCTCCAGCCATGTGCTTTCGGAGATCCAGCGCCACTGTCGGCGGGCGGCCATCATCCGCGAGGGCAGGCTCATCGCCTGCGACAGCGTGGAGGCGCTTTCCCGCACCAGCGCCAAGCGCGTCACCGTCCACGGCAGCGTGGATATCGGGCGGCTGGCGGACGTGCGGGACCGGCAGGAGCTGGACGGCGGCGTGAGCTTCCTCTATGGCGGTGGCATGGACGAGCTGGTGCGGTGCCTCTCGCAGGGGCAGGTGACGGACCTCTCCGTGGCGGAGCCGGATCTGGAGGAAATCTTCCTCCATTACTATACGGAAGGGGGCGAAGCAAAATGACGCTCATCAGGCATGAGCTGCGGCAGGGCGGAAAGGCCCTCGCCGTCTGGACCGTTTCCATCGGCTTTCTGATGGCGGTCTGCATCTTCCTCTTTCCCGAGATGAAGGGCGAGATGGACATCGTGACGGAGATGTTCGCCTCCATGGGTTCCTTCTCGGCGGCCTTCGGCATGGATAGGCTCAGCTTCGGTACGCTCACCGGCTTTTACGCGGTGGAGTGCGGCAATATCCTGGGGCTGGGCGGTGCGTTCTTCGCCTCCCTCGTCGCCGTTTCCGCCCTGGCGAAGGAGGAAAAGGACCGGACGGCGGAATTCCTGCTGACGCATCCCGTCAGCCGCTGGCGCGTCATCACCGGGAAGCTGGCGGCGGTGCTGCTCCAGATCGTGCTGCTGAACGCCCTGGTGTTCGGCCTCGCCATCGCCTCCGTCGCCGCCATCGGAGAGGAGCTGCCCTGGAAGGAGCTGGCGCTGATGCACCTGGCCTACTTCCTTATGCAGGTGGAGCTGGCGGGCGTCTGCTTCGGCATTTCGGCCTTCCTGCGCCGGGGCGGTCTCGGCGTGGGGCTGGGCCTTGCCGCCGTGATGTATTTTCTCAGCATCATCGCCAATATCTCCGAAAGCGCGGAATTTCTGCAGTATGTGACGCCCTTTGCCTATACGGAGGGGGCGGACATCGTGGAAAACGGCAGTCTGGATGCGGTACTGGTGGGCCTCGGTATGCTGTACGCGCTGCTGGGCGTGGCGGCGGCCTACTGGAAATACAGTAAAAAGGATATCCGCTGAAACGCTGCGCGGAGAGCATGAAATGAGAGCGGCGGGGCCACAGGCCCCGCCGCTCCTTTTGCCGTTTCTCAGTGTTTACTCCACGGAGAGTACGGTGTAGCCCGCGTCCTCCACGGCCTTGCGCAGCGCCTCGGCGCTGGCCTCGCCCCGGACGGTGGCGGTGCCGGCGGCGAGATCCA
The DNA here is from genome assembly GCA_051867615.1 of Oscillospiraceae bacterium. Classification (GTDB taxonomy): domain Bacteria; phylum Bacillota; class Clostridia; order Oscillospirales; family Oscillospiraceae; genus RGIG5472. Next base: position 7,807 of record JBJDYU010000013.1, on the reverse strand, counting down.
CCGTGGCCTGCACGCCCTCGATGGCGTTCAGGGCCTTTTCCACGCGGCCGGAGCAGTGGCTGCACATCATGCCTTCGATCTTCACGGTCTGCACATTGCTCATATCCTTCGTTTCCTCCTTGTGAGACGTTGTATTTTCCTCCGGGACTTCCTCCCGGTATGTGTGGGTGAGAGAGGGCTTCCAGCGCCGCAGACGCAGGGCGTTGCCCACGACGCAGAGGGAGCTGAGGCTCATGGCGGCCGCCGCCAGCATGGGGTTCAGCCGCAGCTGCAGCAGGGGATACAGCGCGCCCGCCGCTATGGGGATGCCCACGGTGTTGTAGAAAAACGCCCAGAACAAGTTCTGCCGGATGTTTTTCAGCACCGCCCGGGAGAGCTGCATGGCCGCCGCCGCGTCGGAGAGGTCGCTTTTCATCAGCACCACGTCCGCGGACTCCAGCGCGATATCCGTGCCCGCGCCGATGGCCACGCCCACGTCCGCCGCGGCGAGGGCCGGCGCGTCGTTGATGCCGTCGCCGATCATGGCCACGGTTCTGCCCTTTGCCTGCAGGTCGGTGATGCAGCGCTGCTTGTCCGCGGGCAGCACCTCCGCGTACACCGTTTCGATGCCTAAGTCCTTCGCGATGGCGTCCGCTGTCCGCCGGTTGTCGCCGGTGAGCAGCACCACCTCCGTGCCGAGCCTTCGGAAATCCTCCAGCGCGTTGCGGCTGCTGGCGCGGACCACGTCCGCCACGCCGATGATGCCGAGAAGCGTCTGCCCTTCGGCGAAATAGAGGGGCGTCTTGCCTTTGGAAGCAAAGCCCTCCGCCGCCGCGTCAAAGGCGGAGATATCCACACCGCTGGCTTCCATCAGCCGGCGGTTGCCGCCGAGCACGGTCTTTTCGCCCAGCCGCGCGCTGACGCCGCCGCCCGCCGAAGCCTGAAAGTCCTCCGCCTCCTGCAGCCGCAGTCCACGGCGCTCCGCCTCCCGCAGGATGGCCTGCGCCAGAGGATGCTCGGAGAGCTGCTCCACCGAGGCGGCGGCGACGAGGAGCCGCTCCTCCGTCACGCCGTCCGCGGTGAGCACGTCCGTCACCTGGGGGCGGCCCTCGGTGACGGTGCCGGTCTTATCCAGCACCACCGCGTCCACCTTGCCCAGCAGCTCCAGACTCTCCGCGGACTTGATGAGGATGCCCTGCTTCGCCGCCGCGCCGGTGCCGATCATGATAGCCACCGGAGTCGCAAGCCCCAGCGCGCAGGGGCAGGAGATCACCAGCACCGCGATGCCGATGGAGAGGGCGAAGCTCACGCCCATGCCGCCCACGGTGCCCCAGAGGAGAGCGGCCACAAGGGCGATGGACATGACCACCGGCACGAACACGCCGCTGACCCGGTCGGCCAGCTTGGAGATGGGGGCCTTGGAGGAGGCGGCCTCCTCCATGAGCCGCACGATCTGGGCGAGGGTGGTGTCCGCGCCCACGCGTTTGGCCTCCATTTCTGCGTAGCCCCAGCGAAGGACCGTGCCCGCCGTCAGGGTGTCGCCGGGATTCTTTTCCACCGGCAGGCTCTCGCCCGTCAGGGCGGATTCGTCCACCGCCGCCTGTCCGGTGACTAACGTGCCGTCTACCGGCACCTTGCCGCCCTGGCGGAGGATGACCAGGTCTCCCGCCGCTACCTCGCTGACGGGGACGGTGTACTCCTGTCCCTCCCGCTTCACCACCGCCGACTGGGGGGCCAGGGCCAGCAGGGAGGAGACGGCCTCCGTGGTCTTGAGGTTGGAGCGCTTTTCCATGTACTTGCCCACGGAGACCAGCGCCAGGATCATGCCGGCGGATTCAAAGTACAGCTCCGGCATGGTCTCGCCCATGCCGTGGGGCAGGGAGGCCATTTCAATCAGGCTGTATATAAGTCCCGCCGCCGCGCCCAGCGCCACGAGGGAGTCCATGTTGGGAGCGAGCCTAAAGAGGCGGGAGAAGCCCACGATAAAGTAGCTGCGGTTCCACCAGAGGATGGGCAGCAGCAAAATCAGCTGCACCAGAGCGTAGAGGAACTGATTTCTGTGGAGCGCCCCGGGGATGGGTGCGCCCATCATGTGCCCCATGGCGAGATAGAACAGCGGGATAAGGAACAGGATGGAGAGCAGCAGGCTGTTCCGCTTCCGTTTCAGTTCCTGCTGCTGCCTTTCGCTCCGCTTTTCCCGGGCGGACTCTCCCGCGTTTTCGCAGCCGTAGCCCGCGGCGATGACCGCGTCGATGATGTCCTGCCTGTCCAGATTTTCAAAGGTGACGCTCATGCCCCCGGTCATGAGATTGACGTTGGCGGCGGAGACGCCGGGGAGCTTGCGCACCGCCTTTTCCACGTGGGCGCTGCAGGCGCTGCAGGTCATCCCCGTGACGATGAAGTTTTCCTGTGCCATATGGCTGTTTTCCTCCTGCCCGGCGCGCCGCTTCGCCGCCGCGCCTGTTGATCCGTTTCGTCGTCTTAGTCGTCCTCCGCGTCTCCGCAGTGGCAGGGCCGGCACTTCTGGTTGTGGCATTTTGCCGCTTCCGCTGTGCCGCAGCCGCCCTGCGCGGGAGAACAGGCGCTGCACTCGGTCCCGGCCAGCGCCCCCAGCTCCTCCGCCAGGCCCCGCAGGGCCTCGCGGTTCACGCCGTAGTGCATGAAGTAGCCCTTCTTTTCGCCCTCCAGCAGCCCGGCCTCCCGCAGGACCTTCAGATGCTGGGAGACGGCGGCCTCGGAGATATGGAGCTTTCTTGCCAGCGCGCGGACGCAGTAGTTGTGCGCCAGCAGCAGCGTGACGATCCGCATCCGCGTGTCGTCGGCCAGCACCCTGAGGACCGGCATATATTCCATCTGCTATCCCTGCCTTATCCTTTGTAATTAAGTCATAGCTTAATTGCAGTATAACAGCTCGTCCAAATAAGTCAAGGCTTAATCAAAAAATTTGCGGAACCGGGGCACGGGTGGGAAAAACGGAAGCGCCCGAAAGGGCGCTTCCGTTGCATCAGCGTTTGTCGCCGGGCTTGAACAGCAGCGCCACCAGCAGGCCGAACAGCACCGCTGCGGCGATGCCTCCGGCGGTGGCGCTGAGGCCCCCGGTGAAGATGCCGAGCCAGCCGTCCTTCGCCACCGCCTCCTTCACGCCCTTGGCAAGGCTGTAGCCAAAGCCGGTCAGGGGCACCGTGGCGCCCGCGCCGCCCCATTTCACCAGCGGCTCATAGACGCCCACGGCCCCCAGCAGCACGCCCGCCACCACATAGCCCGTCAGGATGCGGGCGGGGGTGAGCTGGGTCTTGTCGATGAGGATCTGGCCGATGGCGCAGAGGATGCCGCCGCAGATAAAAGCGTTGAGATAGCTCATGCCTTCGCCTCCTTTCCCTCGATGACCACCGCGTGGCAGATGCCGGGGATGCTCTCGCCCTGGTAGACGGAGGTGGGGGAGAGCAGCGCGCCCGTAGGGGCGAAAAGGATGCGCTTCCATTTGCCGCCCGCGAGATTTCCCAGCACATAGCCCGCAAGGACGGAGGCGCTGCAGCCCGCGCCGGAGGCGCCGCAGTGCATATCCTGCTTTTCGATGTCGTACAGCAGCCCGCCGCAGTCGAAATAGTTCTTCGTCATGTCCACGCCGTCCCTTGCGAACAGCTCCGTCAAAATTTCGCCGCCCAGCTTTCCCAGGTCGCCCGTCAGGATGAGGTCGAAGCTCTCCGGTCCCTCTCCCGTGTCCCGGAAGTAGAGCGAGAGGGTGTCGTAGGCGGCGGGAGCCATGGCGGCGCCCATGTTGTTGGGGTCGGTCATGCCCTTGTCCACGATGCGCCCGCAGACCGCGTGGGTGATCCGGGGGCCGTCGCCCTGCCCGCCCAGCAGGCAGCAGCCGCAGGCCGTGGCGGTCCACTGGGCGGTGGGCGTGCGCTGGTTGCCGTAGGGCATGGGCGTGCGGTACTGCCGCTCCGCCGTGCAGTAATGGGAGGAGGCGATGGCCGCGGCGCGGCGGGCGAAGCCTCCGTCAATGGCCATGGCGGCCAGGGCCAGGCTCTCGCCCATGGTGGAGCAGGCGCCGTAGACGCCGTAGAAGGGGACGCCGAAGTGCCGCATGGCGAAGGAGGTGCCGGTGCACTGGTTCAAAAGGTCGCCGCCGAAGACCATGTCCAGGTCCGCCCGGGTGAGGGAGGCCTTCTCCATGGCCTTGGAGAGGGCGCGCTTCTGCATACCGGTCTCCGCCTTTTCCCAGGTCTTTTCTCCAAAAAAGGAGTCGTCCTCCAGCAGGTCAAAATACCGGCTCAGAGGGCCCTGACCCTCCATCTTGCCGCCGATGCTGGCCCAGGAGAGGAGGACGGGAGGTTGGGAGAACCGGACGGTTCCCGCGCCGACGCGCTTGCTGTCCATGGCATCATTCCGCCTTTCGCTCAAACATTTGCCCATAGTCTGTCCCGCCGTGGGAAAAATATACGGCAGGGACTGGAAATGGCGGCGCAAACGCAGTATAATGCAACATAAGCTTTGCGCGGCGGAGGAAGGCTTCGCCGTTTTTTACAAGGAAAGCCGCCCGGCGGGCGGCGGGAAAAGGAGAAGCGCCATGCAGTCTCAAATGCGGTATTTCGGATATGTCTGCCCCAAGTGCGGCAAAAGCGTCATGGAGGGGCGGAGCGTTTTCGCCCTGCAGGCGGCCGCCGCCCGCGTGGCCTGCCCCTGCGGCAAGTCAGAGCTTCGGGTGGAGCTGGAGGGAACGCGCGCCCGGCTCCACGTCCCCTGCGGGGTCTGCGGCGCGGAGCATCAGGCGGAGTGCAGCGCGGAGCAGCTTCTGACCGGCCGGGGCATCGGCCTTGCCTGCCCGGACTGCCGGCAGCTTTGCTGCTATGTGGGAGAGGAAGGCCCCGTGGCCCGGGCGCTGAAGGAGCTGGAGCTGCTCTCGCAGAAGGAAAAGGGCCGGGACGAGGAAGCGCCCGAGGCTTTTTCCGACAATGTGATCATGTATGAGGTGCTCTCGGAGCTGCGGGAGATCGCCTCGCGGCAGGACGGCGTTACCTGCGCCTGCGGCAGCCGCCGCTGGCGGATGGAGGTGGGCCGCGCCAGCGTGGACCTGATCTGCGCCGACTGCGGGACGAAGCTCCGCATTCCCGCCGCCACGGACGAGGATCTGGACAGTCTCTGCTGCCATATGCGGCTGGTGATCCCCGGGCGGAAGGCCTGAGAGAAGGGAAGAGGCGCTATGATCGAATGGCTTGCGAAACATTTTATCAAGGACTGTGAAAACGTGCAGTCCCCCGCGGTGCGGACGGCCTATGGGACGCTCTGCAGCGCCGTGGGCGTGGGGCTGAATTTGCTGCTGTGTCTGGGAAAGGTGCTGACGGGCCTGGCCGTTGGCTCCATCGCCATCGTGGCGGACGGCCTGAACAACCTCTCCGACGCGGGCAGCTCCGTGGTGACCATGCTGGGCTTCAAGCTGGCGGGGAAGAAGCCGGACGCGGACCATCCCTTCGGCCATGGGCGGATGGAGTACCTCTCTGGTCTCGCGGTGGCCATGCTGATCCTGCTCATGGGCTTTGAGCTGCTGAAGACCTCCTTTCAGAAGATCCGCCAGCCGGAGCCGGTTTTGTTCAGCTGGGCGGCGGTGGCGGTACTGCTGGCGTCTGTCGCCGTGAAGTTTTATATGAGCGCCTACAACCGGCGCATCGGGCAGAAGATCCGCTCTACCGCCATGAGCGCCACGGCGGTGGACAGTCTCAGCGACTGCATCTCCACCGCGGCGGTGCTGCTGGCCACCGTGGTGGGCGGTTTTACGCCGCTGCAGATCGACGGCTACGCGGGACTGGTGGTGGCCTGCTTCATCCTCTTTGCGGGCTATAACGCCGCGAGAGACACCATTTCCCCCTTGCTGGGGCAGGCCCCGGACGAGGAGCTGGTACATACCATCCAGAGCGTGGTGCTGGAATACCCCCACATCGTGGGCATCCATGACCTGGCGGTGCATGACTACGGCCCGGGGCGGCTCATGGTTTCCCTCCACGCGGAGGTACCGGCCCATATGGACATCCTGGCCATCCATGACGAGGTGGACAATGCGGAAAACGAGCTGCGCCGGGTGCTGCAGTGCGAGGCCACCATCCACATGGACCCCATCGTTACGGCGGACCCCCGGGTGGCGGAACGGCGCAAGGAGACGGAGCGGCTGGTGAAGACCATCGACGAACGCGCCACCATCCATGATTTCCGCATGGTCCCCGGCGAGACCCACACGAACCTGCTGTTCGACGCGGTGCTGCCGGTGGATCTGGAGCTGAGCGACGCCGAGGCGAAGGAGCGCATCCAGCGTCTGGTCCGGGGGATGGAGGGTAACTGCTTCGCCGTGGTGCATATCGACCGCGCCTATGTGTGAGTTTTCCCGCCTGTGCGCCGTCCCATGCGCCGCGCGGCACTGAACGAAAAAACGCGGGAAAAGGCAGCGCCTTTTCCCGCAAGAAGACTTATTCCCATTTGCTCCAGACGTCGGGGCAGTAGCCCACGGTGGCTTCCTTGCCGTTGCGGACGATGGGGGCGTTGAACAGCTCCGGATGCTCCAGCAGCTTCGCCTCCGCCGCCTCCGGCGTGATATAGGCCATGTACAGCTCCTCATATGCCCGGCATTTGGTGTTGATGAGCTGCTCCGGCTTCAGCTTCTGGCGGATGCTGCGGTATTCGCCGGGGGAGAGGCCCTTGCTGGGCAGGTCGATATACTGGTACTTGATGCGGCGCTCCTTGAACCAGCGCTCCGCCTTTTTGGAGTCGAAGGACTTGGAGGAGCCAAAGATCTGAATGTTCATACTGCGTCTCCTTTTGCAGAAAAAAGAAATGGAGGATTTCCCATGTCTCAGGAACAGGTCGCGCTGCTGCAGCGCATGGTGGAGGAAAGCAATTACATCGTCTTTTTCGGCGGCGCGGGCGTCTCCACGGAGTCCGGCATCCCGGATTTCCGCAGCGTGGATGGGCTGTACCACCAGAAGTACGATTATCCTCCCGAGACCATTTTAAGCCATAGCTTTTATGTTAGCAAGAGGGAAGAGTTCTACCGCTTCTACCGCGACAAGATCCTCCATCCCGAGGCAAAGCCCAACGCCGCCCACCGGAAGCTGGCGGAGCTGGAGGCGCAGGGGAAGCTGAAGGCGGTGGTGACCCAGAACATCGACGGGCTGCACCAGGCGGCGGGAAGCCGGACGGTGCTGGAGCTGCACGGCAGCGTGCTGCGGAACTACTGCGAGCGCTGCGGCCGCTTTTACGGGCTGGAGACAGTACTGGAGAGCGAGGGCGTGCCCCACTGCGCCTGCGGCGGTCCGCTGAAGCCGGACGTGGTGCTGTACGAGGAGGGGCTGGAGGAGCCGGTGCTGCAAAGCGCGGTGTACCATATCAGCCGGGCGGATCTGCTGCTGGTGGGCGGCACCTCGCTGGCGGTGTACCCGGCGGCGGGACTGCTGCGCTACTTCCGGGGAAAGCACTTGGTGGTCATCAACAAGAGCGCCGCGCCGGCGGAGCTTGGGGCGGATCTCGTCATCACGGACCCCATCGGGGAGGTACTGGGACAGCTCAGGTGAGAAAAAGAATCGCCTGAAGGCAGAAAAAACAGTTGACAAATGGCGCTGGATTTCATATAATCATCCTTGCGGTTCTTCCGTTGAAGAGGACTTGCGGGTGTGCTGGAATTGGCAGACAGGCTAGCTTGAGGTGCTAGTGTTCGTAAGGACGTGCGGGTTCAAGTCCCGCCATCCGCACCAGCTTGTTCGATGGATCGCCGGAAGGTCAAAGAGATGCGCGAGTGGTGGAATTGGCAGACTCGCTAGATTCAGGTTCTAGTGTGCAT
>JBJDYU010000012.1:0-77858 GCA_051867615.1 Oscillospiraceae bacterium | reverse complement strand
TCGGGGTTGTTCTTCACGGTCTTGGCATAGATGCCGTACTCATGCTCGGCGGCGAGCTTGGCGTCGGCCTTCAGCTCGGTGAAGCGGGAACCGGGGACCTTGCAGGCGGGGCAGAACTCGGGAGGCGTGTCGCCTTCATGCACATAGCCGCAGACAGGGCAGACCCACTTTTTCATATTCGTAATCTCCTTTACAAAAATTTTTTGCTTTGTTATGGAAAACGCTTTCGCATTTTTCATTTCTGACAGTCGGGGCACAGCCCCGTAAGCACCACGCTGCAGCCGGAAAGGCGGTATCCGCGGCAGTCCGTCACGGTCTTTTCCAGCGCGCCGGGGTCCGGCATCTCCACATCGTCCACCCGGGCGCAGCCGGTGCAGCAGACGTGGAAGTGCGGATGCGTCATATGGTCGTAATGATCCGCGCCGCCCGGCACCGAGAGCCGGACGATCTTCCCCTGCTCCGCCATCTGGCGCAGCACCCGGTAGACGGTGGCCTTGCTGACGGTGGGAAAATCCCGCCGCACCCGCTCGCAGACCATGTCCGCCGTGGGATGGTTATTCAGCTCGCACAGCGCCGCGTATATGATGGTCTTCTGCAAGGTCTGCCGCGCTGCCATATGCCGCTTCCTCCTCTCCGCTCGCAGTGCTTTTGTAATTAAGATTATATATCAATAAGCAAATTTGTCAATATCTATCTCTGAAAAATAGGCGGCAGTTTCTTCCGTGCTCTCTCCCGCCGGAGCGCCGTGGAAGGCCGACATAAGCGGCGCGTGCCAAATGCGAAGAAAGGCTGCAAAGCCTATGCTTTGCAGCCTTTCGGTCAGTTATGTCAGTCCTCCGCCAGAGCCTTCATGGCCTTCGCCTCGGCGATGGCCTTCTCCTGGGCGGCGGGCGGGCAGTCCTCATAGCGGACGAAATGCAGCGTGAAGCTGCCGCGGCTCTGGCTCATGGAGCGCAGGTCGATGGCGTAGTTCATCATTTCGCCCATGGGGACCTCGGCGGTGACGATCTGGTCGCCGTCGCCGGTGGGATCCATGCCCATCACGCGGCCGCGGCGCTTGTTCAGATCGCCGATGATATCGCCCATGTAGCTGTCGGGGATGCGGACCTGCAGCTCGCCGATGGGCTCCAGCAGAACGGGATTGGCCTGGGGCAGCGCCTCCTTGTAGGCCAGTTGGGCCGCGGTCTTGAAAGCGATTTCAGAGGAGTCCACGGGGTGATAGGAGCCGTCGTGCAGCACGGCGCGGAGATACACCATGGGATAGCCAGCCAGAACGCCGTGGTTGCAGGCCTCGCGCAGGCCCTTTTCCACTGCGGGGAAGAAGTTCTTGGGCACGCTGCCGCCGAAGACCTCCTCGGCGAACTCCATCGTCTCGCTCTCGCAGGGTTCGAAGCGGATGACCACGTCGGCGAACTGGCCGCTGCCGCCGGTCTGCTTCTTGTGGCGGGCGTGCTGGTCCACCACCTTGCGGATCTTCTCGCGGTAGGCCACACGGGGCGCCGCCAGCTCAGCCTCCACGCCGAAGCGGGTCTTGAGCTTGGATACCAGCACGTCGATCTGGATATCGCCGGCGCCGGAGACCACGGTCTGATGGGTCTCGGCGTTGTTCACCACGGTGAAGGTGGGGTCTTCTTCGTTCAGGCGCAGCAGGCCGGAGCCGATCTTCTCGTCCTGGCCGCGGACCTTGGGGGAGATGGCGCGGGAATAGCAGGGCTCCGCGTACTCCATCTTCGCCAGCTTCACCACCCGCTTGGGATCGCAGAGGGTGTCGCCGGTGCGGACGCGGTCCATCTTGGCGATGGCGCCGATATCGCCGCAGCAGATCTCCTTGACCTCCTCGGTCTTCTTGCCGCGGATCACATAGAGACGGCCCAGCTTCTCGGTGTTGCCGGTGGTGGTGTTGTACAGGGACATATCGGCGGTGATCTTGCCGCGGACGACCTTCACCAGAGAGTACTTGCCGTACTGGTCGGAAATGGTCTTGAAGACGATGGCGGCGGTGGGACCGGCGGGATCGCAGGCGACCTCCACCGCGTCGCCGCTCTCGTTTTCAGCGGTCTCGGCGGGCATATCCACAGGAGCGGGGACCATGTCCGCGATGGTCTGCAGCAGGATCTCCACGCCAAGGCCCGTGACGGCGCTGCCGCAGAGAACGGGAGCGACGCTTCCGTCGCGCACGCCGGCCTTCAGGCCGCGGGCGATCTCCTCGGGGGAAAGCTCCATGGTCTCGAAGAACTTCTCCATCAGCTCCTCGTCCGCGCCGGCGGCGGCTTCCATCAGCTCGGCGCGCATGGACTCCGCCTCGTCGGCGACGGAATCGGGGATGGCGCAGGGTGCGACCTTGCCGCCCTTAAATTCATAGGCCTTGTTGCGCAGCAGGTCCACCACGGCGGTGACGCGCTTGCTGCCGTCCACCACGGGGACGACGATGGGCGCCACAGCGTTGCCGAACTTGCCCTTCAGCGCCTCGAGGCAGGCACTGAAATCGCTGTTCTCCTCGTCGGTGCGGTTGATGAAGATCATGCGGGGCTTCTTGCCCAGCAGCTTCCAGGTGCGCTCGGCGCCGACGGAAAGGCCGTCCTTCGCCGCGCAGACCAGCACCGCGCACTCCGCGGCGCGGATGGCGGAGAGAGCCTCGCCGGCAAAGTCGAAGTTGCCGGGAGCGTCCATGATGTTGATGCGGCAGCCCTTATAATTCACAGGAGCCATGGCGAGGGAGATCGAGATCTTTCTCTTGATCTCCTCGGCGTCGTAGTCGCAGACGGTGTTGCCGTCGGCGGTCCGGCCGAGACGGTCGGTGAGGCCGCTGAGGAAGAGGATCTGCTCCGCGAGGGAGGTCTTGCCGTTGCCGCCGTGGCCCAACAGGCAGATATTACGAATGTCCTTCGAGGTGTAAGCCATATAAGTATCTCCTTCCATTTTGCACTTGCAAAAGTTCGCTCAACAAAATGATTATATAATAACTTTACCAGCAAAACAACAGGAATTTTTCTTTTCTTCCGCTTTTTTTCGGGAAACCCTCACAAAAATCTCAGTACCGGTCCGTTCCCAGACCGATCAGCCCTCCGCCGAAGGCCCAGAGCAGCTGGTAGACCGCGAGAGACAGCGGCGTCAGCGCCGCGCCCGCCCCCGCGAAGATCAGATAAAAGCACAGCAGCAACCCCGCCACGCTCCCCGCCACGGCCAGCACGGTGAGCTGCCTTGACACACGGCAGAGCCGGCGGCTGGCGATGACCGCCTCGGCATAGGGCATCAGCCCCTCCCGGTACAGCGCCGCGCCCATGAGGCCCGGCGGCTGCGTCCCCGGCTCGGAGAGGGCCAGCCGCTCCGAGAGCTTGGGATAGACCGCCTTGGCGTCGGTGCCGAAGCGCTGCTTTAAAAGCGCGGGGGTCAGATTGGGGTCGCGGGTGGCCAGCACCGGGGCCACGCCGTTGCGCCGCAGGCTGTGCAAGGCCCACTCGGCGGAGCTGACCTGCGGATACTTCACCGCGAAGGCGGCGATCATCTTTCCGTCCACCGCCAGAAACAGGGCGTTGTGCAGCTTCACCCCGTGGGGGATCACCACGCCCGCGCGGCGGAGATAGCGCTCCGTCCCCAGGACCGCCGTCTCCCCGTGGATGACGCCGGAAAAGCCGCCGTAGTCAGACCAGGCGAACTCCTCCACCTCCTCCAGCTCCGCCCCCTCGCTTTGCAGAAGGCCGTCGAACAGGTGGGCAAGACCGCTGCCGCTGCGCCTTGCGAGGCTCGCTGCAAAGGAGACCACCTTGCCGATCTCCTCGCCGTAGATCTTGATGCCGTTGAGATGCACCGTACCCTCCGGGAAAAGATCCCGGTCGGTGAGGATCATGCGGCGGCTGCGGCTGATGAGCCGCGCGCCAAGATAGCCCGCCACCGCCGCGCCGCTGTGGTACAGCCGCCGGGCCACCCGGGCATAGGGCAGGGCGAAGCACAGCGGCAGGGTAAAGGCGTTGGCCGCCGAAAGCAGCGCCGAAAGGCACCAGCCGAACTCCCCGCTCCGGCCCCGGCCGATGGTGGCAAGAGCCGTGAACACCACCGCCGCCGCGAAGATCAGCGGCAGCAGAACGCCCTGCCAGCGCTCCGCCGCGCTCTGCGAAAAGGCGGCGTGGGTAAAGCCCGCGGCGCTTCCCTTCTGCTTGCAGATGCCTTCGCTGCCCTCCGCCACCACGCAGCCCGGCTCACCCACGCAGAGCAGGCGGAAGCTGTCCTTCCGCCCCCGGGTCTGCAGCAGCAGTCCCAGCAGCGCAAAGCTCACCGCGAGGGCGCTCACCGGGCAGAGCGGCGTCCCCGGGCGGGCCGCAGAGGAAAACGCAGCGGAGCAGCCATCCGCCGCCGTGGCAAGAGCGGCGATGAGCGTCATCAGCTCCGCCGTGAAGCGTCTTTCCCGCAGGCCCTCTATGGCCCGGCGGAACACCGGCCAGCCGCAGACGCAGGCGAGCAGCTGCAAAATGAGCAGCACCAGCGCCATACGGGCAGGCGGGAGCAGCGCCGATACAAGCTCCAGCTCCTGCGCGAGCAACAGCAGCAAGCCCAGCAGCGAGGGCAGCAGCGACAGGCGGAAACGCTTTTTAAGGCCCGCGTACTCCTTTCGGAGCGCCGCGTAGGTCTCCTCCGCCGGAGGCTCGGCCTCCCGGCTCCAGCGGCGGGCCTCCGCCGCTTCCTCGTCTTCTTCCTCCTCCGCTTCCGGCGTTTCCGCTTCCAGGCGGCTGCGGCGGTTCTTCCACGCGCCGGCCCTCTCCGCCAGACGGTCACGCAGCGCCGGACGGCGGCTTTCCGCCTTTTCCTCGCCCAGCACCGCGCCCACGGTCTCCGCCACCACGCTGGCAAAGGAGCATTCCTCCATGGACATCTGCGGCAGGATCAGCTCCTTCTCGCCGCCCGCGGCCTTGGCCGTGTTTTCCGGCGGCGGGACTTCCTCCGCTTCCCCGGAGGAAGCAGTTTCCGCCGTATTTTCCTCCGCGCTCTCCTCCGCCTTTGCGGAGGGTTCTTCGTCCTTTTCTTCCTCCGGGGCCGGCACAGCCGTCTCCGGCTCCGCCGGAGCCTTCGTCCCGAACTCCTCCAGGATGGATTCCAGCGTATACCGCTCCCCCGAGGGGTCCAGGCCCTTCAGAAGCTGCTGGGTGTCCGACAGCGTCTGATACAGGTCCTGCTCGTTCTTCTCTCTCATAGCTTGCTTCCAACCCTTTCACACCCGCGCTGCGTCGCGGGCCTGTCTGGTCTGTTTTCCTTAATGCAGCCGCTGGCGCACCGCCTCATACAGCAGCACCGCCGCCGCGGCGGAGGCGTTCAGCGAGGAGATGCGGCCCTTCATGGGGATGCTCACCAGAAAGTCGCAGTGCTCCCGCACCAGACGGGAGATGCCCTGCCCCTCGTTGCCGATGACGATGGCCGCGGGGCCTTTCAGGTCGGCTTCGTAAAGGGAGGTGGTCCCCTCCGCCGCCGCGCCGAAGACCCAGACGCCCTTTTCCTGCAGCTCCTGCAGCGCGGCGGTCAGGTTCGCCACCCGGGCCACTGGCAGATAGCTTACCGCGCCGGCGGAGGTCTTGCCCACCACGGCGGTCAGCCCCGCGCTGCGGCGCTTGGGGATGATGACGCCGTGGGCCCCGGCGCACTCCGCCGTGCGGATCACCGCCCCCAGATTGTGGGGGTCGGACAGCTCGTCGCAGACCACGAGCAGGGGCTTTTCCCCTTTTTTCTCCGCCGCCTCCAGCATACTCTCCACCGTGGCGTACTCCCGCACGGCGGCGAGGGCGATGACGCCCTGATGGGCGTGGGTGCGGCTCATAGCGTCCAGCTTGCGGCGGTCGGCCTCCACCACCACGACCCCCGCCGCCCGGGCGGTAGAGGCGATGTGGCCGAGAGTCCTGTCCGTCTCGCCCTTGGCGAGATAGATCTTGTCGATGGCGACGCCGGCGCGCAGCGCCTCCGTCACCGCGTTGCGGCCCTCGATGACGCCGTCGGCCTCCGCGTCGGCCAGCACGGTCTTTTTCTTGTCCTTATATTCCATAGGAGTCGGTTCCCTTTCCTTTTCACATACTCTTGTAAGTCAGAAGTATAACATACTCTTGCCCTGAGGGAAAGGCAAAATTCACAGAAACTTCAAAGAAAGCCCGCGCTTTTTCCTTGTGGGGGGCGGAGAAGTGTGCTATAGTGTGTAGTATCATCGCAAAGCTGTGTCCTGCGCCGCGGCCGCTTCCGGCGGTCCGCCATATTCTCCCAGAAAGGTCTGACCGGGCCTGCGCCCGCGTGTCATGATAGAAGGAGTTCCACATGAGCCAGAACGACAAGAAGAACAAGAAAAACGGCGGCAGCCAGAACAACAGCCGCCTGCGGGGGCTTTTGTCCCTGGTGGGCTGGGCGCTGGTGCTGACCATTATTTTCAACTACGCCTCCGTCTTCCTCGGAGACGAGACCTCCGGAGCGGAGGTCTCCGTGGAGATCGCCTACACCGAGCTTCTCGACATGGTGGAGGCCGGCCAGGTCTCCGAGGTCAAGGTGACGGATTCCCTGCTCTACATCACTCCGGCGGAGGGCTATATCTATAAGGACGAGCGGGGCAACGTGGTGGAGAACGTGACGTTCTACACCGTGCCGCTGGATAACGCCGCCCTGTTCCCCCTGCTGCGGGAACACGGCGTCCGCTTTACGGAGGACTATGTGCCGGAGGTCTCTCCCGTGCTGGCCTTCCTCGCGAGCTACATCCTGCCCATCGCCCTCTTTATGCTGCTGCTCAGCCTCTTTATGCGCATCATGCAGAAGCGCGGCGGCGGGGGCTTCGGCGGTATCGGCAACGTGGGCAAGTCCAACGCCAAGGTCTACATGGAAAAGTCCACCGGCGTCACCTTCGCGGACGTGGCCGGTCAGGACGAGGCCAAGGAGTCGCTGGAGGAGATCATCGACTTCCTGCACAATCCCGGCAAGTACACCGCTATCGGCGCGAAGCTGCCGAAGGGCGCGCTGCTGGTGGGCTCCCCCGGTACCGGCAAGACGCTGCTTGCCAAGGCCGTGGCGGGCGAGGCCAACGTTCCCTTCTTCTCCATCTCCGGCTCGGACTTCGTGGAGATGTTCGTGGGCGTGGGCGCTTCCCGCGTGCGCGACCTGTTCAAGGAAGCGGCGAAAGTCGCCCCCTGCATCATTTTCATCGACGAGATCGACACCATCGGCAAGACCCGCGACAGCGGCCGCTTCGGCGGCAACGACGAGCGGGAGCAGACGCTGAACCAGCTGCTCAGCGAGCTGGACGGCTTCGACCCCTCCAAGGGCATCATCGTCCTCGGCGCCACCAACCGGCCCGAGGTTCTGGATAAGGCGCTGCTGCGTCCCGGCCGCTTTGACCGGCGCATCACCGTGGATCGCCCGAATCTGGCGGGCCGTCTCAAGACGCTGGAGGTCCACACCCGCAACATCCACCTGGCGGAGGACGTGGATCTGGAAAAGATCGCCCAGGCCACCGCCGGCTGCGTGGGCGCGGACCTGGCGAATCTGGTGAACGAAGCGGCGCTGCGCGCCGTGCGCAAGGGCCGCAAGGCCGTGAACCAGAACGACCTGCTGGCCTCCTTCGAGGTGGTCATCGCCGGTGCGGAAAAGAAGGGCACCGTCATCACCGAGGAGGAAAAGCGCATCATCGCCTACCACGAGGTGGGCCACGCTCTGGTGGCGGCGAAGCAGCGCAACGCCCAGCCCGTCTCCAAGATCACCATCGTGCCCCACACCCAGGGCGCTCTGGGCTATACCCTGCACCTGCCGGAGGAGGAGAAGTTCCTCATGAGCAAGGAGGATATCCTGGCGGAGATCCGCACACTGCTCGCCGGCCGCAGCAGCGAGGAGGTGGTCTGCGGCGTGCAGACCTCCGGCGCCGCCAACGACATCGAGCGCGCTACGGAGCTGGCCCGGAATCTGGTGGCCCGCTTCGGTATGTGCGAGGAGTTCGACATGATGGCCCTCGGCTCCGTGCAGAACCAGTATCTGGACGGCTCCTACTCCATGACCTGCGCGCAGGAGACCTACGCCGCGTCGGACCGGGCGGTCATCGCCATCCTCCGCCAGTGCCACAGCGAGGCCAGGCAGATCCTGACGGAGAACCGGGAGATGCTGGACAAGATCGCCCAGTACCTGCTGAAGAAGGAGACCATCACCGGACAGGAGATGATGGCCATTCTGGAGGGCCGCGACCCTGAGACAGTGGACAACTACGGCGCCCGCCGGGAGGAGGAGCATCACTTCCGCCCCTCCACGCCTGACGTCATCGAGGGCCCGGCAAAGCACATCTCCATGGTCAGCGAGCCGGTGGCAGCGCCGCAGCTGCCGGAGGAGAACGCGCCGGAGGCTCCTTCGGACGGCGAGCCGCAGACGGACAACTCCGATGGCAGCAAGCCGCAGGAGGACGCGCCCGACGGCGGCAAGAAAGACGGCGAATAAAATGTGCGGAAACGCGCCGGCGAAAAGCCGGCGCGTTTTTTGTTTTTCCTTCCCTTGACCGCTGCGCCGCAAATGTGATACGATAAGCGCCGGATGAAGCGCCGAACGGGCCGAAAAGCCGGGCGCTGACACGCGGGCATGATGGAATTGGTAGACATGCGAGATTTAGGTTCTCGTGTCGAGAGACGTTGGGGTTCGAGTCCCCATGCCCGCACCAAGTCGCCGTAAGCGTCATATCGCTTGCGGCGGCTTTTTTAAGTCACCGCACACGCATTCTGTTGCAATTCTGTTTCCATCCGGAGCCGCTGCGCCGGGCCTCGATTCGCTTTTGGTGTACAGCGGGAGCCTGTGCCTCCAAAGTGTCTGTTATTTCCGTGCAAAAGGAGATCTGCGTATCACTTTCGTTTACGCAGATCTCCTTCTTTTTCAATAACGGTGCATATCTCAGGATATACAGGCGTCAGCCCGGAGCGCAGAGGCTCAGATCTTATGCACCTCAAAATACGCCTGGCTGTACTTGCACACGGGACACACCTCGGGAGCTTTGGCACCCACCACGATGTGGCCGCAGACGCGGCACTCCCACATGGCCTGACCGCTCTTCTCAAAAACCTGCTTCATCTGCACGTCGTTCAGCAGCTTGCGGTAGCGCTCCTCGTGGCGTTTCTCGATGGCGCCCACCATGCGGAACCGGTCCGCCAGGTCGTGGAAGCCCTCCTCATCCGCCTCGCGGGCCATCCGCTCATACATATCGGTCCACTCATAGTTCTCACCCTCGGCGGCGGCCAGCAGGTTCTCGGCGGAGGTCCCGATGTGACCCAGTTCCTGATACCAGACGCGGGCGTGCTCCTGCTCGTTGCGGGCGGTCTTCAAAAACAGCTCCGCCAGCTCCTCGTAGCCCTCCCGCTGGGCAACCAGCGCGAAGAAAGTGTACTTGTTCCGGGCCTGGCTCTCACCGGCAAAAGCCTCCTCCAGATTCTTCTCCGTCTTAGTGCCGGCATAGGGAGAGGTCCCGGCCGCGGGAGTTTCCTCCACCTTCTCAAAGACGGACGCAGGCTGCTTACAGATGGGGCATTTGAAGTCCGCGGGCAGCTCCTCCCCCTCATGGATGTAACCGCATACCTTGCATTTCCACTTTGCCATTTGTTTTGCTCCTCCTTGTTTTAAGTCGCCGCTGCGGTCCAGATAGGCCGTATGCAGCATTTTTTCCGCAAGCTCGCTCAAAGGCTGGCCGTAGAATTCCTCATAAATTTGCTTGATCTCCCGGTTCTCATGGCTCAGGCGCTGCTTCATTCCAGCGTCCCGCTGGTACAGGCTGCCGATCCGCGCCCTGCGGGTCTCGTCGCCGTCCGCCATGATGTCTCTGGGCTGACCGCCGCCGCCGATGCATCCGCCGGGGCAGGTCATGACCTCAATGAAATGGTACTGCTTCTCACCGGTTTTCACCCGTTCGATCATCTTCCGGGCGTTGGCCGTGCCGTGGACGACGGCCACGTTTACCATGACGCCGTCGATGTCCAGACTGGCTTCCCGGATGCCGTCGTACCCCCGGACGGGCTGCAGATCCAGCAGGGCCTCGGGCGGCTGCCGGCCGGTGATGAAGGCATAGGCCGTCCGCAGGGCGGCTTCCATGACGCCGCCGGTGTTGCCGAAGATAACGCCCGCGCCGGAGCCCTCGCCCATCAGGCGGTCATAGTCGCTGTCGGGCAGCGCGGCAAAGTCAACGCCCTCCTCTTTGGCCCACAGGGCCAGCTCCCGGGTGGTGATGACCTGATCCATGTCCCGCATGGAGGGAACGCCCAGCTTTTTTCCCGCCGCGTTCATCTCACTGCGGCGGATCTCGAACTTCTTGGCCGCGCAGGGGGTCAGGGCCACGTTGACGATCTTCTCCGGATCGATGCCCATTTTTCGGGCGAAGTAGGTCTTGATGGTGGGACCCTGCATCCCGATAGGGCTCTTGGCGCTGGAGATGTTCGGCAGCAGCTCCGGGTAGTAGGTCTCCGCGAACTTGACCCAGGCGGGACAGCAGCTGGTAAACTGCGGCAGGGGCTTGTCTCCGGTGGTGATCCTCCGAATCAGCTCGCTGGCCTCCTCCATGATGGTCAGATCGGCGGAAAAGTTGGTATCCAGCACATAATCGGCGCCCAGAGCCCGCAGCAGAGCCACCATTTTCCCCTGAACGAAGGAGCCCTTGGGCATCCCGAATTCCTCGCCCAGCGCCGCGCGGACAGAGGGAGAGGTGCTGACGATGACCACCTTGTCCGGGTCCTTCACCGCGGCCCGGACCGCCGGATACTCGTATACCTCGGTGATGCTGGCGGGCGGACAGACGTTGGCGCACTGTCCGCAGTGGATACAGATAGCCTTCCCGCCGGTTTCCTCCAGCGTATATGTACCGTGCACGCCGATCTGCGCCGTGCAGACCTCCTTGCACATCCCGCACTTGATGCAGAGGGATTCGTTCCGTCGGATGCTGGGATTGTCCTCCTCGATCGGAACGCGAACTGATAAGGGCAAATGCTGCGCCATAACTATCTCCTCCAAACCAAATAATATCCGGATCAACTGTTTTCCGGCTTCCGGCATGATGCAGCGCGCAGGCTTTCAAGGTGTGCCGCCATGTGCGCGGCGTCAAGCCGCTTCAGCCGTGCCGGCCCGCCGAAAGCGCGACACCTCCCGCGGGACTGCTTTTCGCCCGATCTCCGACGGCTCCTTCCCAGAAGAAAAGAGCCGCGGCTTTTGCCCCGGCTCTTTCACTTTCCGCAGGAAATCGCCAAAATCAGTCTTTCTTATATCCGCACTTCGGGCAAACGCCGTTTTCATTCAGGGCGATGCCGCACAGCGGGCAGCGGTCGATCTTGTTCCTGGTCTCAAATTCCGCGGAGGCCGCGTTGACGCCGCTGGTAAAGGTGAGCTTGGCAATGTTCAGCTTATCCTTCAGCAGGTCATAGACGATCTTGATCATGCCCTCCACGGTCATGGTCTCTTTGGTCACGACCAGACGGCATTCGGGATAAGCGGTGGCCAGCTCCGTCTTGAACGCGGGACCCTTCATCTTGTTGGTCGGAGCGCCGTTCCTGATTCCCTGCTTTTCGTACACATCGAGGATCGCGGGCAGGAGGGGATCATCCTCTCTCAGGATCAGCGCGTGGTCGAAGTTCTTCAGGACCTCCCATGCGGTCTTCTGGATCTCATTGCAGGGGAAGACCATGTTCACGCCGGGCTCCACGGAATCCTCCACTTCGATGGTCAGAACGCCGGTGTGGCCGTGCAGATACTGCGCCTCGCCCCGGAAGCCGTAAAATCTGTGTGCGTACTGCAGATCCAATGTCGTAATGCTTCTCATAGTCAAAACTCCTTATTCTCTATAATTTACAGGCTGCCTGGTCCTGCCTGCATTTGACTGTTCACCGTGCCGGTCCATTCTTCTTTTGGCTTGCCGCTCTGCATTCCGGGCAGAGATAGTACACCTTCAGGTCGTAGAACAGGAAGTCCTCGCCCAGCTGACTGCGCAGGGGCGCAGTCAGGTCCTCAAAGGAGATGTCCATGATTTTTCCGCAATGCCTGCACACCAGATGGTCATGCTTCTGCGCCAAATCATACCGGTCCGGCATTCCCTCCACGGAGACCTTGCGGATAAAACCGGATTCCCACAGCTTGTTCAGATTGTTGTATACCGTTGCAGGGGCCACTTTGGGGTAATCGTCTTTCAGCCGCTGGTAGACCTGGTTGACCGTCAGATGTTCATGGCTCATGGCAACAATATCGTAAATCGCTTTCTCGTACTTTGTCATATGCACACCATGTCCATCTAAAAATTAGAATGATTCTAATATTATTATAATCATTCTAAAGCATTTGTCAATAGCGCATTTCCACGCTGCATATCATTTACCCGCCTTCATACAAGAGATTTCTGCCAATATGGATGCAGTCATAGCAGATCACATCTAACCGAGTCCGATGCGATATAGCCGGCTATACCCATGTAAAGCAAAATCATCCGAACCTTCCCCGATAGGAGATGGGTTCGGATGATTCGTTTTTATGCTCTGTAGAGGGAGATTCCTCCCGGCAAAGGCGTGAATTTGTCTTGCCGCCCCTGCGGTTCGCCGCGGGCTTCATGCTTCTGGGATGCCCTCCCGGCTGAGCTCCCGCAGATTGAGAACAATGGATTCCAGCGCTTCGTAAAAAATCCGGCGGTCCTCCTCGCTCAAATCCTTTCCCGCCAGCGCCACCGCGCGGCTCGCCCTCTGGCGGACGTGCTCCGCCGCCGCCTGCCCCTCGGCGGTCAGCTTAAAGGAGCCGCGGTACAGGTTTTGATACTCCCCCTCCTTGGTCACCAGCCCCTTCTTTTCCAGAATGGACATCATCCGGGACACGTCCGACTTGTCCTTCCCGCACAGCGCGCAGAGCTGCGGCGCCGGGAGACCTTCCGGATATTTCAGCAGGGTCAAAAGGTAGACCGAGTGGGCGCCTTTCAGCCCGTATTTCTCCATCTCCACAGCGGTCAGCTTGTGCCAGTACCGGGATATCTCGAAGATCGCAAAAGAAAACCGTTCAAAACGGTCGGTCATATGCCGCCCTCCTTGCCGCCGATCCAAAAGTTGAAGTTTCAACATTCTGGATTGTGCCACAAAAAGCCGGGATTGTCAACGCCACGCGGTCTCCCGCCGGGGCGAAAGGAACTCACGCCTCCGGGAAAGCGGCTTCCGGGAAGGCGCTTTTCAGGGAATCCGCGTAATGGAGCTTGATAAACCTCGTAAAGTCCTGCACATAGGAGGGGAGCGTCGGGTTCTTGCGGAAGGCAAGGTAGAAGACCCTCCGGCTGCTGTGCTCCGGCAGCTCAAACAGCAGCACGCGCTTTTCCTCCAGAAAGTTCCGCGCGGCCCGCTCGGAAATGACGGAAATGCCCAGACCGCTGGCCACCAGATTTTTGATGGACTCCTGATTGTTGATCCGGGCCGTGATCTGCAGGTTCTCCTCCGTGATGCCCATTTCCTCAAAGAAGCGGTTGGCGCTTTTCAGGCTGCCGCTGCCAAGCTCACGCAGGATGATCGGCTCCTTCAAAAGCGTCTCAACGGAGAGATCCGGCTGGGCCTGCAGCTCCAGGAAATGCTCGTTCACCGGAGTGATGATGACCATGCGGTCCGAGTAAAACGGCACGCAGGTAAGGGCCTCCTCCCGGCACTCCATGCCGATCAGGCCCACGTCGAATTTGCTGCTCAGCAGGCCGTCGATGATGCCCTGGCTGTCGCTCTGGTGGATGAGGAAATAGGTCTCCGGGTGCAGCTCCCCGTAAGAGGGGAGGACCTCCGGGAGGATGTAGGTCGAGGGGATGGTGGAGGCGCCGATGTAGAGGATCCGCTTCTGGTCGCCTGTCCAGCGGTAGAGCAGGCGGTCGCGCTGCTCCAGAATGCTGCTGGCCAGCGCGTACGCCTCCCAGCCCCGGGGCGTCACCTCGATGCTCTTGGTGGAGCGGATGATCAGGCAGGAATTCAGCTCCTCCTCCAGCATACGGATATGGGTGCTGATGGTGGGCTGGGAGACATAGAGCCTCTTGGCCGCTTCCGTGAAGCTGTTATACTTGATGACCGCCACAAAGGACTGTAGCTGCTTGAAATCCATATATCCGCTCCCCCTGCCGAAAGATTCTTTCTCTGCCCAGTATAACACCCACGGCGGCGGAGCGCAAGCCGTGAAATCGATATTCCCAATGCCTTGCACGCGTCCAAAACTCCCGACTGCTGCCAAAAGAGCGGGTTCTCCGCCTCTGTCCGCGCCCGCGAACGCATCGTATCCATCAATGAAGGCGCGCGGCCGAAAAACCGCCGCTCCCTGCGATTTCCACAGTTTTCTCCCTGCCTGGCGAAAAAAAATACCGTCCAGTCGGTGTATTGCCTTTCGGCGGGAAATGTGGTACGCTTTTCCTGTTACGCCGCCGGGCGCGGAGAAGTTCCCGAGAGGAGTGCTTTTGCTTGAACCAGCGTTTTCGTGAGACTGTACTGCCGCTGCTGGCGGCTTTCATATGGGGCACCGCCTTTGTGGGCCAGAGCGTGGCGGGAGACTACCTGCCCCCCTTCGCCATCAACGCCCTGCGCTCGCTGGTGGCGGCCATTACCCTGGCTGTGGCCATTTTGCTTTTCCGCCGCTGGGAGATCGCCCGGGGCCAGACGCCGAAAAAACAGGACCGCCGGGCCATGCTCCTCGGCGGCGTACTCTGCGGCACGGTGCTGACCATCGCCTCCAACCTCCAGCAGGCAGGGCTTGCGGACACCTCCGCCGGCAAGGCCAGCTTCATCACCGCCCTGTACATCGTCATCGTCCCCCTCTGCGGCCTGTTCGCGGGACGCCGCATCTCCGTCAACATCTGGTGCGCGGTGGGGCTTGCTACGGCGGGCCTGTATTTTCTCTGCATCCAAAGCGGCTTCACCATCCAGCGCGGAGACTTCCTCGTGTTCCTCTGCGCCCTGGCCTTTTCCGCCCACATCCTCGTCATCGACCACTTCACCCGGACGGTGGATGGGCTGTACCTCTCCCTCGTCCAGTTTCTCACCTGCATGGTGCTTTCCGGTGCCGCCTCCCTGCTGACCGAGGAGGTAAGCCTCGCCGGCTTCAGCCAGTGGATCTGGCCCATCCTCTATGTGGGTGTGTTCTCCTCGGGCATTGCCTACACGCTGCAGATCATCGCCCAGAAGGGCTCCAACCCCACGGTGGTCTCCCTTCTTTTGAGCCTTGAGAGCGTGTTCGGCGTACTCTCCGGCGCGGTGCTGCTGCATGAGCGACTCAGCGGCCGGGAGCTGCTGGGCTGCGCGCTCATGTTCGCCGCTGTCCTCCTCTCCCAGCTTCCCGCTCCGAAGAAAAAGAGCGAAGCGGCAGCAACATAAACCTGTCGAAAAAGTGGCAACGCCACTTTTTCGAAAAGGCTGCGGCCCGCCGCAGCGCACGCATCGTTCGCTGTCAGCGTTCGATGCGCACGTTTGCGGGCCGAGAAGTATTTTCTCCTGCGAGATCCCGTTAGCGGCTTCGCCGCTTACGGGGCTCCATGCATACAAGGCTCTAAGTGGCAGAGCCACTAAGAGCCTTATGTAGACGTACACGCCGCCGGAGAAAATAAATCTTATTTTCTTCGCGCCTGCGGGCGCGAACTCTGCGAGGCTTTTTCAACAAACTGACACGCGGGCCATCCGAAAGGACGGCCCGCGTTTTTTATTACATCCGTATGATGCGCCCGGACATGGCCCGGGCTTCGTTCTCGTCGTGGGTCACCAGCAGCACGGTCTTTCCCGCGCTGCGGCGGCGGACGGTCTCCATGGCCCGTTCCTTCGTCTCCTGATCGAGACCCCGGAAAGGCTCGTCCAGCACCAGCAGCGTATACTCCGCCAGCAGCGCCCGGGCGATGGCGAGGCGGCGCTTCATGCCGCCGCTGAATTCGGCGGCGGGCCCGGTCTCTTTCCCAAGGCCCAGCTCCCGAAGCAGCACCGGTATCTCGCGCAGCTGCCCCTCGCTCTCCGCCACGAAGCGGAGGTTCCCCTCCGCCGTGAGCCGGGTCAGCAGCCGGTCCTCCTGAAACACGGCGCTGACGCGCTGCCCTTCCATCCCCACGATCTCGCCCCGGTCCGCCGTTTCGAGACCCATGAGGATTCGCAGCAGCGTGGTCTTGCCGCAGCCGGAGGGGCCCATGAGGCAGGTGATCTCTCCCTCCGGGAGGAACAGATCCATGCCCCGCAGCACCTGCTTATCGCCATAGGACTTCCAAATATTCCGCAGCTCCGTCACATCCGCCCCCATTTCTCTTCCGCCAGACGCAGCAGCCACAGCGCCAGCCGCTCCGTCGCCGCGCTGACCGCCACGATGGTGACCGTCCAGGCGAACAGCTCCGGCGTGTTGAGGTAGATCTTCGCCTCGTACAGCTTTTCGCCGAGCGAACCGTCCGGGATGCCGATGACCTCCGCCGCCACGCCCGCCTTCCAGCAGAAGCCCAGCGCCGCCGAGGCCGCCGCCCGGAAGCGGGGCAATATCTCCGGCAGGTAAAGATAGCGGAGACGCCGCCAAAACGGCACCCGGAACACCCGGGCCATTTCCGCGAGCTCTCCGCTGAGCTGCTCCACCGCCTCCCGGATGCTGAGATACAGCACCGGGAAGACCATGAGAAAGGAGATCAGCACCGAGAGGTTCCGGGAGGACACCCAGAGCAGGGCCACGATGATAAAGGACGCCACGGGCGTGGCCTTCACCACAGCCAGGAGGGGAGCCAGCAGGTCCCCCACCCATTTCTTCCTCGCCGCCGCCGCGCCCAGCGCCGCGCCCAGCACCGCCGCCAGACCGAAGCCCGCGGCGATGCGGGAGAGGGAGAAGGCGATGGAGCGCCAGAACTCTCCCTCCCCCATAAGGCGCAGCAGCGCCCGGAGCGTGGCCGCAGGGGTGGCCAGCAGGAACTCCTGCCCCACCCACATACCGGCAAGCTGCCAGACCGTGAGCCAGAGCAGCACGGCCCAGAGCCGTATATGCTTTTTACTCTCCGATGTAATAGTACGCCTCATCCGGCAGCGAACCTCCCACAGCCTTGGCGTTCTGTCCGTGCAGCAGCTCGAGGTAAGCGCCGAGCTGCTCCTTCATCTCCTGACCCCGGATGCAGACGATGTTGCAGAAGGGCAGCGCCTTCTTCGCCACCGCCGCCTGAATGATGTCATAGGCTTCGATCAGCTCCGCCGCCTCGTCGGTGTTGGCGTTCACATAGTCCACGGAATCCGCGTACTGCTGCAAAAACAGGTCGATGGCGCCGCTGTGCTCCTCCACGAACTCCGTCCGGGCAATGACGCAGCCGGTGATGAGGGCGCTGCCGTCCCCCAGCTCCTCCCAGAGCTCATTGAGGTCCAGGGCCACCCGGATATTCTCGTTCTGCATCTGCGCAGCAGAGGCAAAGGGCTGGGGCAGCAGGGCCACGCCCTGTTCGTCCGCCGCCAGCGCCGCCACGCACTCGGCGTGCTCGCTCTTCCACTCCACCGCGGCCTCCACGCCGTAGGAATCCAGAATGTGCTGCAGGGCGTACTCCGTGGTGGAGCCCTTACCGGAGGAATAGATGGTGCGGCCGGCCAGATCCTCCACGGAATGGACCGTATCGCCGTTCTCCACGATATACAGCACGCCCAGGGTGTTCACCGCCAGCACGCGCACCGCGCCGTCGGTGTTGTTATAGAGCGTGGCGCCCAGATTCGCGGGAACGCAGGCCACGTCCAGCTCGCCGCCGCCGATGCCCGCCACGATCTCGTCGGGGCTGGCCACCAGGGTGAACTCATAGGTGTTCGTGCCGGTGCTGCCCGCGTCGCTCTCGCTCATGAGCTTTACCAGCCCCATGCCCGTGGGGCCCTTGATGGCGGCCACCCGCAGCGTGGCGGGATCCTCCGCCGTCTCCTCCTGTCCGGCCGCGCCGCAGGCGGCGAGAGACAGGGCCAGCGCCAGCGCCAGCAGCAAACTCATCCATTTTTTCATTGTCATTCTTTCCTTTCCTGCACGTTTTCGGGAGCATAGACCGTCTTGGAGCTGACGCCGCCGATGCGTCCCAGCTTGCCCGCCAGGGCGCTGATGACATCCTGCGGCGCGGCCACCGCCACGGAGATCAGCGACACCCCGTGCTGGGGGCAGGGCAGGCCCATGCGGCCCAGAATATACTCCCCGTACTCGTGGAGCAGGGCGTTGAGCTTTTCCGCCGCGCTGCGGTCGGTGACCACAAGGGCGATGATGGCGATGCGCTTGTTCATACGAGATCCTTCCTCCCATGTTTTTTCAAAGCGGCACCGGAAAACAAAAACTCCCCTGCCCGCAGGGCAAGGGAGATACGTTCCATCCGGGAGCGGCTGTCCGCCGCGGCCCTTCCTTTTCGCATCTTCCGCGCAGGAGCGTATCCTCGCCTGTCAGACCGAATGCCAGCTTGCTCAGCTCGGGGTCAGCGCTGCTTTCCCCTCGCTGTGGCCCATTGTAGCAGAAGCCCTCCGCTTTGTCAACGCCTTCCATGGCGGCGTTTTCCGCGCTCCGGCATCATACTTTTCCTCTTGTCCCCATATGAATGGGGGTAAGGGGGGATCTGCTCTGCGCCGGAAAATGCCCATATTTTACAGCGCGCTGCTGCTGACAGGGGTGAACCTGCTGCTGCGGCTGGCCACCACGTCCTTTCAGGTCTACATCTCCGGCCGCATCGGCGCGGCGGGCGTGGGGCTTTTGCAGCTGGTCATGTCCGTGTCCATGCTGGCCCGGACCGCCGGCATCGCCGGGATACGCACCACGGCCATGTATCTCGCCGCCGAGGAGCTGGGGCGGAGGCGCAGCGGCGCCATCCGGCGTATCCTCTCGGGCTGCTTTCTCTACAGCATCATGTGCAGCGGCGCGGTGAGTCTCCTCCTTTATTTCGGCGCGCCGTTTTTAGCGGAGCGCTGGATCGGCGACCTCCGCACGGTGGCGTCGCTGCGGCTGTTCGCCTGCTTTCTGCCCGTGACCTGCCTCGGCGGCGTCATGACGGGCTACTTCACCGCCGCGAACCGGATCGCTACCCTATCGGCGGTGGAGATCGCGGAGCAGCTCTGCTCCATGGCGGTCACCCTGACCGCCCTCTCCTGCTGGGCGGGAGGCGACCCGGCCCGGGCCTGCGAGGCCGTGATCTTAGGCGGCGGCGCGGGAGCGTACCTGACGCTTTTCAGTCTGCTTTTTCTGCGGCGGCGGGAGCGGGCAGTCCCGGCCCAGCGGACGAAAGTTGCCCGGCGGCTGCTTCGCATCGCCGTGCCGCTGGCGCTGGCGGACGATCTGAAGGCCGGGCTATCCACTGCGGAAAACCTGATCGTCCCACAGCGGCTCGCGCTGTACACCGCCGTGGCGGAGCCGCTGGCGGCCTTCGGCATCGTCAGCGGCATGGTGTTCCCGATCCTCATGTTCCCCTCCGCTATCCTCTTTGCCCTGTCGGAGCTGCTCATACCGGAGCTGGCCCGCTGCGCCGCCGCGGGCAGCGCCCGGCGCATCCGCTATCTGACCCGCCGCAGCCTGCGGGTATCCATGCTGTACGGTCTCTGCTGCGGCGGGCTGCTGTTTCTTTTCGCGGACCCGCTGTGCGAAATGCTCTATCACAGCGGCGAAGCTGGGAGCTGCCTGCGGCGCTTCGCCTTTCTCGCCCCCATGCTCTACTGCGATATCGTCACCGATGCTGCGACCAAGGGGCTGGGCCAGCAGCAGTACTGCGTGCTGTACAACATCCTGACCTCCGCGCTGGATATCGCGCTGTTGTATCTCCTGCTGCCCGTGTGGGGCATGGAGGGCTATTTTTTCAGCTTCCTCCTCACTCACCTATTGAACTTCCTCCTCAGCATCCGCCGTCTCCTGCGGGTCACCGGGCTTTCCCTCCCGCTCCGCGTCCCCCTCCTCGCCATGGCCGCCGCGCTGCTGGCGGTCTCGGCCGCGGCGCAGTTTCCCACGGCGGCGCTGCGGGCGGCTGTGTTCCTCGCCATGACGGTGTGTCTCTGCTTCCTTTTCGGCATCCTGCGCCGGGAGGACCTGCACTGGCTCCGGGGGCTGGTCAGGCCCGGGAAAAGATGTACCTGACAGACGCGCACAAAACTTCCGCAAAAAAGGGGCGGCCCGGTGGGCCGCCCCCTTACTTTTATTTTCGCTTACAGTCTGCCGTACATCCAGGTATAGTCCCGCAGACGGGCCGCCAGCTTCTCCGAGGCCTCGCCGGGGAGCATACGCCACGCCCAGTTGCCGCCGCAGGTGCCGGGGGTGTTCATGCGGGCCTCCGCCCCCAGACCCAGGCAGTCCTGCATCTGGGCCACGAACAGATCCGCCACGCTGCCCATGCCGCCCCGGATGACGCCCCAGTGGAAGCCCTCTTGCTCATTCAGGCCCAGGTAGCGCCGGGCGAAGTCGATATCCTCCGCGCTGGCCTGCTCGCGCCACTGCAGCGCCGTCTCGTTGTCGTGGGTGCCCACATAGCAGACGCAGTTGCGGCCGTAATTGTGGGGCAGATAGTCTCCCGGCTCCCGGGAGTCAAAGGCGAATTCCAGCACCTTCATGCCGGGGAAGCCGGATTCCGCCAGCAGCTGATGCACCTCCGGCGTCAGGAAGCCCAGATCCTCCGCGATGATGGGGGTGTCCCGGAAGCGGTCCCGCAGCAGGCCCACCAGCTCCATGCCGGGGCCTTTCTGCCAGCGGCCCTCCCGGGCGGTCTCCGCGCCGTAGGGCACGCTCCAGTAGCTCTCAAAACCCCGGAAATGGTCGATGCGGATCACGTCGTAGAGCCGTCTCGCCCCCTCGATGCGCCGCAGCCACCAGCCAAAGCCGTCCTGCCGCATTTTATCCCAGTCGTACAGGGGATTGCCCCAGAGCTGGCCGTCCGTGCTGAAATAGTCCGGCGGCACACCGGATACCTCCCGGGGGACGTACTGCTCATCCATCTGGAAGTTCTCCGGCCCGCTCCACACGTCCGCGCTGTCCATGGCGACGTAGATGGGCAAATCGCCGATGACCCGCAGGCCCAGAGAGTGGATATAGCTCCGCAGGGCGTTCCACTGCTTATAAAACAGGAACTGGATATAGGTGAACAGGCGGCAGTCGCCCGCAAGCTGGGCGCGGTACCGCTCCACCACCTCTTTCGAGCTGCGGCGGCGGATGGCCTCGTCCTCCCACTCCGTCCAGGACTTCATGCCGAAATGGCGCTTGAGGGCCATGAACAGCGCGTAGTCCGGCAGCCACCCTTCGTTTTCCCGCTCAAATTGGGCCACCGCCTCCCGGTCCCGCTCCCAGCCCCGGTCACAGGCCTTTTGCAGCACATCGAAGCGGGCGGCATAGATGCGGCCGTAGTCCACGCGCCGGGGATCGCTTCCCCAGTCCACGCCCTCCAGCTCCTCCTCCGTCAGCAGGCCGTCCTCCTTCAGCAGGTCCAGGTCGATGAAATACGGATTGCCCGCGAAGGTGGAAAAGGGGGAATAGGGGGAATCGCCATAGCTGGTGGGGCCAAGGGGCAGCAGCTGCCAATAGCTCTGTCCCGCGGCGTGCAGGAAATCCGCGAAGGCGTAGGCCTCCCTGCCCAGTGTCCCGATACCGTAGGGGCCGGGCAGGGCGCTGATGGGCATCAGAATGCCGCTCTTTCGTTCCATAGGCGGTGACTCTCCTCTTATACTAGAATTTCATAAAAACCTTCAAAAAGGTTTTTATAGGGCGAAGCCCGTCAAATTCTGCATGAGACGGCGCAGCGTGCGTATGCACGATGCGAGCATGCGAAGCATGCGGAATATTTGATTAAAGAATTTAATCAAATATTAGCATTAAATGTTTGTCTTATCCCTTGACCGCGCCGGCTGCCACGCCCTTGATGATGTGCTTCTGGCAGGTCAGGTAGAACACGATGACAGGGATGATGCTCATCAGGATCAAAGCCATGGTGGCGCCGAGATCCACGGTACCGTAGCTTCCCTTCAGATACTGGATGTGGATGGGGATGGTGCGGTATTCGTTGATATCCAGCACCAGATAGGGCAGCAGATAGTCGTTCCAGACCCACATGATCTCCAGAATGCCCACGGAGATCAGGGTGGGCTTCAGCATAGGCATCACCACCAGGAAGAAGGTGCGCAGGGGCCCGCAGCCGTCGATGGCGGCGGCTTCCTCGATCTCCAGGGGGATGCTCTTGACAAAGCCGGTGAACATGAATACCGCAAGGCCCGCGCCAAAGCCGAGATAGATCACCGGGATCGTCCAGGGCGTGTTCAGGTGCAGCTGATCCGCGGTCTTCGACAGGGTGAACATGACCATCTGGAAGGGGATGACCATGGAGAACACGCAGAGGAAGTAGATCACGCGGCAGAACAGAGAGTCCACGCGCGCGATGTACCACGCGGCCATGGAGGTGCACAGCAGGATAAGGCCCGTGGAGAGCAGGGTGATGACCGTGCTGTAGAGGGCAGACTTAAGGAAGGGATAGTTGCCGAAGGTCATGCCCTTGATAAAGTTGTCCCAGCCCGCAAACATCTCGCCGCTGGGCCAGGCGAAGGTGGCGGTCTTGACGAAGGTGTTGAGCTTGAAGGCGTTCATGGCTACCATGAAGACGGGCAGAACATACAGGATGCAGACCACGGCGAAGAACACCGAGAGGAGCATCTTGCCCCGCTTTTTCTGAGAGAGCGTCTTGATCATTACTGCTGCACCTCCTTGTTTCTGGTCGCGCGAAGCTGGATCAGGCCGATGCCGGCCACCAGGATGAAGAACAGTACGGCCTTTGCCTGGGCTACGCCGCGGGAGTTCACATTTTGTCCGTAGAACGTGTTATAGATGTTCAGCGCCAGCATCTCTGTGGTGTGGATGGAGGTGCCGTCGGGGTTGATGATGTAGGGCTGGCCGCCGGTGAGGGCCAGGTTCTGGTCGAAGAGCTTGAAGCTGTTGGTCAGCGTCAGGAACATACAGATGGTGATGGAGGGCATGACGTTGGGGATGGTGACCTTGAACAGGGTCTGCCAGCTGTTGGCGCCGTCGATGCGGGCAGCCTCCAGCATATCCTCCGGCACGGCCTGCAGGCCCGCGATGTAAATGATCATCATATAGCCGATCTGCTGCCAGCACATCAGGATGATGAGGCCCCAGAAGCCCCAGCGGGTATCCATCAGAATGGAGGTGTGATACATATCGAGGAAGCCGTCGAAGATCATGCTCCAGATATAGCCCAGCACGATGCCGCCGATGAGGTTCGGCATAAAGAACACCGTGCGGAAGAGGTTCGCGCCCTTGATCTTCTGCGTCAGCGCATAGGCCACGGTAAAGGCCAGCACGTTGATCAGCACGAGGGAGACCACCGCAAACACCGCCGTGTAGCCGAAGGAGTAGCGGAAGCTCTCATCCTGGAAGGCTTTGATATAGTTCTGAATGCCCACCCACGTCCAGTTGCTGGTGGTCTTGAACTTGGTAAAGGACAGGAAGATGCCCTGCAGGAAGGGCCACACGAAGCCGATGGCAAAGGCGGCCACCATCGGCAGCAGGAAAAGAGGGAAACTGCGCTGCAGCGGCCGTCTCAGGTGGGCGCTGCTGAGAGCCGAGGTGCTTCTCTTTCTTTTCATCAGATCAACTCCTGTTAATAAATATGGGCACACCCGCGGTCTCGCGCGGCCCCGGGCGTGATGTTATAGCAAGCGGGGCGGGCAGCTGCCCGCCCCGCTTCTTCTTTCGTGCGTATTGTGTCTGACTCAAAGAGCAGTATCAGCCGTTGGCCGCCTGATACTGAACGCTCCAGCCGTCGATGAAAGCGGTGACGACGGTCGCCCAGTTGGCGTCGGAGGGATCCGCGTCATACTGGTTCATAGCGGCGACGACGGTCTCGCGGTAAGTGTCGACGTTGGGCTGGTAGTTGGTGGCCCACCACATATTGTAGTGACCGTTGGCAGCATACTGGTTGGCGATGGCCAGGAAGGGGTTGGCGGACTCAGCAGCGTTCTTGTAGGGCATGACGCCGAAGGTCTCGACCGCCTTGGCAGAAGCCTCGGGATCGGTGACCAGCCACTTCATGAAAGCGAGGGTGGCGGCGATGTCTTCCTCGGAAGCGTTGGCGTTGACAGCCCAGTAGTTCTCGGTGCCGCAGTTCAGGCCGGCCATCTCCTCGCCGTCCACGCCGCAGTAGTAGGGGATCATGGTCAGGTCAGCAGCGTCCATGCCCTTCTCGGACAGGCCGCTCCATTCCCAGCTGCCCTGGCTGTAGAACACAGCCTCGCCGTTGGCGAACTCAGCAGAAGCGTCGAAGCCGCCGTTGGCCAGCTGAGAGGGCGCCACGGTGCTGTTGTTGATCATCAGATCCCAGAGGTTGCGGTAGTTGTCCATGTACTTGCCGGTCAGGGTAGCGGGGCAGGACTCCCAGGCAGCGGGATCATCAACGGACTCATAGTAGTATTCGAGGTTGATGAGGTGGCCGGTGAATCTCCAGCTGGAGGAACCGTCCATGCCGGCGGAGGTGAAGGCGGAGAAGCCCAGCTCGTCCTTGCGGGCGGTGATGTCTTCCACGACGGCCTTCAGGCTCTCGAAGTTGGTGATCTCGTCCACGCTGTGGCCGGCCTGCTCCAGCAGGGCCTTGTTGACGATGATGCCGTAGCACTCATAGCAGTAGCCGATGGAGCAGAGCTTGCCGGCGTCATCATACAGCATATAAGCGTCGGTGTTCAGCTCGTTGGCGATGTCGGTGCCGGTCAGGTCATAGCAGTACTCGCCCCAGGTATCGACGGCGGCGCTGTTGCCGACGACGAACAGGGTGGGCGCGTCGCTCTTGTCCATCTGCGCGGTCAGGGTCTCGTTGTAGGTACCGGAAGCGGCGGTGACGACCTTCACGGGCACGCCGGTCTGCTCGGTATACATGGCGGCCAGCTCCTGCAGAGCCGCGTCGGACTCGGGCTTGAAGTTCAGCCAATAGACTCTGCCGGTAGCGGCGTCGCCCTCGCCCTCGCCTTCACCGCCGCTGCTGCCGCCGCAGGCCACGAGAGAGAGGCTCATCACGAGTGCAAGAATCAGCGCAAGATACTTCTTCATGTGTTTCATAATCTCCTTTTCATCAAAAATATATTTTTACATCTCTGAAAAATGTAAAAACCATGTATTACTGCGGCGGCGCCACGCTGCCGCCGGCGCGCAGGGCGGTCTCGAACCGCACCTGCCGGTGTCCGGAGCGCCCCTCCAGGATATCCAGCAGGATGCGCACCGCCTCGGCCCCCATGTCCTCCTTGGGCTGGATCAGCGTCGTCAGGGTGGGGATGGTGTACACGGACATATCCACGCCGTCGATGGCGATCACGGAGCAGTCCTCCGGGATGCGGCGGCCGCTGTCGTGGAGGGCCTTCATGGCGGCCACGGCCATGGCGTCCGCGATGACGAACATGGCGGTAAACTTTACGCCCCGACTAAGCAGGCGGCTCGTGGCCTCATAGGCCGCCGCCATGCGGAAGTCGCCGGTCTTTGCCACCAGCTCCTCCTCCAGCGGGATGCCCGCCTCCTCCAGCGCCTGACAGTAGCCCCGGTAGCGCAGCTCGCTGATGGAATGGTCGTGGGTGGAGTCCAGCAGCACCGCGATCCTCCGGTGTCCCTGCTCCGTCAGGAGCTTCACCGCCCGGTAAGCCTCCGCCTGGTCATCGATGGAGACGGAGGAATAGACCGACTTGCGGAGGCTCCCGAAGCTGTTGGCAAAGGAGCAGCAGACAAAGGGAATATCCAGCGCCGCCGTCCGCTCCGGCGTATAGTCGAAGCAGCCGCCCAGCAAAATCAGCCCCCGCAGCTTTTTTGACCTCGCAAGGCTCGCGCCCGCCAGCAGCTCGTCGTCCTCCGTGTTGATCTGATGGAGGATCATCGTATAGCCCGCCCGGCGCACCGACTCCTCGATGGAGCGGATGACCTCTGTATAAAAGGGGTTGCCCACGCCGCGGACCACCAGGCCGATGGCGTCGGACCGGGTGCGCACCAGATCCCGGGCGCTGTTGTTGGGAATGTAGTGGAGCTTTTCCACCGCCGCCAGCACCCGCTCGCGCACCTCGCCGCGCACATCGGGCCGGCCGTTCAGCACCCGGGAAACGGTGCTGACGCTGACGCCGCACTCCCTCGCGATATCCTTGATCGTCAAATTCCCGTACCTCTCGCCTTTTGGAAACGGCCCCGGTATCGTTCCCGGAAACGTTTTCAGTTTTTTCTGTGTTTATCGTAACAATTCTCCAATCTTTTGTCAACAGGTGCAAGTCTTTTTTGTCGAAACTGACTTATTTCCTTTGCCCTTTCTTGCCCTTTTGCCCAAAGGCGTTTTCCGCTGTGACCCTGAACCGGAAGAAACAGGAAACGGCAAACGGCGCAGGGTATGTTTTGCGGAAAAGCGGGCAGACTCTCTCCATCATACTTCTGTCCCGCGGGACAGCTTTGGGAGGCACAGCTATGCACAGCAGGATTGCGATCAACGGCTTTGGCCGCATCGGGCGGATGGTGTTCCGCGCAGCGAAGGAGTTCCCCGACATGGAGATCGTGGGCATCAACGATCTCTGTACGCCGGACTATCTGGCGTATATGCTGAAATTTGATACCATGCACGGCCGCTTCGGAGCGGACGTGGACCACAGGCCCGGCGCCATCATGGTGGGCGGCCAGGAGATCCCGGTGTTCGCGGAGAGGGACCCCTCCCGCCTGCCCTGGGGCGAGCTGGGCGTGGATTTTGTGGTGGAGTCCACGGGCCTGTTTCTGACGAAGGAGAAATCCTCCGCCCATCTCGCCGCCGGCGCGAAGCGCGTGGTCATGTCCGCGCCCTCCACGGACGACACGCCCATGTTCGTCTACGGCGTGAATCAGGACAAATACACCCCGGACATGACCATTGTCTCCAACGCCTCCTGCACCACCAACTGTCTGGCGCCTCTGGCGAAGGTGCTGCACCAGCGCTTCGGCATCCGGGACGGCCTGATGACCACAGTCCACTCCGTCACTGCCACGCAGAAGACGGTGGACGGCCCCTCCGTGAAGGACTGGCGCGGCGGCCGGGCCGCCACCGGCAACATCATTCCCTCCTCCACCGGCGCGGCGAAGGCCGTGGGCAAGGTCATCCCGGAGCTGAACGGACGGCTCACCGGTATGTCCATCCGCGTGCCGACGCTGGACGTGTCCGTGGTGGACCTGACGGCGAATCTTCAGAAGGGCGCCACCTATGAGGAGATCTGCACCGCCATGAAGGAGGCCTCCACCGGAGAGCTGAAGGATGTGCTGGGCTACACGGACGAATCCGTGGTCTCCTCTGATTTCCTCGGGGACACCCACGGCAGCGTCTTCGACGCCAAGGCGGGCATCGCCCTGACGGACACCTTTGTGAAAGTCATCGCCTGGTATGACAACGAGGTGGGCTATTCCTGCCAGCTCCTGCGCCTTATCAGGCATATGCAGGAGGCGGACCGGCGGTAAAAGCCCCTTTTGTCCCGGGCGCAGGGGAATATCCTCTGCGCCCGGAGATATTTTTGTGCAATGTGCCTATTGCTTTTTCTGCACTTTTGCGCTTTAATGATGTAAACTGAAGAGGGAGAAGAAGGAGCGGCAGCGCGCCTGCAGCGAGCCGGGGACAGTGAAAGCCCGGCGGAAAGCGGACCGTATCCATGGGCTCCTGAGGGCGCGGGGAACCGGCTTTCGCCGCAGTATCCGTTGACGCTTTGCCCCCGTTACCGGGCTGGGATGTGTCTGCATCCTGCAGAGTTGGGTATCGCAAGGTACCAATCAAGGTGGCACCACAGGTGGCTCGTTTTCGACCGTCTGTCCTTGGAATCAATTCCGGGGGCGGGCGTTTTTTATTTCCCCTGACCCCCAAGAAAGGTTGGTCATCCCCATGTCGAACATTCCTTACAAGATCTATCTCTCCGAAGAAGAACTGCCCAAGGCATGGTACAACGTCCGGGCGGATATGCCCCATGACCATGCCCCCCTGCTGCACCCCGGCACCCATCAGCCCCTGTCCCTGGAGGAGCTGACTCCCATCTTCGCCACCGAGCTGGCAAAGCAGGAGCTGAACAACACCGACCGCTACATCGAGATCCCCGAGGAGGTCCGGAATTTTTACAAGATGTACCGTCCCTCCCCTACCGTCCGGGCCTACTGTCTGGAAAAGGCGCTGGACACCCCGGCCCACATCTACTATAAGTTCGAGGGCAGCAACACCTCCGGCAGCCACAAGCTGAACTCCGCCATCGCTCAGGCGTATTACGCCAAGCAGCAGGGCCTCACCGGTCTCACCACGGAGACCGGCGCCGGCCAGTGGGGCACCGCCCTGTCCATGGCCTGCTCCTATTTCGGTCTGGATCTCACCGTGTACATGGTGAAGTGCTCCGCTCAGCAGAAGCCCCAGCGCCGGGCCGTCATCCAGACCTACGGCGGCAAGGTCATCCCCTCCCCCTCCGACACCACCGAGGTGGGCCGCCGGATGCTGGCGGAGAATCCCGACAGCCCCGGCAGTCTTGGTACCGCCATCTCCGAGGCTGTGGAGGTCGCCACCCACACACCCAACACCCGCTACGCTCTGGGCAGCGTGCTGGACCAGGTGCTGCTGCACCAGAGCGTCATCGGTCAGGAAGCCCGCACGGCGCTGCTGAAGTATGACGAATATCCCGACATCATCATCGGCTGCGCCGGCGGCGGCTCCAACCTGGGCGGCCTTATGACCCCCTTCATCGCCGACAAGCTCTCCGGCAAGGCCAATCCCCACATCATCGCGGTGGAGCCCGCCTCCTGCCCCTCCCTCACCCGCGGCCGCTTCGCCTACGACTTCTGCGACACGGGCCATGTGACGCCGCTGGCCAAGATGTACACCCTCGGCAGCGGCTTCATCCCCTCTCCCTCCCACGCGGGCGGCCTGCGCTATCACGGCATGAGCCCCATTCTGTCCCAGCTCTACCACGACGGCTATGTGGATGAGGCCCGGGCCGTCACCCAGACAGAGGTCTTTGCCGCCGCCACCCGCTTCGCCCGGGTGGAGGGCATACTCCCCGCGCCGGAAAGCTCTCACGCCATCTGCGTGGGCATTCAGGAGGCGCTGAAGTGCCGCGAGAGCGGCGAGGCCAAGACCATCCTCATCGGCGTCACCGGCACGGGCTATTTTGACCTGACCGCCTACTCCTCCTTCCTCGACGGCACCATGACCGACGTCATCCCCACGGACGAGGCCCTGCAGCGCGGCTTCGACACCCTGCCGAAAGTGGACTGATCCGGGGCCATCTGCGAAAGCAAACGTCCCTTTCCTCTCAATGAACAGCGGGCCGGAGACTTCTCCGGCCCGCGTTTTACCGCGCCGAAACAGGCAAAAGGAACCGGCTTTCCTTTCGGCGGCGCGGCGATTTCGCTCTTGCCACGGACGGCGGCGCGGCGTATCATAGTTGCAGGAAGCGGGCAGCCGCCGCGCTGTCCGGACTTCACCGAAAACAAAGAAAGGAACTCTCCTATGGCTCTTTCTCATGTTGTCCAGCGCTTTTTGCGCTATGTACAGATCGATACCCAGTCCGCCGATGACGCCGACACCGCCCCCAGCACCGAAAAGCAGTATGACCTGGCGAGGCTGCTGCAGGAGGAGCTGCGGGCCATGGGCGCCAGCGACGTCTATATCGGCGAGGCCGGCATCGTCTACGCCACCATCCCCGGCAACTGCGGCCGCGACGGCGTTCCCACCGTGGGCTTTCTGGCCCATATGGACACCTCTCCCGACGCCCCCGGCGCTCACGTGAAGCCCCGGGTGGTGGAGCGCTATGACGGCGGAGACGTGGTGCTGAACGAACAGCTCGGCATCGTCCTGCGCCCCGAAGTATATGAAAATCTGCTGCAATACGTCGGCGACGACCTCATCGTCACCGACGGCACCACCCTCCTCGGCGGAGACGACAAGGCCGGCGTCGCCGTCATCATGGAGATGGCGGAGTACCTGCTGTCCCACCCGGAGGAAAAGCACGGCACGCTGAAGCTGGCCTTCACCACCGACGAGGAGGTGGGCACCGGCGCGCAGCGCTTCGATGTCTCCGCCTTCGGCGCGGACTTCGCCTACACGCTGGACGGCGAGGGTCTGGGGGAGGTCAACAGCGAGACCTTCAGCGGCGCGGACGCGAACTTCGTCATCCACGGCGTGGGCATCCACCCCGGCGAGGCCAAGGGCAGGATGAAAAACGCCCTGCTCATCGCCATGGAGCTGAATCAGATGCTCCCGGCGGCGGAGACGCCCGCCCACACCGAGGGCCGCGAGGGCTACTATCATCTCACCGACCTCAGCGGCTGCGTGACCCGCGCCGAGATGAAGTATATCATCCGGGACCATGACTTCGCGGCCTTCAGCGCCCGCAAGGAGCGTATGCGGAAAATCGCGGCTTACCTCAACGAAGTCTACGGCGAGGGCACCGTGGAGCTGGAGCTGCGGGACTCCTATTACAATATGGGCGACGCCATCCGGCCCATCCACTACATCGTGGACTACGCCCGCGACGCCATGCTGGCCGAGGGCGTCACGCCCCGGGAGGTCCCCATCCGGGGCGGCACGGACGGCTCCCAGCTCACCGCCATGGGACTGCCCTGCCCCAACATCTCCGCCGGCATTGAGAACTGCCACTGCATCTATGAGTATCTGTCCGTGCAGGCGCTGGAAAAGACCGTGGACATCCTGCTGCGCCTGGTGAAATCCTTCGCCGAGGGAAAGTGAGCCGCCGCTGCGCACATTCCTTCTGACGGTCTTTTTTCAAAAGAGCCGGGGACTGCAAGGGCAGCCCCCGGTTTTTCTGCACTTGGTAAAGAATCTCCGGCAAATTTTGTCCGCTTTCCGCCCCGTTCCCGCTTTCTTTTTTCACAATTCCGTCCGAAGCGGATAAAAGACTTGATAATTTTTCGCAGGGATGGTAAAATACCATACGAACTTCCTCCGCGGGCATCTGCGGAGCCGGGCTCGCGCAATGAATGCCGCGAACCATGTCAGGCGGGGAACCGAGCAGCATTAAGCGGGACCGTTCATGTGCCGCGAATCCCCCGGCTTCGCAGATGCATACGGAGGAAGTTATTCTATACATCCGGAAGGAGAGGTGGGTCATGTATCAGGCGCTGTACCGCAAGTGGCGTCCCCGGACCTTTGCCGACGTGGTGGGTCAGGCCCATATCACGGATACCCTGCGCCGCCAGGTGGCGGAGGGACGCACCTCCCACGCCTATCTTTTCACCGGCACCCGCGGCACCGGCAAGACCACCTGCGCCAAGATCCTGGCCAAGGCCGTGAACTGTGAGCAGCCGGTAAACGGCGATCCCTGCAACCGCTGCCCCTCCTGTCTCGGCATCGACAGCGGCACCTTTCTGGACGTGCTGGAGCTGGACGCCGCCTCCAACAACGGCGTGGACCAGGTCCGCGCCCTGCGGGACGAGGCCATCTATTCCCCTGCCCATGTGAAAAAGCGGGTCTATATCGTGGACGAGGTCCATATGCTCTCCACCGCCGCCTTCAACGCCCTGCTGAAAATTCTGGAGGAGCCGCCGGAGCATCTCATGTTCATCCTCGCCACCACGGAGCTGCACAAGGTTCCGGCCACCATCCTCTCCCGCTGCCAGCGCTTCGCCTTTAAGCGCATCACGCCGGAGGACATCGCGCTCCGCCTGCTGGAAGTGGCCCGGGCGGAGGGCATCCCCCTGAGCGAGGGGGGCGCGGCGCTTTTGGGCCGTCTCAGCGACGGAGCGCTGCGGGACGGGCTTTCGCTGCTCGACCAGTGCGCCGCCTCCGGCGGCCCGGTGGAGGAGGAAAGCATCCTCGATGTGCTGGGCCTGGCGGGCCGGGTGCAGACGGCGGAGCTGATGGGCCATATCCTGCGCCGGGACGCCGGCGGGGCTTTGGCTCTGCTCGACCGGCTCTACCGCGCCGGCAAGGACGTCTCCGCCGTCATGGGGGAGCTGACCACCCTGACCCGGGACCTGCTCATCCGCATGACCACCCCCAAGGGCGCGGGCATCCTGCTCTCCGGCGGGTATGACGACGCCGCTATGGATTCTCTCTCCCGGGACGTTTCCGCCCGGCGGCTCATGGCCGTGGCGGAGACGCTGCAGGAATACGCCGTGAATGCCGCCCGCAGCGGCAGCCGTCGGCTGGACGCGGAGCTGTGCCTGCTGCGCCTTTGCGACGAGAGTCTCTGCGGCGGCGAAGCCGCCCTCGTCTCCCGGATAGAGCGGCTGGAGGAGCAGATGAGGCGCGGCGCAAGGCCCGCAGCGGAGCCGCTCCCTGTTTCGGCCCCTGTCCCGGCCGCGCCGTCCGTTCCTGCGGCCCGGAGCCAGAAAAATGAACCGGTGGACCTTCCCCCCTGGGAGGAGGACCGTCCTCCCCTGCCGGAGGAGCCGCCGTTCACCTTTGAAAGTCCGCCCCTGCCGGAAAACCCTCCCCCGGAGCGGGAACCGGAGGCGCCGGTGTTCTCCGTCCGCCCGGCCAAGGCGGCGGCGGTAAACGCGCCGGAGGGAGACACGACGGTCTGGCGGGAGCTGCTGGAGCAGTATAAAAACCGCATCTCCCCCATGTGCCGCGCCTTTCTGGGCATGGCCAGCGGCTCACTCAGCGGCGACGTGCTCACCGTCACCTGTGACACGGAGCTGACGCAGGAAAAGCTCAGCGACAGCGCCGTGGCCACCGTGCTGCGGGAGGTCACCTCCGCCCACACCGGGCGGGAGA
Source organism: Oscillospiraceae bacterium (assembly GCA_051867615.1). Taxonomy (GTDB): domain Bacteria; phylum Bacillota; class Clostridia; order Oscillospirales; family Oscillospiraceae; genus RGIG5472. The sequence continues at coordinate 45,235 of JBJDYU010000012.1, read as the reverse complement.
TCCGCCTGCAGTTCAAAACCGGGCAGGTGGAGGCCGCCGCCGCGCCGAAGCAGGGCAGCGTCAGCGACCTCATCGCCCTGGGCGACCAGTTTGGCGGCTTCACCATCAAGTAAAGTATAATCAATTTTTGATACAGGAAAGGAAACAGACTATGGGAAAATATACGGCCCGGGGCGGCTTCTCCGGCGGCATGAGCGGCGCGCAGAAGCAGCAGATGCAGATGCAGCGGATCATGGAGCTGCAAAAACAGATGGAAGAAAAGCAGAAGGCCGTGGAGGCCCAGGAATTCACCGCCACCGCCGGCGGCGGCGTGGTGAGCGCCACGGCCAGCGGCAAGAAGGAGCTGACGAAGCTCTCCATCCAGCCCGACGCGGTGGACCCGGAGGACGTGGAGATGCTGGAGGATCTGGTCCTCTCCGCCGTGAACGAGGCCCTGCGCCAGGCGGACAGCGCCATGTCCAGCGCCATGAACGCCTTCACCGGCGGACTGGGACTGGGCCTGTAAAAAATATGAACCGGGCGGAAAGCTACGCTTTCCGCCCGGTCTTTTTAGTCCTTTTGCCTGTACACAACGGATATCAGGCCGCAGGGGTATAGGAGCCGGCATTCTCCACGATGTAGAACAGGGAAACATAGCCGTCGGCGTCCAGCTGGTACTCGATATCGCACACCGTGCCGTACATGGCCTTGCTGAGATTGGACAGAGAGCCGCGCACGCTGGAGCCGGAGGTGGGATTGATGATATACACAGCGGCGTTGTCCGCCACGGTCAGGTACTGGCCGGAGCCATAGGTCAGCACGCCTTTTTCATAGCTGTAGGTGTTTCTGGCGATGGTCCGGTTCGCCGCGGTCACTTCGTTCCAGCCGTTGACATCGGCGGCGTTCTTATCATAGATGTACAGGCCCGTGGCGCTGATCTGGGCGCCGGTGCCCGCCGTCACCCGCAGGCTCTGCCCGGAGACGCCGTCGATGATGGCGTTATAGATCTTGTAGTCGCTGCCGATGGTCACAAAACGGTCGGTGATGAGGTAGGCGTAGTGGTCGACAGGCTGCGCGGCGGGCGTGCTCTGCCTGTTGGCATACAGGACCAGCACCGCGTTGCTGTCCGCAAGGGTGCTGACCTCGATGCCGCTCTTGTCGCCGTTTTCGAAAGAGCCGGCGGTATTGGCCAGTTCCTTGATGTTTTTGAAGCCCCGGATGACGGAGTAGCCGCCGGAGACATAGGCGCCCTTCGCATAGTCGAAGCTGTAGTTTGCCACGAAAAACACGGTCTCATCGTCCACCAGAACGCCGCCGTCAAGCGTATCCGTCCTGCCACGGTAAACGGTGGCGGCGCTGTTGGCGTCGGCCTTGGCCCAGACGTCATACCATCCGTCGCCGTCGGTATCCTCGCAGCGGATCAGAACGTCGGTGCCGATCCTCTGGGCGTCAGCTTCAGCGGCGTTCTGCGTTTCGTAAGGCGCCTTTCTCTCGCTGTTTTCAAACCTCATGGCAGCGGTGGCGCCGTTGGCCTGCAGGACCTCGGCGACTATAAGATAGCGTCCGACCCCCAGGCGCTCCGTGTCGATGGCGGTGACGACGCCGTAGCCGGAGGGCGCACCGGCGGCCGCCTTCTCCAGCGCCAGCACATTGCCCCAGTCGTCCAGATACAGCTTACAGACGCTGCCTATGTCGCCGGTGCTCAGCCTGACGCCGGCGAAGGTGCTGTTGTAGTAATAACGGACGCCGCCGGACACAAGGGCCACGGCGCTGTTGCCGGCGTCAGTGACGATGGCGTCCACGGTGACTGTGACGGGATCGAGAACGCCTGCGACTGTGTAGGGGTACGCCTCGCCGTCGCTCTTGAGATACGTCGCGCCGGTGAGCTTATGCACAGCCAGCCGGTCGCCCACACTGTAGGCAAAGTCGGAGTCAACGCTGGTTTTGGTAATGGGCAGGCCGCTGTCCACATGACCGGCGCTGTAGATCGCCACGGTCAGGCTGGCAGGCGTGCGCACATGGCCGGAGGCGTCGTAGGTACGGGCGGAAACCTCGGTGACCTCCCCCAGGAAGGTATCGATGTAAACGATGACGTTGTCATAGACCTCGGTCAGGCGGCCCTCCGCGCCGATGGTCTCCACCGTCTGGCTGGCGGTGATATCCTGCACGCCCTCGTTGCGCGCGCCGTTCGTGTAGGTGGTGTAGCGCTTCGTCCAGTCGATGCCCAGATCGTCCGCCGCGTCGCACTGGGTCACAGCGCTGTGGTAGCAGGCGCGGACAGGATCCGGGAAGAACTCCTCCCATTCGCCGTACGCCCAGAAGTGGCCGGGACGGCCCCAGCTGTCGGGGCCTGCCTTCTTCACCAGGCCATAGCGGTCAGCCAGCGTCTCGGCGGTCTGACAGGCGCCTTCTTCGCTGATGACGCCCACCCAGGCGTTGAGGAGCTGCTCAGAGGCAGGCGCGCCGGCCCCGGCGGTCCCGTCCTGTGTCCAGAGATTGCGGATCTGCCGGCCGTACACCACGATATGGGCCTGCAGCGCGCCGAACGCCATGCGGGCCGCAGTCTCGCGGTTGCAGGCCCCATAGGTCTCGGTACCGTCAAACACGCCGCACGCCGTGGCAATGATGGAGACCCGCTGCTGCCAGCCGGAGCCGGTGAAGCCCTCCTCGGCGGAGACATAGCCCAGCGCGGTCAGCAGCATCTTGCCGAAAGCATACTCGGTCAGCTTGTCATAGGGACGGAACCTGCCGTCCGCATAGCCGTCCACGATGCCGGCGGCAGCGGCCCACTCGATGTAGGACGCGAGGCTCACGCTGCCGGTCACGTCCGAAAAGACGGTGTAGGTGGCGTTGAGCTTGTCGGCGACCGCCCGGCCCAGCACCAGATACGCGACGATCTTCGCCCCTGCGCCGCGGGTCAGGACGGCCCGGGGACGGTAGGAATAGCCGCTCTCGCTCTCATAGCCGGCCAGGATGCCGATGCTGCTGAGGACCTCCACCGCTTCGCTGCAATTCTCAGAGATCTGCGCATCATCCGCAAAGCCGGTCTTTGCGCTGGCGCCGGGCACGGCCAGGGCCAGGGTCATCACCAGAGTCAGGACCAATGCAAGGAACTTTCTCATATGTGTGCATCCTCCTTTTTCAGTTGCCCGGGCCAATGCATGACGCCCGCCCGGAGCAAAAGGGTCTCTATCCGCTGCACGATTTTTCCAGCTCTACTATAGCACGTATTTTCCGGCGCAGTCAATCGGATGGCAGGCGGACCTGCAGCAAAAGCGCGATCTGCGGCAGGGGCGCTCCCGCACTGCACTCCCGCATATAATGTGATGTATCGTTTTTTCACCCAGGTCTTCCGGAAACTTCCATAGCAAAGTCCCTCGGCGGCCTTGCGGAGCCGGACGCTCTCTGGTATACTTTTTACAGAGTCTTTATGGGGCCAAAAAGAGCGGCCAGCTCCCCCTGCCGCCGGGCGCGACGCGAAGGAGGTCTGTTATGGTATCGTTTGCGCATAAACTGAAAAGCGCGCTGCTCAGTATGCTGGGCGAGGAGGACCTGCTCTCCCACAGCCATCACCAGAAGCTGGAGCGTTTCTTCCTCATGCTGCGCAACATCGCCGCGGGAGCGGCGGTGCTGCTCTTTCTTCTCTCCTTTATCCTCCCCGTATCGGTACACCATCTCAAGGCCGTGGCCTACTTCTGCGGCGCGGCGGCGTATCTGTTCGAGATCGCCATTTTGACGGACTGCTTCACCACCCGCGTCTCCCCCAACGAGATGTTCATGGCCTACTGCTTCGGCCCCATGTATGTGCTGCTGGGCATCAGCTATCTCACGGGACACTGAAATGAACAAAAAAGCTGACCCGGCGCGGGTCAGCTTTTTGACTTTTCAAAAACGCAGGCAAGCCGGCCGGATGGCATACCCACCCAGCCGGCCGGCACTTTCAAGAGAAGAAAGAGAGAGAACAATGAAAAAATGAATGTTGTTTCTTGATTTGCATGATACTGCATCGTCAAATTTTTGTCAACTGCTTTGTGATTGGATTCACAAAATATTTACAACTTTCTTCTCTCCCCCTATTGCGCTCCGGCCCATACAGTGCTAATATTTAGCAGGCTAACTTTTAGCTTGCTAAATATTTGAAAGGAGGCCTGTTCATGCCTCATTCCCGGGAGTCCTGCCGCGAGGCCCATCTCCTGCCTTTGCTGGGCTGCGCCCACCACGTAGGACAGCAATACATGGACCGGCGGCTGAAGCAGTACGATATCACTCCGGCCCAGGCTCACACCCTGCTGTTCCTCCTGCGGGAGACGCCGCGGCGGGAGGTGAACCAGCGGGATCTGGAGGAATTTCTCCGCATCCGCCCCTCCACCGTCAGCGGCATCGTGGAGCGGCTGGAGCAGAAGGGGCTGCTTCTCCGCACCCAGAGCCGGACGGACGCCCGCTGCCGGGCGCTGACCCTGACCGAGCGGGGCCGCTCCTTCCAGTCCTACTTCTGCGCCGCGGCCAACGAAGCGGAGCAGCGCATCGCCGCCCTTTTTACAGAAGATGAATACGCGCAGCTGCGCCGGATGCTCCAGCGCATCGTCTCCGCACTGCAAAGCGAGGAGGAGGAGGAACCATGCTGAAACAACTCTATCCCTATACGAAAGGCTGTCGTCTGTGGATCGTCCTGGGCGTGATATGCAGCGCGGCGGAGGCGGTGTTCGAGCTGCTGCTGCCGCTGGTCATGGGCGACATCGTGGACATCGGCATCATGAACGGCGATAGGGAGTACATCCTGGCCGCGGGACTGAAAATGGTGGTCATGGCCATGCTGGGCCTGCTGCTGGGCGGCGGCGCGGCGGTGCTGGCCGCCATCGCGTCCCAGCGCTTCGGCGCGAACCTGCGTTCCGCCCAGTACGCCCGGGTGCAGGAATTCTCCTTCCGCAACATCGAGCATTTCTCCACCGCTTCCCTCATCACCCGCCTGACCACGGACGTGAACACCATGCAGAACACCCTTTTCATGGGGATGCGGATGCTGATACGGGCCCCCTCCATGCTGATCTCGGCGCTGGTGCTGGCCATCTCCATCTCGCTGCAGCTGTCCCGGGTGTTCCTCATCGCCATCCCGCTGCTGATGGTCGTGGTAGGGGTGGTGACGCTGTGGGTGCGCCCGCTGTTCGACGCCCAGCAGAAGCGGACGGACGATCTGAACCTGGTGGTGCAGGAGGACCTCTCCTCCATCCGGGTGGTGAAGTCCTTCGTCCGGGAGGACCACGAAAAGGAGAAATTCTCCCGCCGGAACCAGGCGCTGCGCGCCGCCGCGGAAAAGGCCGCCGGCTTCATGATCCTGCTCATGCCCATCATGATGCTCATCGTCTACTTCACCATCATCGCCGTGCTCTGGTACGGCGGACATATGGTCTACGACGGGACGCTGCTCGTGGGCAAGCTCACCAGCTTCTTTACCTATGTGACGGAGATCCTCATGTCCCTGATGATGGTCTCCATGGTGCTGATGATGCTGTCCCGGGCCATGGTCTGCGGCAAGCGTATCGCGGAGGTGCTGAGCGAGCGCCCCGAGATCACGGACGAGGCGGCGGACGCCTCGCTGCAGGTGGAGGACGGGCGCGTGGAGTTCGACCACGTGTTCTTCAAATACGTGCCTGACGCCGAGGCGTGGAATCTGGAGGACGTGAACCTCTCCATCCCCTCCGGCGCCACGGTGGGCATCCTCGGCGGCACCGGCAGCTCCAAGTCCACGCTGGTCTCCCTCATCCCCCGCCTGTACGAGGTGACGGAGGGCGAGGTCCGCGTGGGCGGACACGGCGTAAAGGAATACACCATGGAGGAGCTGCGCCGGGCGGTGGCCATGGTGCTGCAGAAAAACACGCTCTTTTCCGGCACCATCCGGGAAAACCTGCGCTGGGGCCGGGAGGACGCCACGGACGAGGAGATCGCCGCCGCCTGCCGCGCCGCCTGCGCCGATGAGTTCATCGACGGTTTCCCTGACGGCTACGACACCCATGTGGAGCAGGGCGGCTCCAATCTCTCCGGCGGACAGAAGCAGCGGCTCTGCATCGCCCGTGCCATTCTCCGTAAGCCCAAGGTGCTGATCCTGGACGACTCCACCTCCGCCGTGGACACGGCCACCGACGCCAGGATCCGCGCGGCGCTCCGCACCGAGCTTCCCGGCGTCACCAAGATCATCATCGCCCAGCGCGTCAGCTCCGTCATGGAGTCGGACCTCATTCTGGTCATGGACGACGGCCGCGTCAGCGCCATGGGCACCCACGCGGAGCTGATGGAGCGCAGCAGCATCTACCGCGAGGTCTATCAGGAACAGCAGGAGGGGGTGAAGCTCCATGGCTAAAAATGGGCCCAACAAGCACGGCTTTCAGAAGCCCAAGGACCTGAAAGGCACCGTGCGCAAGCTCATGGGCTACATCGGCCGGTACAAATACCTGCTGGTGCTGGATGTTTTCTTCCTGGTGGGAGCCGCCGCCTGCAGCGTTCTCGGCAGCTTCCTGCTCAAGCCCCTCATCAACAACTATATCATCCCCGGGGACTTTCCCGGACTGGCCCGGGGGCTGGCCCTCATGGCGCTGGTCTATGTCACGGGCGCGGTGCTGAACTACGCCGATTCCCGCATCACGCTCTACATCTCCCAGCGCACCGTGGCGGTCCTGCGGCAGGACCTGTTCAACAAAATGCAGTCTCTGCCGCTGAAGTTCTTCGACTCCCACACCCGCGGCGAGCTGATGAGCCGCTTCACCAACGACATCGAGACCGTGAGCGAGATGATCAACAACAGCTTCGCCACCCTCATCTACAGCGGTCTCATCTTCGTGGGCGTGCTGGGTATGATGTTCTACCTCAACTGGATCCTGACGCTCATCACCGTGGCGTTTCTGCTGCTCATGGTGCTGGTGGTCAAGGGCATCGGCGGGCAGAGCCGGGTAAATTACCAGCGCCAGCAGGCGGCCATCGGCGCGGTGAACGGCTATATCGAGGAGATGATCGAGGGGCAGAAGGTGGTGAAGGTCTTCGGTCACGAGCGCCGGGCCCAGGAGGGCTTTGAGCAGCGCAACGAGACCTACCGCCAGGCCGCTACCCTGGCCCAGGCCTTCGCCGGCTCCATGATGCCCATCATGGGCAACCTGACCCGCATCGACTACGCCGTGACCTGCTGTGTGGGCGGCCTGCTCGCCATCGGCGGCGTGTTCGACATCGGCTCTCTCGCGGCGTACCTCAACTACGTCAAGCAGGTCTCCCAGCCCATCAACCAGATCAGCCAGCAGATGAACAACGTCCTCGCGGCCATGGCCGGCGCGGAGCGCATCTTCGCCATCATGGAGCTGGAGAGCGAGGTGGACGAGGGCAAGTACCGTCTCGTCTACGCGGAGCAGGACGAAAGCGGCTGCCTGCGCGAAAGCGAAACGCGCACCCGGCACTGGGCCTGGAAGGCTCCGGACGGCTCGCTGACGGAGCTGCGCGGCGACGTGCGCTTCCATGACGTGGACTTCGCCTACACCGAGGATAAGCCGGTGCTGCACGATATCTCCCTGTTCGCCAAGCCCGGCCAGAAGATCGCCTTCGTCGGCTCCACCGGCGCGGGCAAGACCACCATCACCAACCTCATCAACCGCTTCTATGAGATCCAGAGCGGCACCATCACCTACGACGGCATCGACATCCGCGACATCGAAAAGGACTCCCTCCGCCGCTCCCTCGGCATCGTGCTGCAGGATACGCACCTCTTTACCGGCACCGTCATGGAGAACATCCGCTACGGCCGGCTGGACGCCACGGACGAGGAAGTGAAGGCGGCGGCGCAGCTGGCCGGGGCCAGCACCTTCATCCGCCACCTGCCCCAGGGCTATGACACCATGCTCAGCGGCGACGGCGGCAACCTCTCCCAGGGCGAGCGGCAGCTGCTGAACATCGCCCGGGCGGCGGTGGCCGATCCGCCGGTGCTGATCCTGGACGAAGCCACCAGCTCCATCGACACCCGCACGGAAAAGCTCATCGAGCAGGGCATGGACCGGCTCATGGCGGGCCGCACCGTGTTCGTCATCGCCCACCGGCTCTCCACCGTCCGCAATGCCAAGGCCATCATGGTGCTGGAGCAGGGCCGCATCATCGAGCGCGGCGACCACGAGGACCTGCTGGCTCAGGAAGGGCGGTACTATCAGCTCTACACCGGCCAGGCCGAGCTGAGCTGAGGCTTCGCGTCCCCTCCCCTGCCTTTTCGCACTATCCCGTCGGGGCGGCCCCTTGGGCCGCCCCGGTTTTTTGCTTTTTGCCGCTGTAACGGCCCGGGTAACGAAAGGTATCGTGACTTTTCTCTCCCTCCGTGTTATGCTCATACTAGTTCTTGATAAAAAGCTTGAAAAGCTTTTTATAGCGCGGAGCGCGTCAAGAACTGCATGAGACGGCGCAGCGTGCGTTAGCACGATGCGAGTGTGCGCAGCACACAGGATTCTTGATTAAATCTTTTAATCAAGAATCAGTATCACAGCAGAAGATCGAAAAGGAGTGCCGGTATGGAATTCAGTGAAAAGCTGCGCACGCTCCGCACCCAGCGGGGCATGACACAGGATGCGCTGGCCGCCGTGGCGGGCGTGAGCCGCAACGCCGTCTCCAAATGGGAAAACGGCAGGGGCTATCCCAACTGGGAGAGCCTCAAGCGCATCAGCCGGGAGTTCGGCGTGACGGCGGATGAGCTGATCGGCGGCGAGGAGCTGCGGTGCATCTCTCTGGAAAACCACAGCACCCTCCGGCGAAACGAGGCGCTGCTGCAGGGCCTGCTGACCTTCGCGCTGTACCTCGCCGTGGGACTGCTGCTGCCCATGGCGGTCCTCCGCGCCGACCCCACCGCGCCCATGGCCTACGGGCTCGTCATCGGCCCCGCGTCCTTTCTGCTGCTGGGACTGCTGCTGGGGCTTATGGCCCGAAGCCGCAGCGCGGTGCTGCTGGCGGGAGCGCTGGCCATCGGCCCCATTATGATCTGGTTCGAATCCGCGGGCAACATGGTCGTGGGCGGCATGGAACTGACTTTCTACGCTCTTTTTGCCGGGAGCTTTCTGCTCGTTTTCTTCCTGCGCAGCCGCCGGCGGAAGCGGCCTTGACTCCCGGCGGCAAAACGGCTAAGATGAGCTTACCACATCCTTTCCGAAAGGAGTCCTGACCATGACTCTCGATGAGCTGAAGGCGGCCGCCGTCGCCATGCTGGACCGCGCCTACTGTCCCTATTCCCGCTTCCCCGTGGGCGCGGCGCTGGAGTGCGCTGACGGCACGGTCTATACCGGCTGCAACATTGAAAACGCGGGCTACACCCCCACCATCTGCGCGGAGCGCGCCGCTGTGGCGAAGGCCGTCAGCGAGGGACACACGGACTTTCGCCGCATCGTTGTCGCGGGGCGGAGCGAGGACTTCTGCTATCCCTGCGGCGTCTGCCGCCAGGTGCTGTACGAGTTCGCGCCGGACATGGAAGTCATCTGCCTCAACGGCAAGGGGGAGTCGCACACACTCTCTCTGCGCGAGCTGCTGCCCCACGGCTTCGACAAAAACTATCTGTAAAGGAAGCCGCCTGTGCGGGCCCTTCGCCGGGCAGGAAAGGGCGCGGCGGACGGCGATTTGGCGGCTTTTTCGACAAGAAAAAAAGAGAGCCTTGCGGCTCTCTTTTTTTACGATTATTTTTCCCGCGTATCCTCGGGCAGCTCCAGCTCCAAAGGCTTGTCCAGCTCCTCGGAGACATACTTTCCGTTCTTCTTCCGCTGGCGGACGCACTCCGTCAGCAGATACTCGATCTGCCCGTTGACGGAGCGGAAATCGTCCTCCGCCCAGGCGGCGATGGCGTCGTAGAGCTTGGCGGAAAGCCGCAGCGGGACCTGTTTCTTCTCCGCCATATTAGTAAAGACTCCCGGAATTCACCACAGGCTGGGCGTCGCGGTTGCCGCAGAGCACCACCAGCAGGTTCGAGACCATGGCGGCCTTCCGCTCCTCGTCCAGCTCCACGGTGTGGTTTTCGTTCAGCCGCTCCAGCGCCATTTCCACCATGCCCACGGCGCCGTCCACGATCATCTTCCGCGCGTCGATGATGGCGGAAGCCTGCTGGCGCTGCAGCATCACCGCCGCGATCTCCGGCGCGTAGGCGAGATAGGTGATGCGGGCCTCAATGATCTCAAGACCTGCCTCCGCCACCCGGCTCTGGATCTCGTCGCGGATGCGCTGGGCCACCACCTCGCTGGAGCCGCGCAGGCTGCCCTCGTCCGCCATACCGTCGCCGGTGGTGTCCACGCCGGGCGCCACGTCGTAGGGATAGATGCGGACGATGTTGCGCAGGGCGCTGTCGCACTGCAGCGACAGGTATTCCTTATAGTTGTCCACGTTGAACACCGCCTTGGCCGTGTCCTGCACCCGCCACATGACGGCGATACCGATCTCCACGGGATTGCCGAGGCAGTCGTTGATCTTCTGCCGGGCGTTGTTCAGGGTCATGATCTTCAGCGAGATCTTCTTGCTGACGATCTCCGTGCTGGCCTCCTTGCCGCCGAAGTTGCCGAAGGCGATCTTGGTGGTGCCGCCGTCCACGTCGCCGCTCTGGTTCAGCTTCGTCTTGGCGGCAGGGTTCACGGCGGAGCAGAAGGGATTGACAAAGTAGAAGCCCTCGCCCTTCAGTGTGCCCTTATACTTGCCGAACAGCGTCAGCACCAGGGCCTCCTGGGGCTTGAGCACCTTCAATCCCAAAAAGAAGATCCAGCCGATGCACACCCAGACGATGCCGAGGAGCATCAGCGGCAGGCTGGTGGCCACGCCCACAAAAATGGCCGCGACAGCCAGCACATACAGCGCAATGAACAGCAGCAGCATGGCCATGCCGTTCTTCCGATTGCTCAAAATTTTCTCCGTCATAGTTCTGCCTCCCGAATATATCTTCGCACGGTTTTCTCTTTCTGATATCAATATGATATCATTTTGCCAGCCTTTGTCAAGTCTTTTTTCCGATATTTCCTATACGCTTCGTCATATTTCGCCGCCATAATACAAAAAGGAGCGGGCAATCGCCCGCTCCCACGTATTTTTCTTAAAAAGAGATCAGCTCTTCCTTGGGCTTTTCGCAGCGCTCCACCTTCTTCGCGTACAGCACCGGACCGTCTCCCTGATAGGCCTCGTGATACTCCTTGCGGATGGTGGCGAGGATGCGCACCCAGGTCTTGTTGGGGAACTGCTCCAGCCCCTCGCCCTTGCAGGCCACGCCCATAAAGGTGATGTCGTTCTGGCAGCAGACCATGGCGAAGCGGCCGGGACAGTGGACGCCGGGATACTTGGTGGAGTGGCACATGATGGCGGTGAACTCCATATCCTTGCCGTCGTAGCGCTCCGGATGGTCCATGGCGTCCACATACCAGATGCCGAAGTCCTCATCCGGAAGCTCCAGCACCGGCGCGCTGAGGTCGAAGGGCGATTCGTCGCCGGTGCAGTAATCCTCGCTCTCGCCGTTTTCATACTCGAGGTACATATCCGCCCGGCGGTTCACCATGCGCAGGTTCCGCTTGCGGAGACTGTCCCGCAGTTCTTCGGTGCAGCGGTTAAAAACGATCATATCCGCGTTCACCAGCTTCTCCATCATGAGCTGGCCCATGTTCTTGGCGTACAGCTCAAAGCTGCCCGCGTCCACAAAGGTCATGATCTGATAGAGGATCCAGTTTTTCGGCAGGTCCCGGAACAGCTTCTCCAGCGGCCACATACCGTTATACTCAAACAGGATCTGCCGGGGACGGTACTTTTTCTCGCACTCCTTCAAAAACGCCGTGGTCAGCTCCTCCGCATCGTCCTTCACCACCACCGTCACGTTTTTCAAATAGCGCTGATCGTACTCCTCCTCGCCTTCCTCGCAGCAGATCAGCAGCGTCCGGTCCTGGGCGGCAAAGCCGTCGGCCAGAATGCCGTTGATGAAATTGGTCTTGCCGCCGTCCAGAAAGCCGCAGACCGCATAAACAGGAATTTCCATGCGTTCCTCCGTATCAGACGCCGAAGAGTTCCTTCAGCTTGTCTTCCTTCAGCTGAGAGCCGATGACGCAGAGCCGGCCGGTGTACTCCGCGCCGCCGGTGCGGACCTCATGCTCCTCGGGCACATAGTCGAAGTGGAGCCACTGGCCCTCCGCCCCGGGCAGGATGCCCTTGGCCCGGAGGATGGCGCCGTACTCGCCGCCGTCCAGCGCCGCGAGAATACGCTCCAGCTCCTCACGGGAGAACTGCTTCACCGTCTCCGTGCCCCAGCTGGTGAACACCTCGTCCGCATCGTGGCCGTGGTGGTGATGGTGGTGCTCGTGGTCATGGTCATGGCAGCAGCAATGCCCGTCATGGTCATGGTCGTGATCATGGTGATGCTCATGCTCATGGTCATGGCCGCAGCAATGCCCGTCATGGTCATGCTCGTGATCGTGGTGATGCTCATGCTCATGCTCATGCTCATGCTCGTGGTCATGGCCGCAGCAATGCCCGTCATGGTCATGGTCGTGGTCGTGATGATGTTCGTGCTCATGCTCGTGATCATGGCAGCAGCAGTGTTCGTCGTCCTCGTCATCCTCGTCGTGGTCGTGATGGCAGCGGTGCTCCTCCAGCAGCTCCTTGGCCATGTCCACCTTTTCGATGGCGCGCAGCAGCTCCGCGCCGCCCAGCTCGTCCCAGGGCGTGGTGATGATGGCGGCATGAGGATTCTTTTGGCGCAACAGCGCCACCGCCGCCTCCAGCTTCTCCTGCGTCAGCTTCTGGGTGCGGCTGAGGACGATGGTGCCGGCACTCTCCACCTGGTTATTGTAGAACTCGCCGAAGTTCTTCATATAAATTTTCACCTTGCTGGCGTCCGCTACGGTGACGGCGCTGTTCAGCGCCATGCCGCCGCACTCCTCCGCCGCCTTTTCCGCGGCGGCGATGACGTCGGAGAGCTTGCCCACGCCGGAGGGCTCGATGAGGATGCGGTCCGGATGGAAGCGCTCCTGCACGTCCTTCAGCGCCTTGCCGAAATCGCCCACCAGAGAGCAGCAGATGCAGCCGGAGGACATCTCCGAGATCTGCACGCCCGCGTCCTGCAGAAAGCCGCCGTCCACGCTGATCTCGCCGAACTCGTTTTCGATGAGGACCAGCTGCTCGCCCTGGTACGCCTCCCGGATGAGCTTGCGGATAAGCGTGGTCTTGCCCGCGCCGAGAAAGCCGGAAATGATATCGATCTTCGTCATAAAAAGACACCTCTTACCTTATATTTATTATTTTTCCGTTTGATAGGATACCCCTTTTCCCCTGCGATTGCAAGCGTTTCGCCCCGTCGTTCACAAAATATTTGCTTTCCCGGCCCGCCGCGGAGAGCCGTTTCTCCCCATTCGCGCCGCTGCAGGACCTTTTCCACTGCTTGACAAAAAATAAATAAAATTGATTTCCTTGATTTTGTGATTTATAATTGGCAGCAGGCACATAAATAAAACTGTTTATTGGTCAGTTATCAAACAACACAATATAAGGAGGTTTATTATGGACAGATTAAAAGGCAAGGTAGCTATCGTCACCGGCTCCACCAGCGGCATCGGCGTCGGCATCGCCAGGCTGTTCGCGGCGGAGGGCGCCAAGGTCGTCATCTGCGGCCGCCGTGAGGCCAAGGGCCAGGCGGTGGTCGACCTCATCAAGGGCGAAGGCGGCGAGGCTTCCTATCATTTCATGGATATGACGGTTCTCGAGAGCGTCGATCAGCTGATCGCCGACACCGCCGAAAAGTACGGCAAGATCGACATTCTGGTGAACAACGCCGCCAACGTGGGCCTGAAGGACGGCCGCGTGGATGAGCTGACGCTGGAGATGTGGGACGCCATTCTGCAGAGCGATCTGCGCGGCACCTTCTACACCACCCAGCAGGTGCTTCCCTATATGCAGAAGAATGAAAACGGCGGCTCCATCATCAACATCGGCTCCATGGCCTCCTGCGCCGGCGACCTGGGTTCCACCGCCTACGCCTGCGCCAAGGCCGGCGTCAATATGCTGACCCAGTACACCGCCCTGCAGTACGGCAAGCAGAACATCCGCTGCAACTGCGTCCGTCCCGGTCTGATCGTCACCCCGGAGAACGAGGCCCGCGTGCCCCAGGCGCTGAAGGATATCTTCACCAGCAACATCATGGTCAACCGCTACGGCTGCCCGGAGGATATCGGCCATCTGTGCGTGTATCTCGCCTCCGACGAGAGCAGCTATGTCACCGGCCAGATCATGACCGTGGACGGCGGACTGAACTCCCATGTCACCACCGTGGCCCAGTTCCGCGAGATGAGCTCCCGCACCTGGTAAGGGTACGCCGGTCTGTCAGATACGAAAAAAGGGGCGCTCTTTCTCCCCGCGCCGGGAGAGGGAGCGTCCTTTTCGTATTGCCGAGTCCGAAACTCGCCGATTTCACCGACTGCACGCTGCATCCCAAAAGCCGGCCATGACAAAACCGGGATGATGACAGCCGGGAGCCAAAGCCCGCGCCGCTCCTACACCGGGAGCCAACGCCCCCTCCGCTCCCGCCTTGCTTTTCCGGCGGGATGCGGGTATAATAATATCCTGCAACTGTTCCACCCTTTTCATTGGCGAAAGCGAGGCGCATCTATGAAACAACTGCCGAAAAGAACGCCGGGTCTTCCCGGGCAGCTTCTGCTGCTGGCGCTCCTGTCCGGCTTTTCCACCGCCGTGGTCCTCTGGGTCCAGCCGGTGAGCTTTATATATCTGCTGAAAAATATGCTGCGGCTGCAGCCCCATTTGCTGCTGCTGAACTGGCTGCCGCTGTTCCTGACCGCGCTGGCCCTGGGACTGCTGCTGCAAAACACCTGCTATGGCGCGGCGCTGTCCCACTTTATCTGGGGCGTGCTGTCCCTGGCCAACCGCGTGAAGATCACCGTGCGGGACGAGCCGGTGTACCCCTCCGACCTTGGACTGCTGAAAGAGGTCGCCGACGCCATGGGGAACTACAACATCACCTTCCCGTGGGTACAGATCGCGGTAGTACTGCTGAGCACTGCCGCCATGGCGGCGCTGGGCCTGATTCTGCGCCAGCGGCGGGTGGAGGGAAAGGCGAAGCGCCGCCTGCTTCGCTTCGGCGGCTGCGCGGCGGCCCTCGGCGTGCTGGCGGCCCTCATCCTGACGCTCTATGCTTCTCCCACGCTGTACCGCTCCTTCTATTGCAGCTATTTCGACCACATCACCGTGGTCTATAACGAGCTGGGCTTCCCCTACTGCTTCTGCTACAATTTCAGCACCTACCGCATTGAAAAGCCGGAGGGCTTCGACAAGGCGGAGGCCGCGGCCTACGAGGAGGGCGGGACGGAGTCCCATCTCGCCCCCAACGTCCATGTCATTTTCATTATGAACGAGGCCTTTTCCGACCTGACGGACCGGGACGTTTTCCTCTTTGAGGAGGGAGACGACCCGCTCACGAATTTCCACGCCCTCCAGCAGTCCCCCAATGCCCTCAGCGGCTATCTGGTGGTGCCGAACTTTGCCGGCGGCACCGCCAACACCGAGTTCGATGTGCTCACCGGTATGCAGACCACCATGCTCAGCCAGTCCAGCACCTCCGCCTTCCGCACCTTTACCCGGAACATGGACAGCATCCTGCGGGTGTTTCAGGCAGACGGCTACCACACCAGCTTCATCCACCCCGGCAACGACTGGTTCTATAACCGGGAGAACGTCTACCGCTGGCTGGGCGCGGAGGAGACGTATTTCGTCGACCAGATGGAAGACCCGGCGTATAAGGGCAGCTGGGTGACGGATGACTACACGGCGGCCTTTTTGGAGCGGCAGTTCGAGGCCGCCGTGGCGGCGGGCGAGACGCTCTGCAATCTCACCGTCACCATCCAGAACCATATGTCCTACACCGCCGATAAGTACGGCGACGCAGTCATTCCGGCGGTAAAGACGGCAGTGTCTGTCTCGCAGGAGACGGAGACCATGCTCTCGGTCTACACCGAGGGCATCCGGGACGCGGACGCCATGCTGGGCCGCCTCACGGCGTATTTCTCCCAAACCGACGAGCCGGTGGTGCTGGTGTTTTACGGCGACCACCTGCCCCATCTGGGGGACGACCGCCTGGGCTACCGGGAACTGGGGCTGGACGTGGCGGACGGCGACGCGGCCGCGGACCCCTTCTGCTCCTATCGCACGCCATATCTCATCTGGTGCAATGACGCGGGCGCGGCGGCGCTGGACTTTGCGGACGCGGCGGAGGCGCTGGCTCTCCCCCAGGGCGGCAGCATCAATGCAAGCTACCTCGGCGCGGCGGTGCTGGAGCTGACAGGCCGCAGCGGCGAAAGCCCCTGGTTCGACTTTTTGAACGCTCTTCGGCGTGAGATGCCCGTCTACCGCAATGGCGCAGGCCTGACGGCGGAGGGAGAGCTTTTCACCGAGCCGCCGGAGTCCCTGGCGGAAGCGGTCAACAAGCTCAAAAGCTGGACCTACTATAAGATAAAGTACAAAACGGTGACATAACGCTCCGCAAAGACGAACCCGCGGGCCCCTTCGGGCCCGCGGGTTTTGTTCATATATTATGCGAAATGCGCAATATATTGTGCATCACTGCTTTTCCTGGCCTTTCAGATTCCCGGCGTAATACTCCTCCGCGAAGCTGTAAAACACCTGGGCGATAGGGGACAGCACGCCGTTTTTGTGCCGCACGAGATAGAGCTTGCGCCGCAGGCTCACGCTCTCGAAATCGAAAGCCAGGATCTTCTGGAACTGGCAGTAATTCTCCGCCGCGCTGCGGGAGATCACCGCGATGCCAAGCCCCTCCGACACCATCTGCTTGATGTTCTCGGTAGACTGCACCTCGATGGCCACGTCCAGCTTGCTGGGGTCCACCCCCATCTCCCGCAGGAACTGCTCCGTCTCCTTGCGGGTGCCGCTGCCGCTCTCCCGGCTGATGAAGGTCTCCTGCATGATCTGCTGCACGGGAAAGCCCGTGGCAAGATACTGCTGATACTCCGGCGTGTTGGGCGTGATGATCACCAGACGGTCCCGGGCGAACTCCTTATACACGCACTTGGGCGCGTCGATCATGGTGCCGCAAAGGCCGATCTCCGCCCCCCGGGAGCCCACGCACTCCACCACCTGCGTGCTGTCCATCATCTGGATATTGAAAGTGATATCGGGATAGCTGCGGCGGAAGCTCTGCAGCAGCTTCGGCAGATAGTACTGCCCCGGGATGGTGGAGGTGGCGAGGGAAATGGTGCCGCGCATCTCCCGGGAGAAAGCCTGGATGGCCTCCTCCGCCTCCTCGCGCAGCTGCAAAATCTTTCGCGCGTATTCATACAGCAGCTTGCCCGCGTCGGAGGGGTAGATCTCCTTGGTGGTGCGGACGATGAGCTTGATCTTCAGCTCCTTCTCCAGCGACGCGATATGGGCGCTGATGGTGGGCTGGGTCAGGTGCAGCATCTCCGCCGTCTTGGAAAAGCTGTTGTTTTCCACCACCCGGGCAAAGGCCTCCAGCTGCTTGATGTCCATAGTCGCTCCCTCCCCTGTTGTAATATAAAAAGAAAAAGGAATGCCGTCTGCGCGGCATTCCTTCCTCTGGCGGGAATATGTGGGAATCGAACCCACCCAGGCAGCTCTTCACCACCAACAACGGTTTTGAAGACCGCGGGGCACACCAGCACCCAGCTACTCCCATGCAAAGGGGATTATAGCACACTTGCCCGCATAAGGCAAGTCCAATCTCCCGCCAAAGGTTTTCTGCCGCTCACCCCCACCCGGGGGAGGCGATCTCAGTCATTTTCCCGGTCAAAGCCCAGATACAGCCGCCGGACATTGTTTTCGTTGCGGGTATAGCGCAGCTTGTCAAAGGTCTCCAGCAGCGCCTGGGTATACTTCCGGGAGGAGCCCAGAAGATCCCGCAGCTCCGCCAGCGTCAGCGTATCGTGGCTCTCGAAATGGGCCGCCGTCTTCCGGCAGATATCCCGGAACACCTCGCCGTCATAGAGGATCTGCTCGCTGATCTGCCGCAGCTCTCCGTCGGAAATCAGGCTCGCCAGCACGCGCTGCACCTCCGCCTGCTCGGCGGCGGAGAAGCGCGCCAGCACATCGTCGGTGTTGGGCGGCTCCATGCCGCTGGCGTGGTAGACGCGGCGAAGCTCCTCCGCGATCTCCCGCTGCCGCGGCGTCATGGCGATCTCGAAGTCCGACAGGGCCACGCACTCGCCCACCCGGCGCAGCTTGCCCTCCTCCGCCAGCAGGTGCAGCACCGCGTCGGCGGTCTTGGCGTCGGCGCCGCGGTAGAGCTTCTGCCGCAGCTCCGAGCCTTTCATGCCGGGGAGCAGGGGGTTCGCCTGATGGAACTCCGTCAGCAGCGTCCGGGCGGTGTCCCAGGCCTGATCCAGCAGCTCCCGGGCGATATAGCGGCCGGGCAGAGCCTCCCGCACCGCGCCCTCCGCGAGCAAAGCCTGCAGCTCCCGCTCCACCGCCACCTCCTCCAGCGCGGCTTTGGCGGCGAGAGTCTTCTTATCCGGCAGGGTAAAGCGGCTCTCCTGCACCAGATGCAGCAGCTTGTCCCTGCCGCTGCCGCTTTCCCGGATGCGCAGGCTCTCGAGGATAGCGGGAACATTCCGTTTATGCTTCATAGGCGCGTCATCCAGAATGACGCCGCCGCCGATGGTCTCCATAGGGGAATAGAAGCGGACGACGAAGCGGTCCCCGATGCGGGTGGCCACGGTCTCCGTCATGCGCAGCTGCGCATAGCAGCTCTCGCCGGGCTCCAGCACGTCCCGGTCCAGCAGCACCACCTTCGCCAGCACCACCCGGGAGCCGTGAAAGAGATGCACTTGGGAGTTGTTCAGGATCATGCGGCCGGAATCCTTCAGGTTCCGCAGGCGCACGTCCAGCATGAGGGAGGCCTTTTCGCTGCCGGGCTTAATAATGGCGCAGCCCCGGTCCAGCGCGGCCTTTTTCATGCCCGTCAGGTTCACCGCCACCCGCTGTCCCGCATAGGCGGCGGGCACGTCCTGCCCGTGGACCTGTAGGTTGCGGATCTTCGCCTCCGTCATCTCCGGAGCGATCTGGGCGCTGTCGCCCACCTTCATGCAGCCCTCGATGAGGGTACCGGTGACCACGGTGCCGAAGCCGTCCACGGAGAACACACGGTCCACCGGCAGGCGGAAAGGCACGTTCATGTCCTTCTCCGCCGCGGACTTCACCAGCTCCCGCAGCGCCGCTCGAAGCTCCGGGATCCCGTCGCCCCGCAGGGCGGAGACCTCGTAAATGGGCTTTCCCTCCAAAAAGGTGCCCTTCACCCGCTCGGCAATATCCTCCCGCACCATGTCGATCCAGTCCCGCTCAGCCATGTCCACCTTCGTGATGACCACAAGGCCGTTCTGGACGCCCAGCAGCTCCAGAATGTCCAGATGCTCCACGGTCTGGGGCATGAAGCCCTCGTCCGCCGCCACGATGAGCATGGCGAGGTCGATGCCGCCGGCGCCCGCCAGCATATTCTTGATGAATTTTTCGTGGCCCGGCACGTCCACGATGCCCGCCTGCGTGCCGTCGTCAAAATCCAGATGGGCGAAGCCCAGCTCGATGGTGATGCCCCGCTTTTTCTCCTCCGCGAGACGGTCCGTGTCGATGCCCGTCAGCGCCCGGATGAGGGCGGTCTTGCCGTGGTCCACATGGCCCGCGGTGCCGATGATCACGTGTTTCATACGCCCAGCGCCTCTCTCACCGCTTCCGCCGTATAGGGGAAGTCGTTTTCGTCCATGGTGCGCACGCTCAGCAGGTACCGCCCGTCATGGATGCGCCCCACGATGGGCAGCTCCCGCCGGCGCAGCCGCTCCTCCAGCGTGTCCACGCTGATGTTCTTCGGCGAGAGCGCCACCGCGAAGGTGGGCAGCAGCTGGGTGGGGACGCTGCCGCCGCCCACCTGATCCTCCTCCGCCGTGACCTCGCACGCCACGCCCTTCTCCCGCAGGAGGGCGGCCAGAAATTCCGCTCTGGTGCGAAGCTCCGTGGGCGACGCGCTCAGCATGGCGAGAACGGGGATCTCCCGCTTCGCCGTCTCCTCCCCCTCGGCGTAGCTGCGCAGCGTGGCCTCCAGCGCCGCCAGAGTCATCTTGTCCACACGCACCGCCCGGTTCAGGGGATGGCGCTTGATGATATCGATATACTGCTTCTTACCGATGATGATGCCCGCCTGCGGGCCGCCCAGCAGCTTATCGCCGCTGAACGAGATCACGTCCACCCCGGAGCGGACGGAGGCCTGCACCGTGGGCTCGTCGTGGATGCCGAACTGCTCCAAGTCCACCAGCGAGCCGCTGCCAAGGTCCTCGATGACCGGAAGGCCCCGCTCATGGCCCAGCCGCACCATGTCCGCGAGGGATACCGACTCTGTAAAGCCCACGATCTTGAAATTGCTGGTATGCACCTTCAGCAATGCCTTGGTGTTCTCACTGATGGCCTTTTCATAGTCCTTCAGGTGGGTCTTGTTGGTGGCGCCCACCTCCTTCAGCACGCAGCCGCACTGCTCCATGATCTCCGGCACCCGGAAGGCGCCGCCGATCTCCACCAGCTCTCCGCGGGAGCAGACCACCTCGCCCTTGTTCGCCATGGCACAGAGGACCAGCAGCACGGCGGAGGCGTTGTTGTTCACCACCAACGCGCTCTCCGCCCCCGTCACCTTTTTCAGCAGGCTCTCCACATGGTCGTAGCGGCTGCCGCGGCGGCCCTCCTCCACGTTGTATTCCAGATTGGTATAGCGGCTCACCACGCCATGCACCGCGTCCGCCGCGCGTTTGGACAGGCAGGCGCGGCCCAGATTCGTGTGCAGGGAGATGCCCGTGGCGTTGATGATGGGACGGAAGCAGGGCTGTTCCAGCTCCCGCACCCGCCGGATGACGCGCTGCGCCAGCTCCTCCGCGTAGATCCGCTCCGTGACCTCCCCCGCCAGGACCTGACGGCGGAAGGTCTCCACCGTCTCCCGGGCCGCCTCCGTCACCGTGGCCGGGGCCGACGACTCCATCAGCGCCGCCAGCGCCGGCAGGCGCAGCAGCTCGTCCATCTTGGGGATGCTCCGCAAAATCTCGTTCTTTTCCGCCATGTCTGAGACTCCTTGTTCACCGCCGCGCTCTCGCGGCGGAGTATTCTTCCGCCCCGCCGTCCGGCCCGGTCTCCGGGCGCTGGGCAAAGCTTTTCTTTATAAATCGATTATATATGTTTTTTCGATAAATAGCAACCGCTGACACGGATTTTTGCGGCAATACTTTCCTGAAAAAGCCCCGCCGTTTTCCGGCGGGGCCTGGGCGCTTATTTTGCTTCGCCGTGGAAGCTCTCATAGACCGCCTCCGCCGCCGGACGCGGCAGCACCGCCTGCAGCTCCTCCCTCGACGCGGCGGCCACGGCCTTCACACTGCCAAAGCGCCGCAGCAGCGCGGCTTTCCTCGTCTTTCCGATGCCCGGAATGGCGTCCAGCCGGGAGGCCACAGCCCGCTTCCCATGGACCTTGTGGTGGAAGGTCACGGCAAAGCGGTGGGTCTCCTCCTGAATGCGGCCCACGAAGCTGAACACCGCCTCGTTGCCGCTGATGCCGATCTCCCGGCCCTCCGCCGTGATGAGCGCCCGGGTGCGGTGGCGGTCGTCCTTCACCATGCCGAACACGGGGATGACAAGCCCTGTCTCGCGCAGCACCGCCTCCGCCACGGCGGCGTGGGTCTCGCCGCCGTCGATGAGCAGCGCGTCCGGCAGGCGGGAGAACTTTTCGTCCCCCTGCAGGTAGCGCTGAAAGCGGCGCGACAGCGCCTCGTGCATGGAGGCGTAGTCGTCCGGCGCGCCGGAGACGCTTTTGATCCGGAATTTCCGGTATTCGCCCTTGACGAATTTCCCGTCCTCCGACACCACCATGGAGGCCACGATATCGTCACCGCCGGTGTTGGAGATATCGTAGGACTCCAGCCGCCGGGGCGCTTCCGTCAGGCCCATGTACTTCCCCAGCAGCTCCAGCGTCCGGCTGCGCCGCTCCGCCTCGCCGGTGGCGTGCTCCGCCTCCTCTCTGGCGTTGCGCTCCGCCATGGCGAGCAGCTCCGCTTTCTCGCCACGCAGGGGCGTGCGGACATAGACCCTCCGCCCGGCCTTTTCGGTAAAGGCGGCGGCAAGGCTCTCCAGCTCCTCCGGCGCAAGAGGGAGCAGTATTTCCTTCGGCAGCGCGCCACGGGTGAGGTAATACTGGTTGAGTAACGTCCCCAGCACCGCCTCCGCCGTTTCCTCCACCGGCACGTCGAACACCCGCGTTTCCTTGCCGGTGAGGGCGCCGTCCTTGATATACAAAACGGCGCAGGCCCACTTCACGTCGCCCCGGTACAGGCCCCAGATGTGGGTGTCCGCGCAGACGCCGGCGATGACCTTCTGCCGGTTCCCCAGCACCTCGATGGCGGCGATGGTGTCCCGCAGGGCGGCGCAGCGCTCAAAGTGCAGCGCCTCCGACTCCCGGGCCATCTCCTCCTCCAGAGGCTTCGTCACCTGCCTGAGCTTCCCCTCCAGCAGCAGCACCGCCTGCTCCATGCGGCGGCGGTACTCCTCCGCCGTCATGCAGGGGCGGCAGAAGCCGTCGCAGCGGCCCATGTGGAAGTTGAGGCAGGGCCGCTCTTTGCCGATATCCCGGGGAAACTCCCGCCGGCAGGTGGGGAGCTTCAGGGCGTTTGCCACCGCATCCAGGGCCAGGCGGGTGTCATGCCGCCCGCCGAAGGGGCCGAAGTACCGCGCCCCGTCCGCCGCCACACGGTTCACCAGCGTGAAGCGCGGATACTCTCCGCCCCCCAGACGCACAAAGGGATAGCCCTTGTCGTCCTTCAAAAGGATATTGTAACGTGGCTGGTGGCGCTTGATGAGGGAGTTTTCCAGCACCAGCGCCTCAAACTCCGAGGAGACGAGGATGGTGTCGAATTCGCGCACCTGCTCCACCATGAGCCGGGTCTTCAGCGCGTGGGAGGCGTCCTCCCGGAAATACTGGCTCACCCGGTTTTTCAGCTTTTTCGCCTTGCCCACATAGATCACCGTGCCGCTCTTGTCCAGCATCAGGTAGACCCCCGGGGACAGGGGCAGCTCGTTGGCCTTTTCCCGCAGCTCGTCCTTCGTCATGCTCCTCCGCCTCCTTTCCCATGCGCTTCAGGCGGAGCGCCGTTTACCGGCGCTCCTGCTCATACCGTTCATCGCCCCACCAGGCGGGCAGCAGCTCGCGGAGCGTGACGGTCTCACGCCGGGCGTAGTCCACCATGATCTCCATATCGCGGTTCTCCCGCGCGAGCTGCATAAAAAACTCCCGGCAGGCGCCGCAGGGCATACCGCTCCCCGCCCCGTCCGGAGCCCTGTCGCGAAAGGCGATGAGGCGCTTTACCACCCGCTCGCCGCTCTCGGCATACATACGCAGCGCGGCCACCCGCTCCGCGCAGAGGTCCATCACGCCGCTGCAGCTCTCGATGCAAAAGCCGGTGTAGATTTTGCCGCTCCCGCTCTCCAGCGCGCACACCACATGGTGCACATAGAGAAAGGGGGAGACCTCCTCCGGATGGTACTGCTCCCTTGCCGCTTCATATAGCTTCTCCCAGATGTCCATAGGCTCTCCCTCCCGCTTTCAGCGTCATATGCAGTATCCAGTGTAGCAGAAAACGCCGCCCGCGTCCACCGGAAAAAGGACGCGGCGCGGCGCAGCGAAAAAAGGCTGCCCAAGCGGGCAGCCTTTCCGGCATAGTGGATTTTTACTTTTCCAAACCGCTGTTGACCAGCTCCGCCAGCGCCTTCACGGCGGCTTCCTCGTCGGAGCCGTCGGCGATCAGGGTGATGGCCGTACCCTGGACGATGCCGAGAGACAGCACGCCCAGCAGGCTCTTGGCGTTGACACGGCGCTCATCCTTCTCGACCCAAATGCCGCTCTGGAATTCGTTCGCCTTCTGGATAAAATACGTAGCGGGTTTCGCGTGCAGACCAACCTCGTTGGTGACGGTGACTTCCTGCGTATACATAGTCATATCTCCTTTTCACACATTCCGGCACTCTGTTAACATGATACGAAATTCTCCCCCCAACGTCAATGTCGTTTTTTCACAAATTCCGGTATTTCCGCCGTGAGGGTTGCAATCGTTTCATACAAAATGGCCAAAACCTTGTTTCTTGTCGTAAAATTCAAGCAAAACGGCGTCATTTTCGCCACTTTTTCGCGCTTTCCGGCGGAGGCTCACTTCAGCTCCACCACTGTCACGCCGGCCTCGCCTTCGCCGTAAACGCCCAGGCGGAAGCTCTTGACCCGCGGGTCACGCCGCAGCATCTGCTGCACGGCCTTGCGCAGTACGCCGGTGCCCTTACCGTGGATGATGGTGACGGTGTTGAGCTTGCCCATCACCGCGCTGTCCAGGTACTGGGAGACCACCGCCTCCGCCTCCAGGGAGTCCATGCCCCGGATATCCAGCTCCGACGCGGCCCGGACGCTGCCGATGACCCGCACGCCGCCGAGATGGCTTTGGGCCGGTTTTTTCGGTTTCGGCAGCTCCGCCTCCTCGATCAGGCGCACCTCGTCGGCCTTGGCCGTGAGCTTCATGCTGCCCGCGCGAAGGGTCAGCACGCCGTCCTTGACGCTCACCACCTCCGCCGCGGTGCGGACGCCGGGAAACTCCACCCGGTCTCCCGCCCGGATGGGACGGCTGGGCTTGGGGATGGGCTCGCTGTCCTCCTCCCGGTGGCCGATGCGCTCCTCCAAAGCGTTCAGCTGGGAACGCAGCTCCACGCGGCTCTCGTTCACCGCCTGCCAGCTCTGCTCCTTTTCCTGCTGCCGACGCAGCTCCTTCAGCTCCTGAAACACCTGATCCGTGGCGCTGCGGGCCTCCTGCAGCAGACGCTTGGCCTCGCTCTCGCCCTTTTTCCGGGCGTTGTCCCGGGCCCGCTCCATCTGCTCGCGGAATTCCCGGGCCTTGCGGGCGTCCTCCTCCCGCTGCAGGCGCAGCCGCTCCGTCTCCGCCTGCTCCTTTTCCAGCGCCTGACGCTTGCGCTCCAGCTCCGTCAGCACGTCCTCAAAGCGCAGGCTGTCGCTCCCCATCTGCTGTCGCGCCCGGTCGATGACGTACTCCTCCAGACCCAGCCGCCGGGAGATGGCAAAGGCGTTGGACTTGCCCGGCACGCCGATGAGCAGGCGGTAGGTGGGCCGGAGGGTCTCCACGTCGAACTCGCAGGAGGCGTTCTCCACCCCCTCCGTGGTCATGGCGTAGGTCTTCAGCTCCGCGTAGTGGGTGGTGGCGGCGGCCTTGGCCCCCTTCTCCCGGATGCTCTCGATGATGGCGATGGCGAGGGCCGCGCCCTCCACCGGGTCGGTGCCCGCCCCCAGCTCGTCAAAGAGGACAAGGCTCCGTTCGCCCGCCTCCTCCATGATCTGCACGATGTTCACCATATGGGCGGAGAAGGTGGAAAGGCTCTGCTCGATGCTCTGCTCGTCTCCCACGTCCGCCAGCACCCGGTCGAACACGCCGAGGCTGCTGCCGTCGTCCGCCGGGATCTGCAAACCGCACTGGGCCATGAGGGTCAGCAGGCCCAGCGTCTTCAGCGTCACGGTCTTGCCGCCGGTGTTGGGGCCGGTGATGACAAGGGTATCGAAGCGCCGCCCCAGCTCCACCGAGATCGGCACGGCCTTGGCGCTGTCCAGCAGCGGATGCCGCGCCCGGCGCAGCACGATGCTGCTGCCGCCCGTGAGCTCCGGCTGCACGCCCTTCATCTTGTAGGCGAGCTCCCCCTTGGAGAAGATCAGATCCAGCTGCACCAGCACGTTGTAGTTCCAGAGCGTCTGCTCCCTCGCTCCCGCGGCCTCGGCGCTGAGAAGGCGCAGGATGCGCTCGATCTCCTTTTTCTCCTTGCTCTCCAGCTCCCGCAGCTCGTTGTTCGCCTGCACCACGCTCAGGGGCTCCACGAACACCGTGGCTCCGGAGGAGGACACGTCGTGCACCAGTCCCGGCATCTCGCCCCGGCACTCGGCCTTCACCGGCACCACGAAGCGGCCGTTGCGCTCCGTCACAAGGCTCTCCTGCAGAATGCGGGCGTAGCTCGGGGAGGAGACGATCTTCTGCAGGATGGCGCGGCTTTTCGCCGCCGCGGCCCGCATATGCCGCCGGATGTCCGCCAGTTCCGCGCTGGCGCCGTCCGCGATCTCATCCTCGCTCAAAATACAGGCGTGAATGTGTTCCTCCAGATATTTCTGGGGGCGGAGGGACAAAAACAGCTGGTCCAGCACCGTCTTGTGGCTGCTGGCGGCCTCCAGATACTCCGACGCCCGCCGGGCGGCGGTGAGCAGCCCCGCGATATCCAGCAGCTCCCGGGTGTTCAGCATACCGCCTCTATCCGCCCGGTCCAGCGCCTCTCCCACGTCCTTCACCCCGGCGAAGGACGGGCTGCCCCGCAGGCCGATGAAGCCCTTGGCCGCCTCCGTCTCCTCCTGCAGCCGCAGCACCTCGGCGCGCTCCGTCTCCGGACGCAGCGCCCGGGCCTTGGCCTTGGCCGCGTCGCTCACGGCCAGCTGGGCCAGCAGCTCCAGCACCCGGGGCAGCTCCAGCTTTTCCATGGATTTTTCAAACATATCCGTCATAGCGATTCTCCCATGCCCGCCGAAAAGGCGGCTCAGCGAATACGGTATGTAGTATAAGTGCAAAATACTACTGTAAGTTGTCGAATTTACAGGGATTTATAGAAATCCAGCGTGCGGAAGCGGCGCTCCAGCTGCGTCAGGCAAAAGTCCTCGCAGGCAAGCGAGAGCTGCCGCAGGTCCTCCTCCGGCAGGGAAAAAGCGTAAAGCTTCTTCGCTTCGCAGCCCACGATATGCCTTGCTGCGGCAAGAGCCGCGCCGGAGAGGGGCCGCAGGCCGAAGCCCTGCGCGCCGCAATCGGGGCAGAGGACGCAGCCCGCCGCCACATCCAGCAGCGCGCCATCTTCCACCGCCGCGCCGCAGCGGACGCAGCCCTCCAGCATGGGCGCGAAGCCCGAGAGGGACAGCAGCCGCAGCTCAAAGGCGGCCTTCACCTGCATGGGCGGCTTTTTCAGCTCCCCCAAGGCATAGAGGGCGTTGAGCAGCAGCGGCAGCAGCTCTCCCGCCGGTTCCCCCTCCTGCGTCACCGTCTCCGTCAGCTCCGCGAAATAGCTCGCGAGAGCCAGGCGCTCCACATCCGTCCGCAGGCCGGGGAAAAGCTGGAGGGTGGAGGCCTCCGTCAGCATATACCAGTCACGGCTCTGATAGGCCGTCATTTCCGAATAGACCAGCAGCTGCGCCGCCGCGGCGAGACGGCTGCCCCGGCGGCGGGCTCCCCGGGCGATGACCGAGAGCTTGCCCTTTTCCGCCGTCAGCACCGTCAGAATTTTGTCGGCTTCCTTTGTCTCCGTCTGGCGCAGCACCAGACCGCGAAACACCTCGTATACCGCCATCCCAATGCTCCCCGCTCCGCGCCGGGGACGCTCACGCCTCCCCCGGCGGCTCCTCCGGCATCATGTGCCGGTACAGCACATAGTACTCCGGCGCGCCGGTCATCTGAAAGATACGCCAGCACACGGCCGCGTCCATACGCCTCACCCTCCTCAGAGTTTTGTGTCTGAGGATAGCTTCCGCCGGACGCCGCCGGTCTACTCATGCCAATTTATGCTTCCGCCTGCTCCGCCGCCACGATCTCCCGGCCCATGAGCACGCCCATGACGGAGGCCATCATCAAGCCCCGGGTCCAGCCGCTGGAATCGCCCAGGCAGTGCAGCCCCGCGATGTTGGTGTTGAAATGCTCGTCCATCTTCACGCGGTTGGAATAGAACTTCAGCTCCGGGGAGTACAGCAGCGTCTCATACGCGGCGAAGCCCGGCACCACCACGTCCATGGCCTTCATGAAATTGATGATGTTCACCATGGCGCGGTAGGGCATGGCGGCGGTGATGTCGCCCGCCACCGCGTCCGGCAGCGTGGGCCGGATGTTGGACTGGGCCAGCTCCTTGGCCCAGGTGCGCTTGCCGTCCAGAATGTCGCCGAAGCGCTGCACCAGGATCTGCCCGTTGGCCAGCATATTGGTCAGCTCGCCCACCTTCTGGGCGTAGGCGATGGGCTGGTTGAAGGGAACGGAGAAGTTGTGCGACACCAGAATGGCCAGATTCGTGTTGGAGGACTTCAGCTCCTTGAAGGAATGGCCGTTGACCACCGCCAGATTGTTGTCGTAGTTCTCCTGACTGACAAAGCCGCCGGGATTCTGGCAGAAGGTGCGCACCTTGTTCTTGAAGGGCTGGGGATAGCCCACGAGCTTGGACTCGTACAGCACCCGGTTCACCTTTTCCATGACCTCGTTGCGGACCTCCACCCGGACGCCGATATCCACCGTGCCGGGCTGATGGGCGATGCCGTGGCCCTCGCAGATCTTCTCCAGCCAGTCCGCGCCCCGGCGGCCCGTGGCCACCACGGTGCGCTTGGCCTCCACGAACAGCTCCTCGCTTCCCCTGCGGAGGTTCACGCCCTTGCAGCACTCCCCCTCCAGCACCAGGTCCACGCACTCATAGCCGAACAGAATCTCCACGCCGTTTTGCAGCAGGTACTGCTCGATGCCGTAATAGATCTGCTGGGCCTTTTCCGTGCCCATGTGGCGGATGGGGCAGTCCACCAGCTTCAGTCCCGCGTGGATGGCCCTGAGACGGATCTGCTTTTTCTCCTCCTCGTTGCCAAGGCCCTCCACGTGTTCGTCCGCGCCGAACTCGAGGTAAATCTTATCCGCGTATGCAATAGTCTCCTGCGCCAGCTCGTCACCGATCAGCTCCGGCAGCGAGCCGCCCACCTCCGAGGAGAGGGAGAGCTTGCCGTCGGAAAAGGCGCCGGCGCCTGAAAAGCCGGTGGTGATATGGCAGTAGGGCTTGCAGTTCAGGCACTTTTTGGCCCTGTCCTTGGGACAGTGGCGGTTTTCCACCGCCGCGCCCTTCTCCACCAGCAAAATTTTCTGCCGACTTCCCTTGCGCAGCATTTCCATGGCGGTGAAGATGCCCGCCGGGCCCGCGCCGATGATGACCACGTCTGTTCTCTTATCCATACTATTGGTTCCTTTCCGCCGCTTCGCCGTCTTATTTCTCGTTGTAGCCGAAGCCGCGCACATAGTTCAGATTGTCCCGCCAGTTCTCCTTCACCTTTACCCAGGTCTGGAGGTAAATTTTCGCGCCCATGAAGCGCTCCATATCCTCCCGGGCATGGGTGCTGATGCGCTTGAGCATCTCGCCGCCCTTGCCGATGATGATGCCCTTGTGACTGGCCTTTTCGCAGTAGATGGTGGCGTCCACCTCGATGACGCCGTCCTCCCGCTCGATGAAGCGGTTCACCTCCACGGCGGTGCCGTGAGGGATCTCCTTGTCGAGATTGCGCAGCAGCTTCTCCCGCAGAATCTCCGCCACCACCTGCCGCTCCGGCTGATCGGTGGTCTGACCGTCCGGGAAAAGCTGGGGGCCGTCCTGGGCGTACTTCTCCATCTCCTGCAGCAGCTGAGGCAGGCCGTCGCCGGTCACGGCGGAGACGGGTACCACCGCGTCAAAATCATGCACCGCGCTGTAGGCGGCGATGACCGCCAGCAGATCCTCCTTGTTCTGCACTGTGTCGATCTTATTGATGACCAGAATGGCAGGAAGCCGCTCGGCGCGGATGCGGTCGATGAGGGCCTGCTCCGGCGCGCCCACATGGGGGATCGGTTCCACCAGCAGCAGCACCGCGTCCACATCCGCCACGCTCTCCTGCACCACCTTCACCATGTAGTCGCCCAGGCGGTTGCGGGCCTTGTGCAGGCCCGGCGTGTCCAGCAGCACGAACTGGGTGTCCCCCCGGTTCACCACGCCGGAAATGCGGTTCCGAGTGGTCTGGGGCTTGCTGCTGACGATGGCGATCTTCTCCCCCACCAGCGCGTTGGTCAGGCTGGACTTGCCCACGTTGGGCCGGCCGCAGACGGTGATCATAGCGTTTTTCGTCGTCATAGATGATCCTCAACTTTCTTTTGAACGTAAAATCCCGGGCGGCTCCGCGCCGCCCGCCCGGCAGTGAGCATTTGGCCGGGACATATTGATTCAGAATATAGTATACCACAGTATTACCGTTACCGGAATATAAATCTCAAAATATTTTCGTTTGCGGTACCTTTCGCGGCATAAAAAAACAGGAGCGCTTCCGCGCTCCTGTCCGCTCCTTTTTTACCGCGCAAGGCCCAGCTCCGCCATGATGGCCTCCTCACGCTCACGCATCTGCGCCTTCATCGGCCCCTCGTCCAGATGGTCGTAGCCCAGCAGATGGAGGACGGAATGCACCGCGAGATAGGCCAGCTCCCGGCGGCGGGAATGGCCGTACTCCGCCGCCTGGGCCTGCACCCGCTCGAAAGAAATGGCCATGTCGCCCAAGGGCAGCAGGCCCGTGGCGGGGTCCAGCAGCTCCTCGTCCGCCTCCGTGGGCGGCTCGCCGGGCGTAAAGTCGAACATGGGAAAGCTCAGCACGTCCGTGGGCCTGTCCACCTGCCGCATCTCCCGGTTAATTTCCCGGATGCCCTCGTCGTCCGTCAGGCACACGTCCACCTCGCAGGGGAGCGTCACGCCCTCCGCCGTAAGGGCCGTGCGGATGACCCGTCGGAGGAAGGCCCGCCGGCCCTCGCCCACGCCTTCCACGTCCGCGGTGATGGGGATGTAATGCCGCTTCGCCATCTTACCGCCGCCCCTTTCCGCCGTTTTTCGCCTGCTCGTAATCCTCATACGCCTTGATGATGCGCTGCACCATGACGTGGCGCACCACGTCCTTCTCGTCCAGACGGCTGATGCCCACGCCCTCCACGCCGTCGAGCACCTTCAGCGCCTCCTTCAGGCCGCTGACCTTGTCGCCGGGCAGGTCGATCTGGGTCACGTCGCCGGTGATGACCACCTTGGAGCCGAAACCCATGCGGGTGAGGAACATTTTCATCTGCTCCCGGGAGGTGTTCTGCGCCTCGTCGAGAATGATGAAGCTGTCGTCCAGCGTGCGGCCGCGCATATAGGCCAGGGGCGCCACCTCGATGTTGCCCCGCTCGAGATACTTGGCGTAGGTCTCCGCCCCCAGCATATCGAACAGCGCGTCATACAGCGGCCGGAGGTACGGGTCCACCTTGCTCTGCAGATCTCCCGGCAGAAAGCCCAGCCTCTCTCCCGCCTCCACGGCGGGACGGGTCAGGATGATGCGGTTGATCTGCTTTTCCCGGAAGGCCGCCACCGCCGCCGCCACCGCGAGATAGGTCTTGCCCGTGCCCGCGGGGCCCACGCCGATGGTGACGGTGTTGCGCAGGATGGAATCCACATACTGCTTCTGGCCGATGGTCTTGGGCTTCACCGGGCGGCCCTTGGAGGTGATGCAGATCACGTCCTGGGTCAGCTCGGAGACCCGGTCCTCCTGCCCGCTGCGGGCAAGACCGATGACATAGCGCACGTGCTGCTCGCTGATGCCCTCTCCCTTGGCGGAGAGCGTCAGCAGCGCGCCGATGGCCTTGGCGGCCAGCATGGTGTCCTCCGCTTCGCCGCGGATCACCAGCTCCCCCTCCCGGCTCGTCACCGACACATGAAGCTCCGCCTCCAGCAAGCGGATGTTCTCATCGAAGGAGCCGAAGATATTGACCGCTTCCTCCATCCGTTCGATCCCGATGCGCTGTTCCATCTGCATCCTCCTTTGCGCAGTTTCCCGCAGTCTTACGCCGCAGGCAGGGCCACCGCCCGGCCGATCTGCTCCAGGCACTCCGCCCGGAGGGTGACGCGCAGAACGCCTGAGCGCTCCTCCGCCGTGCAGAGCTGCGCCAGAACGCTGCCGTCCTCCCCCAGGAGCGTGGCAAGATACGCCTGCAGCAGCTCCTCCCCCGCCGCCTTCGCTTCCGCGGCGGGGACGGCCCGCTCCTCCGTCTCGTAAAAACGGAGGCTCTCCCGCACGGTGCTCACCGGCAGGGACAACAGGCCGAACAGGTCCCATTTCGTTCTATTTGTTATTTTATCATATTCCCCCTCGCAATAGCTACTGTTCCCGAAAATTTTTATCAGGCGGCTGCCAAAGCAGAGAGACAGGGTGGACTTCTCCTCCCCGGTATAACATTTTTCCCGCACGGTCAGGGGCAGCTCCGCCGTGAGAGTGTACCAGGTCCGGGCCTCCACCCGGCCCATGGCGGCCAGCAGCTGCACCTCCGCGCCGCCCCGGTCGGAGGCCCCGCTGATGAGCAGGTCCCCCTCCTTCACCGTGGTCCCCGGCAGCACCACCGCCTCTCCGCCCAGCGGCTCGATCTTCTGCACCACGCCGTCGCAGCGGGCGACGATGTTCACCGGCGTCTCCGCGTCCACGATCTCGGGCGTCCGCAGCCGGGGGCGCACCTGCACATGGGCCTTGAAGCCGCTGACGTTCACGGCGATCCAGCTCAGCTCCGGCAGGTCCAGCAGCACATGGTTGCGCAGCTCCTCAGAGTCGATGGAAAGGCCGAAGGCCCCCAGCCGCACGCCGTACTGGGAGAGCGTGCGCAATATCTCCTCGTCGCTCACTTCCGTCTCGCCCTCGATCTCAAAGTCCCAGATGCAGAACGACCCCAGCGCCAGCGCCATCACCGCCAGGGCCAGGCTCGCCACCAGCGCGCAGCGGCGGCGAAAGCGCCGGGCGAAGTAGGGCGCGCCCCGGCGGCTCTCCGCCGTGACGGCGCAGCCGAGGTTCTCCGTCAGCTCCCGCAGCCGCCGGTAGTCCTTCCGGGAGACGGTGCAGGAAAACTCCAGCGCCGAACGCCACTGTACGTCCCAGAAGCGCAGGCCGTGGCTGCTCATAAGGTTCATCACCCGCTCTGGAAAGGCGGACTCCACCCGGACGCGCACCTTTCCCTCGGCCAGGTGTAAAAGCCGGTTCATCAGCATTCCGCGTACCCTCCCTTCACCGCAGCAGCTCCACCTTCGTGACCTCTCCGCCGATGCGAAGCTCCTCCTCCGTCATGGCGAGGAGCTGCAGTCCCTCCCCCGAGACGCGTACTAAAAGCTCTCCCGCGTTCACGTCGATCTCCGTCTCGCTGTAGGACAGGATGCCCTGGTGGCGGACCAGATACAGCTCCCGCCCCGCCGTCAGCTCGATGCGCGGCAGGCCCGCCACCACGTCCGCCGGCAGGTCCATCGCCTCCGCGCAGCGCGCCAGCGCCGCCTCTCCTCTTCGCCGTTTCGCCAATCCGCACCGCCCCTTTCATCTCCCCACTGTATGAGCGGCGCGGAAAAAACTTGCCTGTCCCCTCATGCCGCCGCGCTCCGCCGCATAGGGTGGAGACGGAGGTGATGCGCTCTGCGGCGCGTATTTCGGCTGCTTCTCACCGCGGCGCTCCTCCTCGCGGGCGCGGGACTGCTCCTCGGCTCGCGGGAGGTGCGTCTCGCGGTGGCGGAGGGGACGGCGCTCTGCTTCGGCTCGGTGCTGCCGTCCCTCTTTCCCTTTTTTGTATTAAGCTCGCTGCTGCTCTCTCTCGGCGTTTCCGAGACGCTGGGACGGCTGCTTTCGCCGCTCATGACCGCCCTGTTCGGGCTCAGCGGCAGCGGGGCCGGAGCCTTCGCCCTGGGGCTCATCGGGGGCTATCCCTCCGGCGCGAGGGCGGTAAGCGAGCTGTATGAAAACCATCTCTGCTCCCGGGAGGAGGCGGAGCGGCTGCTGGGCTTCTGCAACAACTGCGGCCCGGCCTTTCTTCTCTCCTTTGTGGGGGCGGAGCGCTTCGGCAGCGCCGCGGTGGGCCTGCAGCTGTACCTCATCCACGTTTTAGCCGCCCTGCTCACGGGTCTGCTGCTGCGGCCGCGAAAAAGCTGCGCTCCCTCCGCGTTTCACGCCCTGCCGCGCAAGCGGCTCCCCTTTTCCGCCGCTTTCGTGGACGCGGTGCAGAGCGGCTTTTCCGCCTTTCTCAGCGTCTGCGGCTTCGTGCTGCTGTTTTCCGTGCTGCTCCGGCCCGTGAAGCTCCTTGGCGGCGGCCCACTGCTCCTCGGCCTGATCGAGCTGTTTTCCGGCGCTTCCGCCCTGCCCGCCACAGCGGCGGGCTTCGTCCTCGCGGCGTTCCTCACGGGCTGGGGCGGTCTCTCCGTCCACGCCCAGTCCATGGCTTTCTTCGTCCCGGCGGGTCTCAGCGGCCGGTGGTACTTCCCGGGCAAGGCCCTGCAGGCCGTCCTCAGCGCGGCCCTCGCGGCGCTGAGCCTGCTGATATGAATCCCGCCGCCTTTTCGTTGACCTTTGGGAAAAACTGTGCTTAAATGGAGCGGGACGGACCGCGGCGGTCCTGCCTGCGCCGTCCCATTCCACTTTGAAAGGAGCCGTGTCATGACGGATTTCAGGAAAGTCGACGCCATCATCGACGGATATATGCCTCAAATGGAGCAGGCGCTGATGGAGCTTGCGGCCATCCCCTCGGTGGAGGGAGAAAGCGCGGGGCCGGGCGCGCCCTTTGGCAAGGACGTGCGGCGGGCGCTGGACAAGGCGCTGGCGCTCTGCGATTCCCTGGGCCTTGTCACCTGCGATATGGAGGGCTACTGCGGCTACGCCGACCTTCCCGGCGAAACGGCGGAGCAGGTGGGCGTGCTGGGCCATCTGGACGTGGTGCCGGCGGACGCCGCCGACTGGGCCCATCCTCCCTTCGCCCCCGAGGTGGTGGAGGACCGCATCTACGGCCGCGGCACCATGGACGACAAGGGCCCCATGCTGGCCGCGCTCTTCGGGGCCAAGGCCCTGGCGGACGCGGGCGTGCCCCTGCGCAAGACCGTGCGCTTCATCTTCGGCTGCAACGAGGAGACCGGCATGGCCTGCATGGCCCATTACCGCCAGCACTGTCCGCCGCCCTCCTGCGGCTTCACCCCGGACGCGGAGTGGCCCCTGATCGTAGGCGAGAAGGGCATCATGCACCACCAGTTCTCCGCCAGCTGGACGCCGGCGGAGCACGGCCCCCGGCTGGCCCGGCTTGCCGCCGGCAGCGCCGCCAACGTGGTCCCCGCCAAGGCGGAGGCCGTGCTGCTGGACTTTGACGGCCCCCTGCCCGGGCAGGAGGGCATTTCCGTAGCGCAGCGGGGCAATGAAACCGTCATCACCGCCGTGGGCACGGCGGCCCACGCCTCCACGCCGGAGGAGGGCGTCAACGCCCTGAGCCGTCTGCTGCGCTGCCTCGCCTCCCTCTCCTTTGGCCCTGCGGAGGCAAAGCGGGCAGTGGACGCTCTGGCCCAGCTCACGGAGGATGACTGCTTCGGCACACAGTTCGGCGTGGCGGGGGAGGACGAGCTGTCCCGCACCACCCACGCGCCCACGGTCTGCCGCTTCACGGAAAGCGGCTTCACCCTCACCTGCGATCTGCGCTTCCGCCTGACGGACAAGGGCGAGCGTTATCTCCCCATTTTCTCCCGCGTGGCAGAAGAAAACGGCTTTGCCTTCACCCCCGGTATGTATCAGGAGCCGCTGTATCTCGGCGCGGACCACCCTCTGGCGGGCAAGCTGCTGGAAAGCTACCGGGACGTCACCGGCGACCGCTCGGAGCCCCGCGTCATCGGCGGCGGCACCTACGCCAAGGTGATGCCGAATTTCCTGGCCTTCGGCCCGGAGCCTCTGGATGCGCCTGCCCGGGCCCATCAGGCGGATGAGTATATCTCCCGCCGGGAGCTGCGGGACGCCGCCCGCATCTACGCCCGGGCCATCGCCCGCATGGCGGAGTAATACCTGAGTCCCGCAGCGGGGCGCACAGCACAAACAGACAGACCGGCGCGGCTGATGGCCGCGCCGGTCTTGTCGTATTTTCGGGGCCGGAGACCGGCCCGCGCCCTGCGCGCTTAGTCTGCCAAAGCCTCCGCCTTTACAGCGTCTCCCAGCTGCGCAGGCACTTTTGCAGCAGCTCGGTGAGGGTCTTCTTCTCCTCCTCCGTCAGCGCCGCCATCAGCTCCGCGTTGGTCCTGCCCTTGTCGGCACCGGCGCTGTGGTGGAGGAAGTGACCGCTCTTTCTCAGCGAGATCACCGCCGCGTCGTCCACGTTCATCGTGGAAATGTCCATGTTTTGCATATTTGTTCCTCCTTTATACTATTGCGCAGATACCTGCCCGCCCTTATGTGGCGAAGCCGGCATACTGCGTCATATACAGCTCATAGTATTTGCCCTTTTGCGCCAGCAGCGTCTCATGGTCGCCGCTCTCCACGATCTCGCCGTGGTCCATGACCACGATGAGGTCCGCGTCCCGGATGGTGGAGAGGCGGTGGGCGATGACAATGCTGGTGCGTCCCTGCATGACCAGCCGCATGGCGTCCTGAATGGCCTTTTCCGTGCGGGTGTCCACGTTGGAGGTGGCTTCGTCCAGAATGAGGATCCTCGGGTCCGCCACAAAGGCCCGGGCGATGGCCAGCAGCTGCCGCTGTCCCTGGCTGATGTTTTCTCCCGCGCCCGTCAGCACGGTGCCGTAGCCCTGGGGCAGCTGCTCGATCAGTTCCTTACAGCGGCTCATTTCCACCGCCCGTTTCAGCTCCTCCTCCGTGGCGTTTTCGTTGCCGTAGGTCAGATTGTCCCGCACGCTGCTGCTGAAAAGCACCGTGTCCTGCAGCACGATGGCGACGTCCCGCCGCAGGCTTTGCCGGGAAACCTGCCCGATATCCTGCCGGTTTATCCGTATCTCGCCGCCGTCGATATCGTAAAAGCGCAGCAGCAGGTTTACCACCGTGGTCTTGCCGCTGCCCGTGGCTCCCACCAGCGCCACAGTCTTGCCGGAGGGCACCGTCAGCGTGAAATTCCGCAGAACCGGATGGCCGGGCGTGTAGGAGAACTGCACGTCGCGGAACGAGACCGCCGCCGTCTCCTCCTCCGCCAGCGGCTCTCCGCCGGCCTCCTCGCCCGCCTCGTCCAGAACGGTGAACACGCGCTCCGCTCCCGCCACGGCGGTCTGCAGCTGGCCGTAGATCTGGGCCAGCTCGTTGATGGGCCGGCTGAACTGCTTGGCGTAGACGATGAAGGCGGAAATCACGCCCACGGAGATCAGGCCCCGCACGGAGAAATAGCCGCCGAAGGCCGCGATGATGACAAAGCCTATGTTGCCGATGCAGTTCATGATAGGCCCCATGACGCCGCTGAAAATATCCGTCCGGATACCCGCCTTGGTCAGGGAATCGGACGTTTCGCAGAACTCCTCCGTGGTGATGTCCTGATGGTTATAGGCCACCACCGTGCGGTAGCCGGAGACCATTTCCTCCACCGTGCCGTTGAGCTGGCCCAGCAGCATCTGCCGCCGGCGGGAGAATTTCCGCACCTTGCCGGAGAGGATCTTGGTGGCGAGCAGCGTCAAAAGCACCGTGGCGCAGCTCAGCAGCGCCAGCTGCCAGCAGTACCACAGCATGACCGCCACCGTGCCGGCGATGGTCAGCACGCCGGAGCACATGGACGGCAGGGACTGGGAGACGGTGGAGGAGATGTTCTCCACGTCGTTGGTCATGCGGCTCATGATATCGCCGTGGGAGTGGCCGTCCAGATAGCGGATGGGCAGGTCCACGATCTTCCCGAACAGCTCCTCGCGCATCCGCTTTACGATGCGCTGGCTGAGCTTTGCGCTGAACAGGCCCTGCAAAAGCTGGCTGCCGCTGTAAAGGAGGTAGGCCCCCAGCATCATGGCGAGGGTCACGGGGAGGCTTCCCTCCTTCGTCCCCGCGATGATGTCGATGGCCCGGCTTTGCAGGCTCGGCGCGCATACGCCGCAAAGGGTGCCGAAGACCACCGCCGCCAGCATACAGAGGAGCATCCCTTTTTCCCGCACGAAGTAGGCGGCCATGCGTTTGAGGGTCGCTCCCGCGTTTTCGGCGTGCTCCACCTCCACAAAGCGCTCCCGGCCGCGCATCCCGGGGATATTCCGCAGCTCCAGCTTCCGCTGCTTATCCTCATTCATGCTCCTCGCCCTCCTCTCCGATCTGGGAACGGTAGATGTCCTGGTACACGGCGCAGGAGGCCAGCAGCTCCGCGTGGCTGCCCACCGCCGCGATTCTGCCGTTTTCCAGCACCACGATCCTGTCCGCCCGGCGCACCGAGGCGATGCGCTGGGCCACGATAAGCTTCGTCGCGCCGGGATGGGCTGTCTCCAGCGCGTCGTAGAGCGACGCCTCCGTTTTCAGGTCCAGAGCGCTGGTGGCGTCGTCGAAGATCAGGATCTCCGCCTCCTTCAAAACCGCCCGGGCGATGGAAAGGCGCTGCTTCTGCCCGCCGGAAAGGCTCATGCCCCGCTCCGCCACCGGAGTATCATACCCCTCCGGCGTCGCGGAGATGAATTCATCCGCCTGCGCGGTCACGGCGGCGGCCTGCACCGCCTCCGGCCCGGCTCCCGGCGCGCCCCAGGCGATGTTCTCCCCGATGGGGACGCTGAACAGCTCGCTCTTTTGCAGCGCCTCGGCCACCTTTCGCCGCAGCGCCGTCTGCCGGTACTCCCGCACATCCACGCCGTCCACTAAAACGGCGCCCTCCGTCACGTCGTAAAAGCGGGGGACGAGGTTTATGAGCGTCGTCTTGCCGCAGCCGGTAGCGCCCATGATGGCCACCGTCTCGCCCCGGTGGACGGTGAGATTGATCCCCTCCAGCACCAGCCGGTCGGTGCCGGGATAGGCGAAGGAGACGTTCCGGAACTCGATCTCGCCGCGCTGCTCGGTCTCGCCGTCAAAATCGCCGTCCCGCAGCTCCGGCTCGCTGTGCAACACCTCTTTCACACGCTTCCAGGAGGCGAGGCCCCTGGAAATGTTCTGAAACAGCATGACGAGCATCAGTATGCCGTTGAGAAGCTGGGTGGTGTAGGTGATGGCCGCCATGATGTTGCCCGGCGTGGCTCCGCCGCCCCCCACCTCAAAGGAGCCCACCACCAGGATCGCCGCCACCACCAGATACATCAGGGCGTTGATCACGGGGTTCATAAAGGCGAAGATCACCAGCACATGGAGCTGCGTTTTCACCAGCGCATCGTTGGCCTTTCCGAAGCGCAGCTTCTCATAGGCCTCCCGCACGCAGGCCTTGACGATGCGGATGCCGGAGACGTCCTCCTGCATGATGGCGTTGATCGCGTCCAGCTGGGCCTGCAGCTTGGTGAACAGGGGATTCGCTTTGGCGAGGCAGAACGCGAGACAGCCCACGATGAAGGGAAACGCGCACAGCACCACCAGTCCGAAATCCCGGTTCAGGCGGAACATGAAGTACATACTGCCGAACATGAGAAGCGAAGTGCGGATCATGCCCCGGACGAACAGCGCCACAAAGTTCTGCACCTGGGTGATATCGTTGGTCACTCGGGTGATGAGGGACGCGGTGCCGAAGCGGTCCAGCTGCGGGAAGGAAAAGGCCATGATCCGGCGGAAGCAGTCCTTCCGTATCTCATTGCCGATATTCTGCCCCGTGATATGCGCGAACACGTTGTTCAGCGACCCGCACAGCCCGCCGAACAGTACCAGACCGATCATCCGTCCGCCCAACGTCCAGATGACGTGCAGATTGCCCACGCCGCCGCTGTTCAGCCCCAGCACGCCCTCGTCCACGATGCGGCTCATGATGCCCGGCTGGATCAGGTC
Source organism: Oscillospiraceae bacterium (assembly GCA_051867615.1). Classification (GTDB taxonomy): domain Bacteria; phylum Bacillota; class Clostridia; order Oscillospirales; family Oscillospiraceae; genus RGIG5472. The sequence goes on along the minus strand of JBJDYU010000012.1, from coordinate 5,706 downwards.
CATCAGCACCTCGCCCACCATGAACAGCGCGGCGATGATGCCGAAGGGCAGATAGCGCCTGATATATTTCCACATCCGCTCACACGCTCCCTTCCGAACGGTCCGCCGCGGCGTGGTGGCCGTGGTGGCCGTGAGGACCACGGGGGCGGCCAGCGTCCCCGCCGCGCTCCCGCTCCCCGGTATCCTGATAGCGCTGCTCCCAGTCGGCATGGACCTTGTCGAGCAGGGCGAGCAGCGCCGTTTTCTCCTCCCCTGTCAGGCAGGAGAACATCTCCTCATGCCGCCGGCGGCGCTGCTCCGCTGCCTCCCGGGCCGTCGCTTTGCCGCTCTCCGTCAGGATCACGTCGGCGGTCCGGCGGTCCGTTTCGCTGGGTATGCGGGTAATGAGTCCCGCGTTTTCCAGCTTCGCGATGACCTCGCTGGCGGAGCCGGGCTGTATGCCCAGCCGCTCCGTCAGCGCCCGCTGGGTCACAGGGCCGTCCTCCCACAGGCGTATCAAAATCTGCTTCTGACTGCCCCGGCCCTCGTATAGCCGGCGCATGGTGTGGCTGATATCCCGCAGGCGGATGATGAGCTTGCCGTTCACGTCCGCCGCGTCATACCGCGCCTTGCGGCGGACGCGGCAGGTCTGTTCTTCGTTCCTTCCCATGTCTCTCTCCCTCCCGGCAGATTTCCGTACCGCTGCATCATACCCCACCGCCCGGCATTTGTCAAGGTACCTTGGCATTTTTTGCATCCTTCCGAAAACCCCTTGCGCCGCGCCGCCCCATCCGCTATGATAGAGAAAACGCTTTCGGCGCAAAGGAGGATGGATATGAACAGCGATTTTGAGAGAGATATCTATATCGCCCCCGGCGCGCAGGTCGTGGGAGACGTGCGGCTGGGCCGTGGGTGCAGCGTCTGGCACAACGCGGTGCTGCGGGGCGACGAGGGCGCCATCTGCGTGGACGAGGAAAGCAACATTCAGGACTGCGCGGTGCTGCACGAGGCGCTGCGGCTGGGCCGGGGCTGCACCGTGGGCCACGGAGCCATCGTCCACGGCTGCACCGTGGGAGACAACTGCCTCATCGGTATGGGGGCTATCCTGCTCTCCGGCGCCAGAGTGGGAGATAACTGCGTGATAGGCGCGGGCGCGCTGCTCACCGGCTCCGCGGACATACCGGCAGGCAGTCTGGTGATGGGCTCTCCCGCCAAGGTGGTGCGTGCGCTCCGGGAGGAGGAGATCGAGGGCATCCGCCGGAACGCGGCGCTCTATCTCGACCACGCCCGGCGGGCGCTGGAGGCGGAAGCGTAAAGGACGCGGCTGCGAGCAAAACGGTCCGCGGGCGAACTGCCCGCGGACCATTGTTTTTTGTGTCGAATTTTCACTTTTGTGAGCTCACTATACCACAAAACGGCCCAAATTTCAAGACTTGTACGGTTCGGCCCCCGGGTGTATATAACATACGGAGGTGACGTGATATGGAGTCCGCCAGTATGACGGCGAAAATGAGTTTGTTCGCGAGGGCCTTCCATGCAAAAACCTATGAGGTGAAAATATTTGACGACAGCGTGGCCGGGACGCTGCTGGGGGAGGAGGAATACCGGCAGATCGCCGGGTATCTCACCGCAGGCGTTTCCTTCTTCCTTCCCGGCTTTCAGGGGTCGGAGGAGGAAGCCCTGCGCCGGATCGTGGGGCGGCAGCTGGCCCCCTCTCCCCTGGGCCGGGCGGCCTTCGCGGAGGAGGCGCTGCGCACCGCCGCAGCCGGCGGCGTGGGACAGTACCTGATCCTGGGCGCGGGCTACGACAGCTTCGCTTATCGAAGACCGCCCTGGGCGGAGGGACTGCGGGTCTTTGAGCTGGACCTCCCCGCCACGGCGGAGGAAAAGCGGGCGCGGCTGGCCCGGGCGGGCATCGCCGAACCGGAGGGTCTTTTCCGCATTCCGGCAGACCTGACGCAGCCCCAGTGGCAGACGGCCCTGCTGGGGCACGGCGCGTTTGACGCAGGACAGCGCAGCTTCTGCAGCCTGCTGGGGCTGGTATACTACCTGCCCGAGACTGCCTTCGAGGCGCTGCTGGAGACGCTGAACGCCCTGCTGCCCCCAGGCAGCGCCATCGCCTTCGACTATCCCGACGCCGTCAGCCGCACCGATGGCGCGGCGGCGCGGGCAAAGCGACAGTCGCAGCTGGCGGCGGGAGCCGGAGAGACCATGCAGGCCGGCTACTCCCTCCGCGGCATGGAGCGCCTGCTCGCCGCCCACGGCTTTCGTCCGGCGGAGCACCTTATGCCCGACGAGATCACGGCGCGGTACTTCGCCCGCTTCAACCGCGCCTACCCACAGGAGGCCATGCGGGCATTGGAGAACGTGCACTACTGCCTTGCAGTGAAGGAGGGACGCACGTAAGCGGCGCTTTCACTTTCGCCGCGGCACAAAAGAACGCCTCCCGCTTGGCGGGAGGCGTTTCGCGTATGCATATGGATTCTCAGGTCTCGAAGCTCGCGGCGTGGAACAGGTAGCGGCCCAGGCCGTCGTTCCCCACGCCCCTGAGCGAGGCGGTCTTTTCCACCGCCGCGCCCCGGAACACCAGCGGCAGCACGGAGTAGGCCTTGAAGGTCATCTCCTCCGCCGCGTGGAGGTAGTTGTCCCGGGCCAGGGGGTCCAGCGCTCCCCGCAGCACGGACATCAGGCGGCTGTACTCCACCGTGTCCGCCGCCACGGCCTCCTCCAGGCCGTTGCTGCCGGTCTCCAGAAACGCCGTGGCGTCCGCATAGGCCGCCCGCACTGTCACCCAGGCCAGGTCATAGTCGTCCAGCTCCAGCCGCTTGGCCAGGCCCGCCTCGTCCAGCGGCGTCAGCCGCACCCGGATGCCCAGCTGCTCCTGCCAGCCGTCCCGCAGGGCCTCCACCGCCGCCTGCCGCTTCTCACCCGCGAGATAGACCAGTTCCACCTCCGCCGGCACGTCCTCCCCCTGCAGGGCGCTTCTCGCCTCCTCGCAGCGGGTCTCATAGTCCTGAGCGGTCAGGTCGATCAGCGCGCCGCCCACGGTGCGGAAGTCCTCTCCGTCCGACTCACGGACGCCATAGGGCACCAGACCCGTGGCCAGCTGGTCCGCCGGGTACAGCAGCGCCTCCAGCGCCTCCACGTCGGCGCTGAGGGTAAAGGCCTTGCGCAGCGGCGTCTCGCCGAAAGCCTCCGAGCGGTTCAGCAGCAGCACCTCCGTCATGCCCGCAGGGATGGGGCTCCAGCCGTCGGCGTTCTTCTGCCGCTCCACTACCTCCGCCGGCAGAACGGAGACGAAGTCCGCCTGTCCGCCGGTAAAGAGGGCATAGGCCGTCTCCTCGTCCTCCGCGAAGAGGAAGTGCAGCTCGTCCGGCCCGCGGCCGGAATCATAGCCGGGGTTTCGCACCAGCTCCAGCCGCTCCGCCTTTTCCCAGTTCTTCAGCACATAGGCCCCGTTGGTCACGAGGGAGGCCGCGTCGCCGCCCCAGCCCGCTCCGGCGCTCTCCACCACGTCCTGCCGCACCGGCATGGTGGCGGGACCCGCGCAGACGCTGGTGAGGAAATAGGGGCAGTGATAAGACAGCGTCACCCGCAGCCGCCCATCCTCCGTGGCGCTGAGCGCCAGCTTGGAGGGGTCGCCGCTCTCCACCGCCTCGTCATAGCCCTCGATCATGGCCAGCAGACCGCTGTTGGGGGACGCCGTCTCCGGGTCCAGCAGCCGCTGCCAGGCGTAGACAAAATCCTCCGCCGTCACCGCCTGTCCGTCGGACCATTTGGCGGTGGAGGAGATGGTGAAGGTATAACTGATGGTGCCGTCGTAATTGTCCGTCTCCGTATAGTCGGAGGCCACGGCATTGACCAGCTTCACGCCGCCGTTTCCGTCGCTCTCCTGCCGCAGCAGGTTCTCATAGAGATGGTAGAGGATGGAGGCGTTGTCGTCCGTCTCCGTGTAGGCGGGATCCAGCGTCTTCTGCGCGCCGCCCAGGCACACCCGCAGTGTGACGGTATCCTCCCCGCCGCCGCAGGCGGCCAGCGAACCCAAAAGAAGCAGCGCCGCCAGCAGGGCCACCAGTTTTCTTGCCCGATGTTTCATGAAACCTCTCCTTTATTCCGGGAGTCTTTTCTCTCCGCCATTATACGGGTTTTGCGGGAGCTTGTAAAGGCGAAAGGCGGAAAAGTTACAAATTAATTACAATTCCAGGGCAAAAAAAGAGACGGCTCCGCCGTCTCTTTTTTGTCGAAAAAGGCCGGGGGGCCTTTTCCGCTTATTTGCTCTCCACTTCCTCGAACTGCCCGTCCTCGCCCAGACGCACCGGGAGGATGCGGTTCTTCGTGAACTTCGCGATCTCGTCCAGCCGCAGCTTGGAGGGGTAGTCCGAGACAAAGGAGATGGCCACGCCCTGCTTCTTTGCCCGGCCAGTGCGGCCGATGCGGTGGACGTAGGACTCGTTCTCGTCGGGGATATCGTAGTTGAACACCGCGTCCACGTCATCCACGTCGATGCCCCGGGCGGCCACGTCCGTCGCCACGAACACCGGCAGCTCGCCCCGGCGGAAACGGCCCATGACGGCCTCCCGCTTCTTCTGGGGGATATCGCCGTGGATACACTCCGCCTCCACCTGCTGCATACGCAGGAAAGCCGCCGCCCGTTCGGCGGAGCCCTTGGTGTTGCAGAACACCATCACCCGGTCCAGGCCGCCCGCCTCGATGAGCTTCGCCATGACCGCCACCCGGTCGTCGGGAGACACGTCCATGCGCAGCTGCAGGATATCGGGCTTGTTCTTCTCGTCCGCCTTCACCTCGATCTCCACAGGGTCCCGCTGGTAGACCCAGGAGATATCCATGACCTCCCGGGACATGGTGGCGGAGAACATACCGAGATTCTTCCGGTTCTTGATCTGGTCCAGAATGCGGGTCACGTCCCGGACAAAGCCCATGTCCAGCATCCGGTCCGCCTCGTCCAGCACCACGGTCTTCACCGTGTCCACCCGGACAGTGCGGCGCTTCATGTGGTCGCTGAGACGGCCGGGCGTGGCCACCACGATCTGCGGCTTTTTCTTCAGCGCCTCGATCTGCTTGCCGATAGGGTCGCCGCCGTAGAGGCAGACGATGCGGATGCCCGGCTTGAACACCGACGCGTCCCGCAGTTCCGCCGTGGTCTGCAGCGCCAGCTCCCGGGTGGGGGCCATGATGATGGCCTGCACCGTCTCCTCCCCCGGCTCGATATGCTCGATGATGGGCAGGCCGAAGGCAAAGGTCTTGCCCGTGCCGGTGGGAGCCTTGGCGATGACGTCCTGCCAGTCCATCATGGGCGGGATACAGCCCGCCTGCACAGGGGTGGACTGGACGATGCCCTTCTTCTCCAGCGCCCGAAGCACTTCTTCGGATAAGCCCAGCGTGTCAAAGCGCACGCCTTCCGTAACGTTCATAGGTGAGATCCTCTTTTATGTTTGATTTGCTTATTATATTCCTAATTATATAGTATACCATGCAAGTCAATAGGGGGAAACGAAAGTCCCGGCCCGCTGAAGCCGCCGGCGCGCCTGCCGGTCATTGAAACACGCGGAGAGATATGGTAATATGGCAGAAAGACAAATCGGAAGTTGTACATGAAAAGGTGAAAAAATGACAATAGGAATGTTGCATGACTATCCGCAGTTCACAGACATGGTGATTAAATGGCTTAATCATGAGTTTGGTGATGAAAAAAGCATTCATTTTTAT
>JBJDYU010000011.1:0-20781 GCA_051867615.1 Oscillospiraceae bacterium | reverse complement strand
ATTATTTCAATCCACGCCCTCCTCGCGGAGGGCGACAGCAAAAACAGCAAAAAAACTTCTCTATTTTTGACGTATCTGGCAATTTTCGGTCCTATCAATGCCTTTCTTCGCCGAAATACAAGGTTTCTTTTCAAATTCTGCGCAAATATCGCTGGCTTTCGTGGTGCGAAGCTCCCAGGTCTTTCTGCTCGATTCCGGTTCGCACAAGTCAGATAATCAGCGGCTCCTCCGGCAAATAGGTGTTCTTTGCGCCAAAATGCTCAATCTTGCTCTCGTACTTACTACCCAGATAATAGAAGCGCAGGCTGTCCCTCTCCTGATCCATGATCGTCAGGAGCTTTGCCTGCAGGCTCCGGCACTGGCCTGGGTCCAGCAAACATTCAAACACAGAATTCTGCACCCGCTGGCCGTAATTTACGCACTGCTTCGCTATCTGCCGCAGCCGTTTCCGCCCGGCGGCATCCTCCGTATTCACGTCATATGTGATCAGCACCAGCAAGAAAACCACCTACTTCCACAGAAACGGCGGATAGCCATCCAGATCTCCACGCAGATACCGGGTCAGCAGCAGAGCCTGCGCATAGGGGACCATTCCCCAAGGCAGCTTCTCCTCCAGATAGGGATGAGTCAGCTGTTCCCGCTTCCGCTCCTGCCAGTGCTGCAAGAAGATCTTACGCCCGTCATCCGTCAGGAGTACCGCTCCATTTTCCTCGGAGATAAAGTCAGACGCTCTGATCACCCGGTTATTGATCAGCGTGAGAACAAACCGGTCTGCCAGACATGGGCGAAGTTCCTCCATCAGGTCCAGCGCCAGCGAGGTCCGTCCCGGCCTGTCCCGGTGCAGAAAACCCACATAGGGATCCAGCCCCACCGCCTCCAGCGCAGAGGCGCAATCATGGGCCAGCAGGCTATACGCGAAGGACAGCAACGCGTTGACCCGGTCCAGCGGAGGACGGCGGCTGCGGCCATGGAAGAAAAAGTTCTCCTTGCCGCTGAGGATCATCTCGTCCAGTACGTCAAAATAGGCGCTGGCGCCTATCCCCTCCAGTCCGCGCAGGCTGTCCAGGTCGGTCTCCTCCAGCACCTGTCCCAACAGGCCCTGTATTCGCCGGGAGGCGCCCTCTATCCTGCCGCCGTCTACCCGGAGGCCATGATCCCTCTTTGTCCGCTCGATGCTCCAACGGGCATTGTGAAGTTTTCCGAAGATCATGCACCTGGCGATGCGGCAGCTCTGGCCCGGGTCATCCGCCGTCCGGTACTGGGTCCGGCGAAGCAGGACATTTCCACGGCTCTCTCCGCCCACTCTGGCCAGGAACCTCCCATTGGGCGAACAGAACGCCAGCCCCACATCCCGCTTCGCGCAGGCTCCCATCAGTGCGGGAGACGCCCCTGCGTAAGAAAAAGAAACGATGCTTTGCAGTGTATGGAGGGGATACCGGGCCACCGCTTCTTTGCCCCGGTTCGCCACGACGTTTTCTCCGTCCAGCGTCAGGTAGATATCCTCGGAAGTAACGAACAGCGTATTCAGAAGCGGTTTCACAGGACCTCCTCCTTTCCGGCGTTGAGGTAGTCTGCCACGGGCTGCCTGCGCGCCAGCGACGGCAGACACAGCTCCTTCAGGGAACAGGACTGGCAGAATTTACCCGGCTTCACTTTCGGCGTATATCCCCTATCATAGAGACGGTGCATCTCGGCAAGGCAGTCGCGCACCTCCCGGCGCAGCTCCGGCGTGAAATCCACGGCCGTCCTGCGGTGGGGTTCGCCGTAAAAAAGGGCCCCCTGCGGGATCTCGCAGCACAGCATCTCCTCCAGACACATGGCCTGAGCGCAGAGCTGCAGTTCGTCGGCGGAGTGTGCTTTAGGCTTGCCGCGCTTGTACTCCACAGGAAAAGGCTTCCACAGCCCCTCGCGGGCCCGCAGGGGAACGCCCTCCGGGTCCCTGTGAAACTCCACCACATCGCACTGGCCGGAGACCCCCAGCGTTCTGGAAAACACCGGCAGGCTGCGGAGAAGCAGCAGATCTCCCCTGCTCTCCCGCTTTTCCGCGTCGTGAGCAGTTTCATGCATCAGTGAGCCGTCTACGGTGAAATAGTTTTCACGCCATTGCGCTTCGATATGAATCAGCGCCCACTGCCGACGGCAGAAGCGAAAATGCTGGAGACCGGAGAGCTGGAGGAAGTCCTCCTCGGCATAGATCACCCCATCCGTATGCAGGAGACGCCGGCGGGCAGGCGGGCTTCGTCCACCTGGACGGTATAGTCGTTGTAAGCGCGCGGCGTATCGACGTCTTCATTCCTGCAAACGCGCACCGCTTCAAACAGCTTGTGCGCAGGCGCACTGCCAAGCTCGCTGTCATGCTCAAACACGATCAGCTCCCGCACCGCCATTTTGCCACGGGCGGCGGAGCGGTCACACTCAAACATATTCAAGATGGCCTGCCACAGCAGCTGCAGGTCCTCCTGGGAGAAGCCCGTGGTCTTGCGGGCCAGATTGGCGGAGACATAGCCCTCGCAACGGTAGAGGGCATAGGGAACGATGTACTTGCGGCCCATTTCTGTCCCTTTCTTTTCCGCGTCGGCCTCGGTGGTGATGGCAACGCGGGTGATGGTGACCTCCTGGGGGATGATCGGGTCGACGGAGCGGGCAAAGCCCAGCTGGACAGGCCCACGCACCTGGCCGCAGTTGAGGTTGTTCTTGACAAAAGTGGTCATGACCGCGCCGAAGGTACGGATATCGAAAAATTCCTGACACATGAAATCGCGTATCTTTTCATCCAGCTTATCATCCTTCTTTTTGGCCTCTTTGACGGTCTTCTCGTCGACGTTCCAGTGAGCCAGAGCCTCCGCGTCCGAGCGGTTCAGAGGCACGCCGTCCTTGATGTAGATGCGGTAGCCCTTCGCGTCCTCCTTGACGGTCTCCACATAGTTGCGGATCTTGCGTTTAAGGCAGACGTCGGTCACAAGGCCGTACCCGGTCTCAGGGTCCAGGCGGGGCATATTGCCGGCGTCGGGGTCGCCGTTGGGATTGCCGTTCTCCACATCGAACAGGATCACGAATTCATAGCGGTTTTTGATCGGTTCAGACATTTTCAAGCTTCCTCCTTCACTTCTTTTCATACAGTTTCTGTACCTGATGATAGTAACCCAGATGGAATGCTCCCTGTTCGGGCAGGGACAGGTGGGCAGGCAGCGTTTGGCAAATGCGTCCCTCCAGCTCGGTGATGCGTTTTTCATAGGTGATGCGCAGGCCGGGATTCAGCTTACGCAGATGGCTCTGGGACAGCTTGGTCAGTAGCGGGAAGATCGTCGCGGGCGCAGAGGACGCGCTGTTGAAATACTTGTCCTTGATGGTCGCCTTGATGCCGGGATTCGCGTCCGCCTGCACCCGCTCCAGCACAGCAAACAGCCTGCCGAGCACATAGGGCAGATAGGCGCTCTGCTCATTGAGTTCCACGGTCAAAACCTCCTTTGGAACATGAAATTGGTCGTTTTTCGTCAGAAATGCCTTGATGATCGCCGCCCGGCCATAGGTGACGGCCCGCTCGGCGCGGGTGCGCATCATCGCCTGTTCAAACAGCGACACCGGGTACATCCCACCCGTCAGGATAGAGCGTGTGACCGCGCCCGCCATGGGAGGAGACGCTTTTTTCTCGCGGCTGTTCTGGTTCACGGTCTCATTGAGGAGCTTCCACAGCGGCAGCTCTCCGCGCTCCATATAGGCCGGCCTTACAATCTCCAGCCGCGCGTAGTGCTCCAGCAGATGGTTCAGCATATTCCCAAAGGTATCCTGCAAAAAGAACCGCACGCTCAACCGCGCCGCGCTGGGGGCGAGACCGAGCACATAGAAATGATTGCTGGGGTGCAGTGGGACGCCGTTGATGTCAACAGGGTCTCCGTTAGCCAGGGCCTTCACCGCGTCCCATAGGTCAGTCTGCGTGATGCAGCCGGAGACACTGCCGAACATCGTGCCGCAGAACAGGTCCTGGCAGAGCGGCTCAGCATCCTCCGCCCAGCAGAGGATTGCGGTGTCTCCGATGTACTGCACATGGTCGCGGTCTGCCAGCAGACGGTTCAGCGCCGTGCCATAGGCAAAGGCGGCCGCTTCGGAGACGGGAGCGTTGAGTCCCTGCCCTGTCTCATCCGCAAGCTCATGGCCATAGGACTCAAAGGCGGCGGCGTTGAACGCGACCAGCGACGCGCCGCTGGACTGCGCTCCCTGGACCCCCTTGATGGCCGGATGCAGACGGGCAATGGGGGCAATCTGTCCGGTTACCAGACAGCGGCCCCTTGCAGCGCCGCCAGATCTGGCGGCGTGGTAAGCCTGCCAGACTCCACGGATTGCCGGGTCCTCCTGCGCATACTGTCCATTCACCGAAAAGACAAGGTTTGCGCCTTTTGTGATCTCGCCCAAGTATTCCGCCAATATCGGATGCTCTGCGGCGTTTTTCGGCTGCCACCGGGCAAAGAACCCCAGGATCCCGCGTGCCGCGGGGCTGTCCACGCCGGAGAGGATCTGTTCGTGGAGCGCTCGGGCCGCCTCGAAGCACTGGCGGGACCGGGCAGGCTTGCCTTTTTCATCGATGCCGAGGAAGTAGGCGCTGTTTTCACAGAGGAAATTTGCCGAAATGCCCGAGGTCTTTTTCACCTGCTCCGGCACCCGCAAAAGCTTCGGGGCCTCTTTCTTCCCTCCGGCGGGGATGCTCTTCAGCGGGATAACGCCGTGTAATGTGCCGCTTTCGTCAATCGCCAGCGCAAAGGAGACCTTGGCCTCACACCAGCCGGGCGGAGAGATCTTGCCCCGGGCCGCCAGCGCGTCGTAATAAGCGCATAGCGCTTGCAGGATCATCGCAGCACCTCCTTTCCCTCTACCTCAAGCACGCCATTCACCAGTTCGGCGAGGAAAAAAGCGGGCTGGATGCTGCGAGGGTCGGAATAGTCCATGTCGTACAGCATCAAACCCAGAGAACGGGTCTCTCCGATGGTGGGAACGGTCCCGCCCGCCCAAGGCCGGAAGCGAGCGGGAAACTCACGACAGCCGAAGCAGGGCTGATGGTAGCACTGCCCCCGCTCCAGCCGGCGCCTTGTGATATCGATGAATTTTCCGGGATTGTCGGTGCCGTTTGCCTTATCGGTCATGGTAAAATGTGCGTCAATGACGTAGCGTACATCCGTCAGCACCATGGACGCCCGCTGCTGGATGCTCTCACCGGTATAGATAGCAAGAGGCTTGTCCGCTCCCAGCATCACCGAGCGCACGTTGGAGGACAGGATTTTGTCCTTGATCTCGTTGCGGCGGATGTTCGTAAAGGTGATGGGGTTCATCACATGGATGCGGTCAATGTGCCAGCGCAGGCCCGGATGCCAGTAAATCGCCTCAATCAGTCCTCTGGCGGCGGAAGGGGTCATAACATCATAGCTGACGCGCTCTACCTTCAGCTCCGGGCGGGAAAAGAGGGCATAATCCCCCCATACCTCCACTTGAATTCCTTGGCTCATAATCAGATCACCTCGCTTTTAGAATATTGAAAAAGGGGCAGCCGAACCATCCGGCTGCCTTATCTCTGCGCCTCCACCATCAGACACATCCCCCTTCCTTCGTTTGCTATGAATCCAGTATAAGTCCTCTGTTTCACGTTGTCAATATTTTTTAAGATTTTAATGTTTAAGTAAATTCATACTTGCATTCTTCTTACGATTTGCGATATAGTAATAGTTAGTCTCTTTCCTCCTTATCTGGTGGAAAGTGTGGGTTGAAATTAAGAATCTAATGTTTAAGCTCCGCAGGGCAGATGTTATTGCATCTGCCCTGCGGCGTTTCCATTACAGAAAGATTCCCACGCCGCTGTCAGCCAGCAGCTTCAGCCCGGTCTGTTTGTTGTAAAGGGTACCATCCGTAAGGATGGATACGTTCTCGTCGAGGGTCTCCAGCGCTCCCCGCGCATTCAGAGCTTCAAAATGCCGCGGGTAAACATTGACCGATTCCTGCGCGGCCTGCCGCATTAGGACGCGGTTGCGCTCTCCGCCGCGCAGGCGTTCGGCCAGTCGCTTGCTCTCGTCGGTACGCGGGATGAGCACCGTCCGGGTATCGTTCTCAATCAGCCGGAATGCCTCCGCGACGCTCCGAAACGGAAAGCTTCCGTCCCGCGCACCTGCCTCCATCCGCTCCACGATGCCGTTCCGGTCAAGACCCGCGCCCTCATACTGATACAACGCGGTGAAATACTGCCCAATAGTCTCTGGCGCGTCCAGCGCGGCGCAATCACGCGCGACCTGCCGTGCGACCTCCAGAGGACGTTTCAGAGAGTGGGGCAGCTGGGCAGTATATGCGCCGTCCGGCTGGAACAGATAGACCATGCTCTCCGCGGCCGGGCGCTTCCCTTCCCGGTTGCAGCGGCCGGCAGCCTGAATCTCCGAATCCAGCCCGGCTTCCGCCCGGTAGACCACCGGGAAATCCACGTCAACTCCGGCTTCGATCAGGCTGGTCGAGACCACGCGGCAGGGCTGTCCTGCTTTTAGGCGTGAACGGATCTCCGCCAATATGACCCGGCGGTGATTAGGGGTCATAAGCGTGGAAAGATGGTAACTTCCCTCCCTGTCAAGCAGTTCATAGATCGCCTGCGCTTGCTTGCGCGTACCGACGATGCACAGGGCCTGCGTATGGCTGTTCAGCCGCGCGGCCAGCGCTTCGTCGCTGAGCTTGCCAAGGTGAGTATAGGTCACACGCCGGAACACCGCGGGATCGACGGCCGGCGCGATCTCACGTAGGGACAGCTCGGGCGATATTTCCTGAAACAGCGGCCCCAGCGCTGGCTGCGTCGCCGTACAGAGCACACAGGACGCGCCGTAATTGGCCTTCAGTTCGGCAATGGCCCGCACGCAGGGTTTCAAATAAGGCAATGGGATGGTCTGTGCCTCGTCGAAAATGATGACGCTGTCGGCAAGATTGTGGAGCTTGCGGCAACGGGAGGGCTTGTTTGCGAACAGGGACTCGAAAAACTGCACGGCTGTCGTCACAACGACCGGCATATCCCAATTCTCCGTAGCCAGCTTCTTCCGGCGCGTCTCCTCGTCAGCATCCTCGGTGTCATCGTAGTCCACATTGGAGTGATGTTCCAGTATGACCTCATCCCCGAGAATCTTCCGAAAGGTGTCCGCAGTCTGCTCGATAATGCTGGTGAAGGGTATCACATATACGATGCGCTTTTTCCCATGTTCTTTGGCGTGGCGCAGTGCGAAAGCCAGGGACGAGACCGTTTTCCCGCCGCCGGTGGGAACGGTGAGGGTAAAGAGTCCGGGCGCCTGTGCGCCTGCGTTCAGGCACGCCCGGAGGATCTCACAGCGCGCGCTGTTCAGCGCTGTCCCGGCATCCCACCAAGGTTCAATGTAGGCTTCCAGCCGTTTCAGGAGAGCGTCGATCTCCAGTGCGCGTCCGCGCGGCGGCGCTCCCCCCTGCATAAACGTCTCTGTATCCAGATAATCCGCATCCACCAGGCAGGAAAACAGCATCCGCGTCCAGAAGGAAACCGTGAAACCGCTCCGCCCCAAAATGCGCGGTTTTTGAAACCTCGCGGGAGAGAGCGTGACCTCTGTGGAAAACGCCTCATAGGGCGCGACCTGCTTTTTTAATCTGCCGCACAGCGTCGGCTGGCCCGGGGCGTCCATGCGGCTGCCACCGTCCGGAAGCCCGCCGTGGTGCCCGGCGACGCAGTAGGCCGCAGGCGCGCCGCAGAGGGTTTCAAGCTGCTGCGCTCCGGCGGTGGAATGGTCTGTGGACACATCTTTTCCCTGGATGCGCTTTTGAAACGGCTCGGAGTATTTTCCGATATCGTGGGCCTGTCCCAGCATCCAGCCCAGATCTTCCGCCCCAAAGGCCGCAGCAAACGCACGGCATAGCTCCGCCGTTCCGGTCAGATGCTCTTTTACTGTCTGCTCCCGGCCGTCCTGTGCGATATGCGCCAGATATTTTACCATCGGTTCCCCTCCATTTCTCCAAAAGGCTTCAAGGCTGTCGTTCCTCTCCCTTTAGCCAAACAGCCCTGCGAATCCGCAGGGCTGCATCAGATTCCGGGAACGCCTTATGCGGTCCGCCAATACCTTTTCAGTTTGTTTTTATTATAGCCCCAGTGGAGAAACCTGTCAATTTCTGGGCGCCAAATATCACCACTATTTAACATGAGAGATGATCTTGTACAGGCCGACATACACCCACTGGCGCGCCTGAAGCCGCCGGGTCGAGAGCCTCTGCTGCATACGCATTAGAGGAGTGAACGGATCGCCCCCCGCAGAGACAGCCCTGATTTCCTATGCTCGTAAAGCCGGCGCTTTCAAGGCTTTGACATAGATGTACCACAAGACCTTCGGACACGTTGGCGCAGGACGGCTCCACGATAGGTACCGAGGAACTGGGCCATCTCGAGATGATCGGCACCATCGTCCATCAGCTGACGCGGAACCTGACGGAGGAGCAGATCCGAAGCGCCGGCTTCGACGCCTACTTCGTGGATCACACCGCAGGCGTATACCCCACCGCGGCCTCCGGCTGGCCCTACAACGCCGCCTCCATGGCCGTCAAGGGCGACACCATCTGCGACCTGACGGAGGACCTGGCGGCGGAGCAGAAGGCCCGCGTTACCTATGACAATATCCTCCGGCTCAGCGACGACCCGGACGTCAACGACGCCATCCGATTCCTGCGGGCACGGGAGGTCGTCCACTTCCAGCGCTTCGGCGAGGGGCTGCGGCTGGCAAAGGAAAAGATGAACGAAAAGAACCTCTATTTCATGAATCCCGGCTTTGACAGGCCCGAAAGCGAATAAGCATCCGGAAAAAGAGCGCCGGGAGCCCCACGGCTCCCGGCGCATTTTTCATAATCGCAGCTCCCTGGCAGGATATTCACGCCCGCCGCATGGTGGCATGGACGGCGGCCTGACAGGCCGCGCGGAAGCCCGCCTGGTCCAGCGCCTCCACGCCCAGGATGGTGGAGCCGCCGGGCGAGCAGACCGCGTCCTTCAGCGCGCCGGGATGCTGTCCCGTCTCCTGCAGCAGCCTGCCGCTGCCCACCACCATCTGGGCGATCAGGCGGTAGGCCATGTCACGGGGCATCCCGAAGCTCACCGCCGCGTCGGCCAAGCCCTCCATCAGCATATCCACAAAGGCGGGACCGCTGCCCGCCGTGGCTCCCGCGATGGACATGAGCTTCGAGGGGACCGTCTCCACCGTGCCGAGGGCGGAGAACCAGCCCTGGACCTCCCGCAGCTCCTCCGGGAGCAGGGAGTTCTCCTCCTCAAACAGAAACACGCCTGCCCGCACCATGGCCGGTGTATTGGGCATGATGAACTGGCAGCGGGCGTCCGCCGGCAGGAGTGCCGCGTAGCGGGCAAAGTCCCACCCGGCGGCGATGGAGAGCAGCGCCTTGCCGGACAGCAGCGGCCCGACCTCCTCCAGCACGCCTTCGATCTGATCCGGCTTGCAGGCCATGATCAGAACGCGGCAGTCCCGCACCAGCTCGCCGCAGTCCGCGTAAGGCGAAAAGCCGATCTCCGTGCCGTTGCGGCGGAGCTTCTCCTGATGGGGCGCATAGGCCGCGAACTGCTCCGGCGCAAAGAGGCCCGCGGCCTTCCACCCCCGCAGTATCGCCTGGGCCATGCTGCCCATGCCGATAAAACCAATTCTCCCCTCCATATCGTTTCCTCCCTTATATATATTTTTTCAAACTCACTGTGAAAGTAAAATCCGCTTTCGCTCCACCGCCGTTTCCGGCGTCTCACCGTTCAAGCGAAAACCCGGCTTTCCGTTCCACGCGGCGGAGACAGACCAGATTGCTGACAAGGCCGCTGCTGTGCTGCCGGATATAACCCTCAAACTCGGCGCGGCTGATGTGATAGCACTGTCCCCAGGAGGAGACCTGTAACCACGTCTCGTCCATGGCCGTCACCGTCAGGAAATGGGCCCTGACCCGGCCTGCCGGCGCGAAGGGCGCCGTCTCGCCACAGTACAGCCGGAGCGGATGCTTTTCCCAGAAGCGCGGAAAGTTGGGGCCGACCGCCAGAATGACCGGCAGGTCCTGCCTCAGCATCTCCCCGGCGGCGCTCCAAAGCCCGGCGCGGCCAGCGCCCCAGCGGGCGGTATAGGGAATATCATAGCGGCGAAAGAAGCCGTTCAGGCCCGCCGTAAGCGTCAAACCGTTCAGGCCGAAGGGATATACGAGCGGGAAATACCCGCGCCGCAGCCGCTTCGTCAGCGCGTCATACTGCGCCTGCGTCAGCGGCCCGCTCTCGGGGACGCCGCGAAAGGGCGGGATGCGGCAGTCCGGATGATAGCGGTGAAGATACAGCAGCAGATCCGCCGCGCAGATCACGCCGCAGCCACAGCGCCGGAGAAGCCTGTCCTGATTCTTCCTCTGGTCCCCGCCAAAGGTCACGCTCTCGCCCTCCCGTACGCCGGGATAGGGATGCTTCAGCTCCATGTTCCGCTCTCCTGTTCCTGTCTTTCGCGCCGCCTGCCGCGCGAAGCGACGAGAATATGTTATTGTCAGTGTATCACGCCAAAGGCTTTTCGTAAACCGGCGTTTCAGCCCCTCCCTTTCGGGTCTTTCATCAATTTTGTAAAAAGCAGAAAAAGCGGGGCCGCGGGAAGGGCCTTCTGTGTGCAAAAGGGCGCAAAACTAACGGCGCTCCCTTTCATTTTTGCAGAGCCGGTTGCATAAATCTTCTTTTCTCGCTCCATTCCTTGCATTTTTCTCATTAAAGCGCAAAATTATCGCTTGACAAAGGGGCTTTCCCGGCGTATAATTCGCTCAAAGTAAACGAAAGGAGCGGGTCATATGCGTCATACCGTGAAGCGCGAAAACATGATGATGGATATGATGATGCGCATGTTCGGCATGTGCATGATGATGCGTGCGCAGAAATATGGCTCGCCTTGTTTCAAATCCATCTGATTTTCCGAATTGAAAGATATTCTGGAACGGCTTGGGTCAGGAAACGGTGCGTTTCCTGATTTTTTGTTGTTCGGAAAAGGAGCTTTGCAAGGCATGATCGAAATCAGAAATCTGAACAAGACCTACCGCACCGCGGAGCAGGAGATCGTGGCGCTGCGCGGCATCAACCTGACCATTCAGGACGGCGAGATCTTCGGCATCATCGGCCTTTCCGGCGCGGGAAAGAGCACGCTGGTCCGCTGCATCAACCTGCTGGAGCGTCCCACCTCCGGCGAGGTGCTGCTGGACGGCCAGGACCTGACGAAGCTCCCAAAGAAGGAGCTGCTGCGGGTCCGGCAGTCCATCGGCATGATCTTTCAGAACTTTAACCTGCTGGAACAGCGGACCGTGCTGAAAAACGTCTGCTTCCCGCTGGAGATCGCGGGGGTCGAGCGGGAAAAGGCCCGGGCCAGGGCCAAAGAGCTGCTGCAGGTGGTGGGTCTGGCGGACCGCGCCGGTTCCTATCCCTCCCAGCTCTCCGGCGGCCAGAAGCAGCGCGTGGCCATCGCAAGGGCCCTCGCCACCAACCCCAAGTACCTGCTCTGCGACGAGGCCACCAGCGCCCTGGACCCCAACACCACCCGCTCCATTCTGGAGCTGCTCAAGGAGATCAACCGGACCATGGGCGTCACCATCGTGGTCATCACCCATGAGATGCGTGTCATCGACCAGATCTGCGACCGTGTGGCGGTCATCGACCACAGCCAGATCGCGGAGGAGGGCAAGGTCAGCGAGGTCTTTACGAACCCCACCTCCGACATCGCCCGTGAGCTGATCCTCCCCCGGGCCAGCGCGGCGCTGAACACCGCCGGCGGCAGGAAGCTCCGCCTCATTTTCAACAACGACCGCTTCGACAAGCCGGTGATCTCCCAGATGGTGCTGGATTGTCAGGCGCCGGTGAGCATCCTCTTTGCCGATACCCGCGACCTGGACGGCGTTATGAACGGTCACATGGTCCTGGAGCTGCCCAACGACGAGCGGCAGGCGGAAAAGATCCAGCTCTGGCTCCGCACCAATCAGATCACGTTCCGGGAGGAGGCGTAAGGTATGTCTGAAATGTTTACAAAGCTCTGGGACGCGGGGCTCATCCAGATCGGCGTCTGGGAGACGCTGTACATGACCCTTATCTCCTCCGCCGTCGCCTATGTCATCGGCCTGCCGCTGGGCGTGGTCCTGCACATCACCGACCGCGGCGGCATCGCTCCCCTCCCCTGGCTCAACCGCATCCTCGGCTTCATTGTGAATTTCTTCCGCAGCATCCCCTTCATCATCCTGATGGTGGCCATGCTGCCCGTGGCGAAGCTGGTGGTGGGGACCTCCCTCGGCAACAAGGCGGTCATCGTCATGCTCATCATCGCGGCGGCCCCCTATGTGGCCCGCATGGTGGAGTCCTCCCTCAAGGAGGTCAACGCCGGCGTCATCGAAGCCGCCCAGTCCATGGGCTCCAGCAACTTCCAGCTCATCTGCAAGGTGCTGATCCCCGAGGCGAAGCCCTCCCTTATCAACGGCGCGGTGATCTCCATGGTGACCATCCTCGGCTACTCCGCCATGGCAAGCACCATCGGCGGCACCGGCCTTGGCCAGATCGCCATCATCTACGGCCACCAGCGCAGCAACGCCGATATCACCTGGCTGTGCGTGTTCCTCATGGTCATCATCGTGCAGGTCATTCAGGAAGTGGGTATGCGCATCGTACACAAGAGCGACAAGCGCATCAACAAGTAACGGCGGAAAGGAGCGCCCCATGAACCGTGTTTTGATACGGTTGACCCGCGCCAACTGGCGTCTCACACGAATGTGAGATGCCAAAAGAAAACGCGCAGCTGTCAACACATCAAATAAATCATTTTAAGGAGAGAACATCATGAAAAAGCTGACTTCCATTCTTCTCGCACTGATCCTGTCCCTTTCTCTGCTGGTCGCCTGCGGCAGCCAGAACGAGCCCGCTGACGACGGCGAGGACGGCGAGCAGACTGAGCCTGTCACCATCACCGTCGGCGCCAGCTCCACCCCCCACGCGGAGATCCTCGAGCAGGTGAAGGACGCTCTGGCCGCTGACGGCTATGAGCTGAAGATCGTGGTCTATGACGACTACATCCTGCCCAACAAGGCCCTGGCGGACGGTGAGCTGGATGCCAACTACTTCCAGCACACCCCCTATCTGGAGAGCTACAACGCCTCCAACGGCACCGATCTGGTCTCCGCCGCTCTGATCCACTATGAGCCCTTCGGCCTCTATGGCAACGGCGTTGCCTCTCTGGATGAGCTGGCGGACGGCGCCACCATCCTGATCCCTGCCGACGACAGCAACGAGACCCGCGCCCTGCTGCTCCTGGCTCAGGAAGGCCTGATCACTCTGCCTGAGGATGCTTCCGCCGCTGCCGGCGTGACCACCCTCGACATCGTGGACAACGGCGGTTATGACATCCAGGCTGTCCAGGCCGACATGGTCCCCTCTCAGCTGGCCAACAGCGACGAAGGCACCATCGCCGTCATCAACGGCAACTATGCCCTGCAGGCCGGTCTGAACATCGCTGACGCGCTGGCTATCGAGGACGCTTCCGGCGACGCCGCCCAGACCTATGCCAACATCATTGCCTGCCGCAACGGCGAGGAGAGCAGCGACAAGGTCCTGGCTCTGGTCAAGGCCCTGCAGACCGAGGCTGTGAAGAGCTACATCGCCGACAGCTACAACGGCGCCGTGGTCGCCATCTTCTAAGACGGAGAGACAAACATAACTTAAAAACGTGTACCGCGAATGCGGTACACGTTTTTTTATCCCCTCCGCCGATAAAACGCAGCCCACAGGAAGCAGGATGCTCCCGTAAAAAAAGAAGTTTTACCTGCCGCCGCTCCATCGCAGCGCTTCTTTTTCCATTCGCTTCACGAACGCATCCTTGCCGTCGCAGTACCCGTCAATATCATACGCATACTTTTCGGCCAGCTCCTTTTTCAAGGCGGCGTAGGCGTCACAGACCTCCTTGTGCGTGCGCAGATAGTCCCTGACCGCCAAATGACGCTCAATGTCCTCTGTGCTGCTTTCAGCAAAAATGTGGATATGATGGGTATGTTCCTCTCCGCCCTTGCGCAGATAGCGGCGGCCCGGGATCCCGAATTCGCCCATATATTCGTAGCCGATTCTTTCGAATGCGGAAGCAAGCGCATCGACAGCGTCCAAGCTGCGGACCACCGGCATGATGTCGATGATGGGCTTTGCCGCGAGCCCGGCCACCGAAGTGCTGCCGATGTGATGGATCGCCACACAGTTTTCGCCGAGAATTTCTTTGATTTTCTTCGCTTCGGTTTCAAACTTTTCCGCCCACGCGGGGTCGTACTCCATTACAACAACGTGCCGCGCCATAGCGTCCATACCTCCCCTCTGTCCCGCATCCGGACAAAGGAACGCCCGAACACGTTTCGGGCGTTCCTCTGCGTATTCTAACTTCAAAACAGGCTGGTTTGGGGCTCCTCCGCCGGGGCAGCGGGCGCGCTCTCTGCGTCCTCCCCCTCCAGCATGGCCCGGAACTCCTCCTCGCTCAGCACCGTCACGCCCAGGTCGTGGGCTTTCTTCAGCTTGCTGCCGGCGTTTTCTCCCGCTACCACAAAGGAGGTCTTCTTCGAGACGGAGGACGACGCCTTGCCGCCGTACTGCTCCACCAGCGCCTCCGCGGCCTTCCGGTCAAAGCGCTCCAGCTCTCCGGTAAAGACGAAAGTCTTTCCGGCAAAGCGGTTGTCAAGTATCTCCTCTTTACAGCCTGTGCGCACACCGGCTTCCCGCAGCCGCCGGATCAGATCCGCCGCGGACTCGCTGTGGAGCCACTGCAGCAGGTACTGTGCCGTGATGGCGCCCACGTCGTCGATGGCGGTCAGCTCCTCCTCCGTGGCGGCAAGCAGCGCGTCCAGCGTGCCGAAGTGCCGGGCGATGGTCCTGGCGGCCTTGGCCCCCACCTGCCGGATGCCGAAGGCGTAGAGCAGGCGCTCCAGCCCAGCGTCCCGGGACTTTTCGATGGCGTTTACCGCGTTTTCCGCGGATTTCTGCCCCATGCGGTCAAGCTCCGCGATCTGCTCCGTCCGCAGGTCGTAGAGGTCCGCGGCGTTGCGCACCAGCCCCGCGTCGATAAGGTTCTGCACCACCGCCGGGCCCAGGCCGTCGATATCCATGGCGTTCCGGGAGGCAAAGTGGGTCAGGTTCCGCAGGAGCTGCGCGGGACACTCCGCACCGGTGCAGCGGATGGCGGCGCCGTCCGGGTCCCGGGCAGTGGGCGCGCCGCAGACGGGACAGACCGTGGGCAGCAGATAGGGCTTCTCCTCCCCGCTGCGCTTATCCTTCTCCACGGAAAGCACCTCCGGAATGATCTCGCCCGCCTTCTGCACCAGAACGGTGTCGCCGATGCGGATGTCCTTTTCCGTGATGAAATCCTGGTTATGGAGCGTGGCGTTGGTGACGGTGGTGCCCGCGAGGCGCACCGGCTCCAGCACCGCCTTGGGGGTCAGCACGCCGGTACGGCCCACCTGCACGATGATGTCCGTGACGCGGGTGGGCTTCTTCTCCGGCGGGTACTTGAAGGCGATGGCCCAGCGGGGATTCTTGGTCGTGCTGCCGAGCTGGCGGCGGAAGGCTAGGTCGTTCACCTTCAGCACCGCGCCGTCCATGTCGAAGGGCAGCGTCTCCCGCTCCTCATTCAGCCGGGCGATCTCCGCGGTGATCTCGCCAAGACCGGACAGCAGCTTATAGGGGATCACCTTGAACTGCTGCTCACGCATATAGTCCAGCGTCTCCGCGTGGGTCTTGAATTCCCGGCCCTCCGCGTACTGCAGATTGAAAATGGCCACGTCCAGCCGGCGGCTGGCGGCCACCTTCGGGTCCAGCTGGCGGAGCGAGCCCGCCGCGGCGTTGCGTGGATTGGCAAAAAGCGGCTCCTCGTTCAGTTCCCGCTGCTCGTTCAGCTCCCGGAACACCTTTTTCGACATATAGACCTCGCCCCGGACGATGAGCAGCGGCAGCTTCTCCGGCAGGGTCATGGGGATGGAGCGGATGGTGCGGAGGTTCTCCGTCACATCCTCCCCCACCCGGCCGTCTCCCCGGGTGGCGCCCCGGTAAAAGACGCCGTCGCGGTACTCCAGCGCGATGGAAAGGCCGTCCACCTTGGGCTCCACCGTGTACTGCACCTCGCCCAGCGCCTCGCGCATACGGCGGTCGAAATCCTCCACCTCTTCCCGGTCGAACACATCCTGCAGGCTCTCCAGCGGCACGCGGTGGTTATAGGAGGCAAAGGAGGACACCGCCGCGCCTCCCACCCGCTGGGTGGGAGAATCCGGCGTGATCTCCTCCGGATGCTCCCTTTCCAGCCGCGCCAGACGGCGCTGCAGCATATCGTAATCGTAGTCGGAAAGCGTGGGCTGATCCAGCACATAGTAGCGGTAACTCTCCTCCTTGAGCTGCTTGCGCAGCGCCTGGATCTCTTCGCGGTAGTCCATGGTATTGCTCCTTTTCTTCAGGTCTTGTTGGTGATACTGTCTTTGATCTCTTCCTCGCTGCCCTGGAAATAGGTGTAATTCTCCGGCACGCTGCCCACGATCACCGTCTCCGCCACCACATAGGAGCCGGAGACCTGCGTGGCCGTGGAAAAGCCCGGCAGCAGGATGCTCACGCTCACGTCCACGGTCAGGACGATCCGGTGCTTGGTCTGGTTGATGCCCGCGGAGGTGAATTCGTTCTCGAACCGTGAGACGGCTGAGCCGACAGACTGCATCTTCACCTCCACAGCTGGCCCTCGTCCGGAGAGCAGCGTCATCCCGGACAGGGTCCCCAGCGGAACGCTGAGGGTCGTGGTGGACACCTCCGAGAGCCGCTCCAGCACGTCCGCGTCGATCAGCGTCTGCAGGCGGTTGAACTCCGCCATGTTGCTGGAAATGGCGGTGATGCGGCCGTCATTGTCCTTCTGAAAGGAGATGAGCCGGTCATACTCCACCTCGCCCCGGGTCACCGCCGCGTTCACGGCGGTGGAGATCGCGCGGCTGACCTGATTGGAGACCCGGGCCACCGCCAGCCGTTCGATGATCGGCTGCATCTGGGCAAAGAAAACATAGCTCGCCCCTGCCAGCAGCAGAAGAAAGCAGAGCAGCGCGAACCATTTCCGGTAGCGCCGCCGAAAGCGCAGAAACCACAGTCTCATGATACCTCACCAGTGTAAGGTATGCGGCTAAGGCTTTTCCTTATTTCAATTCTTCCACGATGGCGCGGAAGGTATCGCCCCGGTGGGCGAAGTTCCGGAATTTATCAAAGGAGGTGCTGGCGGGCGAGAGCAGCACCACGTCTCCCTCCTTCGCATAAGCCGCCGCGGCGAGGATGGTCTCGCGAAAATCCTCAAACTCCCATATGGGCAGCTCCTCCGCCCGGTAGTCCGGAGAATCCGTCACGGCGCGGCGAATCTTTTCACTGGTCATGCCTGTAAGGAACAGTGCCTTTACATGATCCCGTATCTCAGGGCCGATGGCGTCGTAAGGGATGCCCTTATCCTTGCCGCCCGCGATGAGGATGACCTTCTCCGGGAAGGAACGCAGCCCTGCTATGGTGCGGCTAGGACTGGAAGCAATGGAGTCGTTATAGTAGCGGACGCCCCGCAGCGTGCGCACCAGCTCGATGCGGTGGGCCACGCCGGCAAAGCTGCGGGCCACCTCCCGGACGGTCTCATCCGGCACAAGCCCCCGCACCATGGCGATAGCCGCCATGTAGTTTTCGATGTTGTGTACGCCGGGGATACGGATATCGCCTACGGAGAGCACCTTCCTCACGCTGCCGTTCTCCGCAAGCAGGATATCCTCTCCCTGCTGGTACACGCCGTGGGCCACGGCCTTTTGGCGGCTGAACCACAGCACCTCTCCCCTGGCCTTTTCCGCCAGCTTCACGTCGTCGGCGTTGTCCGCGTTCAGGATCAGCACGCCGCGCTCATCCTGATGGAGGAAGATATTCTCCTTCGCCGCGATATACTCCGCATAGTCCTTGTGTACGTCCAGGTGGTTCGGTGAGAGGTTAGTGACCACGGCCACATCCGCGCTCCGGCGCATGGTCATGAGCTGGAAGGAGCTGAGCTCCAGCACGGCGAAATCCTCCGCCGACATATCCCCCGCCTCCGCCAGCAGCGGATGACCGATGTTGCCGCCCACGTGCACCGTCTTGCCCGCCGCTTTCAGCAGCTCAGAGACCAGCGTCGTGGTGGTGGTCTTTCCGTCGCTGCCGGTAACGGCCAGGATGCGGCAGGGGCAGACCTCGAAAAACGCCTCCATCTCGGAGGTCAGGACGCTGCCGCGCTCCACCGCCGCCCGCAGCTCCGGCACGTCCGGGCGAAGGCCCGGCGTGCGGAAGATCACGTCTTCCGTCAGGTCCCGCAGGTAGTCCTCTCCCAGCCGCAGGCGGACGCCCATGGCCTCCAGCTCCTCCGCCGCGCCGCCCAGGGCCTCCCGGCTCTTTTTATCACAGGCGATGACGGAAATGCCGTGTGACCGCAGCAGACGGAGCAGCGGCGTGTTGCTGACGCCGATCCCGATGACGGCCACGCTTTTTCCCGCGAGACCCGCCAGATATTCCTCCAGTTTCATGAAAAACGCTCCTTTTGCCCAAAAGGCTCAAAACATATTCAGTATTCGCAGCTATTATACCGCAACGAAACGTAAAATACAACGGACTTTTCGTCCGCGCTCCACCGCCGCCGCAGGGCGTTTCTTCCGTTGACAAGCGGGCGGCTTTCCTGTAAAATGAGCCGTGCGAGTAAGCCAGACAGTCGCGGGGCGAGACCGAAAGGTCCGCCATGAGGAAAGTCCGGGCTCCACAGGGCAAGGATAACGGGTAACGCCCGCCGAAGGCGACTTCAGGAAAAGTGCAACAGAGATATACCGCTGCGCTGTGCGCAGTAAGGGTGGAAAGGCGAGGTAAGAGCTCACCCATCGGCTGGAGACAGTGCGATGCTGTAAACTCTATCCGGAGCAACACCGTGGTGGAAGCAGATGGTCGGCCCGACCGCTTCCGGGAGGTGGCTTGAGCGTGCCGGCAACGGCGCGCCTAGATAGATGACTGTCAAATACAGAACCCGGCTTACAGACTTACTCGTGCTTATATGGAAAGAGCGGCGTGAAAACGCCGCTCTTTTCGTAACAAAAAGCAGCGGCCGGGCTTACTTCCCGGCCGCTTATAAGGCGCCTGATCAGGCTTCCTTCTTCTTGTTGAAAAACGCGAGACAGGCACGGCCCAGCAGGCCGCCCACGATGGTGCAGACTACGACCTCCACCAGGGCGTTGACGAGGCCCAGCGTCATCAGGATCTCAAAGACGTTGTTGCCGAAGGCCCGGATGTAATCGCTGCTGCCGAAGAACAGCACCACGCCGCCCAGGAACAGCACAGTATTGGTGAGAGAGCCGGTGATGGAGGCGGCATAGCAGGCGATGCGCTTCCCCTCCAGCGCCCGGTACACAAGCCAGGACAGCAGGCCCACCAGGATACGGGGCACCAGACAGACCACCGCCGTGGCCACGGGGTTGATGGCCATGAGGGCGGTGCCGAAGGCGCTCATACCGAAGCACTGGGCAAAGCTGGTGATGCCGAACACGGCGCCCAGGAAGCAGCCGGCCTTCGCACCCAGCACGATGGAGCCGATGACCACGGGGATGACCAGGAAGGTGATGGACAGCGGGCCAACATTCAGATAGCCCAGCGGCGTGAAGGCCATGAGCAGCACCACAGCAAGGAGCAGTGCCAGCTTCGCCATCTGAGAAGTCTTCGCATGATTCATGGGAGGATACCTCGATTCTTTTGTTTTTTGCATGGTAAACACTGCAAATTATGTAGCTACTTCCGTGCAAGAAGCATCAGTATTTTATAACAGATCAGGTAAAAATTTCAAGAGAAGAAAGGACGGTTTCCGGCAGTGACGGAGCCTCAATTTTTGACACATATGTACAAAAGTTGCAAAAAAGCGCCGCCAGCAGGCGGCGCCCTTGTGTCAAAAAGCAAAGGTCATGGGAGCAAAAACGCAAAAACCAGCCGGTACACGCGCCGGCTGGTTTTCAGCGAAACGGCAAAATTAGTCCTGCTCCCAGTTGTGGTAGACGTTCTGCACGTCGTCGTTCTCCTCCAGCGCGTCCAAGAGCTTGTTCATGTTCTTCACGTCGTCCTCGCCCGTGAGCTTCACATAGGTCTGGGGCACCAGCGCGATCTCAGCGGAGGCAAAGGCGTAGCCCTTGGCTTCCAGCGCGGCCACCACGTCGTTGAAGCTGTCGGGGTCGGTGGTGATCTCGAACACATCCTCGTCGGGAGAGAAATCCTCCGCGCCCGCGTCCAGCGCGTCCATCATCACGGCGTCCTCCTCGTAGTCGCCATCCTCGTTGTCGATGATGATGACGCCCTTGCGGTCGAAGGACCAGCTGACGCAGCCCTGCGCGCCCAGATTGCCGCCGAACTTGTCGAAATAGTGGCGGACCTCCGGCGCGGTGCGCTGGCGGTTGTCGGTCAGCGCCTCCACGATGACGGCCACGCCGCAGGGGCCGTAGCCCTCGTAAGTAACGGACTCGTAGTTGTCGGTGTTGCCGGCGCCCAGCGCCTTGTCGATGGTGCGCTTGATATTGTCGTTGGGCATATTGGCGGCCTTGGCCTTGGCGATAACGGTGGCCAGGCGGGAATTGTTGGCGGGCTCGCCGCTGCCGCCCTGCTTCACAGCCACAATGATCTCCTTGGCGATCTTGGTGAAGGCGGCGCTGCGCTTGGCGTCCGCCGCGCCCTTGGTCTTCTGAATATTATGCCATTTGGAATGT
>JBJDYU010000010.1:0-20938 GCA_051867615.1 Oscillospiraceae bacterium | reverse complement strand
CTCATATAAGCAAAAAAGCCCAGCAAAAAGCTGGACTTTTTCGACAAGCTGAGAGAAGTCAGTTCACCTGACTTCTCTCTTTGTTTTTTACAAAACGAGCTCTACCATGATGCAGTGGTCATTTCTCCATGCTTCGGTAAAACCTGCGCTGAAAAACAGCGAAACACCGGGATTGTCTATGGCTATGTCATCGCAAAGTCTGGTGACGCCGTTTTGCTTCGCGGCGTCGATCAGCAGCAAAAGCCCTTCTTTGCCGTATCCCTTTCCCCGGTGTGCCGCTTCGATAATGATGCTGATGAGATGTGCCTGATAGTCCGCATCAAAATGATAGGCAGCTTCACCCACAAAGCTTCCGGCATCTTCGGAATACAGATAGCGATAGTAACGCTGACTCTCGTCGGACAGTACCCATCTTTTGTACCAGGTTTCCCACTTTTCTTCCGGAAAATCGATGGCGCCGCCCCACTGCTCGTTATAGGCCATCGTGTCCCTGTCCGCGAGCAGGGACCGGCGGTAGTCCAGATCTCCCGGTTCGGGTTTATACAGCTTCAGCAAATTATTTCTCCTCCGCCGCCAGCAGCTCCTGAAAGCTCGTGATATACCGGCTGCAAAGCTCCCGCATCGCCGTCTCGTCCTGCCGGAACAGATCGTCGTAAACGCCCACGGCCCGCATCCCGGCGGTCATGGCGCTGCGGCAGGAGCGGATGGAATCGTCGAACAGCACGCAGTCCGCAGGAGCCGCGCCGCAGCGCTTCGCCGTTTCCCGGTAAAAGCGCGGATCGGCTTTTTCTATCCCAAGCTCCTGCGCGAAGATCAGATGCTCGAAGTACCCTGCGAGGTCATGCCGCTGCAGAGCGGCGCGGCAGTGTTCCGGCACGCAGGCGGTGACGAGGGACATGGGTACGCCCCGGGCGCGGCACTGCTCGAGAAATTCCCGGGCGAAGGGCTTCAGCGCCACGGTCTTGGAGTAGCGGTCCCCCGCGAGGGCCATCCACTCCGCCATGATCTCCTCCTCCGAGTCGGGGATGCCGCAGTAGTCCTTCGTGAACTTTGCCGCGATGGGAAAGATGCTGTGGGCCACGGCTTCGGCGTATTCCTCCGTGTAAGGCAGGCCGCGCCGGGCGAGAAAGACGGTGTCCACCTCCACCCAGATGCCGTTGGAGTCGGTGATGGTGCCGTCCAGATCAAAGAGATAATACATAGCCGTTTTCCCTTTCAGTCTATCCAGAATCGCCAGGGGAAGTCCACCGCTTCCTCCGCGTAGTCGATGCCCACGCGCTTTCCCGCGTGGATGACCGCCGGAGCGGCGGCAGGGGAGGACAGGCCCAGGTCCGCGGGAGAATCCACCACAAAAAGCGTATCCCCCAGGAGGTCCAGCCCGTTCTGCTCTCTGGTAAGGGATAGAGCTTTACAGACCTTGCCCGGTCCGTTTAAGAAGTTCTTCCGCTGGTAGCTTGTCAGCTCCGCGAGGGGCCTGCCGAAGCGCAGGCGGGCCATGGTCTCCGCGCCCTGCAGGGGTTGCAGCCCCCGGATCAGCACGGCGGAGGGCTCGCCCTCCGGCTCCGTCACGAAGTTCAGACAGTGGTGCATCCCGTAGGTGAAGTAGATATAGGCGTGTCCGCCCTCTCCGAACATGACCTCCGTCCGGGGCGTGCGGCGGTAGCCATAGGCGTGGCAGGCCTTGTCCATGCGGCCCACATAGGCCTCCGTCTCCACGATGCGGCAGAGAAGAAGCTCTCCCTCCAGCCGCCGGGCAAGGCAGCGGCCCAGCAGCGCCTGCGCTATCTTTACCGTGTCGCCCAGATAGAAATCCCGGGAAAGCCTTGCCATTTTTTCACCTCTTTGATAGAATGTGAGCCGGCCATCAGCGCCGCATATCGACAAGCCATAGTATACCGGAACCGGGAGATAAAGTAAACGGAGAAATTCGAGTATGTCACGACCCATCGGCAGAAAAAGCGCAAAGCTCATGCTGTTTACGGCGGCTGTCCTCTGGGGCAGCACCTTCGTCATCATCAAGACGTCTCTGGACGATCTGGATCCCTTTTTTCTCGCCGCGCTGCGCTTTTCCATCGCCGCGGCGGCGCTGGCGCTGGTACTGGTCAGGCGCCTTGGGCGCATCGACCGGGCCTGCGTCAAGGGCGGCGCGGTCATAGGGCTCCATCTCTTTCTGGCGTTCTCTTTTCAGGCTGTCGGAGTGATGGGCACCACGCCGGCAAAAAACGCCTTTCTCTCCTGCTGGTACGCGGCATTGGTGCCGCTGCTGGGCTGGGTGTTTTACCGCAGCCGCGTGGAAAAGCGGCAGATCATAGCGGCGCTGCTCTGCGTCGTGGGCGTGGGGGTGATCTCCCTCGGCGGCGGCTTTACCGTGGCCTGGGGCGATATTTTGAGCCTGTGCGCCGCGTTTTTCTATGCCACGCAGATCCTTGCCACGGAGAAGTACGGCCACGGACACGATATTCTCCTCATCACCATGCTGCAATTCGTCTTTGCGGGGCTGTACGCCTGGACGCTCAGTCTGGTGCTGAATGGCCTGCCTGATTTTTCCGCCATCCCGGCGGATACCTGGCTGTCCGTTTTGTACCTGGCCGTCATGGCCAGCAGCGTGGCGTTCCTGTTCCAGAACGTGGGGCAGCTCAACACAGACCCCTCCTCCGCGGCGCTCATTCTCTCGCTGGAGTGCGTGTTCGGTACGGCCTTTTCCGTGCTGTTTTACGGTGAACGGCTGACGGCGAAGCTGACGGCAGGCTTTGCGCTGGTGTTCCTGGGGATACTGTACAGCGAGACGGGCTTTTCCTTCCTGCGCCGCAGGCTCCCGGGTGCGGAGCCGCAGGAGGCGGAAAAATAAGGAAAAAGAGGCTTGTCCCGCGCAAAAAGATGTTCTACAATAGTAAAAGAAGCAAGCCGCAGGGGAGGGAGGGCTTCCATGGCGTTCGACTATAAAAAGGAATACAAGGAGTTCTATCTGCCAAAGGCGATCCCCTCCATCGTCACCGTGCCGCCCGCAAATTACATCGCGGTGCGGGGGCAGGGCGACCCCAACGAGGAGGGCGGTGCCTATCAGCAGGCGATCTCCGTTCTCTACTCCGTGGCCTACACCATCAAGATGAGCTATAAGAGCCGGCGGAAGATCGAGGGCTATTTCGACTATGTGGTCCCGCCGCTGGAGGGCTTCTGGCGGCAGGAGGGCGTGGAAGGCGTGGATCTCCGCCGCAAGGAGGATTTTCACTGGATCTCCGTCATCCGCCTGCCGGAATTCGTCGGGCGGGAGGATTTTGACTGGGCTGTGGCTGAGGCGGCGAAGAAAAAGAAGCTGGACTGTTCCAAAGCGGAGTTTTTGACGGTGGACGAGGGGCTTTGTGTGCAGGTCATGCACCTGGGGCCGTTTGACGAGGAGAGCGCCACGATAGCGCTCATGGACCGGTACCTGCAGGAAAACGGCTATCAGAACGACTTTTCCGCCACGCGCCTGCACCACGAGATCTATCTCTCCGACGCGCGGCGGGTGCCGCCGGAAAAATGGAAAACGGTGATCCGGCACCCTATCAAGCGGACGGACGGAAAGGACCGGTAACACATGACCTATGAAAAGTCCTGCGGCGCGGTGGTGTTCACCCGTGCCGGCGGAGAGATCCGGTATGTGCTGGCGCAGAGTCTGGCGGGCGTGTACGGCTTTCCCAAGGGACACGTGGAAGCGGGCGAGACCGAGCAGGAGACCGCGCTGCGCGAGATATGGGAGGAAGTGCATCTGAAGCCCAGGCTGATCGAGGGCTTTCGTACCACCAGCGTGTATATGCTGCCCAATAAAAAGGGCGTTTTGAAGCGGGTGGTGTTTTTCCTCGCGGAATATGAAGAGCAGGAGATCGTGGCGCAGAAAGAGGAGCTGCGCAGCGCTCCGCTGGTCCCCTATGAGGAAGCCATGAAAATGCTCCGGCACAGGGATACCCGCAGGATCCTGCGGGAAGCGAACGATTTTTTGCATAACGGCGATACCCCGTCATCCTGAGCGGTGGCGGGGCTTTTCTTTGCGCGGCAGGCTTTGGCGGTCTGCCGAAGACGCGGGGAAAGGGGGAGGACGCGGCGGCTCGGGCTGCTTTGTAGGACGCGGCGGCTCGGGCTGCTTTTTGTGGACAAACGCGGAAAGGCGTGTTATAATAAACTGCTATTCTATGGGATAATGATAAGAGCAAAAAAGTTTTCTGAAAGCGGGGAAGCGGACTTTCATGCGAGTGGAGCTGTTGGGGGTCGGATTTGACGATCTGACCATGGATGAGGCGGTGCAGCGCGGCTGCGAGCTGCTGCTGCGCGACGGGGCGCACTATGTGGTGACGCCCAATCCGGAGATCGTGGAGACCTGCCGGAAGGACGCTGCGGCCATGGCCGCCGTGAACGGCGCGGATCTGGTGCTGCCGGACGGCATCGGCGTGGTGTACGGCGCGAAAATACGGAAAACGCCGCTGAAGGAACGCGTACCCGGCATCGAATTCGGGACGGAAATGCTTGGAAAATGCGCGGAGCTTGGAAAAAGCGTATTCTTGCTGGGGTCAAAGCCCGGCATCGCCGAGCAGGCCGCGGCGCATATGCAGGAGCGCTTCCCGGGCCTTATCATCGCCGGGACGGCGGACGGCTATTTCAAGGATGACGCCGCCGCGGCGGCGCAGGTCCGCGCCAGCGGCGCGGATATGGTCTTTGTCTGCCTCGGCGCGCCCAAGCAGGAGAAGTTCATGCACCAATACGCCGAAGCCACCGGCGCCCATCTGCTGATCGGCCTTGGCGGCTCGCTGGACGTGTTTGCGGGCGTGACGGAGCGGGCGCCGCAGTTTTACCGTGACCATGGCCTTGAGTGGTTCTACCGTCTTATGAAGGACCCCAAGCGCATCGGCCGGATGATGAAGCTGCCGCTGTTTCTGCTCCATGTGATGGGGGAGAAGCGATGAAGGGAAAGCTGATTGTTTTTGAAGGGACGGACGGTTCCGGTAAGGCCACGCAGACCCGCCTACTCTGCGAGCGGCTGCGGCGGGAGGGCCGCGAGCTGCGGCAGATCACCTTTCCCCGGTATGACAAGGAATCCTCCGCCCTGATCCGGATGTATCTTGGCGGAGACTTCGGTTCCGACCCCGGCGACGTGAACGCCTATGCCGCCTCCACCTTTTACGCGGTGGACCGCTACGCCTCCTATAAGCAGGACTGGGGCGGCTTTTACGAGAGCGGCGGCCTTGTGGTCGCGGACCGCTACACCACCTCCAACGCGGTGCATCAGGCCTCCAAGCTGCCGCAGGAGGAGCGGGCGCCGTTTTTACAGTGGCTGTTCCATTTTGAGTATGACCAGCTGGGCCTTCCCCGGCCCGACGTGGTGTTTTATCTCGATATCCCCACGGAGATCACGGAGCAGATGATGCGGCGGCGGGAGGCCGCTACCAACACCCAGGCGGACATCCACGAGCAGGACGAGCAGTATCTGCGCCAGTGCCGCGCCAGCGGCTCCCAGGTGGCCGCCCTCTGCGGCTGGGAGCGGGTGGATTGTATGTGCGAAGGAAGGCTCCTCAGCGCGGAGGAGATCCACGCCGAGATCGTCCGGCGGCTCAAGGCGCTGCTGCCGTAAGGGCGGCTTGTCCCGGAGCGGCGCGGCGAAAAAGGGCCGCGTCGGGCCCTTTTTCGCCGTACGTAGTGCGGCCGGAAGTCAGTCGCAGTCGCACCCGCATCCGCAGTTGTTGCCGCAGCCCCAGTTGTTGCCGCCGCAGCAGCAGCACAGGATCAGGATGATCAACAGGATGATCCAGATACAGCCGCATCCGTTGTTGTTAGAACCCCACATGAAATATTCACCTCACTTGCGTCGTTCAATACCAGTGTATGTCACTGCTTTGGAGAGGTGACGAGGAATCCCGATGCAAAAGAAACAGACAGGAAAGGCGTGTGATAGAAATGTCTTACCAGAATAACGACAGGTTTGAGACCACCAACTGGGACGCCCAGCGCGTCCGCAGGGCGCAGGAGGAACAGCAGCGCCAGCTGCGGCAGAAGCGGAAAAAAGCCCGCCGCCGGAGCAGTCTGCTTGCCTATATCGGCTTTATCCTGGTGGTGTCCGCCATTCTCGCGGGGACGGCCTGGCTGCTGGCCAACGATATCTGCTCCTTCAATAAGGAGGACGTGGAGACCACCATCATCGTCACGGAGGAGGATACCATCGGCACCGTGGCCAAGAAGCTGAAGGAGGAGGGGCTGATCAATTACCGCGGCGTGTTCCGCCTGTTCGCGGCGGTGTTCAACGCGGATGAAAAGATCGGTCCCGGGGCCTACGTCCTGAATTCCGACATGGACTACCGCGCGCTCATCAACGGCATGATCCCGCGCCAGCGTCCCGCCAACGCAGAGACGGTCCGGGTGCGCATCCCGGAGGGCGCCACGGTGCAGGAGATCATCGCCCTTCTGGCGGAAAACGGCGTGAGCACGGAGGAGGCGCTGACCGAGGCCGCCAAGACCGGCAAGTTCGGCTATCAGTTCACCGACGATGTGGAGACCGGCGATGTCTCCCGCCTGGAGGGGTACCTTTTCCCCGATACCTATGAATTCTATGTGGGCGAGGACCCGACCTCGGCGCTGAAGCGTCTGGTGGACAACTTCTACAGCAAGGTCAGCAGCTACCTCGACCAGATCGAGGCGTCGAAGTACAGCCTCAGGCAGATCATCACCATCGCCTCGCTCATCGAAAAGGAGACCGACGGCAGCGACCGGGAGAAGATCTCCTCCGTCATCTATAACCGCCTTGAAAACGCCGGCGAGACCCATTATCTGCTGCAGATCGACGCGGCGCTGGTCTATGCCGCCGGCCGGCCCATCACCCAGGCCGACTATACCTCGCTGGACAGCCCCTATAACCTCTACCAGCATCAGGGGCTGCCCCCCACGCCCATCGCGAACCCCGGTCTCGCCTCCATTGAGGCGGCGGTGGAGCCTGCCAGCACCGACTATTACTTCTACGTCCTCGGCAAGGACGGCAAGCACATCTTCAGCAAGACGCTGGCGGAGCATAACAAGGCCGTGGCCTCTGTGAGCTGACGGAGCGTGAGATGAAACAGCGCCGAAAGCTGGAGCTGCTCTCCCCCGCGGGAGACAGAGAAAAACTGGAAATGGCGGTGCGCTACGGCGCGGACGCGGTATACCTCGCCGGCACCTCCTTCGGTATGCGGGCCTTCGCGGGGAACTTCACGCCGGAGGAGCTGCCGGAGGCGGTGCGCTTCGCCCATGCGCACGGCGTGAAGGTACACGCCACAGTGAACACCATGCCGCGAAACGATGAAGCGGCCCGGCTGCCGGCCTATCTGGAGCAGCTGGACGACGCGGCCGTGGACGCTCTGATCGTGGCGGATTTGGGTGTATTCACCCTGGCGGGGAAGTATGCCCCCCGCTGTGAGCGGCACGTCAGCACCCAGCAGAGCGTCGCGAATTACGAATGCGCGCGATCCTGGTACGACCTGGGGGCGAAGCGGGTGGTGCTGGCCCGGGAGCTGAGCCTGAAGGAGATCCGGGAGATCCGGGACAGAACGCCGAAGGAACTGGAGATCGAGACCTTCGGCCACGGGGCCATGTGCGTCAGCTATTCCGGGCGCTGCCTGCTCAGCAACTACCTCACCGGGCGGGACAGCAACCGGGGCGCCTGCGCCCAGCCCTGCCGCTACTCCTACGCGCTGATGGAGGAGAAGCGCCCGGGGGAGTATTTCCCCGTCTTTGAGGACGAAAAGGGCAGCTACATCATGAACTCCCGGGATATGTGCATGATCGATCATCTGGGAGAGCTGATGGACGCGGGCGTGGACTGCATTAAGATCGAGGGCCGGGCAAAGTCCGCCTACTACGCCGCCATCGTCACCGGGGCCTACCGCCATGTCATCGACGACGTGGCCGCCGGGCGGGAGCCGGACCCGGTGTGGCTGGACGAGGTGAACCATGTGAGCCACCGGTTCTATTCCACCGGCTTTTACTTCGGCGAGCCGGGGCAGTATACCTCCCATTCCCGGTACCTCCGGGAGTGGCAGATCTGCGCCATCGTCCGCGGGTGTGACGAAAGCGGCCGCGCGGTGCTGACGCTGAACAACAAATTCCGCGCGGGAGACACGGTGGAAGTGGTGGGTCCGGACTTAAAGCCTTTTTCCTTTACAGTTCCTGTGATGCAGGATGAGGAGGGAAATCCGCTGGAGGAGCCCCGGCACCCGCAGATGCGCTTTACCATGCAGCTGCCGCGCTGCGTGCCGCCCATGAGCTTTTTGCGCCACGCGGTGGATCTGTCCGGGAGATAAAAAGAAAAGACCGGCCGCGGGGCGCAGTCGTCCCGCGGCCGAAAGCTGTTTGCCGCCACGGCGGAAGGAGAGAGACAAATGCGGGATCATTTTCATGTGGAGCTACCGGAGGACGCCGTCCGGGAAATCAGCAGCATCGGTCTGGCCCATCTGGGGGACGCGGTGTATGAGCTGCTGGTGCGCGCCCGGCTCTGCGAGCAGGGCAAGGCCACCGGCAAGGGCCTCCACCGCGCCACGGTGGAGCTGGTCTGCGCTCCGGCGCAGGCGGCCTTTGCGGAGAAGCTCCTGCCGCTGCTGACGGAGGAGGAACTGGGGGTGTTCCGCCGGGGGCGGAACGCCAACGTCCACAACATCCCGGTCCACGCCTCCCGGGGCGATTACCAGAAGGCCACGGCCCTGGAGGCGCTGTTCGGCTACCTCTATCTGCGCGGACGGCAGGAACGAATCAATGAGCTGTTTTCCCTTATGCTGGGAGAGGAGGAATGAGCCATGCCGCTTGATGCGATCTGCCTGCGGGCCCTGCTGCGGGAGCTGGCGCCGGAGATCACCGGGGCCAGGATCGAAAAGGTGCAGCAGCCCGCCCGGGACCAGGTGATCTTGCTGCTGCGGGGCGGAAGGCGCCTGTATCTCAACGCCGGCGTGAGCCTGCCCCGCATCCAGCTCACCGAGCTGCAGCGGGAGAATCCCGCCGCGCCGCCCATGTTCTGTATGCTGCTGCGAAAGCATCTGGCGGGCGGGCGCATCCGCAGCGTGACCCAGCCGCCCATGGAGCGGCTGGTGCGGCTGGATATCGACGTGACGGATGAGCTGGGCCAGCCGGGAACGCGCTCGCTGGTGCTGGAGGCCATGGGCCGCCGCTCCAACCTGATCTTGCTGGACCAGGAGGAGATCATCATCGACTGCCTGCGGCGTGTGGATCTGGAGATGTCCGCCCAGCGGCAGGTGCTGCCGGGTATGCGGTACCGTCTCCCGCCCGCGGGCGAGCGGCTGAACCCGGAGCTCGCGTCGGAGGAAGACCTGCGCGCGTCCCTCGCCGGGGAAAATCCGGAGCATACGCTGGCGCAGTGGATGCTCAATGCCCTTTCCGGCTTTTCGCCCCTGATTGCCCGGGAGGTGGCCTTCCGGGCCGCCGGGCGGGACGATGTGCTGATCGGCGCGCTGTCCGACGGGGAACGGGAAAAGGCGCTGACGCTCATCAATTCGCTCGCAAACGAAGAAAAGGATAATGGCTTTACACCTGTTCTCCTGCGCCGGGGGGGCGAGCCGGTGGATTTCACCTACCTCGGCCCCATTTTGCAGTACGGCCCGGAGGTGGAGTCGGTCCGGATGGACAGCTTCTCCTGCCTGCTCGATCAGTTTTCTGAGGAGCGGGAGCGGAAGGAGCGCGTCCGCCAGAAGGGGCAGGATCTGCTGCGGGCCGCCACGGGCGCCAGGGACCGTCTGGCACGGAAGCTGCAGAACCAGCGCCGGGAGTATGCCCAGACCCGGGACCGGGAGACCTACCGCAAGCAGGGAGAGCTGATCACGGCGAACCTCTACCGGATGGAGCGGGGCCAGCGGGAGCTGCTGGCGCAGGACTACTATCAGGAGGGCGCGCCGGAGATCGCCATTGCGCTGGATGCGCGGCTTACGCCGCAGCAGAACGCGGCGCGGTACTATAAGCTCTACAACAAGGCCAAGACCGCGGAAATCTACCTGCGCCAGCTGCTGGAAAAGGGGGAGGAGGAGCTGGCCTACCTCGAAAGCGTGCTGCAGGAGATCTCTCAGGCGGAAACAGAGCAGGATTTCAATGAGATCCGCGCCGAGCTGACGGCGGGCGGCTATCTTCGCCGCCAGAGCGGGGCGAAAAAGCAGCCCAAGCGGCCCAGCCCCTACCGGGAATTTCGCTCCAGCAGCGGCGTTCCCATTCTGGTGGGCCGCAACAACACCCAGAACGACCGTCTGACGCTGAAGGACGCGGACAAGCGGGATATCTGGCTGCACGTGCAGAAGCTCCACGGCTCCCACGTGATCCTGCGCACCGCCGGAGCGGAGGCGGACGAGCAGAGCCTGCGGGAGGCGGCCATGCTGGCGGCCTGGTTTTCCCAGGGAGCGGAGGGCAGCGGCGTGGCGGTGGATTACGCGCCGGTGCGCTATGTGAAAAAGCCAGCCGGGGCCATGCCCGGCCGGGTGATCTACACCAATTACCGGACGCTGTACGTCACGCCGGAGAAGACGCTGGCGGAGCGTCTGGCGGTCAAGTGAATAAACGAAACAGAGACAGGGCCGGGTATCGCTACCCGGTCCTGTCCCCATTCAGGAAGGAAAAATGAAGAAGCTGTTATACTAGTTCTTGATAAAAAGCTTTAAAAGATTTTTATGCAGTCTCGCGCTGCGGCGCTCGCTGCACTTCCGTCACCAGTGTGCCACTGGTTCCTCCCTGAGCGCAGAGCGCGTCAAGAACTGTATGATGCGATAGCCGTTGGCGGCTTTGCCGCCGTACGGATATCCATACACAGCAGACGTCGCAGCGTGCGTCAGCACGATGCGAGTGTGCGCAGCACACGGGATTCTTGATTAAATCTTTTAATCAAGAATCAGTATTATGCGTGCTCCGCTCTGCCGCTGCCGCTTTCCGTCTCGCGGAACAGAAGCGAGATGCACCAGATGCCGGCCAGGGCCACGATCACATAGATGATGCGGCTCCAGACGGCCAGCTGGCCGCCGAACAGGAACGCAACGCAGTCGAAGCCGAACAAGCCGATGCTGCCCCAGTTCAGCGCGCCGATGATGGCGAGGATCAGAGCGATCCGGTCGATGATCATACAAATACCTCCAGTTGAGACCCGCGAACGGGGTTTCAACGCTATCATGTCCCGGCGCGTGGCGGATTATACAAAAAGGGAAAAAATTTTGAAACGCTGTGCCGCAGTTGATACGACGGCTTCAAAGCAGCTTGAAAAAATGTCTCATGAAAAGGGCGAAACCTTCAAAATATCCGTTGTCAAGCGGCGGAGATCTGGTATATACTGTATATAATCGAAAGGACGCCTTTCGTTTTTTGAAAAGGGACGGGCTTTTTGGGAAAGCCTTGCCGATCAAGGAGGAAAATATGAACAGCAAGTTTGAAAAACTGGGTTTTTATCCCGCTGATATCCTGCTGCCGGCGGACTGCGACATGAACAAGTGGGCCGTGGTGGCCTGCGACCAGTTCACCTCGGAGCCTGCGTATTGGGAGGCCGTGGAGCAGCACGTGGGCGATGCGCCCTCCACGCTGCGGCTCATCCTGCCCGAGGCCAATCTGAAGTCCCCCAACGTGGACGAGTACATCAGCGACATCAACGCCTCCATGGATAAGTATCTGGCAGACGGCGTGTTCAAGACGCTGCAGGACTCCATGATTTACATCGAGCGCAGCCAGTCCGACGGCCGCATCCGCCACGGCCTTATCGGCATGGTGGATCTGGACCAGTATGATTTTACGCCCGGCTCCGGCGCGCTGATCCGCGCCACGGAGGGCACCGTGCTGGAGCGCATCCCGCCCCGGGCCAAGGTGCGCCGCAACGCGCCCATCGAGCTGCCCCACGTGATGCTGCTCATCGATAACCCCGAAAGGACCGTCATCGAACCGCTCACCGCCGCTGCCGGCAGCATGGAAAAGGTCTATGACTTCGACCTGATGCAGAACGGCGGCCACATCGCGGGCTACAAGCTCTCCGCCGCCCAGCTGGACGCCGTGGCAGACGCGCTGGAGGGGCTTTGCTCCGACGAGGCCATGAAGGCCAAGTACAACGTCTCCGGCGTGGCGCCGCTGCTGTTCGCCGTGGGCGACGGCAACCACTCCCTCGCCACCGCCAAGGCCTGCTATGAGGAGCAGAAGAAGGGCAAGACCGAGGAGGAGTGGAAGAAGCTGCCCGCCCGCTACGCGCTGGTGGAGGTGGTGAACAACCACGACGACGCGCTGCAGTTCGAGCCCATCCACCGCGTGCTGTTCGGCGTGGAGCCCGAGCAGGTCATGGCAGCCTTCAAGAAGTTTTATCCCAGCGCCCACGAGGGCAAGGGCGAGGGCCATACCATCGAGTACTGCTACGAGGGCAAGAGCGGCTTCATCACCGTTCCCGACCCCAAGGTGCAGCTGGCGGTTGGCACGCTGCAGGCCTTTGTGGACGACTACCTCAAGACCGTGGGCGGCGAAGTGGACTACATCCACGGCGACGAGGTCACGAAGGAGCTGGGCAGTAAGAAGGGCAACATCGGCTTCCTGCTGCCCGCCATGGGCAAGGAGCAGCTGTTCAAGACCGTCATGGCGGACGGCGTGCTGCCCCGCAAGACCTTCTCCATGGGCCATGCGCAGGATAAGCGCTACTATGTGGAGGCGCGCAAGATCCGGTAAACGGTACATATGAATACAACGAGCAGGACACGGAGATCCGTGTCCTGCTTTTTTATGGAACCGGCGTGCCTTTTTTTCGCGCGGCTGCCCGGCGGATTCTGCGCATATGCGGCGGTTTGCTCTGGTAATCCGCCGCAGGATACGCTATAATCACTGTAGAAAATCAGGAGCCGCGTACGGCGGCAGAGGGGAGCGGCGCTATGAGCGAGCTGTTTTTCGGATATTTTCTGCTTTTGCTGCGCTATGATGTGACCATCGCGGGCTTTACCTTCGATATCCTGCTGGATTTCGTGGGCTATCTGTTCCTCGCGAAAGGCGCCGGGGCGCTGGCGGAGGAGAGCGCCGTTCTCGGCAAGACCGTCCTGCCCTGCAAACTGATGGCCGCGGTCTCACTGGCGGCGGCCCTTTGCGGCGGCTTCGGGCTTCTCGGCAAAGTCGCGGTGGTGAAGGCGCTGGTGCTGCTGGCGCTGGATCTGGCGCTGCTCGCTATCCTGTACTTCCAGATCAAGGGCGTTTCGGAGATCGAGCAGGCAAAGCAGTATCTCATGAAGGGACACAAGCTGCGCCGGGACTGGCTGCTTCTGGCGGCAGCCATGCTGGTGACGCATATCAGCATCTACGAGCTGGTGGCTGTCATCGCTTCCTATGCCAAACTGCTCTTTGCCATCCTGCTTTTGCTGGACCTGAACGCCGCCATCAAGGGCTATCACGGGCAGATACCGGCCTCCGCGCAGTCAGAGGAAAAGAAAGGGGAGGAGCAAAAGGCCGCCGGGCCGGAGATCTCCTTTACCGCGGCGGAGTCGGAGGAGGATGAGGACGAATGAGAGAGCTGACACTCAGCGCCTGGGCCAAGCTGAACCTGACGCTGGATATCCTGCGCAGGCGCCCTGACGGCTACCACGACCTCTCCATGGTGATGCAGAGCATCTCGCTGAAGGACGACATAACGCTGACGCTGGAGGAGGCGCCGGGCATCCGCTGCGAGAGCAACCTGTCCTACATCCCCTGTGACGAGAGAAATCTGGCGGTCAAGGCGGCGCTGGCCTTTTTCCGCGACACAGGAATATCCGCGCCGGGCCTGCGCATCCGGCTTTATAAGCGCATCCCCTCCTGCGCCGGTATGGCGGGAGGCAGCAGCGACGCTGCCGCCGTACTGCGGGGCCTGCGGACCTTGCTTTCGCCGGAGCTGCCCTTGGCGGAACTGGAACGCACCGCCGCCACGGTGGGCAGCGACGTGCCCTACTGCCTGCGGGGCACCACGGCTCTGGCGGAGGGGCGCGGTGAGCGCCTGACGGATCTGCCGCCGCTGCCGCATTGCTGGTTCGTGGTCTGCAAGCCGGACTTTCCCATTCCCACGCCGGAGCTGTTTTCCTGCGTGCGGGTAGGCGAACTGGCCTATCACCCGGACACCAGAGGGATGCTGGCGGCCCTCTCCGCGAAAGACCTGGAGGGCGTGGCAAGGAGGCTGTTCAACGTCTTTGAGGAGGTATTGCCCCGGAAATACGGAGAGGTCTTTTCCATCAAGCACCGCCTGCTGGAGCTGGGGGCCATGAACGCCGCCATGAGCGGCTCCGGCCCCACGGTGTACGGTATATTTCGCTCCCAGGCGGCGGCGGAGCGGGCCTACTTAGCGCTGCGGCAGGAGTATGGACAGTGCTTCCTGGCGGAGCCGGTGGACTGTGCCGACGCTTCTTCCTGCGCCGCGGCAGGAGAGGACGGCTGAGCGCTGTCCGACGGGCCGCATCCGCTTTTTTGATTAAAATTGTTTAGAAACGTGAAAAACCGTCCAGACTGCAAACATATGAGCAGAAAGGACGGTTTTTTATGCTTCGTTTCAAACGATGGGAGATCGCAGCGGCGCTGGCCCTGCTTTGTACATTGACGCTTTCCGCCTTGTATCTTCATACTTCTCTCGCCGCGCAGGAGGACATTGCGCAGAAGACTGTGCGGCTCCACGTGTTGGCCAATTCCGACAGCGAGGAGGATCAGGCCCGGAAGCTGCTGGTGAAGGACGCGGTCTTCGATAGGACGGAGGAGCTGCTGCGCGCGGCGGAGGACCGTCTGGCGGCGGAGGAGGCGCTGGAGGCGGCGCTGCCGGAGCTGTGTCAGATCGCGGAGGAGACGCTGCGCGCCGCGGGCGCGGAGGATGCGGTGCAGGTCTCGCTGGAGACGGACCGTTTTCCCACCCGCTACTATGAGAGCTTCACCCTGCCGGCGGGCGAGTACCGGACACTGCGGGTAGTCATCGGCGAGGGACAGGGGCAGAACTGGTGGTGCGTGGTCTTTCCACCCCTTTGCAGCGCGGGACAGGAGCGCCTGGAGGAGGCGGGCCGCAGCGCAGGGCTCACGGAGGACGAGCTGGCCCTGATCCGGGGCGGAGAGAGCGAGTATCTGCTCCGCTTCCGCTCGGTGGAGCTGTGGAACAAACTGATACAGTGGCTGACAAAGGACGGGCGCGGCGCGTGACGCCGCCCCGCCTTTTTGTATATACTGAAACAGAAAGCAGAAAAGGAGGAGCGCTTATGAGGCCGTGCCGCCACCGCTGGCTCGGCGTTGCCGCCATCGCTTTGGGCGTGGGGATCATGATCACCGTCATATTTCCGGAAGGGGCGCTGCTGTTCATGATCGCGGTGCTGCTGGTCATATGCGGCTGCCTGAGCCTGCGGCATTGAGGGAAAGGAGGCGGAGAACGTGAAGGTCGTGATCTGGAAATCTCCCAGGGCCCTGCGGGGGCTTTTGAGCCGTCTGTTCGGCATCCACAAATAAACGCGAGATACATATTTAAGCCTTGCTCCTCATACAGTAGGACAGCCGTAAAATCAGTCAGGAGGGGCGAAGAATGGAACTGGAACTGAAAAAAGAGTCCATGGACTGCTATGAAATGGCGGCGGATTTCACCGCGGCCCAGGAGGAGAGCACGGAGATGATCGTGCCGGACAACTGTCCGGACATCTCCCGCATCGTGGCGACGGAGGGAAATGTGTTTCTGCGCAGCGCCGAGGCGCGGGACGGGAAGGCGGAGCTTTCCGGCGTGGTGAAGGTCTCCATCCTGTACATACCGGAGAAATCCGCGTCGGTGCAGGCGCTGGAGCTTTCCCTGCCGTTTCTCATGATCGAGGAGTGTCCCCGGGAGTGCAGCATCCTCCGGGCCGGTGTCTTCACGGAGGAGCTGACGGCCCGGACGCTGAATCCCAGAAAGGTGCAGGTGCAGTGCCGGCTCAGCGCCAATATCATGGGCTACCGCTGGGTGACGCTGCCCTACACCATGGGCTTTTCCGCGGAAAAGCGCTGCTGCGTGGAAAGCCTGCTGCGGCAGGAGACGGTGACGGCGGTAACGGCGCTGGCGGAAAAAGACTTTACCTATGAGGACACGCTGACGCTTCCCCAGAACCGGGGCGCGGCGGCCGCTATTTTGTTCTCCCGACAGCACAGCCAGATCAGCGAAGCCAAAGCGATTGGAAAGAAAGTAGTTGTAAAG
Source organism: Oscillospiraceae bacterium (assembly GCA_051867615.1). Taxonomy (GTDB): domain Bacteria; phylum Bacillota; class Clostridia; order Oscillospirales; family Oscillospiraceae; genus RGIG5472. Next base: position 4,791 of record JBJDYU010000010.1, on the reverse strand, counting down.
GGAAATTGCTTTGCGGAGTTTTTGCTGAAATATGAGAACGGACGCTGTGAGACGGCCTCCTTTGACCTGCCTTTCTCCCAGATCGCGGAGGTGGAGGCGCCGCAGGAGGCTAAGGTACAGGCGGCGCTGCAGCTGACGGGCATGGAGGCGCGGCTGTCCGTGACGGACGAGGGCGGCAGCGAGATAGCCCTGTCGCTCTTTTGTAAGCTGCAGCTGACCGTGACGGAGAAGCGGGAGCTGACGCTGCTTTCAGACCTCTACAGCACCGCCTACGCCATGGAGACGGAGCGGCAGGAGCTGAGCTTTCTGGACGCGGAGGAGCCGCAGGTCCGCCGTCAGGTCTGGCAGGATACGCTGGAGGTAGGGCTTTCCCCGGAGAGCATCCTCTTTGTCTCCGCCGCCTGCGGCAAGGTCCTGCCCGCCATGGATGCCTCGGAGACGCCGGAGCTGCGCGCGCCGCTGCGCCTGCGGGTGCTCTATCTCGGGGAGGACGGGCGCGTGCTTTCCGCCGAGCGCAACGGGGAGGTGAGCCTGCCCTTCCGGGGCGCGGGAGAGGGGCTGCGCTGCCGGGCGCGCTGCGGCGAGGAGGTCTCCGCCGCCATCACGGCGGACGGGATCGCCGTCCGCGTCCCGGTGGACTTTCAGACCGAGAGCCGCCGGGTGCGGAAGGTGGGCTATGTCTCCTGCGTCCGCTACGAGGAGGAGAATTTGAAGGACCTCTCCGCCATGCCCTCGCTGGTGCTGCGGCGCAAGGAGGAGGGCGAGACCCTCTGGAGCCTCGCCAAGCGCCACAACGCCGCCATGGCGGATATCCTGGCGGCCAACGGCTGCGCCACGGAGGAGGAGCTGCCCTGCGACCGGATCATCCTCATCCCCAAGCGCCGGGCATAATATAGCAGCGCCAAGGAGCGCCGCAGGGCTGCGTACAGCCCTGCGGCGCTTTCGTTTTGCCGCCTGCGCGTCCCGGATTTCCGTTTCTGCGGGCGGAAAACGGCTCATATTTCCTCCCGCTCTCTCATACCCTTGTACAAACGAGAACTGCGGGAGGAGAAAAGCACATGACAACGACCAGTATCTATCAGGACATCGCAAACCGTACGGCAGGGGATATCTACATCGGCGTGGTGGGACCGGTGCGCACCGGAAAATCCACCTTCATCAAGCGCTTCATGGAGAGCCAGGTGATCCCGAACATCGAAAACGTCTACCGCCGGGAGCGGGCCAAGGATGAGCTGCCGCAGAGCGGCAGCGGCCGTACCATCATGACGGCGGAGCCGAAATTCGTCCCGGAGGAGGCGGTGGAGATCTCCCTCGGGGACGGCGGCGTCTGCTCGGTGCGTATGATCGACTGCGTGGGCTATCTCGTGAGCGGCGCCCTGGGCCACACGGAGGAGGAGATGCCCCGTATGGTGACCACGCCCTGGTTCGACCATGAGATCCCCATGACGGAGGCGGCGGAGATCGGCACGCGCAAGGTCATCCGGGAGCATTCCACCATCGGCGTGGTGGTCACTACGGACGGCAGCGTGACGGAGCTGGCGCGGGAGGATTACATCCCGGCGGAGGAGCGGGTCATCCGGGAGCTGAAGGAGCTGCAAAAGCCCTTTGTGGTGCTGCTGAACTCCGCGCACCCGGCGGATGAGCGGACGCGGGCCATCGCGGCGGATATCGCGGCGCGGCACGGCGTGCGCTGCCTGCCGGTGAACTGCCTGACCCTCTCGGACGGCGAGGTGGAGGAGATCCTCAAGGCGGTGCTGTATGAGTTCCCGCTGGTGGAGCTGGACGTTTTCCTGCCGCCCTGGGTGGACGCGCTGCAAAGCAGCCACGGCATCAAGACCGCCCTGTTTGAGACGATCCGCTCCTCGGCGGAGCAGCTGAGCCACCTCAGGGAGGTGGAGGAGCTGTCCCGGCGGCTGGGGGAGAGCGAGGGCGTGGAGCGCTGTGAGATACGGGAGCTTCGCCCGGACAGCGGGGTAGGCTCACTCGTCCTGACGCTGCCGCGGCAGCTGTTCTACGCCACGCTCAGCGAACAGTCCGGCTTCCATATCACGGACGACGGCGACCTGATGACGCTGTTGACGGAGCTGGCCGGGGTGAAGGCGGAGTATGACAAGGTCAGGACCGCGCTGCGGGATGTGCGGGAGACGGGCTACGGCATCGTGGTACCCGGGCTCGACGAGCTGAAGCTGGAGGAGCCGGAGATCATGAAGCAGGGCGGGCGGTACGGTGTGCGCCTGCGGGCCAGCGCCCCTTCCATACATATGGAAAGCATCAAACAGAAGTATAGAAGCAGTCAGCAGACAGAACAGCCGCGCATTCTCCGTCGATATCTATGTCATGGTATAGGCGCAAAAAGCGCTGCAGGGGATAGCCGGATGTTCGCAAAACAGGAACGAAAGCAGGACCTCCCGAACCAAAGCGGTTCAGGAGGTCCTTTTGTACGGACAGCGGAATTGTCCGTATTCCTCTGTTATATTTTGTTACACGAAAGATTATAAAACCGATATGGATCTCTGAACGCTCTTAAACGGCCATGCAGGTAAACACAATGTATATCGCATATGCAGATAGAAGAACGATACCTTGCCAGCGGCTGAACCTGGAGCGAATCATGGCCGGGACAACAGCGATCAAACTAACGATCAGGCAAACAGGTAAGTCGATCCGCGCTAACGCAGATGAGACAGGGAGGGCCTGCCTTGAAATCAGCGCCGACAAAGGCATGATCAGCGTCAAATCAATAATGTTCGCTCCCAATATATTGCCGATAGACAGCGAGGATTGCTTCTTGACTATGGCGGTTATTGTGGTGATCAGCTCAGGCAGTGATGTTCCGACCGCGATAAGCGTTACGCCGATTACACGCTCCGGCACACCGACTAACCGTGCCAGTGTGCTTCCGTTATCCACCAAAAGCTGGGAGCCAACAACGATACATAGAGCGCCAATAAAAAATTTTGCGATATTGGTGATCAGTATTTTTCGTGAAGCAGGAACTGTTTCCTCGTTTTCAGACTTCCTGGCAGCTATATTCTTTCGCGCTTCATGAACGTTTTCATACATGAAGACTGCGAAAACCAGCACCAATATGACCGAGATTGGCAAACTTACTGCGCCCGTTATGCCGCAGACCGTTATAAGCGCTGCTGCAGCGACCATCAAAATTGACTTAAAGAGATAGTTGCGTCTTTGAATGACACCGGGCATACAAATGAGCGCCATAGCCATAATCAATCCGATATTTGCTGTAACACTTCCAACAGCGTTGCCTATGGACATATCAACTTTGCCATCCACTGCCGCCATGACCGAAACCAGCAGCTCAGGCATTGTGGTTGCGAGGCTGACAATGGTAGCTCCGATAATAATTTTTGGTATGCCGCTTCGTTCTGCGATCCATGAGGCGGCGTCCACAAAAAAGTCGCCGCCCTTAACCACCAGAATGACACCTAACACAAACAGAATCATTGGTAAAAATAAATCCATAGGAATATCCTCCAGCTTTTGAGTAACAAAAGACCCAAGCACAGCCGCAAAAGCCATACTTGGGTCAAAAAAGCAAAAGCGCTTGACTGCATGTATAACTTTCACGGTTATACATGAGTCTCGCAATTTGAAGCAAGCCAGACCAAAATAGTCGGTATGTTGACTTGCTGCGTCAAATAAGACGCCTGCTACTCCCCCACGGGTAATTTGTTTTATTATTGTGCCCTCTTTTTGCGTGAATGTCAAGAGCAATGTCTGATTTTTTTGAATCATGACCATTAGAGGAGCAAAAGCGCATTTCAATACCTCCGATTGGGGGTATCGTGCGATAAGCGGAAGGCGCATACCCGGACGGATCGCTCATGCAGAACCCTCCTGACTGATGTTCTAAAATAAAAGTTTAATGTTCCAATTACGCAGCAGCAAACCATCCGGTAACCGCCTGATCTGGAGATTCAGGCATATCAGAGCAATCGGCGGCATACCTTGGATTGAAAGGTGGAATGCTTCATGGAGCAGACGCTGCCATTAGACCTTAAGCAAGAACTGATGCTGCAAATTAACCAGAGGATCTTCGATCAGGGACTTCTCTCCAGAGAGACCTATGAGGAGGCCAAGGTCAGAATCGTAAAGGACCGTACATAACACCTTGCAGAGCATTTCTGCGAGGTGTTTTTTATGCCAGATACCAGAAAAAACCGCCGGCAGATACACTGCCGGCGAAAATGGAATTTGAACACGAGTGAACAACCCTTTAGGAGAATGTGTGACATTGCGTGATCCTGTGGGGGAGTGTAGTCTTTGCTGTTTTGAGATGTTTCTGCTGTCAATATGACCGCTTTTGCTGCTATGAAAGGGGGCTTATTCAGGCCCAAACTCGTTTTCTGCCCCGTCCTGAAAGCAGAAGGTTATTCTGCCGTCTGCGCTTTGACAAAATTATCGTTTCTTCTTGCAATAGAAATAGGCTGGGATATATAATAAAACGTCCTGATTGGGATGAGGATTGACCGGCTGCTCAATAGAGGAGGGATTCCTGGGCCGCTCTTCGCCGGAGGAAATCATCATTCCCCAACACGTGAAACAGATCATCCGCAACGGCATCAACGAGAAGCGGGTTTCAGAGAAAGAGAGGCTGTAAGTCTCTATGAGCCATCAAAGCACAAAAGCGGATCGCTTCGCTGAGCAGATCACTGCATTTATCAGAAAAAATGTCGTGATGGTCGTCGCGTTGTTCGCGGCGATCATCACCAGCTTCATTGGTCACGGAAACCACCGGCTCTGCCGGTGGAGGTGTCCCGTAAAAAG
>JBJDYU010000009.1:0-20989 GCA_051867615.1 Oscillospiraceae bacterium | reverse complement strand
ATGATGCGGCCATAGGGCACAAGGCCCAGCTTGATCAGGGCCTGGAAGCCGTTGCAGATGCCGAGCATCAGACCATCGCGCTTTTCCAGCAGCGCCGTGACCTGCTCACGGACGGAGGGGTTGCGGAAGAAAGCGGTGATGAACTTGGCGGAGCCGTCCGGCTCGTCGCCGCCGGAGAAGCCGCCGGGAATGACCACCATCTGGGCGGTCTTGAGGCTGGCGGCGAAGCGCTCCACGCTCTCGGCCACGTCCGCGGCGCTGAGATTCCTGATGACGGCGATCTCCGCCTCCGCTCCGGCAGCCAGCAGGGCCCGGGCGGTGTCGTATTCGCAGTTGGTGCCGGGGAACACGGGGATCAGCGCCTTGGGCCGGGCGGTCTTTACCGCGGGAGCGGCCACGCTTTTTGCATTAAAGGAAAATTCCTTTACAGGCTCTGCCGCTTCTTCGGTTTTCGTGGGATAGACGCCCGCCAGCACGCCCTCGTTCAGCGCCAGCAGCTCTTTGAGGGAGACCGTCTCGCCGCCAAGGGTGACGGCAGGCTCCGCCGTAGTGACGCCGAGCTTTTCCGCCCAGGGGCTTGCCACGTCCTCCGTCAGCTCTGCCACGATGGTGCCGGGGCAGGGGCCGTACCAGGGCGCGTCCGCGCCGGGCTGGGCGGCAAAGCCGATGCTGTTGCCAAAGCCCATCTTCATGACGGCCTCAGCCACGCCGCCGCCCTCCACGGCCCAGGCGGCCCTGACCTTGCCGGAGCGGCAGAGACTGTGGAAGAATTCCCAGGCGGCTTTGTGGCCCGCGTAGTCGGAGAGGGAGGAGGTGCTGCCGATGCGGTAGACCGGATGGCCCGCCTCCTTGAACTCGGGGGAGAGAACCTCCTCCGCCTTAGCGGGGGCAATGGCAAAGGAGATCAGCGTGGGCGGCACGTCCTTATCGAGGAAGGAACCGCTCATGGAGTCCTTGCCGCCGATGGCGGCGGCGTCCAGCCCCAGCTGGGCGTCCAGCGCGCCCAGCAGCGCCTGGAAGGGCTTGCCCCAGCGGAGAGGCTCGTTTCTCAGCTTCTCAAAGAATTCCTGGAAGGTGAGATAGGCTTTTTTGTAGTCCGCGCCGGCGGCCACCAGCTTCGCCATGGAGGTGATGACGCCCGCCTGCGCACCGGTGTAGGGGTCGGCGCTCATCCAGTCCGGGTCGAAGCCCCAGGCCATGACGCTGGCCTGATCGGTGGTCTCGCCGGGGAGGACGGGGAACAGGGCGGCCATGGCCTGGGCGGGCGTGCGCTGCGTTTTTCCGCCGAAGGGCATCAGCACGCTGCCCGCGCCGATGGAGCCGTCGAAGCGCTCGGTCAGGCCCCGGCGGCTGGCGAATTTCAGATCAGAGGCGATGCCCCGCAGGCTCCCCTCGGCGCAGACCATGGGGCGCTCATGCTCAGGCACGGAGACGGCGGCGTGCTTCACAGCGCCGTTGGTGTTGAGGAATGCCCGGGAGAGGTCCGCGATGGTGCGGCCCTTCCAGCGCATGACCATGCGGGGGCTTTCGGTGACCACCGCCACGCGGTAGGCCTCCAGATTCTCCGCCGCGGCGGCGGCGATGAGCTTTTCCTCATCCTCCGCGGCCACCACCACCGCCATGCGCTCCTGGCTCTCGGAGATGGCAAGCTCCGTGCCGTCAAGGCCGTCGTACTTCTTCCGCACGGCGTCGAGATCAATGTCCACGCCGTCCGCCAGCTCGCCGATGGCGACGCTGACGCCGCCCGCGCCGAAGTCATTGCAGCGCTTAATAAGCCGCGTCACGTTTCCGTCGCGGAAGAGCCGCTGGATCTTGCGCTCCTCGGGGGCGTTGCCTTTCTGGACCTCGCTGGCCATGTTGGTGAGGGACTTCATGTCGTGGCTCTTGGAGGAGCCGGTGGCGCCGCCGATGCCGTCGCGGCCGGTGCGGCCGCCGAGCAGGATCACCACGTCGCCGGGGGCGGGACGCTCGCGCACCACGTTTTCCGCGGGGGCCGCGCCCACCACCACGCCGCATTCGAGGCGCTTGGCGATATAGCCCTCGTGATAGACCTCCGCCACATGGCCGGTGGCGAGGCCAATCTGATTGCCGTAGGAGGAATAGCCCGCCGCGGCGGTCTGGGCCAGCTTGCGCTGGGGCAGCTTGCCCGGCAGGGTCTTGTCCAGAGCGACCCGGGGGTCTCCGCCGCCGGTGAGGCGCATGGCCTGATGGACATATACGCGGCCGGAAAGGGGGTCGCGGATGCAGCCGCCGATGCAGGTGGCCGCGCCGCCGAAGGGTTCGATCTCGGTGGGATGGTTGTGGGTCTCGTTTTTGAACATGAGCAGCCAGTCCCGCTCCTCACCGTTGACGGTGGCGGGGACGTGGATGGAGCAGGCGTTGATCTCCTCGCTCTCGTCCAGTTCCGGCAGCTTGCCCCGCTTTTTCAGGGTCTTGGTGCCGATGGTGGCGATGTCCATCAGGGTCTGGGGCCGCTTCGCGGCCTTTTCCTCGCCGTAGACCTCCACCCGGGCGGCGAGATAGCGCTCGTAGGCGGCCCGCACGGCGGGATCGCCGATCTCCACCTCGTCGAGATGGGTGGAGAAAGTGGTGTGGCGGCAGTGGTCGGACCAGTAGGTGTCCACCACGCGGATCTCCGTGATGGTGGGGTCCCGGCGCTCCTCGCCGCGGAAATAGTCCTGCAGGAATTTGAGGTCATCCAGATCCATGGCAAGGCCCAGCTCGCCGCGCAGCGCCGCAAGGCCCGCTTCGTCCAGAGCGGTGAAACCCTCCACCGTGGCGACGGAGTCCGGCTGGGGATATTCCACCCGCAGGGTCTCCGGCTTATCCAGAGAGGCCTCCCGGGCCTCCACGGGGTTGATGACGTAGCTTCGCACCGCGTCGATTTCCGCCTCGCTCAGCTCGCCGTAAAGCGCGTAGACCTTGGCGGAGCGGACAGTGGGACGCTCGCCCTGGCTCAAAAGCTGGATGCACTGGGCGGCGGAGTCGGCCCGCTGGTCGAACTGGCCGGGCAGCGGCTCCACTGCGAAGACGGCCCGGGCGCCGTCGAAGGAAACGCTCTCATACACCGTGTCCAGCTGCGGCTCGGAAAACACGGTGGTCTTGGCGTAGTCAAACAGACCCTCGTCCACGCCCTCCACGTCGTAGCGGTTCAAAATGCGGACGCGCTTCAGGCCGGAAAGCCCCAGAAAGGAGCGGCAATCGGCGAGAAGCCCCGCCGCCTCCGGGGCAAGTCCCGGCTTTTTTTCCACAAATACTCGATAGACCATGTTTCAGACCTCCTGCGCGGCAAGCGCGCGCTTGCCGATGTCCTTGCGGTAGAAGGCGTTTTCAAACTGCACCTCTCCGGCAAGACGGTACGCCTCCTGTACCGCTCCTGTGAGCGTCTCCGCCGTGGCGGTGACGCCCAGCACACGGCCGCCGGAGGTGCGCAGCGTCCCGCTATCGCCGCGCTTCGCGCCGGCGATGTAGGCGTGCTGCGCGGCCTCGCCGCTGAGGGTGATGGGAAAGCCCTTTTCATAGTGCGTGGGATAGCCCCGGGAGGCCAGAATCACGCAGCAGGCGGCCTCGTCCGAGAACTCCACCTTCGTCTCCGCCAGCGTTCCGTCGGTGGTGGCCTGCATCACCGTCAGCAGGTCGCTTTTCAGCAACGGCAGCACCACCTGGGTCTCGGGGTCGCCGAAGCGGCAGTTGTACTCGATGACCTTCGGCCCCTTCGGCGTGAGCATCAGGCCGAAGTAGAGGCAGCCCCTGAAGGGCCGGCCCTCGGCCTTCATGGCCCGGATGGTGGGGAGGAAGATGGTCTCCATGCACTGCCGGGCGATCTCGGGGGTGTAATAGGGGTTGGGAGCGATGGTGCCCATGCCGCCGGTGTTGGGGCCCTCGTCGCCGTCAAAGGCCCGCTTGTGGTCCATGGAGGAGACCATGGGCACCACGGTCTCGCCGTCGGTGAAGCTCAGGACGGAGACCTCGGGGCCGGTGAGGAATTCCTCAATGACGACGCTGCTGCCGCTCTCGCCGAAGACCTTGTCCTCCATCATGGAGCGGACGGCGGCTTTCGCCTCCTCACGGGTCTGGGCGATGATAACGCCCTTGCCCAGGGCCAGGCCGTCGGCCTTCACCACCAGCGGCGCGTCGTGGGCATCGATGTAGCGAAGGGCCGCCGAGGGGTCCGTAAAGACCTCGTACCCGGCGGTGGGGATGCCGTATTGTTTCATCAGGTTCTTGGCGAAGACCTTGCTGCTCTCGATGACCGCCGCTTTCGCGTCCGGGCCGAAGCAGGGAATGCCCGCCGCGGTCAGCGCGTCCACCGCGCCCAGCGCCAGAGGATCGTCCGGCGCCACCACCGCATAGTCGATGCGGTGGCTTTTCGCAAATTCCACCTGCGCGGCGATATCCTTCGCGCCGATGTCCACGCATTTCGCGTCCGCCGCGATGCCCCCGTTGCCGGGAAGACAATAGATCGTTTCCACAGCCGGGTTCTTTTTCAGCGCCTTGACGATGGCGTGCTCGCGCCCGCCGCCGCCGATGACCATGATCCGCATATTCTCTACCCTCCGTTTGGCCGAATTGCAGGCCGCTTTTTAGTGATGGAACAGGCGCATACCCGTAAAGGCCATGACGATGCCGTACTTGTTGGCGGTCTCGATGACGTTGTCGTCGCGGATGGAGCCGCCGGGCTCGGCGATGTACGCGACGCCGCTCTTGCGGGCGCGCTCCACGTTGTCGCCGAAGGGGAAGAATGCGTCGCTGCCCACGGTGACGCCGCGCTGGGTGGCGATCCAGGCCTTTTTCTCCTCCGCCGTCAGCACCTCGGGCCTGACCTTGAAGGTCTTCTGCCACACGCCCTCCGCGAGCACGTCCTCGTACTCGTCAGAGATGTAGACGTCGATGGCGTTGTCCCGGTCGGGGCGGCGGATGCCGTCTACGAACTGGAGGTTCAGCACCTTCTCGTGCTGGCGGAGATACCAGTTGTCCGCCTTCTGGCCTGCGAGACGGGTGCAGTGGATGCGGCTCTGCTGGCCCGCGCCCACGCCGATGGCCTGGCCGTCCTTCACATAGCAGACGGAGTTGGACTGGGTGTATTTCAGCGTGATGAGGGAAACGATCATATCGATCTTCGCGGCCTGGGGCAGCTCCTTGTTCTCCGTCACGATGTTCTGAAGCAGGCTCTCGTCGATCTTAAAGTTGTTGTGGCCCTGCTCGAAGGTGACGCCGAAGACGTCCTTCGTCTCCTGCTGGGCAGGGACATAGGCGGGGTCGATCTCCACGATGTTGTAGTTGCCCTTTTTCTTGGTCCGCAGGATCTCCAGCGCCTCCTCGGTGTAGCCGGGGGCGATGATGCCGTCGGAGACCTCGCCCTTGAGGTAGGCGGCGGTGGCGGCGTCGCAGACGTCGCTGAGGGCCGCCCAGTCGCCGTAGGAGCAAAGGCGGTCCGCGCCGCGGGCGCGGATGTAGGCGCAGGCGATGGGGGACAGCTCCGCGTCATCGTCCACGAAATAGATCTTCTTATCAACGTCGCTCAGGGGTAGGCCCACGGCGGCGCCGGCGGGGGAGACGTGCTTGAAGGAAGCGGCGGCGGGCAGGCCGGTGGCCTCCTTCAGCTCCTTCACCAGCTGCCAGGAGTTGAAAGCGTCCAGGAAGTTGATGTAGCCGGGACGGCCGTTCAGCACCCGGACGGGAAGCTCGCTTCCGTCCTTCATGTAGACGCGGGCCGGCTTCTGGTTGGGATTGCAGCCGTATTTCAGTTCAAATTCTTTCATGGTTCAGTCTCCCAGATTCTTATTGAAGAGTCTCACTTCACCGCCGACGTTGGTGTAGAGCGAGACTTTGTTATCGGGGTTCAGCGCCGCCCAGAGCTCCTCCGGCTCCGGCATGGCGACTTCCTTGGGCTCGCCCACGAAGCTGGGCAGGGGAGAGCCGTCGGACTCATAGGTGCTGATAAAGTAGCCCTTGCCCTCATCGCAGCCCTCATAGCAGAAGAACTCCCGCAGGCAGCGGCCGTCCAGATGCTTCAGGATGGAAAGCTCGAAGGCGCCGCCGTCATAGAGGATGGCAGAGATGCGGGGGGTAAAGTTGGGGCAGTCCGGCTCATACTCCCGGGTCATCAGGGCCTTGCGGAAGTCGCCGGCGTCCCGGATGGTGTCCGTCTGGTCGCCGTTGGTGACGATGAGCGCGCCCTCCACCCGGCGGACGGGATGGTAGATGATGAGGCTCGGGTCCTGCATTTTGGAGGGGTCATGGGCCTCGGTGCGGATGCCGTCCTCCGTCAGGGTAAAGACGCGGTTGCGGCTGTTTTCGCTGCGGCCCATGATAAAGTAGTACACGCGGTCCTTTCCCACCACGATGCCGCGGCCGGGATAGGGATTGTTTTTCAGAAAGCTCAGCAGATCCATCATGCTTCATTCTCCTTATTTTCTCTGATCTTCGCGCAGACCAGCTCCGCCGCCTGAGGCAGCAGCAGCCATTCCGCCTGCTCCATGACCCGCCGCTGCAGCGTCTCCGGTGTGTCGCCGGGGAGGACGGGCACGGCCTTTTGCAGCAAAATCTCGCCGCCGTCCGGGATCTCGTTGACGAAATGGACGGTGGCGCCGGTGAGCTTTACGCCGCGCGCAAGGGCGGCTTCATGCACCCGCAGGCCGTAAAAGCCCTTTCCGCAGAAGGCGGGGATGAGGGAGGGATGTACGTTCAGAATACGGTTCGGCCAGCGGGCGGTGAAATCGGCGCTTAAAATGCTCATGAAGCCCGCGAGGATGATGACCTCCACCCGGTACTCACAAAGCAGCGCGGAAATCTCCGCCTCAAAAGCCTCCTGAGAGGGCGCGTCCTTCCGGGACGCCACGCGGCCCGGCACGCCCGCCTTTTCCGCCCGGGTGAGGGCGTAGGCCCCCGCCCGGGAAGAGACGACCAATACGATCTCGCCGCTGGCAAGGCTGCCGGCGGCCTGCGCGTCCAGCAGGGCCTGCAGATTGGTGCCGCCGCCGCTGACCAGCACCGCGATGCGGGTGCGGCTCAGCATAGCGTCACCTTGTCCTCGCCCTCGGCGACCTCGCCCAGCACATAGGCCTCGCAGCCTTCGGCCTTCAGGGCCGCCATGGCGCTGTCAGCGCTGTCGCGGCTCACGATCACGGCCATGCCCACGCCCATGTTGTAGGTGTTGAACATATCCCGCTCGGGGATATCGCCGGTGGACTGGAGCAGCCGGAAGATGGGGGGGATGCGGATGGCCGCCTTGTCGATCTTGGCGCAGAGGCCGTCGGGGATGGCGCGGGGGATGTTCTCATAGAAGCCGCCGCCGGTGATATGGCTCAGGCCGTGGATCTCCGACGCCGCCAGGGCGGCCAGAACGGGCTTCACATAGATCTTGGTGGGGGTCAGCAGGGCCTCGCCCAGAGTCTGGCCCAGCTCCGCGGAGTAGACGCCGAGGTCGGCCTCCTCCACGCGGAAGACCTTGCGCACCAGGGAATAGCCGTTGGAGTGGAGGCCGGAGGAGGGCAGGGCCAGGATCACGTCTCCCGCCCGCATGGCGGCGGGGTCGATGAGCTTTTCTTTGTCTGCCACACCCACGGAAAAGCCCGCCAGGTCGTAGTCGTCCTCGGCCATCATGCCGGGATGCTCGGCGGTCTCGCCGCCGATGAGGGCGCAGCCGGACTGCACGCAGCCCTCGGCCACGCCAGCGACGATGTCGGCTACTTTCTCGGGCTTGTTCTTGCCGATGGCGATGTAATCGAGGAAAAACAGGGGCTTTGCGCCGCAGCAGATGATGTCGTTGACGCACATGGCCACGCAGTCGATGCCCACGGTGTCGTGCTTGTCCAGCAGCTGCGCGATGCGCAGCTTCGTGCCCACGCCGTCGGTGCCGCTGACCAGCACCGGCTCGCGCATACCGGCCAGGTCCGGGGCGAACAGGCCGCCGAAGCCGCCGATGCCGGAGACCACGCCGGGGATGACGGTGCGCTCCACGTGCTTTTTCATCAGGCGTACGCCCTCGTATCCCGCGGTGATGTCAACGCCCGCGGCGGCATAGGAGGCGGAAAAACTTTTGCTCATGTCACTCGCTCGCTTTCATCAGAATTTTGGAGAGGGGGAATTATTCCTTGCCGCTCCAGCAGTAGGTGCAGACCTTGTCCGGGTCGATGCCGATGGCTTCCAGCAGGCCGCTGAGGGACTGGTAGCCCAGAGAGCTGAAGCCGAATTTTTCGCAGATGGCGTGCAGCAGGCACTTGCCGCGCTCGGAGGTGCCGTCGGCGTATTCCGCGAGATGCTCCTGGCCCTCGTCGCCCTCCAGCTCCTGCACGATGCGGCGCGCCAGCAGCTCCATGTCCGATTTGCTGCGGGAGAAGTTCAAGAACTTACAGCCGTACATGATGGGCGGGCAGGCGGAGCGCATATGCACCTCCTCCGCGCCGGAGTTATAGAGGAATTCCACCGTCTCCCGCAGCTGGGTGCCGCGGACGATGGAATCGTCCACGAACAGCAGCTTCTTGCCCTCGATCAGCTCCGGTACGGGGATCTGCTTCATCTTCGCCACCTGATTGCGCACCTCCTGGTTCGCGGGCATGAAGGAGCGGGGCCAGGTGGGGGTGTACTTGACGAAGGGCCGGGCGAAGGGCTTGCCGCTTCGGTTGGCGAAGCCGATGGCGTGGGGCAGGCCGGAGTCGGGAACGCCGGCGACGCAGTCCACCTCCGGCAGCTGGCCGCGGCTCATCTCGTCCCGGGCCATGATCTCGCCGTTGCGGTAGCGCATGACCTCCACGTTTTTGCCCTCGTAGCGGGAGTTGGGATAGCCGTAGTAGGTCCAGAGGAAGGCGCAGATCTTCATTTCCTCCCCGGCGGGAGAGATGGTCTCATAGCCCTCCGGCGTGAGACGCACGATCTCCCGGGGGCCCAGCTCATAGGCGTCCTCGTAGCCCAGCTTGTGGTAGGCGAAGGACTCAAAGGAGACGCAGCAGCCATCCTCGTTTTGTCCCACGAGGATGGGAAGGCGGCCCAGCCTGTCCCGGGCGGCGATGATCTCGCCCTTCTCCGTCAGGATGAGCAGGGTCAGGGAGCCGGAAATGGACTCCTGGGCGTGGAGGATGCCGGAGACAAGATCGTCCTTCTGGTTGATAAGGGCCGCCACCAGCTCCGTGGAATTCACCGCGCCGGAGCTCATGGCCATGAACTGGTGTCCATGGTCGGAGAAATACTTCTCCACCAGCTCGTTTGCGTTGTTGATGATGCCGATGGTGGTGATGGCGTACAGTCCCAAATGGGAGCGGACCAGCAGGGGCTGGGGATCGGAATCGCTGATGCAGCCGATGCCGCTGCAGCCGTGGAAGCTGTTTAAGTCCTGCTCGAACTTGGTGCGGAAGGGGGTGTTTTCAATATTGTGGATCTGCCGCTGGAAGCCGTCCTTTGCGTCGTGGATGACCATACCGCCCCGGCGGGTGCCGAGGTGGCTGTGGTAGTCCACGCCGAAAAAGACGTCCAGCACGATATCGCGGCGGGAGACCGCGCCAAAGAAGCCGCCCATTACGCAAAGAACAGCTCGGACAGCGTCATGGGATCGATATACTTGCCGTCCTTGTACACGCGCATATTGCCGGAGGCGATCTCGTCGATGAGCATGACCTTGCCCTCGGCGTCGTAGCCGTACTCGAACTTGATGTCGTACAGCACCAGACCCTTTTCCTTCAGGTCGTCCGCCACGATCTGGGTGATCTTCTGGGTCATATCCTTGATGTCATCATACTGCTGCTCGGTCATGACGCCGAGAGCCACCAGACCGTCCTTGGTCACCAGAGGATCGCCCAGCGCGTCGTTTTTGAAGGTGGTCTCCACATAGGCGGGCAGATCGGCGCCCTCCTCAATGTACTGGCCATAGCGGCGGAAGAAGCTGCCCACGGCCTTGTGGCGGCAGATGACCTCCAGACCGTGGCCGAAGACCTTGGCAGGCAGGACCTCCATGGTGGTGTTGGCCAGATCCGCGCTGACGAAGTGGGTGCGGATGCCGGCGGCGTTGATCTTCTCAAAGAAATAGATGGACATACGCAGGTTCACATCGCCCACGCCCTCGATGGTCAGGCCCACGGAGTTCTCGCCGGGATCGAACACGCCGTCCTTGCCGGTGCAGTCGTCCTTGAACTTCAGCATATAGTTGCCGTTGTCAAGAGCGTAAACGTTCTTGGTCTTACCAGTGTACACGAGCTTCATAGTCTTGTCCTCCATAAAAATAAATAATCGTTTATGATAATGTAATAAAGGAAAAACGGTTCAGTGGTATTTGGCGTTCAGCTCCGCGTCGGCGCGCAGCACGTCGGCGGTGGCGGCGGCTCTCGCCGCGGCCAGCTTCTCCGCCAGAGTCTCGTCCGTCACGGCCATGATCTCAATGGCGAGGAGGGCGGCGTTCTTCGCTCCGTCGATGGCCACGGTGGCCACCGGGATGCCGGAGGGCATCATGACGGTAGAGAGCAGCGCGTCCATCCCGTCCAGAGCGGCGGACTTGCAGGGAACGCCGATGACAGGCAAAGTGGTGTTCGCCGCGAGAGCGCCCGCGAGATGGGCCGCCATGCCCGCCGCGGCGATCAAAACAGAAAATCCGCTCTCCCGCGCCGACAGGGCAAACTCTCTTGCCTCATTCGGACACCGATGAGCGGAAAATACGTGTACTTCCATAGGGACGCCATATTCTTGCAATACGCCCATGGCCTTTTCCATCACGGGCAGATCGCTCTTGCTGCCGAGGACAATGCCAACTTTCTTCATAGTACCCTCCTAAAAAAGATAAAAGGACAGACCGGTCTCTTCACTTGTGAAGATGCAGTCTGCCCAGGCGGTCGGCACTCATACGCACGGTTCCCCTGTGGGTCGTCCACTTCCGCCAGTAGCCGCGCGCGTTGTTGAATTACTTCCTTATTATATCTGTCCGGGAAATGTGCGTCAATATACCGAAATGCCCATTCTTGCGGGAAATTTCCCGAATAATTTTGCGAATTTTCGATAAAATGTGTTGAAACAGGGGAAAAAGTGGCAAATTGCCGCTGTTTTTGCCAAAAGGGTGTAAAATTTTTGACAAAAGCGAAAAAACGCCTGTGCAATCCTACAAGCTTTTCCGCCCCGGGCGGCGAAAGCGGAAAAAGGGCCTTGCAATCCGGAAACGGTTGTGCTAACATATCAAAAGTTTAAGCCAGAATAAGGCAGTATTGTGCCTGAGAAGGAGGGGAATGTCATGGATTTCGTTTTGAAAAACGTGCAGGTGTTCCGTTCCGGCGCATTTTCCCGTGAGGATGTCGGTGTTTCCGGCGGCGCCGTGGTTTTGGCGGAGCATCCTCCCGTCGGGAAGGTGCTTGACGGCAGCCAGTATTCTCTTTTGCCCGGTTTCGTTGATGTGCACGTCCATCTTCGGGAGCCGGGTTTTTTGTATAAAGAGACCATCGGCAGCGGCAGCGCCGCGGCGGCCCGGGGCGGCTATACCGCGGTCTGCGCCATGCCGAACCTGAACCCCGCGCCGGACTCGCTGGAGAACCTGCGGCCCCAGCTCGAGGCCATCGAGCGCACCGCCGCCGTCCGCGTCCTGCCCTACGGCACCATCACCCGGGGCGAGCGGGGGGAGGAGCTGTCCGATATGGAAGCCCTCGCGCCCTACGTCGTGGCCTTTTCCGACGACGGCCGGGGCGTGCAGAGCGATGAGATGATGCGCGCCGCCATGAAAAAGGCCCGGAGCCTTGGGAAGCTCATCGTGGCCCACTGCGAGGACAACAGCCTGCTTCGCGGCGGCTATATCCACGACGGAGCCTACGCCAAAGCCCACGGGCACAGGGGCATCTGCTCGGAGTCTGAGTGGCGGCAGATCGCGCGGGATCTGGAGTTGGCGAAGGAGACCGGCTGCGGCTACCACGTCTGCCACATCTCAACCAAGGAGAGCGTGGCGCTGATCCGGGAGGCCAAGCGCGCGGGGCTGGACGTCACCTGCGAGACCGCGCCCCACTACCTGCTGCTGGACGATTCCATGCTGCAGGAGGAGGGCCGGTTCAAGATGAACCCGCCGCTGCGCGACCGCTCTGACCGGGAGGCTTTGCTGGAGGGCGTGGCGGACGGCACCATCGACATGATCGCCACGGACCACGCGCCCCACAGCGCGGAGGAGAAGGGCCGGGGCCTGGAAAAGAGCCTGATGGGCATCGTGGGTCTTGAGACGGCCTTCCCGCTGCTGTACACGAAGCTGGTCCGCACCGGCGTCCTCTCCATGGAGCGGCTGATGGAGCTGCTGCACTTCGCGCCCTGCCGCCGCTTCGGCATCGAAGCGCCCTTTGAAGCCGGCAAGCCTGCGAACTTTACAGTCTTTGATCTGGAAAAGGAATATGTGATAGACCCGGAGGATTTTCTCTCCATGGGACGCAGCACGCCCTTCGCCGGCTGGACGGTGCGGGGAGAGTGCCTGCTCACCGTGGCGCAGGGCCGCGTGGCCTGGAAGGGCGGAGCCTTGGCCCGGGCGCTGTAGTCCATACTGCGGGAGAACATTATGCTGCTGGACGTGCCGGAGGAGATGAGCATTTCTGTCTCCGCTGCCGGCGCGTAAGGGAGGAGTAACGTATGCGGCAGAGTATTTTCAAGGTGGTTTCCAACCGTCCCATCGCCCGGGACACCTGGGAGATGGTGCTGGCGGGCGATACCTCGGCCATCACCGCGCCGGGCCAGTTCATCAATATCCGGCTGGAGGGCTTTTTCCTCCGCCGGCCCATCTCCGTCTGCGACCGGGACGAGGGAAGCGTGACCATCCTCTATAAGGTCCTGGGCCATGGCACGGAGGCCATGACGGCTTTCCGCCCCGGAAAGGAGCTGGATATCCTGACGGGCCTTGGCAACGGCTTTGACGTGAAAAAGAGCGGAGAAAAGCCTCTGCTCGTGGGCGGCGGCGTGGGCGTGGCCCCCATGTACCTGCTGGCAAAGGAGCTGCGCGCCGCGGGCAGGAGCGTTACCGCGGTGCTGGGCTATAACACGAAAGACGACGTGTTTTACGCGGACAGGCTGGAGGCGCTGGGCGTCCGGGTCGTCGCCGCCACGGCGGACGGCAGCTTCGGCGTGCCGGGCTTTGTGACGGACGCCATGGAGCAGGCGGGAGAGTACAGCTTTCTCTACACCTGCGGGCCGGAGGCTATGCTGAAGGCGGTGTACGCGCAGTGCAGGACTTCCGGCGAGTTCAGCTTTGAAGAACGCATGGGCTGCGGCTTCGGCGCCTGCATGGGCTGCAGCTGCGAGACGAAATACGGCTATAAGCGCATCTGCCGGGACGGCCCGGTGCTGGAAAAGGAGGAGATCGTATGGTAAGTACCCGTGTGGAGCTTTGCGGCCTGCCGCTGGAGAACCCCGTCATTCCCGCCAGCGGCACCTTCGGCTACGGCTATGAGTTCGCGGAGCTGTACGATATCAACTGTCTCGGCACCTTCTCTTTCAAGGGCACCACCAGAGAGCCGCGCTTCGGCAATCCCACGCCCCGCATCGCGGAGTGCGCGGGCGGGATGCTGAACGCGGTGGGCCTGCAGAACCCGGGCGTGGACGCGGTCATTGAGCGGGAGCTGCCCCGGCTGCGGCAGTGCTTTCACAAGCCCGTCATGGCGAATATCAGCGGCTTTTCCGTGGAGGAGTACGCGGAGGTGGCGGAGAAGCTGGATGCCTGCGAGGAGGTGGGCTGGCTGGAGGTGAACGTCAGCTGCCCCAACGTCCACGGCGGCGGCATGAGCTTCGGCACCGACCCCGCCGCGGCGGCCCTGGTGACGAGGGAGGTAAAGAAAGTCACGAAAAAACCCGTGATCCTGAAGCTCTCGCCCAACGTCACGGACATCGCCGCCATCGCGAAGGCCTGCGAGGACGCGGGCGCGGACGGCGTGAGCCTGATCAACACCGTCATGGGTATGCGCATCGACTTAAAGCGCCGCCGGCCCGTCATCGCCAACCGCACCGGCGGTATGTCCGGCCCCGCGCTGCTGCCGCTGGCCCTGCGCATGGTCTGGCAGGTCTATGAGGCGGTGAAGATCCCCGTCATTGGGCTCGGCGGCGTCTCCACGGCGGAGGACGTGGTGGAAATGATGCTGGCGGGGGCCACGGCGGTGGAGGTGGGCGCGGCGAACCTGGTCTCGCCCTGTGCCTGCCGCGATATCGTGGCGGACCTGCCCCGCGTCATGGAAAAATACCATATTGAGAATCTGAAAGATATCATAGGAGGAGCGCACTGATGGCAAAGGATGTGATCGTCGCCTGCGATTTCGCAGGACGGAGGGAAGTGGTGGACTTCCTCGACCTGTTCCGGGAGGAAAAGCCCTTTGTGAAGATCGGCATGGAGCTGTACTATGCCGAGGGACCGGACATCGTCCGGGAGATCAAGGCCCGGGGCCATCAGATATTTCTGGATCTGAAGCTGCACGACATTCCCAATACCGTGAAGAAGGCCATGGCGGTGCTGTCTCGTCTGGATGTGGATATCTGCAACCTCCACGCCGGCGGCACCGTGGCCATGATGGAGGCCGCGCTGGAGGGTCTCAGGCGCAGCGACGGCACCCGTCCGCTGCTTATCGCCGTGACCCAGCTCACCTCCACCGACCAGACGCGCATGGAGCGTGACCTGCTGATCGAAAAGCCCATGGACGAGGTGATACTGCACTACGCGAGGAACGCCAGACAGGCGGGGCTTGACGGCGTGGTCTGCTCGCCGCTGGAGGCAGGGAAGATCCACGACGCCTGCGGCAGCGGCTTTCTCACCGTGACCCCCGGTGTGCGCTTTGCCGGCGGGGACGTGGGCGATCAGGTCCGCGTCACCACCCCGGAAAAGGCGCGGGAGCTCGGCTCGGATTACATCGTGGTGGGCCGTCCCATCACCGCCGCGGCGGACCCTGTGGCGGCCTACCGCCGCTGCGTGAAAAAGTTTTTGGGTTAAGCATATGGCCTTTACAACCATTCTGTTTGACCTGGATGGCACGCTGACGGACCCGAAAGCGGGCATCACCACGGCGGTGTCCGTGGCGCTGCGGCATTTCGGCATCGAGGCGGAGCCGGACAGCCTGACGAAGTTCATCGGCCCGCCGCTGGACGAGGGCTTCCGGGAGTTTTACGGCTTTGATGAAGCGCAGGCAAAGGAGGCCATCCGCGAATTTAGGGCCTACTACTCCCGGCAGGGCTGGCGGGAAAACGTGCCCTATGAGGGCGCGGCGGCGCTGCTGGCGGAGCTGCAGGCGGCAGGCAGGCACTTGCTCGTCGCCACCTCCAAGCCGGAGGTGTTCGCCGTGAAGATACTGGAGCATTTCGGCATGGCGCAGTATTTTGACGGCATCTGCGGCGCGCCGCTGGAGGACCCCAACGGCGCGAAAAAGGCCGCCGTCATCCGCGACGCTCTCCGCCGCTTCGGCGCGGTGGGGGACGCGGTCATGGTGGGCGACCGCCGGCACGACGTGCAGGGCGCCCATGAGGCGGGCCTGCCCGCCATCGGCGTGCTGTACGGCTACGGAGACAGAGACGAGCTGACGGCGGCGGGCGCGGAGCAGATAGCGGAGGATATCCCCGCCCTGCGAATCCTGCTGCTGGGAAACGACTGATACTAGACTCCCATGAAAAGTGGACAAGGTCTACTTTTCATAGCGCGTCAGCGCGTCGGAGCCTGCATCAGACGGCATCTGCGCTTTTAGCGCAGATGGGCGACGCTTTCAGCGGCGCCTTTCCAATAAAAAGCGTCTGCTTTTATTGGAAAATAGTATGAAAAACGATAAACGGTAAAGGAGACAGAAACCATGGAACATATCCAGAAGCTGATCGCAAAAGACCTGCTCGCCATCCGGGCGGTGTTCTTCCGTCCGGAGGAGCCTTTCATCTGGGCCAGCGGCATCAAAAGCCCCGTGTACTGCGACAACCGCCTGACCCTCTCCGATGTGAAGGTGCGCGGCGACGTGGAAAACAGTCTGGCGGAGGTCATAAGGGAGAAGTACCCCCAGGCGGAGGTCCTCATGGGCACCTCCACCGCCGGCATCGCTCACGCGGCCATCACCGCCCACCTGCTGGGCCTGCCCATGGGCTATGTCCGCAGCGGCGCCAAGGACCACGGCCGGAAAAACCAGATCGAGGGTAAGCTCCTGCCCGGCCAGAAAGTGGTCGTGGTGGAGGACCTGATCTCCACCGGCGGCAGCGTGCTGGAGGTGGTGGAGATCCTGCGGCAGGCCGGCGCGGAGGTGCTGGGTGTCGTCAGCATCTTTACCTACGGCATGAAGAAGGGCCTGGAGCGGCTCGCCGCGGCGAAGGTGGAGAACACCAGCCTGACGGAGTTTGACGTCATCGCCAGGATCGCGGCGGAGGAGGGCTACATCCGTCCCGAGGATGTGAGCCGCCTCATCGCCTTCCGGGACAACCCTTCGGACGAGAGCTGGATCCGGGGAGAGGCGAAATAAAACCTCCGCCGGAGACTTTTGATCCATCTGAAGGGAGGACGTTTATGAGACGTATCGTAAAGGCGCTGCTGTGCCTGCTGCTCGTGCTGGTGCTTGTCGTGGGCGGCTATGTGGCCTATGTGCTGACGGACTACCACCGGATCGGCGATGAGGAATTCGCCGTCAGCGGCGGCGGAGAACCGGTGGAGACGGACACCGTCTATACCCTCATTTCTTACAACATCGGCTTTGCCGCCTATACGCCGGATTTCGGCTTTTTCATGGACGGCGGCACGGAGAGCCGCGCTGCGTCCAAGGAGTCCGTGGAGACGGTGACGGGGGAGATCGCGGATTTCCTCCGGGCACAGGAGGCGGACTTTGTCATGGTGCAGGAGGTGGACACGGATTCCACCCGCAGCCACCATGTAGACGAACTGGCCATACTGGAGGAGGGCCTTGCGGGCTACACCTGCACCTTTGCCCAGAACTATGACAGCCCCTATCTCTTCTATCCCATTCTGGAGCCCATCGGCAAGTCCCGCTCCGGTATGCTGACCGCCAGCCGCTTCGCCGTGACGCAGAGCCTGCGGCGGGAGCTGCCGGTGGAGGAGAGCCTGTATAAGCTGCTGGACCTGGACCGCTGCTACGCGGTGAACCGGGTGCCGGTGGCAAACGGAAAGGAACTGGTGCTGTACACGGTGCACCTCTCCGCCTATACCTCCGACGGCACGGTGGCGACGGAGCAGCTGAAGCTGCTGGCGGCGGATATGCAAAGCGAGTATGACAAGGGAAACTATGTGATCTGCGGCGGAGACTTCAACAAGGACCTGCTGGGAGACAGCGGCGCGGTGTTCGGCGTCTCCGGGGAGGACCAGACCTGGGCCCAGCCCTTCCCGGAGGAGCTGCTGGCGGGGACTGGCATCTCCCTCGCGGCCTTTGAGGAGGGGATCGCGCCCTCCAGCCGCAACGCCGACGGTCCCTATCACGAGGGCCAGTTCGTCCTGGTACTGGACGGCTTCCTCGTCTCCGACAATGTGGCGGCGGAACCGGTGGAGGTACTCGACACCGGCTTTGCCTGGTCGGATCACAATCCGGTGCGGCTGCGCTTTTCCCTGCGGAGCTGAGTTTCAAGCTGAGCCGACGGCCCCTGCGGCCGCCGGCTTTTCGGAACGCTTCAATGAAAGCAACGGAGGGGAATATTAGTCGTTTTATACAATTATTAACTGCGCGTTTGATGTAATGTGCAATAAAGCCCGGCGGGTCAGGGGGGAAGTTTGGCGGGAACGCACAAAAATGTCGAAAGGGAGGGGAAAACCCAAGATTTTGTGTTGACAAACGGTTTTCGCCCTCTTATGATGGAACCGTGATTTGACCCAAAACCGAATAGTTGCCAATATAGATTTGGATAGATGGCCCAAACGTTTCTACCACGACGCCGTGAAGTCGTGACTATTGGTCAAAAGCGGCGAGGAATATAGCCCGTGGGGCGCGGTGTATTGGCAAGCAGACTTTCCCGGAAGTCTGTTTTTTTGTTTTTCTGTTTAACATTAGAGTGGTGCCGTGGGTACCGTGAGAGGAGGCTGCCATGAAAGCGCTTGAAGAAAAGATCCTGCGCGAGGGAAAGGTTTTGCCCGGCAACGTGGTGAAGGTGGGCGGCTTTTTGAACCAGCGGCTGGACGTGGAGTTCCTCATGGAGATGGGCCGGGAGATCGCAAAGCAGTTTGCGGGAGAAGGCGTGACCAAGGTCATCACGGTGGAGGCCAGCGGCATCGCCCTGGCGGTGGCCGCGGCGGCGGCGCTGCACGTTCCCGCCGCCTTTGCGAAGAAGCACGCCTCCGCGAACCTCTCCGGCGACCTCTACACGGCGGAGGTCTTTTCCTACACCCACCAGAAGTCCTATACCATTATGATGAGCCGGGAGTATCTTACCGCCTCCGACCGGGTGCTGATCGTGGACGATTTCCTCGCCTGCGGCAACGCCGTGGGCGGATTGATGAAAATGGTGGAGGAGGCGGGCGCCACGCTGGTGGGCGTCAGCGCTGCCATCGAAAAGGGCTTCCAGGGCGGCGGCGACGCGCTGCGCGCCAAGGGCGTCCGGGTGGAATCCCTGGCTATCATCGAGAAGATGGACGACCACAGCATCACGTTCCGCGCCTGAGCTTTCCCGCCAAAGTGGGACAAGCCCCGGGCGCGTCTCCGGTTTCGGATCTGTCGCGTTTTTGACGCGTGGATTATATTAAAAAGGAATTTTGATGATCAGGAGGACACAAAACATGAAAAAGTACCTTGCCTTGATCCTCGCCCTGGTGATGAGCCTGAGTCTCGTTGCCTGCGGCGGCGGGGATGCGGAAGAGCAAAGCGGCGAAGATGGCGGCGAGGAGTCTGCTATCAAGGTCGGCTTTATCTTCCTGCACGATGAGAACTCCACCTACGACCTCAACTTCATGAACGCTGCCAGAGCCACCTGCGCCGCGCTGGGCCTGAGCGATGACCAGGTCATCTTCAAGACCAACATCCCCGAGGGCCAGGAGTGCTACGAGGCCGCCGCCGAGCTGGCGGACGCCGGCTGCTCCGTCGTCTTCGCCGACAGCTTCGGCCATGAGGACTACATGATCGCCGCCGCGAAGGAGTTCCCCGAGGTGCAGTTCTGCCATGCCACCGGTACCAAGGCCCACACCGAGGGTCTCGACAACTACCACAACGCTTTCGCCTCCATCTATGAGGGCCGTTACCTCGCCGGTATCGCCGCGGGCATGAAGCTCAATGAGATGATCGAGGCCGGTGAGTTCACCGCGGACGAGGCCAAGATGGGCTATGTCGGCGCGTTCACCTATGCGGAAGTTATCTCCGGCTACACCTCCTTCTTCCTGGGCGCCCGCTCCGTCTGCCCCTCCGTCACCATGGAAGTGACCTTCACCGGTTCCTGGTATGACGAGACCGCCGAGAAGGAAGGCGCCAACAAGCTCATCGCCAACGGCTGCAAGCTCATCAGCCAGCACGCCGACTCCATGGGCGCTCCCACTGCCTGCGAGCAGGCCGGCGTGCCCAACGTCTCCTACAACGGCAGCACCGTGGACGCCTGCCCCAACACCTTCATCGTCTCCTCCCGCATCGACTGGCAGCCCTACTATGAGTATGTCATCAAGGCTGTCATGAACGGCGAAGCCATCGCGGACGACTGGGTCGGCGGCATTGCCGAGGGCAGCGTGGTCCTGACCGATCTGAACGACCAGGCCGCCGCTGCCGGCACCGCCGAGGCCATTGAGAGCGCCAAGGCCGCTCTGCAGGACGGCAGCGTCCATGTCTTCGACACCGCCAACTTCACCGTGGGCGGCGCCGCCGTGGACAGCTACATGGCCGATGTGGACACCGACGCCAACTACACCCCCGATACCGAGGTCGTGTCTGACGGCTACTTCCACGAGTCCGAGTTCCGCAGCGCGCCGTATTTCGATCTGCAGATCGACGGCATCACCCTGCTGGATACCGCGTTCTAATCAAAGCCATTCCGGGAAGTCCCGGCCCTGCGCCGGGACTTCCCCTCTTGTATCTGCTGCAAAGGGCAGCGCAGTGACTTTTCGCCGCCGCGTTGCCCTTTGCAGTAGTCTGCATTTCCGCGGCGCCCCGGATAAAGGACCCTATATTCTGTTCTGAATGGGAGTGAAGCCATTGGACAACAAGATTGCGACTGTAAAGATGCGCAACATCACCAAGACCTTCGGCCCGGTGGTGGCCAACGACAAGGTCTGGCTGGACATCTACAAGGGTGAGATCCTGGCGCTGCTGGGGGAAAACGGCAGCGGCAAGACCACGCTCATGAATATGCTCTCCGGTATCTATTTCCCGGACGAGGGCCAGATCTTCATCGACGACAAGGAGGTCGTCATCCGTTCGCCCAAGGACGCCTTCGATCTGAAGATCGGCATGATACACCAGCACTTTAAGCTGGTGGACGTGCTGACCGCGGCGGAGAACATCGTCCTGGGACTGAAGGACGGCGGACGGCTGGACATGGAGAAGGTGAAGCGCCGCATCCGGGAGATCTGCGAGGCCTACGGCTTCGACGTGGACCCGGACCAGAAGATCTACAATATGTCGGTGTCCCAGAAGCAGACGGTGGAGATCGTGAAGGTGCTGTACCGCGGCGCGGACATCCTGATCCTGGACGAGCCCACCGCCGTGCTGACCCCGCAGGAGACGGACAAGCTCTTCGCCGTGCTGCGCAATATGCGCGACGCGGGCAAGGCCATCGTCATCATCACCCATAAGCTCCACGAGGTGGAGGAGCTGTCCGACCGCGTGGCCGTGCTGCGCCGGGGCCAGTTCATCGGCGATATGCCTACCGCCGAGACCAACGCCCAGGAAATGACCAACATGATGGTGGGCCATCCCGTGACGCTGAACATCGACCGCCCCGACCCGGTGGACCCGAAGCCCCGCATCGAGGTAAAGGGCCTGACCGTGCGCAATCAGGAGGGCGTTGTGAAGCTGCAGGACGTCTCCTTCACCGCCAACAGCGGCGAGATCCTGGGCATCGCCGGCATTTCCGGCTGCGGCCAGAAGGAGCTGCTGGAGGCCATCGCGGGCCTGCAGCCCACGGA
>JBJDYU010000008.1:0-83103 GCA_051867615.1 Oscillospiraceae bacterium | reverse complement strand
AAGTAGGGGTTCTCCGTGGTGGAGGCGATGAGGGTGATGGAGCCGTTCTCCATGAATTCCAGCAGGCTCTGCTGCTGCTTTTTGTTGAAATACTGGATCTCGTCGAGGTACAGCAGCACCCCGCCGGGGGCCATCAGCGTACCCACGTCCGCGATGATGTCCTTGATATCCTGCAGGCTCGCCGTGGTGGCGTTGAGCCGGTACAGCGTCCGGTGGGTCTTTTCCGCGATGAGGTTCGCCACCGTGGTCTTGCCTGTACCGGAGGGGCCGTAAAAGATCAGGTTGGCGTTCACGCCGCTTTCGATGATGCGGCGCAGCATGGCGCCGTTTTCCAGCAGATGCCGCTGGCCCACCACCTCGTCCAGCGTCCTCGGCCGGATCTCGTCTGCCAGGGGTCTGTCCATGGCGTCCCTCCTCTCTTTAGTTCCGGCTGCACTTCTCCGCGTCGATGGCCAATACCACCATCAGCGCGCGCAGCGCGTCCGCCGGGTCCGCCACGTCGATAACGTAGGTGTCCGTGAAGTGAAACAGCTCCTTGGAGATGCTGGCCACGCAGCCCCGCGAGGCGCTTTCGATGGTATAGTCCCACTCAAGAAAGCTGCCCTGCACCTCCCAGTCGTTGCAGTCCAGGGTAAAGCGCGGGGCGAAGAAGGTGAACTCCTTGCGGATCTCCCCCACATAATTCCCGCCCTCGTACAGCTCGAACTTGGGCAGGAAGGTCAGCACCCGCTCCTGCACCGTGCCGATATGCTGCCCCATTGTGTTTAAGATGTGGAGGCAATGGCCCCAGGACAGCTTCCCCTCCACGGTAAAGAGGACATGGCCCTCCTCGTCGTAGATATCATAGCTGTCGAACCAGGAGAAAAAGCGCTGCTTGAAGATAAGTTTCATCTGACTGTTCCTCCGCAAATGTACTCAGTCCTGCCTGCCGTCGCAAAGCGTCCGCAGCGGGCACGCGCCGCATTTGGGGCTGCGGGCGGTGCAGGTGTCCCGTCCGAACAGCACCATGCGGTGGCAGAAGTTCCCGCTCTCCTCCGGCGGCAGGACTTCCCGAAGCTGGCGCTCCACCTGCAGCGGGTCCTTGCTGCCGTCCGTGAGGCCCAGGCGGCCGGTGATGCGGATGCAGTGGGTGTCGCAGACGTAGGAGGGCTGGCCGTACACGTCCCCCAGGATCAGGTTCGCCGTCTTGCGGCCCACGCCGGGCAGGGCCGTCAGCTCCTCCATGGTGCCGGGGACCTTTCCGCCGTGCTTTTCCAGCAGCAGCTTCGCGCAGGCCACGAGATCCCTGGACTTACTGTTGTAAAAGCCGCAGGAGTGGATATACTCCCCCACCTCCGCCGGGTCCGCCTCCGCAAAGCTCTGCAGGGACGGAAAGCGGTCAAAAAGGGCTGGGGTCACCATGTTCACCCGGGCGTCGGTACACTGGGCGGAGAGCCGCACCGCGAACAGCAGCTCATAGTCCTTTTCATATTGCAGCGAGCAGAGGGCGTCCGGATACAGCCCCTTGAGTATTTCGATGATCTCGCGGATCTCCCTTGCCTGTTTCATGCTTCCACCCTTTCTTCCCGCCCCGGCGAAAGCCGGAACGGCGCTCTTTTTCCCTATCATAGCATAACCGGCCCGATATTTCCACACCGCCGCGAACTTTTCTCCCGCCGAAGCCTCGCACAATTTCCAGGCATCGCGCATATACTGGCCTGAATCACAACCACAAGGAGAGATCGCTATGGAGTATTCCGCCCAGGAACTGATGAATAAACTGAAAAACGACCGGGGGGCGCTGGAGCAGCTCATGCGCTCCCCCGACGGGACGCGGCTGATGCAGATGCTGACGCAAAACGACGGCGGGGCGGCGCTGAAGAACGCCGCGTCCTCCGCCGCCCGGGGCGACACCGCCCAGATGGCCCAGATGGTGCAGAAGCTCATGCAGAGCCCTGAGGGCGCGGCGCTGGCGGACCGCATCCGGCGGACCATGGGTATGTGACGGGAAACGAGAGGAGGCGGCGGCGTGTCGGACTTTGAAGATAAACTCAATACGCTGCTGGGCGACCCGAACAGCATGGCGCAGATCATGCAGCTGGCCCAGAGCCTTTCCGGCGGCTCCGCCGCCGGCGCGTCTTCGGCGCAGACCGCCGCGCCGCCCTCTCCTCCCACAGCGCCGTCCCCCCAGCAGACGGCGGCTCCGCCCGGAGGCAGTACGTCCGCGGACGGTTTCGATCCGCAGCTGCTCCGGCGCTTCATGCCCCTGCTGCGGGAGATGCAGTCTCAGGAAAACAGCAACGCCGCCCAGCTGCTGCTGGCGCTGCGCCCTTATCTCAGGGAGGAGAAGCAGGAAAAGGTGGGCCGCGCCATCCAGATCGCCAAGCTCATCCGCATGGGAAAAAGCTTCTTTTCCAGTCTGGAGGGTTGATGGAGGATGTATAACCGGTATCTCACCGAGGACGCGGCGCCTTACGTCCGGGCCAGGAACGAGGCGCCCCAGCAGCCCCGCACGCAGACGCCGCCTCAGGCTTCTCCGCCGTCGGCGGAAAATGGCCCGCCGCCCGGAGACGGAGCGGGCGGGCGGAGCGGCGGAAACGGCGGCGGCTCGCCCATCGACCGTCTCCAGAGCCTGCTGCACCTCGGCGGCGCGGGCCGGGAGGAGGGCGGCGAAACGCCGCTGCGGCGGCTGCTGGCGCGCTTCCATCTGGAGGACGTGGACACCGGAGACCTGCTGCTGCTGATTTTGCTGTTTTTTCTTCTGGAAGAAAAAGCGGACGACGAGCTCCTGATCGCGTTGGGACTGCTGCTGATCCTGTAATACTGATTCTTGATTAAAAGATTTAATCAAGAATCCCGTGTGCTGCGCACACTCGCATCGTGCTAACGCACGCTGCGCCGTCTCATGCAGTTCTTGACGCGCTCCGCGCTATAAAAAGCTAAAGCTTTTTATCAAGAACTAGTATAACATACAAAAAAGAGAGAGACGGCTGTCTCTCTCTTTTTCGTTTCCGTTTTGCAAAGCCGCTTACGCCCGGTTCTCCTTGCAGGAAAGCTCCGTCACCTCCAGGCGCAGCACGCCGGTGCGCTCCAGCACCGCCTCAGGGAAGCTCCAGTCGCCCTTGCCGGAATACTTCGCCATGATGCGGTTCAGGGCCTCGGCCTTCTTTGCCGGGTCGTCCACAAAGGCGATGGTCCCACGGCCGATGACGCTCTGGTAGCAGAAGGAATAGCCGCAGGCCGCATCCGCGGTCATAACGCCATGGCCCGTGTCCAGCTCAAAGCCGCAGCGGCCGTTTTTCCGCACCAGCTCCGCCTTGCGGCCCTCCTTCGCTCCGTGGATGTAGAAAACGCGCTTGCCGCCCTCCTCCACGCAGGCGAAGTTCACCGGCACCACATAGGCTTCCTCCCCGTCCGCAAAGCCCAGACGGCAGCAGTCGCAGCTTTGAAGAATGGCGTCGATCTTCGCCTCGTCGTTGACGGCCCTTTCGTTTCTTCGCATCTGCATACACGTCACACTCCTTCTTTCTTATTCTCCGCTGAGCAGCGCCGTCCCGTCCGGCAGGACGAACAGCTCCGCCGCCGGCTCTCCCGCGCTCTCCGCCGCGGTCATGCGGTATACCAGCGTTTCTCCCTCATACTTCTCCGCCGCCGTGAGCAGGCCGCTTTCCACGCTCACCCAATAGCAGAGCGTGACGCGCTCCGACAGCGCCGTTTCCACATAGATGCAGGCCGTATCGCCGTAGCTGCGGTAATCCGCCTGCAGGATCTGCTCTACATTGCAGGCCAGCACATCCTCATAGGTGGGAATGGCCTGCTCCGCGTCGGCGCTGATCTCTCCCGCCGCGCCGGTAAAAAAGTTCTTCTCCGTCCCGTACCAGATATAGGTGGTCTCGCCGTCAGTGATGCTGTGGCGCAGCGTCCCGCCGGGAAGCTGCGTATCCACCCGCGTCCAGCCGTCCCGGACGGAAACGGAGGACTCATACACGCCGCTGCCGCCGGACCAGAGCTGCTCCACCGTCACGCTGCGGGCATACCGCTCCGGCCGCTGCAGCGTCTCGATGGCCCGCTGCACCGTCCGCGGCGTCACGGAGACCTGGTTGACGGCGCTGCCGTCCGCCTGGCTGACGCCGGGGCCCTCCGGCTCCTCCTCGGGCAGGTGGATGTGGGAGGAGCGGCGGATGCTGTTGGTGCCAAGCAGCACCACGATCAGCAAAATCAGCACGGCGATGGCGCCGAGCATGGACGCTTTTCTCATCCTGTCCTCCCCCTCTCCGCTCAGTTCTCCGCAAGATAGTCCGCCGGGCGCTCCCCTTTGCCGTAATACCAGAGGATAGCGTCCGCGATGCGGCGGCAGGCATTGCCATCGCCATAGGGGTTCACCGCGTGGGCCATGGCGGCGTAGGCGGCGGGGTCTTCCAGCAGCTCCTCCGCCATGCGGACGATATCATCATAAGCCACGCCCGCCAGCTTCACCGTCCCGGCGGCCACCGCCTCGGGCCGTTCCGTCTCCCGGCGCAGGACAAGCACCGGCTTGCCGAGAGCGGGCGCCTCCTCCTGCAGCCCGCCGGAGTCGGTCATGACCATGTAGCAGCGGGCCATGAGGTTATGCATCTCATCCGCCGTCAGCGGCTCGATGAGATGGATGTTATCGTTTCCGTCCAGATGCCGGTGGGCGCACTCCTGGACCACCGGGGACAGGTGGACGGGATAGACCAGCTCCACGTCCTCATGGGTCCGGGCGATATGGCGCAGGGCGGCCATGATATCCTCCATGGGCTGGCCGTAATTCTCCCGGCGGTGGCAGGTGACGAGGACGATCTTTTTCTTTTCGTAGTCGAGTGCGTTCAGCACCGGCGTTGCAAAGCGGTAATCCGGCCGCACGGTGGTCTTCAGCGCGTCGATGACGGTGTTGCCCGTAACGAAGATATGCTCCCGGATCCCCTCCGCCTCCAGATTTTTCCGGTTGTTCACCGTCGGGCAGAAATACAAATCCGCGATGGCGCTGACGAGCTTGCGGTTCATCTCCTCCGGATAGGGGGAATACTTGTCGTAGGTCCGAAGCCCCGCCTCCACATGGCCCACCCGCACCTGATGGTAAAACGCGGAAAGGGCCCCGGCGAAGGTGGTGGAGGTGTCGCCGTGTACCAGGATCATGTCCGGCTTCAGCTCCTCGATGGCCTCGTCCATGCCGGTGAGGCACTTGCAGGTGATCATGGAGAGGGTCTGCCGGGGAGACATGATATCCAGGTCCTTATCCGGCGTCAGGTGAAACACCTGCAGGACGCTGTCCAGCATCTGACGATGCTGCGCCGTGACGCAGCAGATGCTCTCGATCTCCTCGCGCCGCTGCAGCTCCCGCACCAGCGGCGCCATTTTGATGGCCTCCGGCCGGGTGCCGAAGACGCTCATCACTCGAATCTTTTCCAAAGCCGCTCCTTTCGGTCTATCGCGCTTACTCGGCGCTTTCTTCGGTACCGGGCTGCGTTTCCTCTGTGTTGCTCTCCTGCTCCTGCTCCGGCGCTGTCTCCGCTTCCGGCTGCGGTTCTGCTTCCGGCTGCGCGTGGGGCTTCGGGAACACCACCCGGGAGGCCACCAGACCCGCCGCGCAGAGGGCCGCCATGAGCAGCATGGCCTTGATCTCGCCGCTGGTGGTCAGCACCACGGCGCTGAGGCCCAGGATGGTGGAGATAACGTACAGCGTCGCCACCGCTTGCTTCTGGCTCAGGCCCATGTCGATGAGCCGGTGGTGCACATGGCCCCGGTCCGCCTTCATGGGATTCTGCCCGTGGGCGATGCGGCGGCAGAAAGCAAAGGCCGTGTCGAAAATGGGCAGGCCCAGAATGAGGAAGGGCACGGCGAAGGAGATGATGGCGTACATCTTGAACATCCCCTGCACCGAAATGGTGGCCAGGATAAAGCCCAGGAAAGTGGAGCCGGTGTCGCCCATGAACATCTTCGCCGGGTTCTTGTTGTAGGGCAAAAAGCCCACGCAGGCGCCCAGCAGCGCCGCGCAGAGGATGGAGATCTCCCCCTCCGCCACGATGAGGGCGATGATGAGGAAGGTGGCGGAGCTGATGGCGGACACGCCCACCGCGAGGCCGTCCAATCCGTCGATCAGGTTCACGGAATTGGTGATGGCCACGATCCAGATCACCGTCACCGGGATGGACCAGCCGCCCATGAACCACCAGGGATTCTCGCTGAAAACGTTGGGGTTGGAGACCACGGAAATGCTCACGCCGTGCAGCACCGGGATCAGCGCCGCAATGATCTGCACCGCGAACTTCAGCCCCGCGTGCAGGGGCGTGATATCGTCCACCACGCCCAGCACCACGATGATGACCGCGCCGAGCAGGATGCCCTGCAGCTGCCGGGACATGGGAACGAAAAGCAGGATGCTCACGATAAAGCCGAAGAAGATGGCGAGACCCCCCAGCCGGGGGATGGGCTCCTTGTGCATCCGGCGCTCGTCCTTCGGCACGTCAATGGCTCCGATCTTATAGGCGAAATTCTTGACCAGCGGCGAGGTCACGTAGCTGACCAGCATGGCCACCGCCAGCGCCGCCGCCGACATGGTCAAAACCTGTGTATCAATCACCATGGGAACGCTCCTTTATCTGGCGACAAAGCCGACCTTCTTATAGACCTTGCGCAGGGTCTTGTTTGCCACATAGGAGGCTTTCTCCGCGCCGTTTTTGTAGACGGACTCCAGATACGCCTTGTCCTTCAGAATGCGCTCGGCCTCCTCCCGGATGGGACGCAGGCACTCCACCACGGCCTCGCCCACGGCGGGCTTGAACTTGCCGTAGCCGCAGCCGTCGAACTCCGCCTCGATCTCGTCATAGCTCTTTCCGGTGACGGCGGCGTAAATGGCCATCAGGTTGGAGACGCCGGGCTTATTGGCGGGGTCATAGCGGACGCAGCGCTCCGTGTCGCTGTCGGTGATGGCGCGCTTGAACTTCCGCTGGATGTCCTCCGGCTTTTCCATCAGGAACACGCAGCCCTCCGGGATGGACTTGCTCATCTTGGTCTCCGGGGCGTTCAGGCTCATGATCCGGGCGCCGGTCTTGGGGATATACGGCTCCGGCACCTTGAACACGTCGCCGTAGATGTTGTTGAAGCGCTGGGCCACGTCCCGCGTCAGCTCCACGTGCTGCTTCTGGTCGTCGCCCACGGGGACGTAATCCGGCTGGTAGAGCAGAATGTCCGCCGCCATCAGGGCGGGATAGGTGAACAGGCCGCCGTTGATGTTCTCCGCGTGTTTGGCGGACTTGTCCTTGAACTGGGTCATGCGGCTGAGCTCGCCGAACATGGTGTAGCAGTTCAGCACCCAGCCCAGCTCCGCGTGCTGGTGGACGTGGGACTGGATAAAGAGGGTGTTCTTCTCCGGGTCCAGGCCGCAGGCGATATACTGGGCCAGCTGCTCCAGCGTCCGGCGGCGCAGGGCGGCAGGGTCCTGCCGGACCGTGATGGTGTGCATATCCGCCATGAAATAGTAGCAGTCGAACTCCTCGGCACGCTTGCCCCAGTTCTTGATGGCCCCAAGGTAATTGCCCAGATGCAGGTCGCCGCTGGGCTGGATGCCGGAGAGCATGACTTTCTTTTCATCCATTGTGATCTTGCTCCTTTGCTGTTTTTCTTCGCATATCGCGTATGTTCGCACAGCGTTTCCCGGCGCTGCGGCGCAGGGCGTACGCTTCCAGAATACCTTAGTTTGTTATGATAACATAAGCGTAAAAAAAAGGCAACAAATTGGCGGGGATTCACATTGACTTTTTTTCTCTGAAAAATATAATGGTATGCAGAGAAATGTTGCAAAATCCGCGCCGGGCGGCCTTTCTCCCGCTGTTTCCCGCCCCGCGGCGCAGTTTTGAATCAAAAGACGGAGGAAGTCGTATGTCCTTAGATATGCGTTATTTCGAGGAACTGGAAAACCGCATCCCCCGCGGCAAGGTCCGCACCCGCTTCGCCCCCTCCCCCACGGGCTATATGCACGTGGGCAATCTCCGCACGGCGCTGTACACCTGGCTCATCGCCCGCCACGCCGGCGGCACCTTCATCCTCCGCATCGAGGACACCGACCAGAGCCGCTTTGTGGAGGGCGCCACGGAGGTCATCTACCGCACCATGGCGGAATGCGGCCTGACCCACGACGAGGGCCCGGACGTGGGCGGCCCCACCGGCCCCTATATCCAGACCGAGCGCCGCGGGCTCTACGGCAGGTTCGCGGAGCTGCTGGTGGAAAAGGGCCACGCATATTACTGCTTCTGCGAAAAGACCGAGTCCGAGGAGGACTCCGGCGAGTTCGACCGCGCCGCCGACCCCTGCCGCAGCCTGCCTCTTGAGGAGGCCAAAGCCCGCGTGGCCGCCGGCGAGCCTTATGTCATCCGCCAGAAGATCCCTGAGAGCGGCACTACCACTTTCCGCGACGCCATCTTCGGCGATATCACCGTGGAAAACAGCACGCTGGACGACCAGGTGCTGCTCAAGCGGGACGGTCTGCCCACCTATAACTTCGCCAACGTGGTGGACGACCATCTCATGGGCATCACCCATGTGGTGCGCGGCAGCGAGTACCTCTCCTCCGCCCCCAAGTATAACCTGCTGTACGAGGCCTTCGGCTGGGACATCCCCACCTACGTCCACTGCTCCCCTGTCATGCGCGACGCGCAGCACAAGATGAGCAAGCGTCACGGCGACCCCAGCTATGAGGACCTGAAGGCCATGGGCTACCTGACGCCCGCCATCCTCAACTATGTGGCGCTGCTGGGCTGGTCCCCCAGAGGCGAGCAGGCGGAAAAGGAGTTCTTCACGCTGGAGGAGCTGGCGGATTCCTTTGACATCACCGGCGTTTCCAAGTCCCCCGCCATCTTCGACATCGAAAAGCTGCGCTACTTCAACGCCAACTATATCCGCTCCATGAGCCCGGAGGCCTTCCACGCCGCGGCCCTGCCCTATATCCGCGAGGGTGTGAAGGACGAGCGCTTCTCGAGCGAGTCCATCGCCGCGCTGCTGCAGGCCCGCTGCGAGGTGCTAACGGAGATCCCCGAAAAGGTGGACTTCTTCGACGCGCTGCCGGACTATGACGTTTCCTTCTTCACCAACAAGAAATCCAAGACCGACTCCGCCGTGTCTCTCGCCATGCTGGAGGCGGCGGTTCCCGCGCTGGAGGGTCTTGCGGACTGGAGCAACGAAAGCATCCACGACGCGCTCATTTCTCTCGCCGCGTCTCTCGGCGTGAAGAACGCCACGCTCATGTGGCCCGTCCGCATCGCCGCGGCGGGCAAGCTGGTGACCCCCGGCGGCGCCGTGGAGATCTGCCAGATTTTGGGCCGGGACGAGACGCTGCGCCGCCTGCGCCTCGGCATGGACAAGCTGCGATGAAGCTCTCCTTCCGCCCCACCCTGCTGGACACGGACTTTCTCCGGCGGGAGTTCCTCCCCATGCTGCTGAACTGCATGGCAGCCTTTCTCATCCTCTGCGCCATCTTTGCCGGCGCGGCGCTGCTGATCCCGGACTTCGCCCGGGGCTATCTGCAGCTCGTCGCCGAGTCCATGGCCCAGTCCGGCATTCTCGAGGCGGAGAGCCAGTGGGAGATGTTCTCCCTGCTCTTTACCAACAACCTGCAGGCCACCGTCAGCACGGCGGTCTACGGCTTTCTGCCTTTCCTGTACTTTCCTGCCCTGACCCTCGGCAGCAACGCCCTGACCCTGTCCGCCCTGGGGGTCTACGCCATACAGGACGGACAGCTGACCCCCGCGCTTTTCTTCGCCGGCATCCTGCCCCACGGCATTTTTGAGATCCCGGCGCTGGCTGTGGCCTGTGCGGTGGGGCTCTGCCACTGCCGCCTCACCACCAGGGCCGTCCTGAAGCGCGAGCAGGCTGCTCCGCCCAGCGCCCAGATCGTATCCCTCGCCTGGGCCTATATCGTCCTCACGGTGCCGCTGCTGCTTGTCGCGGCGCTGGCAGAGACATTCGTTACCCCGCTTGTCATGGGGCTGTTCCAATGAACGCCCCATTTCCTTTTTGCTTTCATTTCATTTTCAAAGGAGTTGATTTCCATGCGCGAACACATCGTAAATGTCCCCGAGCTGTTTGGCAGTCTGGTCTTTAACGAGGAGACCATGCAGCAGCGCCTCAGCAAAAAGACTTACTCCTGCTGGAAGCAGTGTGTGGAAAGCGGCGGCGCGCTGGATACCTCCGCAGCCAATGAGATCGCAAGCGCCATGAAGGACTGGGCCATCGAAAAGGGCGCCACCCATTTCACCCACTGGTTCCAGCCCATGACCGGCGTCACCGCCGAAAAGCACGAGGCCTTCATCTCCCCTGAGGGCAAGGGCGGCGTGCTGATGGAGCTGTCCGGCAAGGAGCTGATCCGCGGCGAGGCGGACGCCTCCTCCTTCCCCTCCGGCGGCCTGCGGGCCACCTTTGAGGCCAGAGGCTACACCGCCTGGGACCCCAACGCCTTCGCCTTTGTGAAGGACGGCACGCTGTATATCCCCACGGTCTTCTGCTCCTACGGCGGCGAGGCCCTGGATAAGAAGACCCCCCTGCTCCGCTCCACCGCCGCCCTCTCCCGGGCCGCGGTGCGCATCCTGCGCCTTTTCGGCGACACGGAGGTGCAGCGCGTCATCCCCCAGGCCGGCGCCGAGCAGGAGTACTTTCTGGTGGACAAGGAGCTGTACCGCCAGCGGGAGGACCTGAAGCTCTGCGGCCGCACCCTTTTCGGCGCGCATCCCCCCAAGGGCCAGGAGCTGGACGACCACTACTACGGCGCCATCAAGCCCCGGGTGGCCGCGTTCATGCGGGAGCTGGACGAGGAGCTTTGGCGCGTGGGCGTTCTCGCCAAGACCAAGCACAACGAGGTGGCCCCCGCTCAGCACGAGCTGGCCCCCATTTACAGCGACGCAAACTCCGCCTGCGATCAGAACCAGCTGACCATGGAATTCATGAAGACCGTGGCCGAGCGGCACGGCCTTGTGTGCCTGCTGCATGAAAAGCCCTTCGCCGGCGTCAACGGCAGCGGCAAGCACAACAACTGGTCTCTCGCCACGGACACCGGCAAGAATCTGCTGGCTCCCGGCAAGACCCCCAGCCAGAACGCCCAGTTTTTGCTGTTCCTGGCGGCGTTCATCAAGGGCGTGGACGAGTATTCCGAGATGCTGCGCTGCACCGTCTCCTCCGCCGGCAACGACCACCGTCTCGGCGGCAACGAGGCGCCTCCCGCCGTCATCTCCATCTTCCTCGGCGACGAGCTGGAGGGCATTCTGCAGGCCATCGTCTCCGGCAAGGAGTATGTGGACGTGGGCAAGCGCACGCTGCAGATCGGCATCGACTCCATCCCCACCATTCCCCAGGACTCCACCGACCGCAACCGCACCTCTCCCATCGCCTTCACCGGCAACAAGTTTGAATTCCGTATGCTGGGCTCCTCCCAGTCCATCGCCGGCCCCAACATCGCCATCAACACCATCATGGCCCAGGAGCTGACGGAGTTCGCTGATGAGCTGGAAAAGGCCGACGATCTCCACGCGGCGCTGCAGGAGCTGCTGCGCCGGACCTTCCGGGACCACAGCCGCATCCTGTTCAGCGGCAACGGCTATGACAAGAGCTGGGAGGAGGAGGCCGCCCGCCGGGGCCTGCCCAATCTCCACAGCTGCGCCGACAGCCTGCCCGCCTACATTCTGGAGAAGAACGTGGAGCTGTTCGCCGCCCACAACGTCTTCACCCGCACGGAGCTGGAGGCCCGCTGCGACATCCATCTGGAGTCCTACTGCAAGACCCTGCACATCGAGGGCCTGACCATGGTGGACATGATCCGCCGCAGCATCTTCCCCGCCGTCTCCTCCTATATCGGCAGACTGGCGGATTCCGTCAACAGCCGCCGCGCCGCCGTGCCCGGTGCCTGCCTCGCTCCGGAGCAGGAGCTGATCGAGCGCCTGTCCAGCCGCAACAATGACCTCTGGAACGCCTGCGGCGAGCTGGAAGCCGCCCTGACGGCCCCGGAGACCGCCTCCCCCATGATGGAGCGCGCCCGCTACTACCGCGACGCCGTCTTCACCGTCATGGAGCGGGCCCGGGCCATCGCCGACGAGCTGGAAGTCCTGACCGATGCTAACTGCTGGCCCTTCCCCACCTACGCGGAGCTGCTGTTCCGGGCGTAAGCGCGCATCATACAGATTAAGAGCGCCCGCGGCCTGTGGCCGCGGGCGTTTTTCCGCGCAGGCATCCGTTTCGCTCACGGAAGCCGCCCCCTCTTGTGAATCAAAAAACCAGGCTGCTGCCCAAGTTGATTTCATATATATTTGCTATTGATTTTCCGCTCTTTCTCCTGTACGATAAGGGCATATTTTTTTAAGAGAGGTGTCATAGCATGAGCAAAGTCGTCATTCCCGAAGGCTACAAAACGCCCCTGCCCAACTACGAAATGCAAAGAGCCATCGAATTCATCAAGAGCAACTTCCAGGTGAATATCAGCAATGCGCTGAATCTGCGCCGTGTCTCCGCCCCGTTGTTTGTGGATGTGAATTCCGGTCTGAACGACAACCTCAACGGCTATGAGCGCCCTGTGCAGTTCGATATCCCGGATGTGAAGATGGACGCCGTGGTGGTCCATTCCCTGGCCAAGTGGAAGCGTCTGGCGCTGAAGCAGTACGGCTTCCATCCCGGCAAGGGCCTGTACACCGATATGAACGCCATCCGCCGGGACGAGGAGGTGGATAACCTCCACTCCGTGTATGTGGACCAGTGGGACTGGGAAAAGGTCATCAGCCGTGAGGAGCGCACCGTGGACTTCCTCAAGCAGACCGTCCGCGCCATCGTGCAGGCCGTCTGCGAGACCTCTGAGGCCGTGAACGTGGCCTTCCCCAGCATCCGCGTGAAGCTGGACCGGGAGGTGTTCTTCATCACCACCCAGGAGCTGGAGGATATGTATCCCGACAAGACCCCCAAGGAGCGGGAGGACGCCATCTGCCGTGAGCATCACAGCGTGTTTCTCATGCAGATCGGCAAGACCCTGCGCTCCGGCATCAAGCACGACGGCCGCGCCCCCGACTACGACGACTGGGAGCTGAACGGCGATATCCTCATGTGGAACCCCGTGCTGGAGCGCGCCTTTGAGATCTCCTCCATGGGCATCCGCGTGGACGAGGAGTCCATGGCCCGCCAGCTGAAGCTGGCCGGCTGCGAGGAACGCGCTGCCCTGCCCTTCCACAAGGCCCTGCTGGAGGACAAGATGCCCCTCACCATCGGCGGCGGCATCGGCCAGAGCCGCCTGTGTATGCTGCTGCTGGGCGTCTGCCACATCGGCGAGGTCCAGGTGAGCCTGTGGGACCGGGAGACGCTGGACACCTGCCGCGCCGCGGGCGTCGAGATCCTGTAAAAGCGGCATAAAACTTCATGCACTGCGCGGCACACCACGAAAACAGGCAAACGCTTCTGTGCATGAAGTTTTGTGCATCATTCCCGGTTGCCCCGAAGGGGCGAGGGAATGGCACATTCCATTTTTGATATGCTTTTGCATAGCAAAAATTCCCTGATGCGATAAAAAATCCCCTGATGCAACGCATCAGGGGATTTTTCAGTTTTATCTCCGCCGTGCCGCCAGAATGAGCCGGACGATGAAAAAAAGCAGGCTCCCATAGAACAGGGTCAGGAACGCAGGTGTGAACCAGCGGGGCAGCGGCCGCGCCAGGGCGCCGTTCACCGTGAGAAAGGCGAAATCCGCCGCCAGCAGCAGCTTCGTGGCCCCCAGCATATCCGTGAGGCACAGCGCCACGGCGGGCGTCATGCCGCGCCCAATGTACAGGGCCAGCCACTCCGCGCCGTGGAGCAGGAGAAACAGGAGCAGTCCCACGCAGGGCAGGACCCAAAGCTCCCCCTTGCTCCCCCAGCGGGTGATCTCCCCCGCGCTGTTATAGTGGCCCGGTACCTGCTGGGGCAAACTGCGCCAGGCAAGCAGCAGATAGAGCGCCGCCAGCGCCAGAAGCAGCAGCGCCGCAACGGACCAGAAGCATTTTCGCAGCTTCACCGTCCTCTCCCCTTTCCCTATTCATATACAAAAGCGCGGCGGACTGGAGACCGGTCCGCCCTGTAGTTCGCTTTATACAGGCGTCGCTTCCGCTTCACAGCAGCCTTCCCCGCATCCGGCTTCTTCGCAACCACTCCCGGCGCAGGGCGCAGCTTCCTCCTCCGCTTCCTCACGGGCCAGCAGACGGTCCAGCTCGTCGAACACGGCGGGATAGCGGGTGATGAAGGCCTCGTCATAGGTGGCGCGGCAATCCTCCTTCAGGCCCCGCAGGCGCTCGTAGGTGGCGTCCTCCAGCTCCTTCATGCGCTGGCGCGTGCTCTCCTCCAGCTCGTTGGCACGGCGGCAGGCCTCGATCTGGATCTCGCTGAGCTGGGCCTTGATCTTCCGGTACTCCTCCGCCTCGGGCCGGAGCGTCTCCACCTCCGCGTGAAGGGCGGCGATCTCCTGCTCCGCCGCGGCCTTGTCCGTGCGAAGGGCGATGACCTCCTCTGTGAGCGCGTCCTTTTCCTCTGTCACAGCATCCAGACGGCCGCTCTTTTCCAGCAAAGCCGCCCGCTCCCCGGAAAGCTCGTCGCGCTCCCGGCGCAGCGTCTCCATCTCCTGGCGCAGCCTGGAAAGCGCCTCGTCATTCTCCCTGGCGGAACGCTCGATATAGTCCATGACGTCGCTGCGCTTGAAGCCGCCGAACAACGTGCCCTTCAAAACATGATTGCCCATTTTCCCACCTCGCATCTGTCTTTTCATCAGTGTATCACAGTTTGCGGGCCGTGGCAAGTGCGGAAAACGCGCGGCAGAATAAACAAAGCTCCCGACTGCCTGCGCATTCGGGAGCTTTGCATAAGAATTAGTAAACGGAGATGCCGGGTCAATGGTTGTCCGCATGAGCTGCCATATTTTTTGTCGCCAGCTGCTTCATGGAACGAATGGACAGCAGGCACACCAGGATCGTTAAGACATCCGCGGCAGGCTGTGAAAAGTAAATACCCTTCACACCCAAAAACCTGGGCAGGGTCAGAATAAAGGGAACATAAAACAATCCCTGACGTATGACGGAAAGGAACAGGCCGTACTTTGAACCCCCAATCGTCTGATAGGTGATCGTCATCATGTAGCAAAGTCCGAACGCCGGATACAGAACCATCTGCGAGATCAGCAGCCATCTGCCGTAATCCACAATGACCGGATTCTCATTAAAAAACAGTATCAGGGGCTTCGCCAGAATGATATACGCAGCCGCCACAAGCACGGTCAAAAGCAGAGCGCCTTTCAAGGCAAAGCGCACCGATTGATGGAATCTTTCCTCGTCTCTGGCGCCAAAGGCATAGGCTGCCACGGGCTGATAGCCCTGCATAAATCCCATGATCACATAGCATCCGATCAGTACAAGCCGCTGTACGACACCGTAGGCCGCGATGATCTCATCGGATTGCGGTAGAGAAGCCGCCACAATATTTGTCAGGGACGCCGCTACGGACAGGCAGATCTGAATAACGGCGGTCGGGATCCCGATCAGCGCAACTGTTTTGATAAGGTCCCAGCTTGGCCGAAAAGCCTTCGCTTTTATTTTGATGACAGACCGCCCACTGAGATAGAACCATGTCAGGATAAAGAATGTAACAAACTGTGAGATCGTAGTGGCAAGGGAAGCGCCTGCCACGCCCATATCCAGGCCCCATTCAAACATAAAAACCGGATCCAGGAGCACGTTGAGCAGGGCGCCGGTAATGACGGCAACGGAGGAAACTTTCACGGAGGATTCAGCTCTTGCGGCGCAGTTCATGCTTTGCGCCGGAAGATTCGCCAAAGCGGCTATAAACATCCAGAATGCGTAGTCCTTTGCCAGCGGAAGCGAAGCCTCCGACGCGCCGAACGCCCGCATCAGCGGTTCGATAAAAATGATCCCGCCGGCACACAGCAGAATGCCGAGGATCACCGACAAACCGATGATTGTTGTAACCGTGCGGCTTGCTTCCTCTGCATTTTTTGAGCCAAGCTGGCGTCCGGCCAGGACGGCTGCTCCGGCAGCAAAGATGTTTTCGATAGATACCATGATCAGCAGCAGCGGCACCGTAACGCCAACCGCGGTAAGCGCTATATCGGAATCCAGCATACCGATATACGCCGTGTCGACCAGGTTATAGACCGCTTTAGCCAGCAGCGCCAGCGTTGCCGGCACGGCCAGCTTTATGATCGCCTTAGAGGGCGCCATACTTCCCAAAACAGAGATCGACTTTTGTTCGTCCGCCATCACACCTGCTCCCTTCTATCGATAACGCCGTAGAGCAAAACCTGCATAACTCTCCGGCATCTTTTTTCATGCGCTTCAAACGCTATGGTTTGATATTGCGCGTTGATATAATCCTGAAACTCCTGAAAAGTTTCAACGACTTCTTCCCGCGTTATCTGAGGCCGTAACTGAATCGGATCCAATATGCGCTCCAGGATCTGAAGATTCAAAGCATCAAAGGATTTTTTGCATTTTTGGACTTCTTCCCGTAGGTGAGCCGGCGGTGTAAGCACGGCTTCGCAGAAAATTCTCTGATAGACCGGATGTTCCGTAAAGAAAGACAGCCTGGCTGCAAAATAGCCTTCCAGCTGCTGCTCCACATTTCCCGTGACTGTCTGCATACTCCTGTCAAGGTAAGCGGTGAGCCGCCGGAAGCATTCATCCACGCAGGCCAAAAACAGATCATCCTTCGACGAAAAATAATGATAAATGATCCCTTTGGAAATGCCTTGCGCAGAACAGATCGCGTTGATCGAGCCTGCTCCATAACCCTGCTGAGAAAACTCGGACAGCGCACCATCCAGAATGCGGCGCTTTGTCTGCTGATTTTTTTCTTCCCGTTTCATATATGCCTCCACAAATAGACCGAATGGTCAATTTATAGTATAGAAAAAATAGACCGGTTGGTCAATATTTAATTTGTAAAAAGAAAATGAATTTTCGCCTCCAGATTTCACTGCCGATAACACGAAAAACCTCTCTCGTCCTGACAGACAAAAGAGGTTTCTTGC
Source organism: Oscillospiraceae bacterium (assembly GCA_051867615.1). Classification (GTDB taxonomy): domain Bacteria; phylum Bacillota; class Clostridia; order Oscillospirales; family Oscillospiraceae; genus RGIG5472. The sequence continues at coordinate 66,074 of JBJDYU010000008.1, read as the reverse complement.
GTGGCGTTATTGAACTAAATCTATATTTTTTGATTAGGAATTGGGGAACTTTGGCATATTGAGTTATTCAAATGATATATAAAACCAACTATTTGATAAAGTTTTCCGCCAATTTCAATTTCTTTGCCACTTGTCGAAATTCCACCCATTTTCTCATAAAATTTTCTTGCACTGTAATTATTTTTGAGACAACCCAAGTATAATTTTCTTTTGCCGTTTTGACTGAAATAATCTTTGGTAAAATGAAATAATTCACTGCCGATTCCCATTCTTTTGAGATTTGGCTTAACATAAATTTCTCTTATTTCACAGTCAATTTCTTTATCATCATATACAGGCTCACTATAGTCATATATTCGGCAAAACCCCAATATTTCATTGTCATTTTCAGCAACAAACATAGTGTCTAAGGAATAATTATGAATATTATCTATTTGTTTTGATATTGACATTGCATTCAAAAATTCATCATCAATTATTCCTTTATATGCACTTCTCCAACCGTCAACTTTGATTTCAGCAATTTGTTTTATATCACAAGATTGTGCTTGTCTGATACATATCATACAAACACCTCCATGATCATGCAAATAAATCGTGTGTAAAATTTTTTCTCTTGCTGAAACATAAGGCCATTCGCCTGCATCTCCTATGGTCATCGTATTTTTATTTGAATGTATCCTACCATATTTTCAATGAACAGTAAACAAGAATTATAAATCAACAAAGAATAAAGACTAACAAAATGGCAGGTAGCACTATACTACCTACCCAAACTATTTTCTGATCGGCAAATGAAAAAGAAATCCGGATGCATCCACCCTACCCGCATAAACAAAAACCCCGAATGCATACGCATTCGGGGTTTCTGGCACGCCCTGAGGGATTCGAACCCCCGGCCTTTTGGTCCGTAGCCAAACGCTCTATCCAGCTGAGCTAAGGGCGCGTGTCTCATCGACAGCTTTTATATATTAGCATCCCTTGGCTGAAATTGCAAGTCCTTTTTCGCAATTTTCTGAAATTTTTTGCCGCATCGGTCCACGCACTCCTCAGCCGTCCACTTCCTCCCTGGGGCCGGGACAGAAGACCTCCCCCAGCGTCCGGAGGGTCAGCTTTCCCGCGGAAAGCTCCGTCAACCGCGCCTGAAACGGCTCCACTGCCTCCGCCGGCAGCAGCGCCCGCAGCGTCACCTCCGCCCCGAAGGCGGCGTCCGTCACCACCGCGCCGAAGGGCAGCAGCTCCTGCTTCACCCGCTCAAACATGGCGTAGGGCGCCGGGATCTCCGTCTCCGCGAAAAGGCGCATCCGGCTCACGCCCGAGGCCGCGAGAGCGTCCGCCGCGCCACGGGTGTAGGCTCTCGTCAGGCCGCCCGCTCCCAGCAGCACGCCGCCGAAATAGCGGGTCACCACGCAGCAGACGTTGTAGACCTCCCGGCGCTGCAGCACGTTCAGCATGGGCTGGCCCGCGGTGCCCTGGGGCTCGCCGTCATCGCTGTAGCGCACCACGCCCCCCTCCCGGAGGATGTAGCACCAGCAGTTATGCCGTGCGTCGTAGTAGCGCTTTTTCATCTCCTCGATGCGGCCGCGGGCCTCCTCCTCGCTTTCCACCCGCCAGATATGGCTGATGAAGCGGGAGCGCTTCTCGGTAAATTCGCTTTCGGCGGTTTCGGCGGGAACAAGATATTCAGTCACGGCTCTGCCACTCCTCTCGCGTCAGGACATAAAACAATGTGTCATGGGTCACGCCCAGCAGGTCCGTCGTCTCCCGGTGCAGCCGGTAGTGAAAGCCGCACTTTTCGATCACCCGGCGGGACTGGGCGTTGAAAGCATAGTGGGAACACCAGACGGCGGCGCAGCCAAGGGCGGAAAAGCCGCGCGCAAGCATAGCGCGGGCGGCCTCCGGGGCGTAGCCCCTGCCCCAGTACGGCCTGCCGATCCAGTACCCCAGTTCCAGCTGCCGCGCATCCTCCGGCAGTCCTTCGAGCCACGCATCCGTTTCGCTCAGGCCGACGCTGCCCACGGCGAGGCCGCTCTCCTTACCGACCACCGCGTAGGTCTCCGGCGCGCCCAGCACGCCGCGGATGATGCCCAGGCTGTCCTCAACGCTCACATGGGGCGGCCACCCGGCCCGGGGCCCCACGTCCGGGTCCCGGGCCAGCTCGTACAGCCGCGCCGCGTCCTCCTCCTGCCAGGGCCGCAGCAGCAGCCGCTCGGTCTTCAGGATGTCCATAGTTTTTTTCTCCTTTACGCCTGCCGGTCGTGCCCGGCTCCCGGTTCCCGCGGTTTACAGATCCCGGTTGTAGATGGCCGCCACGGGCTTCCGGCCCCGGTACATGAACAGATACACCGACGCCAGGCCAATGGCGTTGAGCAGCAGGATCACATGGCGCTCGGGCATGAACTCGCCCAGAACGCCCGCCGTCAGGGAGCCGGCGATAGAGCCCAGAGAACACAGCATCTGGAAGGTGCCGTTGAACCGGCCCCGCTTGGTATCCGGTATGTAGGATTGGGTGGCGGCGATGCGGATGTTATAGGAGGTAACGCCCAGGATGCCCTCGGCGAAGAACATCAGCGCCATAAGCGGGACAGGAGCGTACAGCAGCGTTCCGTCCAGCAGGGAGAGCGACACATAGACAGTGAGGGCGATGGCGAATTTTTTCTCCTTGGGGAATTTCACCTTGTAGTGGATCAGCCCTCCGGTGAACTGCCCCACCACCGAGGCGTTGGACACGATGGTGTACAGCGTCACCGCCGCCACCGGCCAGGCGGCGAACAGAGCAGCGTTGTTCCGGAAGAAGGGCAGGTGCAGGCTGCCGCTGCCCGTACCGGTAAAGCTGGACACCATAAAATACAACGCAATGACCAGCAGGCCCTTCTCGCTGACGATATAATCCAGTCCCTCCCGGAAGTCCCGCCGGAACCGGCGGATGGTCCCCAGCCCATCGGCGGGCGGGGCTTTATCCATATGGGTCTCCCGATAACGGATGGTCCGCTCAAAGCAGGCGGCGGTAAAAAAGCACAGGGCGTTGAAGGCAAACAGGGGCGTCACTGTCCCCAGCTGGTCGTAGATGAGGGCGGCGATGGGCGTGGTCATGGCCGCGATGGGCCAGAGCATACTGGAGATGGAATAGGCCCGGGAGTAATTTCCCTCGGTGATGAGGTTCGGATAAAAGCTGTCATAAGCCACGATGTAGACGCCGTCGATGGCGCCGATCAGCATACAGCCCAGCAGCATGACGGGATAGCTGAACCACCCGCTCCGCAGCAGGAAAAACAGCAGCAGGAATATGCCCGATGACAGATAGTCCAGCCGGTAGATGACCTTTTTTCGGCTCATCCGGTCCAGATACGGCCCTGCCAGCAGGGGGCAGACCAGCATAGGCAGCTGGTAGCACACATTGAACAGCACATATAGGAAAGTGGACCCGGTGTAGTCCAGCACCATGATACTGATGGCAAAGCCGGACAATGTGCCGCCCACCATGGACACCACGCTGCCCAGCGTGATGACGGTAAAATCATAGGTCCACAGGGAATTGGGTTTTGTTTTGCTCATAGAACTTCCTCTCTCGCAGAATCTGCGCGGCCGGGGCGCGTCCCCCGGCAATCCGTCGGTTGCAGATACCTTCGGCGGCTTTCTGTAAAAAACGCCTGCCTTCACGCGAAGACAGGCGGAGAGAATATGAGCACGGAGAACCCAGGGGCCGCCTCGCTCGCATCCTTATCCAAGCCCGCTTCGCGCACAGAATCCTAAGGCCCATCCCATGCCGGGATGCACCTGATTGGTTCCTGTCACAACGCGATGGCTCAGAATCGGATGAGGCTCATGCTTCCTGTATTCTCCTTTCAGGGCAGATCGCCGTCAGTATACACCCGCTCCGGCAGGCTGTCAACCCCGGCCGCCGGAGCGGCTTCTGCTCAGTCCTCCCAGTCCTCTTTCGGGGCCGTCCAGCCCTCCACATAGTCTTTCACCAGGCCCAGCACCCGGGGCGTGCAGACCGCCGTCACGTCCACTGTCTCGCTGTAGGCCACCTGCTCCACCTTCGCCTCCCGGTACAGCACGTCCAGCAGCCCTGTCTTGTCGTAGGGCAGATGGATGCTCACCCGGCGGGTGCCTTTGTCCAGCAGTTCGTTCAGCTTTCGCAGCAGCGTGTCTACCCCCGCGCCGGTGCGGGCAGAAAGGCAGACCACGTTCTCGCCGTGAGGCAGGCTCTCCCCCGGCACCAGATCGGCTTTGTTGTACACGTCGATACGGGGCAGCTGCTCCGCGCCCAGCTCCGCGATCAGCTCCTCCACCACCCGGGCCTGCTGCTCCCACTCGGGGTTGGACACGTCGATGACGTGCAGCAGCAAATCGGCGTACTCCAGCTCCTCCAGCGTGGCCTTGAAGGCCTCCACCAGCTGGTGGGGCAGCTTGCGGATAAAGCCCACCGTGTCGGAGATCACCACGTCCAGCGTGTCGCTGACGGTAAGCAGGCGGCTGGTGGTGTCCAGCGTGTCGAACAGGCGGTTGTTGGCCGGGATGCCCGCCCCGGTGAGGCGGTTTAAGAGCGTGGATTTGCCCGCGTTGGTGTAGCCCACGATGGCCACCACGGGAATGTCGTTTTTCATGCGGCGCTGGCGCTGGGTGCCGCGGACGCGGCGCACCTCCTCCAGCTCCTCCTTCAGCTTGTCGATCTTCCGGTGGATGTGCCGCCGGTCGGTCTCCAGCTGGGTCTCGCCGGGGCCCTTGGAGCCGATGGGCCCCTTGCCGCTGGTACCCGCCTGCCGCTCCAGATGCGTCCACATACCGGTCAGGCGGGGCAGAAGATACTGGTACTGCGCCAGCTCCACCTGCAGCCGTCCCTCCTTCGTCCTGGCCCGCTGGGCGAAGATGTCCAGGATCAGGCCGCTGCGGTCCAGCACCTGCACCTTGCACTCCTCCGTCAGCACCCGCATCTGGGAGGGACTGAGGTCGTTGTCAAAGATGACCATGGTGGCTCCCTCCGCCGCGATGAGGCCGCGAAGCTCCTCCACCTTGCCCTCGCCGATAAACGTGCGGGGATTGGGGCTGGGCAGGGACTGCAGGACGGTGGCGATGGTCTCGCCCCCCGCGGTCTCCACCAGGGCCGCCAGCTCCTCCAGGCTCTGCTCGTCCGCCTGCTCCCGCCGCGTCAGCTTCGGAGAGGCCAGGCCCACCAGGACCACACGGTCCCGCTTTTGTTCCACTGTCGTTTCGTTCATGCTTTTCCGCCTTTTTTCACAGGATAGCCGCCGAGCCGCCGCATGGGCGGCTCGGCGGCGCAGGCCCGCCGTGCGGCCGGGCCGGGAGCCACAGTTCTCTTTTTCCCCGGCGCGCCGCCGTTTACTCCGCCCGGGAGCACGGAGCCGCCGCGCAGAGAAAAAGCGCGGTGCTGACAGACTCCAGCACCGCGCTTTTAGTTGTAATGCAATTATTTCTCCAGGCCGTACTTCTTGTTGAACTTGGCGACGCGGCCGCCGGTATCGACCAGCTTCTGCTTGCCAGTAAAGAAGGGGTGACACTTAGAGCAGACTTCCACGTGGATATCTTTCTTCGTGGAACCTGTCTCAATTACATTACCGCAGGCGCATTTGATAGTAGTCTGCTGATAATTGGGATGGATACCTTCCTTCATTGCTCTTGTTCACCTCTTTCCTCATCAATTCGGCCCGTATAGCTTTCACTACAAAGCCGAGGACTATTATAGCATGGTCTGCCGCAAAATGCAAGCAGTTTTTTCAAATCCCGCCGGGATTTCTCATTCACAGCGAAACGCTTACTCCCTCAGAGAAGAAGTACAGAAGCTTTTCCGAGACCTTTTTTTTCAATATCCGCTCCAGCGCACGGCAGTAGGTCTCCACCTGCGGGCGGTACTCCTCCGCCCGGGCGGCGAGAGCCGCGCCGTAGACCCGGTCGGTCTTGAAATCCACCACAGCCACGGTGCCGTCCGGCTTTTCAAACCAGCAGTCCACCACGCCGTGGAGCAAAATCTGCTCGCCCTCCGCCGCGGCGCTGTCCAGCTCCCGGGCGTCCAGCAGCAGCGACAGGCGGTACTCCCGGTGAAGCTCCGCCTCTTTCAGCCTCTTGCCCAACGGCGAGCGCAGCAGCGCCGCCGCCTCCCCTGTCCGGATGGCCGCCGCCTGCGGGGCCGTGATAAAGCCAGCGCGCAGCAGCCGCTGTATCTCTGTCCGGACGGCCTCCTCCGTCCCCTCACAGCCGAAGTCCATGTACTGCATGAGAAGATGGGTGGCGGTGCCCGCCTCCGCCCCGGTGAGGGCCTGCGCCCCCTCGAGAAAAGCAGGGCGCTTCATCCCCCGGATGTGCGGGGCAAGGCTCTGCTCGCCCTCCTCCGGCGCGCGGTGCTTCAGCTGCGTGGCGGAGACCACGGTGGGAAGCGTCGTCTCCCGGGCATAGGGGTAGACAAAATCCAGCAGCTCCAGCGAGACCTCCGGCTCCGGCGCGCGGGAGGGCTCGCTCCCCTCCTCCGCCGCCGCAGCGCGCTTTTTATACGCCATGCCGTCGTGGCACTCCACCCGCCAGGGGAATTCGTCCCCGGGGCCGCACTCCGCGGCGGCGCAACCGGCCAGCTCGCGCAGCGGCGCGGCCTCCGGCCGGGTCAGCAGCGGCAGCAAGATCCATTCGCCCATGGAGCCGCAGCCCTCCAGCGCCTCCGGCTCCGCCGGGGCGGAGGCGCTGGCCGTAAGGTCCGCGAGACGCTTCGCCGCGCCGGTCATGCTGTGGACGAGGATCAGCTTCTCCTTCGCCCGGGTCATGGCCACATACAGGATGCGCATCTCCTCCGCCTTCATCTCCCGGCTGAGACGGCTCTCCAGCGCCATGCGGGCGATGGTCGGGTACTTGATGCGGCGCTTTAAGTCGATGCAGAGCGGCCCCAGGCCCAGCTCCGGATGCACCAGCACCGGGGCGCTGAAGTCCTGGCGGTTGAACTGGTGGGCCAGATCCGCCAGAATGACCACCGGGAACTCCAGGCCCTTGGATTTGTGGATGCTCATGATGCGCACGCCGCCCCCCGCGCTCTTTCCGGCGGAGACAGGGGCCTCCCCCTGCTCCAGCTGCCGGCGGAGCTGGGCGGTGAAGGCAAAAAGGCCGCGGTAGCCCGCGCTCTCAAAGCGGCGGGCGTGCTCCAGCAGCGCAAACAGGTTCTCCCGCCGCTCCGCGCCGCCCTCCATGGCGCCGAATACGCCGGGGAGGTTCCACTCGTCGTAGAGCCGGCTCAAAAGCCGCGGCACGCTCAAATCCTTCGACGCGGTGCGCAGTTCGCCGAGACGCTTGAGGAAGTCCTGCGCGTCCAGCTCTTCGCAGGCGGCGAGAGCGTCGTAAAAATCCGTCTCCGGCGACGCCGCCCTTATGGCCGCGAGGCGGTCCGGCGTGAAGCTCAGCAGCGGCGAGGACAGCACCGAGATCAGCGGCACGTCCTGCCGGGGATTGTCGATGAGCTGCAGCAGCTGGAAGGTCACGGCCACCTCCATGGTCTCGAAGAAGTCCCCGGCGCTGTCCGCGCTGCAGGGGATGTCCCGCTCCTCCAGCGCAGCGCGGAAGGACTTCAGCCGCGTGGAGGGGGAGCGCATGAGGATGACGATATCCTCCGGCCGGATGGGGCGCAAGCCCTCCTCCCCCTGCACGGGAAAGCCCGTGCGCAGCAAGTCGCTCACGCGCTCCGCCACGAAGCGGGCCTCCGCGTCCTGCTTTTTCAGCTTCCGCACGTCCTCCTGCCTGCGGGGCAGGTCGATGAGATGGAACTCCGTCTCGCAGTCCCGCCGGGGCGCGAAGCCCTCGTTCCCGGCGTAGAGCCGCTCCGCCTCGCCGTACTCCATCTCGCCCATGCGCTGAGAGAGGATGTTCGAGAAGACGAAGTTCACCGCCTCCAGCACCTCCCGGCGGGAGCGGTAGTTTTTCGAGAGCGACAGCTTGCGGGGCTGGCCCTCCCGGGCCTCGGCACAGGGGGCAAACTCCCGGTATTTTTGCAGGAAGATCCCCGGGTCCGCCAGACGGAAGCGGTAGATGCTCTGCTTCACGTCGCCCACCACGAAGAGGTTCTCCTGCTTCTTCGAGACGGCGGCGAAGATGCGGTTTTGCACCTCGTTGGTGTCCTGGTACTCGTCCACCATGATCTCCCGGTAGCGGGCGGCCACCGTCTCCCCCAGCTCCGTGGGCGTGCCGTCCTCGCGCAGCAGCAGCAAAATCGCGTCATGCTCCTGGTCGGAGAAGTCGGCGGCGTTGCGCCGGGTCTTTTCCTCCCGGTAGCGGAGGGAGAATTCCTCCGTCAGCTCCAGCAGCTCCCGCACGGCGGGGGCCATGGCCCGCATATCCTCCAGGCATTCCTCCCGGGAGGCGGAGAAAGTCTCCTTTTCCGCCTGCATGACCTTTTTACAGCGGTCCCAGACGGCCTTGGCCGCTTCCTTTTCCGCTGCGGCCTCTCCGCCCCGCACCGCGCCGAGTCGGTCGAAAACAAGGGGATACGCGCCGACAGCGTCCCAGCTTCCCTGCTCCGCCAGCGCCGACAGCTCCTTCAGCCGTGCCGCCGCAGTCAGGAAAGGCCCGCCGTAGCCCTTTTCGAGAGCGGGTATATCCGCGAAGCCCTCCGCCGCACGGCGAAGACGGGCGGAAAAATAGGCACACTTCTCCCCGAAGCGCTGCAGCAGCTCCCGCCCGTAGACCATGTCCGCCGGGTTCTCCGGCAGCTCCTCCCACTGCCGCTTCACCTCCCCCAGCCAGCGCAGGGGGTAGGCGTGGCTCTGGATCTTGTCGTACAGGTCCAGTATCAGCGCCGACAGGGCGTCGTCGCTGCGGCCATAGCCGAAGGTGTCCGCGAGAAGCGTGCCCTCGCCGCTTTCCGCGCGGCGCTCATAGTACTCCTCCAGCACCCGCTGCAGCGTCCGCTCCCGCAGCAGCGCCGCCTCGTTTTCCTCCAGCGTCCGGAAATCCGCCGTGAGCCGTCCGCCCCGGCGGTCCTCCTCCAGAAGATGCACATTCTCCCGGATGAGGGAGGAGCAGAACGCGTCGATGGTCTTGATCTCCGCGCGGTAGACCCGCAGCAGCTGACGGCGCAGATGCCCATCCTCCGGCGTTACGGCGAGACGGCGGCTTAGCTCCTCCACGATGCGGCCCCGCAGCTCCGCCGCCGCCGCGCGGGTGAAGGTGATGATGAGGAAATCGTCCACGTCGCAGCGCTCCACCGTGATGTAGCGGAACAGCCGCTCCACCAGCACCCGGGTCTTGCCGCTGCCCGCGGCGGCGGAGACCAGCAGCGTGCCGCCCCGGTTCTCCACCGCTTCCCTTTGCTCCGGCGAGAGCTGAAAAGCGCTCATGCCTCTCCTCCTTCCCTGTTTTGTCTCATCTCCGCCCAGAACTCCTCCGTGGTCACAGGGCGGATATAGCGCAGATGGTCGCCCCGGCGGCCGTCCTCAAAGTGGCAGGCGGCGGCAAAGTCGCAGAAGCGGCAGGCCGTCTCCTCCTCGCTGCGGCAGCAGGGGTCCGCGTCCACGGTCCCCGCCGCCATCTCCCGCAGAATGGCGCGGAGCTGCCGCTCCACATGACGGCCCAAGGCGCCCAGCATCTCCGCGTCCGCAAGGCTGCCGGAAAGGCTCCCATCCTTCTTCACCCGCACGGGCAGATAGCAGGGGCTTTCGAGGGCGCTGTGCTCCATGGCCCGCAGCACGGCGGGGTCCGACAGCACCAGACCGCTGCGGGTCATCTCCTTTTGGAAGGCGTGCTGCAGCGCCTCCTCCCCGATGTTGCGGCTCTGGCGCAGCAGCGTGTCCCGGGCGGGCATATACAGCACGCCCGCCGGCTCGATGGGATAGCCGAAGCGGATCTTCCCCTGTGCCTGTAAAGTGAAAAGATATAACAGCATTTGCAGGTTCAGCCCGTAGCGCACATCCGCCAGGTCAAAGGACTTCCTGCCCGTCTTATAGTCCACCACCCGGAGGTACAGCCGTCCCTCGTGGAGCCAGCCGTCCACCCGGTCCACCTTGCCCACCACCTGCAGCTCCTTTTCCCCCTCGGAAATGGTGATGGCGGGAATATCGCCGCCGTCGCTGAAGGTAAGCTCAAAGGCGAGAGGCACGAAGTCTGACTCCGCCAGCTCCGCCGCGAGACTCTCCACAATGCGCTCCGCCAGCTCACGCAGTCGGCGGAAAAGATAGCGGAAGCGGGCGTTTTTCTCCTTAAGGCCCCCCAGCTCCTCCTCCGCGAAGCGCTCGGTATACAGGGCGGTGAGCCGGCGCAGCTCTCCCTGCTCCATGCTGGCGAAGCCGCCGCGCATCTCCGCCTCCTTTGTCACGTTTTCCAGCAGGTAGTGCAGGAACGTGCCGATCTCCGGCGCGTCGAAGGAGGATACCTCCCGCTTTTTCGCCTTCAGCCCGTACTGCAGGAAATAGGCGTAGTGGCACTGGCGCACCTTGTCCATGCGGGAGGCGGACATACGCAGGCGGCTGCCGTAGAGCAGCTCCACCGCCTCCTTTGAAAGCCGCCCGCGCTCCACCGCAGCGGCGCGGTCCATGGCCGCGAGCGGTTCCGCGTACGCCTCTTTTTCCGCGAAATACCGCCAGAGCCTGCCGCCCTTCCAGCTTCCTGCCGCCTGCAAGGCAGGCAGCGGCGCCGCGGCGGCGTCCGCCGCCGACGCCTGCCGCAGGGATAGCCCGGGAAACAGCTTTTTAAGCCGCGACACCACAAAGGCGGGCCGCAGCTCGCTCCCCGCGACGTCCGCGGTGGGGTAGCTCACCATGATGCGCTCCGTGGGCTGGGCCAGAGCGGCGTAGAGGTTCTGCAGCTCCAGAATGAAGCGGCCCTCCGCCCCCGGCGCGAGACGAATGCCTCCCGCGCTCATCAGCTCCCGGTCCTCCTCCGTGAGAAGGCCCGCCGCGCCCACGGGCGCGGGGATGACGCCGTCGTTGGCGCCCATGAGAAACAGGCACTTCACGGTCTTGCGGTCGTTCTGGGTCATGGAGCCCACCTTCACCTGATCCAGCGCCACCGGAATGGTGCCCACCCGGTACTGGGTCAGAATCAGGCGGAACAGGCGGCTGAACTCCGCCGTCTCCATGGGGCTGTCCCCCAGAATCTCCACAAACTGGTCCATGACGCCGCAGAGGATGTTCCAAAGCTGGCTGTACTCCTCCGCGCTTTGCAGCTCCCCCGCCTGCTGGAAGCGCAGCACCCGCTCCTCCAGCTGCTCCGGCACCGCAAGCGCCTCTAAAAAGCGGTAGGCCGCCGCCACCATCTCCCGTGCGCAGGCGGCGTTTTTCAGCCCCTCCGCCAGAGCCGCGAGAGGCTCCCTCACCCGGCGGCGCAGGTCGTTCACCCGCTGCAATGCCGCCTGGCTCTCCTCCGTCCAGCGCGCGCCGTAGCCCTCCGGATGGGCGGTCCAGTCCGTCTCCCGGATCCACATACCGCCCCGAATCTCCCAGCGGATTACATAATTTTCCAGCATATCGCACTCCGCGTCGCTGAGGGGGCCAAGGCCCGTTTTCAGCCAGCGGAACATATCCTCGTACTCATACCCACCGCTCACCGCCTCCAGCGCGGCGCAGAGCAGGGTCATCAGGGGCTTATCCAGAATGTCGCTGCGCTCATCGAGATAGCACGGGATGCCGTAGCGCCGGAACACCGTTTCCAGCGTGCCGCGGTACTCCTCCAGATTCCGGGCCACCACGCCGATATCCCGGTAGCGGTAGCCCGCCCGGGTCAGCCGCCTGATCTCCGCCGCCACGGCCTCCGCCTCCGCGTAGGCGCTGGGAGCGGAGAGCACCGACACCGCGTCCGCGCAGTCGCCCTCGTAGGCTTCGTTCCCGCCGAAAAAGTACCGCTCGAGAAACGGCAGCGGGCCGTCCGCCTCCGGGGCCTCAAAGTGCCGCGTCTCCACCTGCACGCCACTTTCCCTCGCCAGCATACGCAGCCGCCCGATGGTGGCGGCGGTGTCGTCGAAAATCCCGCTTCTGTCCTGCGGGTCAAAGAGCATGGTGACGGTAACAGAGCGGCTCTGGCGCAGCATGACGGAGAGGACCCGCTCCTCCTGGGCGTTGAAATAGGAGATGCCGTCGAGGAAAATGTCCGCGTCCCGGACATAGCCGGAATCCGAAAGCAGCTCCGCCATGCGGCTGACCCGGTCCCGGGCGTCCACGCCGCCGCTTTGGAGCTTCGCCTCGTACACGCCGGTGATGAGGGCCAGATCCTGCAGCTTCTTCCCCGTCTCGCCGCCCAGCTCCTCCGCCCGGGCCATGAGCTGCTCCGGCGTGACGTGGTAGCTGCGGAACTCGTCCGCCAGGCTGATGAGGCTGGTGAGGAAGGCAGATTTCAAGAAGGAGCGGCGGAAAAAGCGCAGCTTTCCCCCCACCTCCTGCAGCGCCCGCTGCATGGTCAGCAGCTTTCCTCCGCCGTCCAGCTCCGCCCCGGCGCCGCCGCCCGCGCTGGCCAGCACCCGCTCTGCCAGGCTCTCAAAGCTCAGCACCTCCGCATGGCGGGCCACGGTGTCGCCGCAGACGCGGCACAGCTCCGTCTCCGCCTCATGGGTGGCGTACTGCGGCACGATGAGGAGCTGGCGGCTGCCGTCCCCCAGCGCCCGGATAGCCTGCAGTACCGCCTCCGATTTTCCCGACCGGGCCCGGCCCGTCCAGATCCGCAGCATAGCCCCGCCTCCTTTCCTTGCAATAGGCAGAGAAGTCCCATAGCGGGACTTCTCCTCATTCCTTATGACCGCTGCATTCCCATTCTTTCAAGGGCTTCAGCTCCTCGTACAATCGCACATAGCTCCTGTGCCGGGAGGGCTGTATTTTTCCCTCACGCAGCGCCTGCAGCACCGCGCAGCCCTTCTCCCGGGTGTGGCTGCAGCCCACAAAGCGGCAGCCGTCCAGATAGGGCGCGAACTCCCGGAAGGTCTCCGGCAGGCGCTGCTTCAGCTCCCAACTCATCTCCGCCGTTTCAAAGGAGGAAAAGCCCGGGGTGTCGATGACCTCCGCGCCGCAGTCGAGCCGGAACAGCTCCGTATGCCGGGTGGTGTGGCGGCCGCGGCCCAGGGCCTCGCTCACCTCGCCCACCTTCAGCTGGAAATCCGGCTGCAGGGCGTTCAAGATGCTGGATTTTCCTACGCCGGAGTTCCCTGTAAAGGCAGATAGCTTGCCTGTTATCAGCCCTTTCAGCTCCTCCAGCCCCTCCCCGGTGACGGCGCTGAGCCGCACCGTGGGAAAGCCTGCGGCGATGTAGGTCTCATACAGCGCGTCCCCTCGGTCCAGGTCGCACTTGTTCACACCGATGACCACCCCGCAGCCCTTCAGCGCGGCGATGGCGGCCACCCGGTCGATGAGGTAGGGGTCCGTCACGGGATTCACGTTCGCGCACAGCACCACCAGCTGGTCGATGTTGGCGGCGGCGGGCCGGAGGAAAGCGTTTTTCCGCTCCTCCAGCGCCTCCACCACGCCTTCTCCGCCGCCCAGGGCGCGCACCTCGGCGAAGTCCCCCACGAGAGGGCTGCAGCCATCCCGGCGGAACTTGCCCCTGGCGCGGCAGGTCAGTATCTCCTCACCGGTGTCCACATAGTAGAAGCCGCTGAGGGCCTTTTGTATCCGTCCTCTCAATGGAAACTGATCTCCTCGTCATAGTTCAGCACGTCGTCAAAGTAAACCCTGACCTGATGGCCGCTGCCCTTGCCGGTGAAGGTATACTCCACATAGCCCATCATGGTGCTGACCGTTTCGTTATAGACTTCCTGGCCGTCGAACTCGATAACCACATGGACGCTGCCCGACTGCCAGAACGGCAGGGAGTAGCGCTTCGTCACGCTGCTGGGCGGAGGACCTTCGCTGATGACGAAGGTGATCTCCGTCCCGGAATCCACCGTGGCGCCCGGCTGGACGCTCTGCTCAATGACGGTCCCCTCCGGCTCCATGGATTCGCGGCTGGTACTGGCGCCCACCACAAGGCCCAGCTCCTCCGCGTTGCGTCTGGCCTCCGCCTCGGTCTGGCCGATAAAGGAGATTACGGTCACAGGCACCGGCTCGGGGCCCTTGCTCACCACGATATAGACGGTGTTGCCCTCGTTCAGGGCCTCGCCCGCGTCAGGGATGGTGGAGACGATCTTCCCCGCCTCGAGGGTGGGATGGTACACTTCTTCCTTCTCCACTTTCAAACCCATGTTCATATTGGACAGCAGCACATGGGAGGCCTGATAATCCTTGCCGATGAGGTCCGGCATCTCCTGACTGCCGTCGCCGCTGCTGAGGAACACCTCAATGACGGAGCCGGGCTTTTTCCAGGCGCCCTTACCGGGGTCCTGCGCCACGATCTCGCCCACCGCATACTGGTCGCTGACACGGTTGCCCACGACCTCGATCGTAAAGACGCCCTGAATCCGGTCGTCCGCCTTCGCCGCGTCCAGCGTCATGCCCAGCAGATTGGGGACTTCCATCAGGCCGTCGCCGCCGCTGAGACTGGACATCAGCACCTTGCCTACGCCCAGCAGCAGCACCAGCGCCAGCACCACCAGACCCGCGATCATCAGACCGTTGTGCTTTTTCTTCGGGCGCTTAGCCGGCCGGATGCTGTCGTCTTCGTCGTCCTCCTCCTGCGCCCGAGACACGCTCTGCTTTCGCACCGTGCGGGAGAGGTGGCTCACCTCCTCCACGGGCAGGGTGCTCGTGGGCTCGTCCGGCTCCGCGGGATGGAGGTCCTTCATGGAGAAGTCCATCTTCACGTCCGGATTTCTGCGGAACTCCTCCAGCGCGGCGATCATTTCATCCGCGCTCTGGTACCGGCGGCCGGCCTCCGGGGCCATGGCCTTCATGCAGATCAGCTCCAGCGACTCCGGGATATCCGGGTTCACCTCCCGCGGAGAGAGCGGGATGGAGGAGAGATGCTGCAGCGCCACGGCCACGGCGCTGTCCCCCTCAAAGGGCAGGCGGCTCGTCAGCATTTCATACAGCACTACGCCCGCGGAGTAGATATCGCTGCGGGCGGTGACCCGCTCGCCCCGGGCCTGCTCGGGAGAGATATAGTGGACGCTGCCCAACGCCTCCTGAGTCAGGGTATTGGCGGAATTGGAGAGGCAGGCGATGCCGAAGTCGGCGATCTTCACGCTGCCGTCCCGCAGGACCATGATGTTCTGGGGCTTGATGTCCCGATGGACGATGCCCCGGCTGTGGGCGTGGCTGAGGCCGCGCATGATCTGGGTAATGAAATGCAGCGCCTCCACCCACTTGAGCTGGCCCCTCTTTTCCATATACTGCTTGAGCGTAATACCGTCGATGAGCTCCATGACGATATACTCCGTGTCCCCGCCGCGGGAAACGTCGTACACCGAGACGATATTCGGGTGGGAGAGCATGGCGACGGCCTGAGACTCGTCGCGGAAGCGGCGGCGGAAGTCCGCGTCCTCCGTCAGCTCGCTGCGAAGGATCTTCACCGCCACCATACGGTTGAGCCGGTGGCACTTGGCCTTGTAGACCACGGCCATGCCGCCGGAGCCGATGACCTCCAGGAGCTCATAGCGGTTGTCCAGCATCTTGCCTATGTACTGATCCATGTCCTTCCCTCCTTTCAATCCATTCTCATCAGCACAGCCGTCACATTGTCGGCGGCGCCGCGGCTCTTGGAGATCGCCAGCAGCCTGTCCAAACAAGCCTCCGTGTCTCCATTGTGGATGACTTCATACAAAATTTCCTGGTCGGAGACGGTGTTCACCAGTCCGTCCGAGCAGAGCAGGACGTATTCCCCCGGCTTCAGGTCACAGATGTAGCCGTCGCACTCCTCGGTCTTTTCCGGGCCAAGAGCCCGGGTGATGACGTTGCGGTTGGGATGCACCCGGGCCTCCTCCTCCGTGATATCGCCCCGGGTCACCAGATCCTCTACCAGAGAGTGGTCCCGGGTGATGCGGCGGATGCCCTCCGGCGAAATGTGGTAGGCCCGGCTGTCGCCCACGTTGCTCACCACCACGCCGCTGGCAAAGCTCACCGCCCCCACCAGCGTGGTACCCATGCCGTGGTATTCCGCCAGCTCCTGGGCCTTTTCATACACGGCGTCGTTGGCCAGAGCCACCGCGTAGGCCGAGGCCTGCCGCAGCTGCGAGGGGGTCATATCCCGCCGGAGGATCTTCTTCATCTCCTCCATATAAGTATCCACCGCGATGCGGCTGGCCAGATGGCCTCCTCTGACGCCGCCCATGCCGTCGCACACCACGCAGATCAGATGATCCGTGGGCTGGTGGTACTCCGCCGCATAGGCGTCCTGATTCTCCCGCCGTACCAGGCCGACGTCTGTCAGCCCCCATACCTGCATCATTGGACCGTCGCCTCCTTTTCTTCTTCCTTCATGGCCTTCCTGCGGAGCTGCCCGCAGGAGGCGTCGATATCGCCGCCCAGCTTCCGCCGCACCGTGGCGGTGAGGCCGTGGCTCTCCAGCCGCTTCTGGAACGCCGCCACCCGGCGGCTGGGCTTCAGTGGGCTTTCCTCCACCTCGTTGAGGGGAATGAGGTTCACATGGGCGGGCATACCTTTCAGCTTCTTCGCGATGAGGTCCGCCTTCTCGTCGCTGTCGTTCACGCCGTCGATCATGGCGTACTCAAAGGAAATGCGCCGCCCGGTCTTCTCGAAATATTCCCGGCAGGCCTCCAGCAGCGTGTCCACGTCGTAGGCCCGGGTCACGGGCATGATGGCGGCGCGGGTCTCCTGATCCGGGGCGTGGAGCGAAATGGAGAGCGTCAGCTGCAGATCCTCCTCCGCCAGGCGGCGGATGCCCGGCACCACGCCGCAGGTGGAAAGGGAGATGTGCCGCATACCGATGTTCAGCCCGTCCGGGTGATTCACCAGCGTCAGGAAGCGCCGGACATTGTCGTAGTTATCCAGCGGCTCACCGATGCCCATGAGGACGATGTTGGAAATGGCGAGGCCGGAGTCCAGCTGGGTGAACAGTACCTGATCCAGCAGCTCCGAGGGGGCAAGGTCCCGCACCTTCCCCGCGATGGTGGAGGCGCAGAATTTGCAGCCCATACGGCAGCCCACCTGCGAGGAGATGCAGACGGTGTTGCCGTGCCGGTACTGCATCAGGACCGTCTCGATGCAGTTGCCGTCCCCGAGCTGCCATAAGTATTTGATGGTGCCGTCCAGCCGGGAGACCTGCCTGCGCGCCACCTTCGGGGCGGTGATATAGCAGCTTTCGCTCAGCTTCTGGCGCAGGGACTTGGGGAGATCGCTCATCTCCTCGAAGCTCGTGACGCCCCGGTGGAGCCAGGCGAAGACCTGCTTGCCCCGAAAGGCCGGCTGTCCCAGCTCCCGCAGCAGGGCCGTGATCTCCTCCTGCGTCAGCGATTTGATATCGGTCATAGCGCACTCTTCCTCATCTTGCAAATGTAAAAGCCGTCGCAACGGTGGCGCTGGGGCCAGAGAGTGATCTCCGCCGCTTCGCCGCCGAAAGGCAGGGCGAAGGCCTCCCGCTGAAACGCCGGATGGGTCTGCAAAAAGGCTTCCGTCACGCCCTCGTTCTCCTCCGGCAGGATGGTGCAGGTGGAGTAAAGCAGCGTTCCGCCCGGACGGACGTACGCCGCAGCGTTCCGCAAAATGGCGGACTGCACGGCAGGCAGGTTCTGCAGGGCTTTCGGGTCCTTATAGCGGATATCCGGCTTCTTGCGGATGATGCCAAGACCGCTGCAGGGCGCGTCCACAATGACCGCGTCCGCCGCGCCCAGCAGCTCCTGCTTTGGCTCGCGCCCGTCCGCCTGGGCCGTCTCGATAATGGTGATGCCCAGACGCGCCGCGCCGCTTTCGATGAGCTTCAGCTTATGAGTGTGCACGTCGCAGGAGAGGATGCGGCCCTTGTTTTTCATTTCCATAGCCGCGGCGAAGGACTTTCCTCCCGGCGCGGCGCAGGTATCTATCACGAATTCGCCGCCCTGAAGCCCCGCCGCCATGCTCACCAGCCGGGCCGCCGGGTCCTGCACGGTGAAGCGCCCAGCCTGAAAAGCCTCCAGCTTTTCCAGGTCGCCGCTGCCGGAAAGCTCAAAGCAGCCCGGCATCCAGGGGTGCGGCTCTGCCGTGGCGCCCGCAGCGGAAAGCTCCTGCCGCAAGTCCTCCGGCGTTGTTTTCAAGGAATTGGTCTGAATGGTCATGGGGGCGGGCCGGTTGTTTTCCGCGAGGAAGCGCTCCGCCTCCTCCGCCCCCAGCAGGGAGATGAGTCTTACGGTCAGCCAGTGGGGATGGCTGTAACGGATGGAGAGCGTCTCCGCCGGCGTGCGCCCTTCGATGGGCGGGAGCTGCTCCTTGCTCGCCGCGAGCTTTCGCAGCACGGCGTTCACAAGGCCCGCCGCCTGAGGCCGTCCCGCCCGGCGGATCTGCTCCACGCTCTCACTGACGGCGGCGCTGTCCGGCACCCGGTCCATAAATAAAATCTGATATGCCCCCAGACGCAGCACCTCCCGCACCGCCGGCTCCAGATGGTCCACCCGCTGGGTGCAGTAAAGGCCCAGCCTGCTGTCCAGCATGGCCCGGTTTTGCAGCACGCCGTAGCAAAGGCGGCTCGCAAAGGCGGCGTCCCGGCTGTCCAGTCCGTCCCGGGCGATGGCTTTTTTGAGGCTCCCGTCCGACCAGGCGCCTAAATCCCGGCAGGCGCTCAGCACAAAAAGGGCGGTGTCCCGCGGCGAACGGCTCATCGGCGGTCTCTCCCGCCGCCGCGGCCAAGGAAGATGACCAGATAGCGCAGCAGATGGACAAGGCTCGTCAGCAGCGCCGCCACATAGGTCATGGCCGCCGCGGAAAGCACCTTTCTCGCGCCGCGGTACTCCTCCTGCGTCAGGAAGCCGCCGTCCTCGATGGTGGCGAGGGCCCGGCGGGAGGCGTTGAACTCCACCGGCAGGGTGATGAGCTGAAACAGCGTCGCAAGGCCGAACAGCACGATGCCCACCAGCAGCAGCCGCTGGCTATAGAGGATCAGCCCCAGAAACAGGGCGATAAAGGCGAACTGGGAGCCGAAATTGCAGACCGGCAGAATGGCTGTCCGGATGCGGACGGGGCCGTAGCCCTCCGCGTACTGCACGGCGTGGCCCGCCTCATGGGCCGCCACGCCCACCGCCGCGATGGTGGGAGAGCGGTACACAGACTCGGAGAGATAGATGGTGTTGCTGCGCGGGTCGTAATGGTCCGTCAGCGTCCCCCGGGTCATGGCAACTCCCACGTCCTGCACGCGGTGATAGCGCAGCACCGCCATGGCCGCCTCCGCCCCGGTCATGCCCCGGGCGTTGCGCACCGCGTTATATTTCCGGTAGCTGCCGCTGACCTTCAGCTGCGCCCAGAGGGCGAAGAGAAAGACCGGCAGCAGCAGGAGCAGATAGCTGTAATCCACGCCACCGCCGTAGTAGTAATAAGGCATACTGATCCCTCGTTTTCATCAAATCAAAGTCGGATGGGATGGCCCCGGAGATAGTCCCCCGCCGCCATGCGGCGGCCGCCCTCCGCCTGCAGCTCCCGGATGATAACGCCCCGGCCGTCGCCGCAGGCGACCTCCACGCCGTCCTTCAGCACCCGGGTGACGCTCCCCGGCGCGGCGGAGGTCTTCTCCCCCAACTCCGCGCGAAACAGCTTCACCCGCACTCCGGCCAGCTCCGTGGTGGCGCAGGGCCAGGGGATCAGGCCCCGGATCTGGCCGATGACCGCCCGGGCGGGCCTGTTCCAGTCCACCGGGGACATTTCCCGGGAAAGCATGGAGGCATACGAGGAGCGGCTGTCATCCTGCTTTCGGCGGGAAATCTCCTCCCCCGCTTCCATAGCCGCCACCACGGGCAAAAGCGTCTCCGCTCCCAGCGCCGCCAGGCGCTCGGTGAGCTGCAGCGCGTCCTCCTGCTCTCCGATGGGCGTCGCGGCCTGGGCGATGATATCGCCAGTGTCCAGGCCCTTTTCCATATACATGATGGTGACGCCCGTCTCCGTCTCGCCGTCCAGCAGCGCCCAGTTGATGGGGGCCGCTCCGCGGTACTTCGGCAGGAGCGAGGAGTGGACGTTGATGCAGCCGTGCTTCGGATAGTGCAGGATATCCTCCGGCAAAATCTTTCCGTAGGCCGCCACCACGATCAGCTCCGGCTGCAGCTCCTGCACCAAAGCGTAGGCCTCGCCGTCCTTCATCTTCAGCGGCTGGTATACGGGGATAGACGCTGTAAGGGCATATTCCTTTACGGGAGAGAAGCTCATTTTCATGCCCCGGTTCCGGGGCTTATCCGGCTGGGTGAACACGCCGCAAAGCTCGTGGCCCGCCTCCCGCAGCGCCCGCAGGGAGGCTACTGCGAATTCCGGCGTGCCCATAAACAGGATCCTCATGCCTCGTCGTCCCCTTCGCTCTCCTCATAGTAGCGCCGGAGCTCCGCCTCCGTCAGATAGCGGTCCACGTGTTCGTTGAACAGGTGACCGTCCAGATGCTCCAGCTCGTGGCAGAAGGCCCGGGCGGTCAGACCCTCGTCCTCCACCTCGAACCAGCAGCCGTTCCGGTCCTGGGCACGGACGCGCACCACCATGGGCCGCGTCACCGCTCCGAACTTGCCGGGGATGCTGAGACAGCCCTCCGGCCCGGTCTGCTCGCCCTCGGTGCGGACGATCTCCGGGTTCACCAGCTCGATGATCTCCTCGTTTTCGTCCATGACCACCACCACGCGGCGCAAAATACCCACCTGCGGGGCCGCGAGGCCCACGCCCTGGGCCTCCACCATGGTCTCCGCCATGTCGTCCAGCAGGTCGTGCAGCTTCTTGTTGAATTCCGTCACCGGATGGCATTTCTTCGCCAGGCAGGGTTCTCCCTCCAGCATAATTTTTCTCAGCGCCATAGCCTTTTACTCCTCTTCCTTGGTTTCAATCCGATGCGTTGCAGTCCACGATCAGGCCCATCCCCCGGTTCTCCTTCTGCCGGTGGAAGGCCACAAGATAGTAGCGGATCGCGTCGCGCACCGCCTTACAGTTCCGTCCCGCCAGCAAAATGCGGTAGCGGAAGCGGTTGTTTACTTTCACAACAGGGGCGGGGGCCGGCCCCACCACCTCGTACCCGGGGGCGAAGGGCGGTGCGGAGAATGTCGCCGCGAGGGCGTCCTTCAGCTGATGCACCGCCCGCAGCACCTGCCCCTCCTCCGGCCCGGAGACCGTGAGGGTAAAGAGGTCCGCGAAGGGCGGGTCGCCCCGAAGCCTTCTCAGGCGAATCTCGCCTTCATAAAAGCGCTCGTAATCCTGCCGGCAGGCGCTCTCAATCACGTCGTTTTCCGGCGTGAAGGTCTGGATCACAGCGCGGCCCGGCTTTCCGCCCCGGCCGCTGCGGCCCACCGCCTGGGTCAGCAGGTGGAAGGTCCGCTCCGCGGCGCGGAAGCTGTCCACATACAGCGACAGATCCGCGCTCAGCACGCCCACCAGCGTCACGTTCTCAAAGTCCAGGCCCTTGGCCACCATCTGCGTCCCAAGCAGGATGGGGATCTTCTCCTCCTGAAAGCGGGCCAGCAGCTTTTCATGGGTGTTTTTGGCGTTCACGGTGTCCGCGTCCATGCGGAGGACCTCCGCCCTGGGGAATTTCTCCCGCAGCTCCTCCTCCACCTTCTGGGTGCCGAAGCCGATGGGCTTTCGCTGTCCGCCGCAGACGCCGCAGCGCTCCTCCGCCGGCTCGCTGTGGCCGCAGTAGTGGCACATGAGCCGCCCGTTGGCGGAGTGATAGGTCAGCGGCACGCTGCACTTCGGGCAGTAGGGCGCCGCGCCGCACTCGCCGCAGAGCAGCATCCGGCTGCTGCCGCGGCGGTTCAGTAAAAGAATGCTCTGCTCGCCGTGGTAAAGATTCTTCCGCAGCTCCTCCGCAAGCAGCTCGCTGATGGCGCCGCCGTTGCCGTTTTTCAGCTCCTGCCGCATATCCGCCGTCACCACCTGCGGCAGCGCCCGGTCGTTGAACCGGCGGCGCAGGAGGAAATGATGGTACACCCCCTGCTTTGCCTGATAGGCGCTTTCCACCGACGGCGTGGCGGAGCCCAGCACCAGCGCCGCGCCATCCTTCGCCGCGCGGTATTTGGCCACGTCCCGGGTATGGTACCGGGGCAGGTTCTCCGACTGGTAGCTCCCCTCCTGCTCCTCGTCCATGACGATTAGCCCTAAGTTCTGCAGCGGAGCGAACACGGCGCTGCGGGTGCCCAGCACCACCTTCACCTCGCCCCGGCGGATGCGCTTCCACTGGTCGTAGCGCTCCGGGATGCCGAGGGAGCTGTGGAGCATGGCGGCTTCCTCGCCGAAATAGGCGGCGAACTTCGCCATGAGCTGGGGCGTCAGCGCGATCTCCGGCACCAGCACCATGGCGGTCCTGCCGCTCTCCACAGCGTGCTGCGCCAGCCGGAGGTAGACCTGGGTCTTGCCGCTGCCGGTGACGCCCTGCAGCAGGCTCACCGAGCCTGCTTTTCTTTCCATGAGCCGTACGACGCCCTCATAGGCCGCCTGCTGCTCGTCGTTCAGCACGATCTCCGGGGCGTTTTCGTCCCGCTCCACCGCCGGAACGCGCAGCCGCTCCGCCTCGCTGAAGGCCAGCACCCCCGCCTTTTCCAGACTCCGCAGGGTCTGCGTCGTGGCCCCGGTGAAATAGCAAAGCTCGCTGGCCGCAGCGCTGCCGAGGGCGCAGAGCAGCTTCACCGTTTCGTAGCGCACGGGGGCGCTGCGCTTCTTCGGCTCCACGAGGGCCATGGCCTCCTCCGCGTCCATGGTGAGGTGGACGACCTTCGCCGCCTTGTCCCCCACCTTGCGCAGGGCCACCGTCTCGCTCGTGAGAACGCCCCGCTCCGCCAGCGCGTGGAGGGCGGCGGGCGCCTTGTCGCCGCATAGGGCTTTCAGCTCCTCCAGCTCCGCCTCGCCGCCCCTGGCCTGCAGCGCCTCCAGCACCGCCCGCTCCCCGGCGGACTTCGCCGCCGTGAGGGCAGATTCCGCCGTCACGCCGCTTGCCAAACGGTACAGCTCTCGAAAGCGGTACCAAAGCCCCGCGGGGAGGATGGTCTTGAGGGCGTCGTAAAAGGTGCAGAAATACCGCTCCTGCATCCAGAGGGCCAGACGGATGCCCGCCGCGTCCAGCACCGGCGCGTCGTCCAGCACCTCCAGCAGCGCCTTGCAGCTGCGGCTCTTTTCCCGGAGGCCCACCTCCAGGATAAAGCCCTCCGTGGGCCGGTTGCCCCGCCCGAAAGGAGCCATGACCCGCACGCCGGGCATGGCCCGGGCGGCCAGCGCCTCCGGGATCAGATAGTCATAGGGCTGGTCGATAAAATAGGGGACGGCGGAAACCGCGACCTTCGCCGTGCGTACCGTTTCCAAGTCCGTACCCCTCCCTTCGCCGCTCTTTGCGGCTTATTTGAACTGCAGCTCTCCGGCGTCGATCTGGCCCGCGGCGATCTCGTTGATGGCCAGGGTCACCGCCTTTTCCTTCAGCTGCACGCCCTCCTGCTCCGCGTCCTCGGAGATCTGGCGGGCGCGGCGCGCCACCACATTCACGAGGAAATAGCGGTCAGGCACGTGCTTGGTCAGGCTGGAGATAGAGGGATAAAGCATCATAACGGGTTCTCTTCCTTTCTTTTTGTCCGGCATCCCGCCGGTCCGCTCACAAACACAAAATTCTCTCACTTTACCGGAAGCTCCGCCGCGCGTTCCTCCGCCCGGCAGTGCTCCGCCGTCATAATGGCGTCCAGCTCGTCCACGGCGCGCTGCACGTCATCATTGATCACGATGTAGTCATAGGTATGGGCGCTGTCGAATTCCACCTGAGCCCGGATGAGCCGGCCATGAATCTTCTCCGCCGTCTCCGTCCCCCGGCTGATCAGCCTTCGCTCCAGCTCCTGCAGGGAGGGCGGCAGGATGAAGACGCGGATGGCCTCCGGCATCTTCTGGTGTACCTGGTTCGCGCCCTGCAGCTCGATATCCAGAATCACGTCCTCCCCCCGGTCCATGGCCTCCTCCACGAAACGCTTGGGCGTGCCGTAGAAGTTCCCCACAAACTCGGCGTACTCGAGAAACGCGTCCTCCTCGATCAGGCTGCGGAAGTGCTCCACGGAGATGAAGTGGTAATCCGTCCCGTCCAGTTCCCCCTCCCGGGGCTGGCGGGTGGTGGCGGAAACGGAAAAATACAGGTTCCTCCGCTTCTCAAACAGCTTATGCAGAATGGTGCTCTTTCCGACGCCGGAAGGGCCGGAAACAATGAAAGTCTTTCCTCTTCCCATCTTATTCCCCCACTTTGCCGCTATGCGCGGCGCAACAGACCTCGCGGTCATTCACACGGTTCTGCCTGCGGCACGTCCAGTCCCGCCCGGGCGGCGATCTTCTCCGCCGCCAGCGCCGAGAGCACCACATGGCCGCTGTCCATGATAAACACCGACGCGGTCTTGCGGCCGTAAGTAGCGTCGATGAGCATCCCCCGCTCCCGGGACTCCTGGATCAGCCGCTTCACCGGCGCGCTGTCCGGCGTGATAACGGCCACCATGCGCTCCGCGGAGATCATGCTGCCAAAGCCGATGCTAATGAGCTTCATGTCCGCCTCCGTTATTCGATGTTCTGGACCTGCTCGCGGATCTTCTCCACCTCGGCCTTCAGCTCCACCACCACGCGGGCGATGGAAACGTCGCTGCACTTGGAGCCGATGGTGTTGGATTCGCGGTTGACCTCCTGAATGAGGAAGTCCAGCTTCCGCCCCACAGGCTCCTCCGCCTGCAGCATACTCCGCAGCTGGGAAACGTGGCTGCGCAGCCGCACCGTCTCCTCGTCCACCGCCACCTTGTCCGCAAAAATGGCGGCCTCAGTCAAAATACGGCTCTCGTCGATGGTGGTGCTCTGCAGCACCTCCTTCATGCGGCCCTCCAGCTTTTCCCGGTACTCCCGCACGGTCTCGGGAGAGCGGGCCTCCACCTGGGCGGTCAGCTCCTCGATATGCGCCAGGCGGCCGCCGATATCCTCCGCCAGCTTCTGCCCCTCCAGCGCGCGCATGGCATTGTAGGCCGCAAGGGCCTCCTCCAGCACGGCGCAGAGGTCGGCGGAGACGGTCTCCAGATCCTCCTCCGCCTTGGTGACGGTGAGAACATCCGGCAGACGGGCCAGGTCGGTGACATAGTAGTTGCCCTTCACCATGCCGTCGCCCAGCTCATAGAGCCGGCGCAGGGCGTCGATATAGCTTCTCGCCAGCGGCTCGTTCACCTGTACCACCGACTCCTCCGCCCCGGTGGAATCCACGGTGATGAACACGTCCACCTTTCCACGGGAGACCGCCTTCTGCACGGAGGACTTGATGGTCTCCTCCGCGAAGGTGTAGCTGCGGGGCATTTTCACGGTGCAGTCGAGATAGCGGTTGTTGACGCTGCGCACCTCCACGGTGATGTCCCGGCCGTGCAGCAGCTGCTTTCCCCGGCCGTAGCCGGTCATGCTCTTGATCATGCTCAGTTTCCTTCCTCTCCCCACGGGACAGCGGAGCCGTCCCGGTCATTGGCTTTTCTCAGCAGAGGCAGGGCAGACAGTAGACCCCGCCGCCCATCCCAAGGGCGTTGCAGCAGAGGGCCGCCGCGCAGAGCCGCCCGCAGGTGGCGCCGCCGCAGTCCGCGGTGGAAACGCCGCCGTAGCCCTCCGGCTGATAGCCGCTGTCATCCATCATGGCCAGCGCCCGGGCATACTCGGCGTTGCCCGGCTCCAGCTGACAGGCGGTCTCGAAGTAGCGCCTGGCCTGATCCATCCAGCCCCGGCGGTAGCAGACGGTGCCCTTGAGGTAATTCCACTCGGCGCCGTGGTCGCTTATGGCGTTCAGCAGTCCCTCCGCCCGGGCCAGATCCCCCTGGGAAATGGCAATGCGCACCTGCTGGAACACCGAGGCGCCGCTGTAGCCCCCATAGCTGCCATAGCCGCCGCCATAGCTCCCGCCGTAGCCGCTCTGGCTGCCGCCGTAGCCTCCGGCGGAGGAAGCGGCGGGCCCCCGGCCATTGCGCTGGCGCTGGATCTCCTCATAGGCGGCGTTGATCTCCTTCATCTTCTCCTGCGCCAGGTCCGCCAGAGGATTATCATGGTAGTTGTCCGGATGGTACTTGCGGGCAAGGTCGCGGTAGGCCTTTTTCACTTCCTCATCCGACGCGCTGGGGGATACGTTCAAAACTTTGTAAGGGTCGTTCATACTCTGTCCTCTGTGTCTTTACTCTGATCGCTGCCCCGGGTGCGTTTATGAAACGTCCCCGCCAGCACGGCGTTACCCACCCGGTACAGTCCCTCGTAAAAGGTGCTGCGCAGCAGCGCCGTCCAGCACCCGAAGTCCCAAAGCTCAAAGGCCGCCGCCATCTGCCGCACGGACTGGTCAAGCGTTCCGGCAAAGGCCGCCTTCGCCTCCTCCGTCAGTTCCCCCTCCGTAAGACCGTAGCGCAAAAGCAATGGGTTATAGTTGCCGCTTTCGCAGTCCTTTTTCAGATCGTCCGCCGCGTCCACGAGGTAGATCCAGCGGCCCATGTGGTACAAAAGCTGCCGGTACACCCGGCGCTGGCGCTCATCCTCCAGCTCCTCCGCCACGCCCGCCAGCAGCAGCGCGAAGGCGTCCGCCGGCTCGTCCAGCGTTTCGCAGCGCGAGCGCTCCAGCTCCCCCAGCACGGCCAGCTGCCGCCGGGTGGCTTCGTCAAAGGCGGGACAGTCCGCCGCGGCTTTACGGTACGCCCGGCGGAGAAAGCGCGCCGCGAGACGGTATTTCAGCCCCTTCAGCCCCCGGCTGTCCGCCGCGCCGTCCCGCAGCTGCCAGTAGGCGAGGATGACGCTGCAGGCCGCAGCCTTTCGCAGCGCCGCCGTCTTTTCCGCCGCGCAGCGTCCCTTGCAGGGATGCGCCGCGCAGCGGCGGCAGCGGACCGCGGGCGTCTCGCCGGGCGAGAGCAGCACCGCGAGGAAGGTCAGGTCATAGTTCAGAATCAGGGAAGCGGCGAAGCCGTATTCCTCCCGCAAGGCGTGGCACAGGCCGCAGTACATGGCCTGAAACGCCGCCTGCTCCTCCCCGGAGAGCCTTTCGCGGGAGGGAAGCACATAGCCGAACATCAGCTCAGCGTCCGCACGATGGTGTAGCAGAGCGAGCCTTTTTTCTTCGCCCGGCGGTCATACAGCACCGCGCCCAGCAGCCCCAGCAGAAAGCCCGCGATGGCCACGGCGTACCGCGCTCCCTCGCTTGAGACGAGGCCGGCGCTCAAAAAGTAGCCCAGCAGGAACAGCGCCACCGGCACGCAGTACACCACTGCGACGACGCCCAGCAGCTGCCGGGTGCTGCTCTCCACCACTACCTTCTCGCCCGCCTTCGCGCCGATGGGGTTGCGGGCCTGCGCCGTCACGGCGGAGCCGCTGACGCCGCAGCCGGCGCACTCCTCACAGTCGTGTCCGCAGGCGGACTTGCGTGGCACCGCTACCTCCGCCATGCCGTTTTCCAGTATCCTCTGCACGGTCGCCGTTTGTATCATAGCCTGATTTGCCTTTCTTAAGTCTGGGGAGTCTCCTCCAGCGCCTGCAGCTCCACGTTCACCTGATAGGTGCCAATGACGCCCAGGTCCTCCTCCCCCTCGTAGCGGACCACCGCCGTCACCGAGTAACGGCCGGGAGCGGAGATGCCGGAAAAGTCCGCGATGACCAGGATCCTCTCCGTCGCGGCCAGATCCAACGCGGCAGCCTTGCCCCGGAGCGTCACGGCCACGCTCTCATCCAGCACCGTGGCCGTCATCCCCTCCGGCACGTTCTCCGTACTGAAGTTGGAGGTGGTGAATTCCCGGGTGGTGATGCTGCTTTTCAGCGTGATGCTCACCGTCACCTCCGTGACGCCGTCCACGCTGATGACGCCGTCAGGCAGCTGCAGCGGGAAGGTCTTGTTCACGCTGCCGCTGATCTCGCCCAGGTCGATCTCCGCCACCAGCAGCTCCTGAAGATCGTCCACGATATAACTCTCGCCCGCCACCAGCAGCCGCTGGGGCAGCACCGTGGCCACCACATCACCGGAGCGAAGGCCCGCCACCTCCTTCAGCGTCGCCTTCAGCGCGATCTCCTTTTCCTTGTAGATCGGGATGTTCAGCGGGACCTTCTCCTGATTGGCGTAAATGGTCACGTCCTCCAGAGGCTGGTTGGCGCTGTCATAGAACTGGAACTCCGCCATCTCGCTGACCGAGGCGGTCCTGCCGCTGACGTCATAGCTCACTTTCGCGTAGCTCACGCGGATAACGTCCTCCTGCTGGCCGTGGATATCCAGCGACTGCACCGAAATCACCGGTTCCTGCATGAGATAGCCCTCCGGCACCGAGCCGGTGATGTCATACTTCAGGTCCACCGTCTTCTTGTACAGCTCGCCGATGGTCACGTTGATGGCGTACAGCGACGCGGATTCAATGGTGATCTGGCTTTTCTGCACGTTGTTGGGATAGTCCACCGTATAGCCCAGGGTGTAGTTGCCCGTGTCGGTGATATCCCGCAGATCCACCAGCACCCGCAGATCCCGGGTGTCCAGGTCATACAGCGCGCTGCGCCGTCCGCGCAGCTTCAGATCCACCGTCTGGGCGGAGCTTTCCACCAACATGAGGCCGCGGTTGGCCAAAGTGTTGTCCTCTCCCACGAAGACCACAGGGACGTCCTTCGCCCTGGCGGTGATCTCGGTGGAGTCCACGCTGCCCACATAGAGCCAGATGCTGACGGCCACCAGAATGGACAGGGCGACCTTCACCGTTTTTTTGCCGTCAAACTTGTTCATTGCCGTCCTCCTTCTTCCACAACTGGAGCCACAGCTTCTTCCACTCCGGCATGTCCTTTTCCTGCGCATCCTGCGGCAACAGTTCGTTGCGCAGGATATTTTCCAGCGTCTCGGGCTTCAGGTGGCGCTTCAGCATCCCGCCGATGGCGACGGAGATGCCGCCCGTCTCCTCCGAGACGATGACCACCACCGAGTCCGCGTTTTCACTCATGCCGATGCCGGCGCGGTGCCTCATACCCAGATCCCGGCTGAGATTCACATTGGTGGACAGCGGCAGCATACAGCCCGCCGCCAGCACCCGCCCGTTGCGGACGATGACCGCGCCGTCGTGCATGGGGGCCTTGACGAAGAAGATGTTCTTCAAAAGCTCTCCCGATACCTGCGCGTCCAGCTCGGTCCCGCTGCGGGCCATCTCATCGAGGTTCATGTCCCGCTCGAAAACGATCAGCGCGCCCGTGCGGCTCTTGGACATATCCTCGCAGGCCATGACGGTCTGGGCGATGGCGCTCTCCACCGTGCTCACGGGATGGCTCTTTTCCAGGAAGGAGAGCCAGCGGATCTGCTGGCTGCCCACCCGTTCCAGTATCTTCCTTATCTCCGGCTGGAAAAGGATGATGAGGGCCAGAACGCCCCACTCCATCACGTGCTTGAGAATATAACTGATGCCATGGAGCTCCAGCAGGGAGGAAAGCCACAGCGCCAGGAGCAGCAGCACCACTCCCTTGATCAGATTGGACGACGGAGTCCGGTGGACAAGGCCCAACAGCTTATACACCAGAAAGGCCATAATAGCTATATCCAGAACGTCTCCTATCGTCAGATACCGGATCATGTTGCCCAGCACTTCCATGCATATCACCCCTTATGGCAATAGTTATAATTATCTTAAATGATTTTGGTGAAAAATGCAAGATAAACCCTTGTCGCAAAAGGGTTTCAGGCCGAAATTTCTCTCAATATTTTCAGAAAGTTCATAACTTCCGCCTGTGTGCTGAAGGCGGAGAAGCTCAGGCGCACCGTTCCGTCCTCCAGCGTGCCGGCGCTGCGGTGGGCCAGGGGTGCGCAGTGCAGCCCCGCCCGGACGCAGACGCCGCGCTTTGCAAGGCGCTGCGCCACCTCCTCGCTGGGAAGGCCCTCCACCGTGAAGGACAGGACGGAGTATTGCAGCCTCTCCTCCTCCGCGGCGAAGACCCGCACGCCTTTCATCCTCTGCAGGCCCTCCGCCGTGCTGCGCAGCAGCGTCCGCTCATGGGCGTGGATGCGGGCCGGACCCATCTTCCGCACGAAGCGGACGCCCTCGCGCAGGCCCGCGATGCCGGGGACGTTGTGGGTGCCGGCCTCCAGCCGCTCGGGCAGCTCCTCCGGCATGGCCGGCTCCCGGGAAAAGCTCCCGGTGCCGCCGTGGAGCAGCGGCTTTGCGATCTCGGCGCTCCGGCACAGCAGCACGCCGGTGCCCTGGGGGCCGTACAGGCCCTTATGCCCGGGCATGGCCGCGAAGGCCGCGCCCAGACCGTCGAAATCCAGCGGCAGCGAGCCTGCCGACTGGGACGCGTCGATGATGAGCGGCACGCCCCGTTCCCGGCAGAGCGCCGCAAGCTCCTCCACCGGCAGCACGCCGCCGAAAACGTTGGAGACATGGGTGCAGAGCACCGCTTTGGTATCCTTCCGCATGGCGGAGGAAAACGCTTCCAATGTCTGCTCCGGGGAAAACAGGGGCGCCTCCGCCACGGTGACCTGCACCCCGGGGATGCTCCCGAGGGGCCGGGTCACGGCGTTATGCTCATAGCCGGAGATCACCGCGTGTCCGCCCTCCGAGAGCAGGCTGTGGATGGCGATATTCAGCGCGTGCGTGGCGTTCATGGTGAACACCACCCGCTCCGGGTCCGCCACATGGAACAGCTCCGCCAGTTCCTCCCGGCAGGCGTACACCGTCTCCGCCGCGGCAGCGGCCTGCCGGTAGCCGCCGCGGCCCGGGGAGCTCATCTCCTCCATGGCCCGCAGGACAGTCCAGCGGACCTGGGGCGGCTTCTGGAAGGTGGTGGCCGCGCTGTCGAAATAGATCATACCGGCACCTCTCTCACTTCCTCGCCGCTGACGTAAAATATCTCAAAGGGCGTCTGCCCTGTTTCCTGCAAAATGCGCATCGCCGGGGCAAAGCGCCGGGGCGGCAGCTTCAGCGCGTAGGCGCAGCCCTTCTCCGTCAGCCCCGCGGGCGCCCGGATCAGCTCCGCCGTCACGCCCCGCTTGCGCAGCTCCGCATCCATCCGCTGGGCGCGGGTCACGCTGCGGGCCAGCAACAGATAATAGTCCACAAATCAAAGCCTCCTTTCCGCTTCATTATATGAGGCGCAAAGGCGGCGCGGCACGAAAACGGGACGCCCCTTCCGGAGCGTCCCGCAGTTATCCGTTATAGCTTTTCCAGCAGCGCCACGGCCTGGGCCGCCATGCCGGAGCCGTCCCCGGTGAAGCCCAGATGCTCCTCCGTGGTGGCCTTGACGCTCACCTGTTCCACGCCGATGCCAAGTACGGAGGCGATATTGCGCCGCATCTGCTCGCGGTAGGGCGCGAGCTTCGGTGCCTGGGCCACCACGGTGGCGTCGATGTTCCCCACGGCGTAGCCCGCCGCCGCCAGCACCCCTGCCACCTCCGCCAGCAGCGCCATGCTGGAGACGCCGCGGTAGCGCTCGTCGGTGTCGGGGAACAGCTTCCCGATGTCCCCCAGAGCCGCCGCGCCCAGCAGCGCGTCCATCACCGCATGGGTCAGCACGTCCGCGTCCGAATGGCCCAGCAGCCCCTTTTCATAAGGGATCTCCACGCCGCCTAAAATGAGCTTTCGCCCCTCTGTCAGGCGGTGGACGTCGTAGCCCTGTCCGATGCGCATCATTCCTGCCACTGGCGCGCCTCCCTCCAGTTCAGTATCCCCTCCGCCACGGCCATATCCAGCGGCGTGGTGATCTTGATGTTTTCCTCCGAGCCCTCTGTCAAGTAAACTTCCTTGCCAAGTCGCTCCACAGCGGCGCAATCGTCTGTCACCTCCGCGCCCTCCGTCACCACGGCCTGCAGCGCGGCCTTCAGCAAATCCGCGTCAAACACCTGCGGGGTCTGCACGGCATAGAGGGTCTTACGCTCCGGCGTCCGCCGCACCACGCGCTCCTCCGCCACCTTGATGGTGTCCTTCACCGGGATGGCGGGAGCCGCCGCCGCGCACTGCGCCGCCTTGCGCACCGCCTCGTCGATGACCTGGGGCGTCACCAGCGGCCGCGCTCCGTCCTGCACGGCGAACAGCGCCGTCTCCTCCGGCGCGTGGGAAAGGGCCTTCAGCACGGACTCCGTCCGGGTGGCTCCGCCGGCGATCACCGTGACGGGCTTGGCGATGCCGTAGGTGCGGACCAGGTCCGCCACCGTCACGATATCCTCCTCCCGCGTAGCAACCACCATGGCGTCCACCGTTTCGGCATTGTCCAGAGCCCGCAGGGTATGGATCAGCACAGGAATGCCGCGCAGCGGCAAAAGCTGCTTATTCTCCCCGCCCATGCGGGTGGAGGCCCCTGCCGCCGCCACGACGGCGGTGCAGAACGGCCGGCGGTCGCGGCGCTTCATCAGCGCCCGCTTCAGTCTTTGCAGCATATGCCGCCCTCCCTTTTCCTCAGCATTCGTATTGAAATCATTATACGGCGCGCCGCCCCTGTTGACAAGCCTTTTTGGCCGAAGGCGGCGGCGAAAAAAAGAAGCCCTGCCGTGCGGCAGGACTTCTCTTTTTCTTTTCTTTATTCCTCGTCGGAGGCCTCGGCGCTGCCGGAGAGCAGGGCGCGGATGGAGAGGGAGATCTTCTTGTTCTCCTCGTCCACGGCGGTGATCTTGGCGTTGACGATCTGGCCCTCGCTCAGCACGTCGCCCACCTTCTCCACGCGGTGGTCCGCCACCTGGGAGATGTGGATCAGGCCGTCCACGCCGGGAACCACTTCCGCGAAGGCGCCGAAGGTCATCAGCTTGACCACGCGGACCTCCGCCACGTCGCCCACCTGGTACTTGCTCATGAACACGTCCCAGGGATTGGAGCTGCGGTCCTTCACGCCCAGGGAGATCTTGCGCTTCTCCTTATCGACGGAGATCACGTACACCTCCAGCGTGTCGCCCACGGAGACGATCTCAGCGGGGGTCTTGATGCGGCTCCAGGACAGCTCGGAGATATGTACCATGCCGTCCACGCCGCCGATGTCCACGAACACGCCGTAGGAGGTCATGGACTTCACGGTGCCGGTGTAGCGCTTGCCCGGCTCGATGCTTTCCCACAGGGCGGCCTGCGCGGCGGCGCGGGCTTCCTGCTGCACGCTGCGGATGGAACCCACCACGCGGCGGCGGGCACGGTTGACCTCGGTGATGCGCAGGGAGACCTTCTCCTTGACCATGCCGCTGAGCTCAGCGCCGCGGGGCTGGCCGCTCTGGGAGGCGGGAACGAACACGCGGATGCCCTTGACATTGACCACGATGCCGCCCTTGTTCTCCTCCGTGACGACGCCCTCCATCACGGTCTTATTCTCCACCGCGGCCTCCAGGTCGTCCCAGATGCGGGCCGCGTCCAGCTTCTTCTTGCTCAGCTGGGCAAAACCGTCCACGTCGCTGACGCGGATCACGAACACCTCGATCTCATCGCCCACCTTCACAACGTCCTCGGGCTTGGCGTCGGGATCGGAGGAGAGTTCTTCTACCTTGATATAACCGGGCTGCTTGCAGCCCAGATCAACTACAACTTCGGTGGCGTTGATTTCCGTCACGACGCCCTTCACCTTGTCGCCACTCTGGATGGTCTTGAAGGACTTGTCGAGCATTTCCGCAAAGGATTCTTCCATACCGTCGGCTACTTTGATTTCTTCAGTCATTTTGTTTACTACCTCCTCAATGATACCCGCAGGAGTAGAGGCACCCGCTGTCAGTCCAGCCACCCGACATTCCTCCCATCCATCGACCGGAAGCTCGTCCGCGTTCTCGATCTGGAAAACGCGGGGGCAAAGTTCGGCGCAGATATCCGTGAGATGCCTGGTGTTCGCACTCTTGCGATCACCCACTACGACCATGACGTCCACCCTGGCGGCGATCTCCGCCGCCTCAGTTTGCCGTCTATGCGTGGCACTACATATTGTATCAAAATATTTTGCGTTTGTACACTGTTTTTTTAGAAAATTAATGGACTTTTCCCAAATTGCACGAACGAGCGTCGTCTGCGCCGCCACGGTTATGGGTAAATCGCAGGGATCGCCCTGGGCCGCAAGCCAATGCTCCACTTCCTCCGGTCCGGAGAACACCAGCGGATGGTCCGCGTAGCTCGCCACGCCCACCACCTCCGGGTGCCGCGGCTCCCCGATGAGGATGAACTGCCGCCCCTCCTCCGCCGCCTGGGCGGCGAGACGCTGCACTCGCAGCACATGGGGGCAGGTAGCGTCCACCGGCACCGCGCCCTTTTCCGCAAGGGCCTGCACGGTCCGCTTCTCCACGCCGTGGGCCCGGATCAGCACCCGGTCGCCGGCGCGCACGTCCTCCACGCTCTCCGCCGGTACCGCGCCCTTCTTCTCCAGCGCCGCCACCACGCCCGCGTTATGGATGATGCTGCCCAGCATCACGCAGCGGCCGCAGCGCTCCGCCGTCTCCTCCGCAAGACGCACCGCGCGCTCCACGCCGTAGCAGAAGCCCGCGCTTTTCGCCACGATCACCTGCACGGCTCCACCCCCAGACGCTCCCGGGCCAGAGCCAGCAGAGCCTCCTCGCTCTCGGCAAAGCTCAAATGCGTCGTATCCAGCAGCACCGCGTCCTCCGCCTGCCGCAGAGGCGCCGCGGCGCGGTGGCTGTCGTTATAGTCCCGCCGCTTCATCTCCTCCAGCACCTTCTCATACGGCTCCGGCGTGCCGCGCTCTATCAGCTCCCGCTCCCGGCGGCGGGCCCGCTCCTCCACGTCCGCCGTGAGAAAGACCTTCAGCTCCGCCTGCGGCAGCACCACGGTGCCGATGTCCCGCCCGTCCATGATGACGCAGTGCTCCCGGGCAAGCTGGCGCTGCATCTCCAGCAGGTATTCCCGCACCGCCGGATGTGCCGAAACAGCAGAGGCGTACAGCGACAGCTCCGGCAGGCGGATCTCCTCCGTCACGTCCTCACCGTTCAGCAGCATATGCTGCAGGCCGTCGCCGCTGAAGCGAAGCTCCACGCGGATCTCCGGCAGCAGCGCGCGCACCGCCGCCTCGTCCCGGGGCTCCGCTCCGGCACGGCGCACATAGCAGCCGATGGTGCGGTAAATGGCGCCGGTATCCACATATAAAATGCCCAGACGCTCCGCCAGCCGCCGGGCCAGGGTGCTCTTCCCCGCCCCGGAGGGGCCGTCGATGGCAATGGCATAGTGTTTCATCCTTCTTCTCCTTCCCCTGCCGCAGCCCTGCCCGCCGCCAGGCCCGTGGCCCAGGCGATCTGCAGGTTGAAGCCGCCGGTATAGGCGTCCACGTCGATCAGCTCTCCCGCAAAGTACAGCCCCTCCACTTTTTTCGACGCCATGGTGGCCGGGACGATCTCCCCCACCTTCACGCCGCCGGAGGTGACGATGGCCTCCGCCACCGGCCGCGGGCCGATGAGCGATACAGTGAAGCACTTCAGCTCCTGTAAAAGCCGCCGGCGCTGCTCCTTGGTGATGGAATTGGCCTTGGTCTCCCCGGGAATGCCGGTACGCCGGAGCATAACGGGGATCATGCTCTTATGCACGAGACCCCCCAGCACGTTGGCGAAGTCCTGGTTGCTGCGCTCGGCAAAATCCCGCAGCAGGCGGCTCTCCAGCTTCTGCTCGTCCAGCGCGGGCTTTAGGTCGATGCAGACCCGGTAGCTGTCCTTCTCCCAGTCCCGGATATGGGCGCTGGCAGAAAGGATCACCGGGCCGGAGAGGCCGAAGTGGGTAAAGAGCATTTCCCCGAACTCCTCGAACACCACCTTATTTTTCCCGTTTTTCACGCGGACAGACACATTCTTCAGCGCCAGACCCTGCATCTCGGCGCAGGCGGGATCATCACTCACCAGCGGCACCAGAGAGCCCCTGGGCGGGACCACCGTATGCCCCAGCGCCTCCGCCATGCGGTAGCCGTCTCCCGTGCTGCCGGTGCCGGGATAGGACAGGCCGCCTGTGGCCAGCACCGCCGCCTCCGCCGCATAGCGGCCCTTTTCGCCCCGCACGGCGGTGACGCGTCCCTCCGCCGTCTCGACGGAAAGGGCGCGGTCCCGCTCCCAGCGGACGCCCAGCGCCTTCAGCCGGCGGCGCAGCGCGTCCGTGATGTCAAAGGCGGAGTCGGACACAGGAAAGACCCGGTTGCCCCGCTCTGTTTTCAGCGGCACGCCCAGGCCCTCGAAAAACGCTTTGCAGTCCCGTCCGTCGAAGCGGGAAAAGGCGCTGTAGAGGAAGCGGCCGTTGCGCGGGACATTGCGCAGCAGCTCCTCCATGCCGCAGTCGTTGGTCACGTTGCAGCGGCCCTTTCCCGTGATGTTCACTTTCTTGCCCAGGCGCTCGTTTGGCTCCAGCAGCGTCACCGACGCGCCACGCTCCGCCGCCGCGATGGCGGCCATCATCCCGGCGGCGCCGCCGCCGATCACCACCACCCGCTTACTCATCGCCCAGCTGATTATACACGCCGAACTGCTCCCAGATCTTCTCCAGCTCCGCGAAGGTGTTGGAAACGTCCGTACCCATGCGGCTGCTGAGGGCCACGATCAGCGCGTTCACCACGCACATGGGGGCCACGATGGAGTCCACAAAGGAGATCATCTCGTTTTCCACCAGCAGCGACGCGGCGGAAAGGGCGTACAGGGGCGAGTGCTCGGAGTCCGTGACGGCCACCACCTCCGCTCCCCGGGCCACGGCGAACTGGGCCGCGCTGATGGCCTCCTTGGAGTAGCGGGGATAGCAGATGCAGATGAGGATGTCGTCCTTGCCCAGACGCATGAGCTGCTCATAGATGGCCCCCGCCACGTTGGACTGCACCAGCGTGACGTTGGCGAAGAACTTGTTGAAATAGAAGTTCATATAGCCCGCCAGGAACGAGGAGGAGCGCACGCCCAGGATGTAGATGTGCCGGGCCTGCAGGATCTTCTCCACCACCCGGTCAAAGGACTCCTGCTTCAGCGCCGCCGAGGCCCGGCGGATGTTCTCGATCTCCATATGGATCACAT
Source organism: Oscillospiraceae bacterium (assembly GCA_051867615.1). Lineage (GTDB taxonomy): Bacteria > Bacillota > Clostridia > Oscillospirales > Oscillospiraceae > RGIG5472. The sequence continues at coordinate 29,174 of JBJDYU010000008.1, read as the reverse complement.
AGGGCAGGATATCCTGTCCGCTGAGCTGGTCGCTGGAGGCCTTGATGCGCTGGATAGAGGTCAGCTTGCTGCGCACCATCTCCTGCAGGGCCTTCTGCATACCGGGATAGCCGTCGAAGCCCAGCTCCGTGGCAAAGCGCACCACGGTGGATTCGCTGACCGCCACCGCCTTGCCCAGCTTTCCCGCGGTCATGAAGGCCGCCGTGTCGTAGTTTTCCAGAATGTAGGCCGCGATGCGCCGCTGCCCCTTGGAAAAACCGCTCATTTTTCCCTCAATGGTATGTAGAATACTCCCCGCCAATTTCGCTCATCCTCTCTTTATGCTTCCATGCCCGCCGAAGCCGGCATTACCGCTCTTTTTCAATGGGGAGCCGCCGCAGCTCCTCCTCCGTCAGCTCCCGCCACGCGCCGCTGGGCAGATCGCCCAGCCGCAGCCCATGCTCCGCCACCCGGCGCAGCCGCTTCACGCTGAGTCCCGCCGCGGCGCACATCCGCCGCACCTGCCGGTTTTTCCCCTCGTGGATGGTGACGGCCAGCAGTCCGCCGCCCTCCTCCTGCCGCAGCACCCGCACCGCCGCCGGGGAGATGGGCTCCCCCTCCAGCGTGCGCATATCGCGCAGCAGCGCCGCGCCCTGTTTCACGTCGCCCGTGACCCGGACGTGGTAGACCTTGTCCACCTCGTAGCGCGGATGCAGCAGGCGCTGCGTCAGCGCGCCGTCGTTTGTAAACAGCAGCAGTCCCTCGGAATCCATGTCCAGCCTTCCCACGGGATAGACCCGCGCGCCGCAGTCCGCCACCAGCTCCGCCGCCGTCCGCCGCCCCTTTTCATCCGAAAGGGTGGTGACGTAGCCCCGAGGCTTATTCAGCATCAGGTAACGCTTTTCCTCTGTAAAGGCAATAGGCTTTCCATCTATGGTGATCTCATCGGTTTCCGGGTCCGCCCGGTCGCCCAGAGCTGCCACGCATCCGTTGACCCGGACCCGGCCCGCCGTCATCAGCTCCTCCGCCGCGCGGCGGGAGCAGCGCCCGGAAAGGGCGATGAGCTTTTGTATCCGTTCCCTCAAAACAGCGCCCTCCACTTCTCAAGCAGGCCCGCAAGCCCCGTTTTCGCCTGCGGCGCCTCCAGCTCCGCCTCTCCCGCCGGGAGGGCCGCCAGCGCGTCCCCCTCTGACTGCTCCTGTAAAAGGGCGGCGAAGCCGTATTCATACAGCGCCGCGTGGTCGGCCCAGTCGTTTCCGTCCTGCAGCGTCACGGCGATGAGCCGGACGCCGTCGCGCTCCGCGCAGCTGACCAGCGTGCGGCCTGCCGCCTTGGTATAGCCCGTTTTCAGACCGATACAGCCCTCCACCTGATAGAGGAGCTTATTGTGGTTCGTCAGCGTCCGGTCTCCGATGGTGATGCTGCGGGTGGAGACGATGCGGGCGAAGGTGGGGTCTTTCAGGGCGAAGGCCGCGAGAAGCGCCATATCATAGGCGGTGGAATAGTGCCCCTCCTCGTCCAGACCGCTGGGGTTGGCGAAGGAGGTCCCGGTCATCCCGATCTCCGCCGCCAGTTCATTCATCCAGCCTACGAAGCGCTCCCGGCTGCCGCAGTGCTGCGCCAGCACCTCCGCCGCGTCGTTGCCGCTGGCGAGAAGCAGGCCGTACAGCAGCGTCTCCACCGTCAGCTCCTCCCCCTCCTTGAGGTACATGGAGGAGCCTTCGATGAGGGTCTGTTCCCGCCTGACCTGCACCGTTTCTCCCAGATCATAGTGCCGCAGGGCCGCCAGCGCCGTCATGATCTTGGTGGTGCTGGCGATGCGCATCTGCTGCTCCGCCGCCGAGGCATACAGCACCCGGCCGCTCTCCGCCTCCATCAGCACCGCCGAGGTGGCGGAAGTGCTCACCGCCAGGGCGGCGGTGGTACAGGCGCACAGCAGCAGGCACAGCGCCAGCAGCGCCGCGCCCAGACGGACGATAGGAAACTGTTTGAAAGGCCGCATCCAGCACCCTCCCTTTCGGACTGATGCTGTCAGTATGCCCCATCAGGCCAGCGGCTCATCCTTTTTCTTCGCAACAATGTTTTCCACCTTTTCCACCACGGTGGGCACCATATCCAGCACCCTATCCACCGTGTTCACGGCGGGAATGGCCACGGGCATGATGCGCACGGAGCCGTCCTTCACGATGAGGAAGGACACAGGCTCCATCTTGACGCCCGCGCCGCCGCCTCCGGCAAAGTGGCCCGCGGCGCCATACTCGCTGCCGCCGGAGCCAAGGCCGATGCTGACGCGGGAGACCGGGATCAGGGTGACGCCGTCCGCCGTCACGATGGGCTGGCCCACCACGGCGTTCTCATCCGCCATCTCATGGATCTTGCCGATCATGGTATCCATCAGCTCGCTGAGACCGTTCTTCTTTTCCATATCATTCACCTTTCTTATCCGGATGTGCTTCCTCTGCCGGCTCGGGCTTGTCCGCCGCGTCCGTTCCTTCGCTTGCCGCAGCCGCCGCGTCCGGCGGCGCTGTTTCCGTTTTCTTTTCCTCCGCCGGCACCCGGGGCAGCTTCCGATACCACCGCAGCGCCGCCGGCAGCAGCGCAAGGCCAATGCGCAGCGTGCTGCCGATGCGGATGCTGAGACCGATCTCGCCCTCCGTCCGGGTAGCGCTCGCCTCAAAATCCGTGTCGAGCCGGATATGCGGCTCCGGGATCGTCAGCAGCCGCTCCGCCTGAGGCATCAGCGACCACATGGCCGCCGTGGCCCAGCCGTACTGCTCCGCCACCTCCGCCGGATCGTCTCCGCCGAAGACCACATGGACGTTCAGCGGCTTGACGCGGATGGAGCGCCGCGTCCGCCCAAGGGCTTTTTTCAGCGCCGGCAGCAGCAGCTCCGCGCCCTGCCGGACCTCCGGAAAGCCGATCTTCGGCTTGGTCTTTCCGCTCTTGGGCTGCCTGGCCGCCTTCGCCTTCTTTTCTTTCTTCGGCCTTTCCGCCTTCGGCTCTTTTTTCTTCTTTTCTTTCCCGGGCAGCAGCCGCAGCCGTCCCGGGCCGAAGCGCAGCGTCACCGTCAGCGGCTCGCCCAGCCGGACCTCCACGCCCACGCGCAGCAGCAACAGCAGAAAAAGCAGCAGCAAAAAGCCGCCCAGAATATACAGCGCGACCATGGCTCCGCTCACCTCCCGCCCCACCGGCGCGTTCTCTTACTGTTCCGTTTCCGGGAGCACCAGCTCCCCCTCCTCCGTCAGCCGCAGCTGGCCGTCGTTCTCCAGCCCCGGCATCTCCGGCAGCTCCTCCAGCGAGGACAGGTGGAAGGCCCGCAGGAAATTCTTCGTCGTCCGGTACAGCCGCGGACGGCCCGGCACCTGCAGGTGGCCGCACTCCTCGATGAGCTTTCGCTCCAGCAGCATACTCATGGTGTAGGAGCTGTCCACGCCCCGCACCTGATCCACATACGCCCGAGTGGTGGGCTGGAAGTAGGCCACGATGGTCAGCACCTCCAACGCGGGCTGGGAGAGCTTGGCGCTTTTGCGTATCTCAAAGGCCCGGCGGATGATGTCGCCGTACTCCGGCGCGGAGCAGAGCTGCCAGCTGTCCTCCATGTGCAGCAGGCGTATGCCCCGCCGCTCATAGGCGTACTGGTCCTCCAGCTCTTTGAGCAGTTGCTCCGTCGTCTCCACATCCAGCTCCAGCGCCAGAGCGATGCGGCTGAGCTCCACCGGCTCGCCGGAGGCGAACAAAATGCCCTCCGCCGCGGAGCGCAGGTCTTTCATTTCCAGTGTATCCATGAAGCCCCTCACTTATATGATGAATTCATCCGGCGCGTCCGCCGCGCAGTCCACCGTGCAGTCCTCCTCGCCGCCGGCGAGACGGATCACGCTGGCGCGGCAAAGCTCCAGCACAGCCAGAAATGTGGCCGCGATCTCGCTGCGGCTGCGGCTGCCCCGAAACAGCAGCAAAAAGCGGGTGATGCCCGTCTGCTTCAGCCGCCGCAATATCTCTCCCGCCTTTTTCGAGACGGAATACGGCTCCCGTCCCACGATGGCGCTGAAGGCCTCCGCCTTCGGCGGCGCGGCGCGCTCGCCCCGCTCTAAAATAGCGTCCAGCGCCAGCAGCAGGTCGGCCTTTTCATGGTCGTATTCGTATACCTTGCCCCGGCGCACCGGCTCCGGCCCGCGGGTCAGGATGTTGCGACCGAACTCGCCCATAGGCTCCAGCTTCGCCGCGAGGGTCTTGACTTTCAGATAGGCGTCCTTGGCCTTGCGCTCCTCCAGCGAGCGGATCAGGGCGTCCATCTCGCTTTGCGCCTCCTCATCCTCGATGGAGAGGAGCATACGGGTCTTGATATACATCAGGTGGGCCGCCATGGTCACGAACTCGCTGGCGATCTCGAGGTCGAGATGCTTGCGCTCCTCGAGATACGCGAGGTACTGATCCAGGATCAGGGCAATGGGGATATCCTGGATCTCGATCTTGTTTTTGCTGAGCAAATACAAAATCAGGTCCAGCGGCCCCTCGAAATCCTGGGGCTCCGTATTGGCGCGCTCATGCACCACGCCCTCCAGCTTAAAAACAGGTACTTCCATCGCTCAACCTCAAAGGGAAAAAATCAGATATGCCAGGGCGCTGAACACCGCCTCGATGGCACGGTTCAAAAAGCCGTCTCCCACGCCCAGCAGCACCAGCGCGAACACCAGCAGCATCCCAAGGCGCTCATAGCGCATCCAGATCTCATAGAGCCGGTCCGGCAGCAGGGCCGCCAGCACCTTGGAGCCATCCAGCGGCGGCAGGGGGATGAGATTGAACACCCCCAGGCCCACGCTGAGCATGGCGGTCAGAACGCAGAACTCCCCCAGCGTAAAAAGGCTCGCGGCGAAGCAGCCCCTTGCCGCCAGCAGCAGCGCCGCCGCCAGCAATACATTGGACAGCGGCCCCGCCAGCGCGCAGAGGGCCATGCCCCACTTGGGGTTCTTGAAATAGCGGGGGTCCACCGGCACCGGCTTCGCCCAGCCAAAGCCGCACAGTACCATGGCCGCGAGACCCAGCCAGTCGATATGGTGCAGCGGGTTCAGGCTCAGCCGCCGGCTGCGCCGGGCCGTGGGATCGCCCATGGCCCAGGCCGCGAGGCCGTGGCTCGCCTCATGCACCGTCAAGCACAGCAGCACCGCCGCCAGACGCAGGGCCAGCGCGCCCATGGAGCCGAAATCCAGCTCATGCCACAGGTTCTGTAAATACCCCAAGTGCGCTCCCTCCCCTGTTCCCGGCGCGGTGAAAGCGTCGTTTTTCAATCCAATTCAGTATAACAGTATGCAGGGAAAATTGCAAGAATTTCCGCCCTCCGGTCAAAAAAGAAGCGGCGGGCCCCGCCGCCGCTTCCGTGCATATCATTTCTCCACTTCCATGGACTTGAAACCTTCGCCGTGGACCTCCGCGGCGTCCATGACGAACAAGAACGCCTCCGGGTCCGTTAACTTGATCAGCCGCAGGGTCTGGGACAGGGCGTTGCGCCGGGTGACGGTCATGATCATCTGCTTTTCATTGCCCGTATAGCCGCCCCGGGCCGGCAGCACGGTGACGCCCCGCTCCGTCCCCCGGTTCAGCGCCCTGCGCACCTCGTCGCCCTTCTCCGTCACGACATAGATCACCTTGGCGTAATCCGCGCCGGCGAGCACGCTGTCTATCACCTTGCTGGAGATGAAAAGGGTCAGGCCCGAGTACAGCGCCACGTCGATGTTTTTGAACACAAACACCGCGAACAGCACCACGGAGGCGTCGATGACCAGCAGCAGATTGCCCAGAGAGACGTTCGGCAGCTTGCGGCTGACGAGCAGGGAGAGCAGGTCCGTTCCCCCCGAGCTGGCGCCGCAGAGGAACAGCAGGCCCAGTCCGATACCGGAACCCACGCCGCCTATCACCGCCGCCATGATGACATTGTTGGTATAGGGCGGAACGAGCAGGACAAACAGGTCGATACACACCGACAAAAGCACCGTGGGAATGGCGGTCTTGACCAGCGGACGCCACCCCATCACCCGCAGCGCCGCCAGGAACAGCGGCACGTTCAGCAGCAGTGTCAGCGTACCCACAGGCACCGGTATGAGGGAGGCCAGCGCCGTGGCAAGGCCGGAAACGCCGCCGGGCGCGATATCGTTGGGGATAGTGAAGACCGCGAGGGCGAGCGCCATCACCACCGTGCCGGACACCATCAGTACGCCCTCCCGCACCAGCTTTTTCCATTCCATAGCGCGCCAACTCCTTTCCCTCTGTCCCGCGTCCGAGCGCGCAGAGCCGGACGCCGTGTTCTTCTTTTCTTTTTACAGTATATCCACTTTTGTCCCCTTTGACAACCCCCGGGCCGCTTTGCGCGGCTCTGCGACCGCGCGCTGTCAGGAGAAATGTACCCGCTATTTTTCCCGTTTTTGCAAAAAAGCCCGCGGCTGCTGCCGCGGGCCTTCTCCTATTCGTTTTGTGTCAGCGTGTAAAGCAAGCAGGCTTTACTTGCCCATGTTCATCTGCGCTGCGACTTCCTCGGCGAAGTTCTCCTGCTTCTTCTCGATGCCCTCGCCCTTCTCAAAGCGGATGGCATCGACGAACTTCACGGAGCCGCCCAGCGCCTTGGCGGCGGAGTTGATATACTGCTCCACGGTCATGCTGCCGTCCTTGACGAAGGTCTGCTGCAGCAGGCAGTTCTCCTCGTAGAACTTGCCGAGCTTGCCGGCGGCGATCTTCTCCTTGACCTGCTGGGGCTTCGCGGCCATCTTGGGGTCGTTGTCCATCTGGGCCACGAGGATCTTCTTCTCCTCCTCCAGCACATCCTCGGTCACCAGGCTCTTGTCCCAGAAACGGGGATTCAGCGCGGCGATCTGCATGGCCACATCCTTGCCGATGGTGGTGGCATCGATGCCGCCCTCCACAGCCAGGTTCACCAGCACGCCGATCTTGCCGCCGGCGTGGACATAGGCCACGGAGGTGTTCTGGTCAAAGCGGGCGAAGCGGCGGATCTGCAGGTTCTCGCCGATGACCATGACCTTGTCGGGGATCGTCTCGCCCACGGTCTTGTCGCTGCCGGGATAATTCACGTTCTTCAGGGCTTCCACGTCGGCGGGAGCGGAGACCTCCACGGCCTTGGCGATGTCCTTGACGAACTCCACGAACACGGGAGCCTTGGCGGCGAAGTCGGTCTCGGAGTTGACCTCGACGATGACGCCCACGCCGTTTTCCACGGTGGCGTACGCCATACCCTCGGCGGCGATGCGGCCGGCCTTCTTGGCGGCCTTCGCCAGGCCCTTTTCACGCAGCCACTCCACAGCCTTATCCATATTGCCGTCCGCCTCGGTCAGGGCCTTCTTGCAGTCCATCATGCCGCAGGCGGTCATTTCACGCAGCGTCTTCACATCATTCGCGGTAAAAGCCATTTTCATTTCCTCCAATGTTTATTTTGAAAAAGGGGCGGGCTCTCCCGCCCCTTTGCTGTTACAGGGTCACGCGTATAGGTTCTCGCTTATTCAGCGGCGGCTTCCGCGGCGGGCGCTTCCTCCACCTGCTCGCCCTGCTTGCCCTCCACCACGGCGTTGGCCATGATGGAAGCGATGAGCTTGATGGCGCGGATGGCGTCGTCGTTGCCGGGGATGACGTAATCGATCTCGTCGGGGTCGCAGTTAGTATCCGCGATGGCCACCACGGGAATGCCCAGACGGTGGGCCTCGGCGATGGCGTTATGCTCCTTGCGGGTATCCACGACGAACAGGGCGCCGGGCAGCTTCTTCATTTCCTTGATACCGCCGAGGTACTTCACCAGCTTCTCCTGCTCGTGCAGCAGCTTGATGACTTCCTTCTTCGGCAGCATATCGAAGGTGCCGTCCTCCTGCATCTTCTTGATCTGGTCCATGCGCTCCACGCGGGAACGGATGGTCTTGAAGTTGGTCATCATGCCGCCCAGCCAGCGGGCGTTGACGTAGTGCATATTGCAGCGCAGCGCTTCTTCCCTGATGGCCTCCTGCGCCTGCTTCTTGGTGCCGACGAAAAGCAGGGACTGGCCGCTCTCGGACAGCTGGCGCACGAAGTTATAGGCTTCCTCCAGCTTCTTCACGGTCTTCTGCAGGTCGATGATATAGATGCCGTTGCGCTCGGTATAGATATAGGGAGCCATCTTGGGGTTCCAACGGCGGGTCTGGTGACCGAAATGCACGCCTGCCTCCAGCAGGGCCTTCATGGATACGACGTTCTGATTTGCCATGTTGTTCTGTTTCTCCTTCAAAATTTTGTTCTTACCTCCAGGAGCGTCATCCGCCCCGCCCACCGCGCGAAAAAGCGGCACAGACGGTTTGTCCTCCCCTGTGCGGAATGCTGAAATATAATACCATAAGTATTGATTGATTGCAAGGACTTTTTTCAATTTTCCCCGGAAATGGAGCCGCTTTTTCGGCCCTTTCAGCTCCATTTGCGGCGCTTTGGCTTCTGTATCTGCCGCTGGACCGACCTTTCGATGAGGAGAATGTCATCCCCCATCTGCCGGATGGCGTCCCAGGGGATGTAAAATTCCTCCCCCCGGCCGAACAGACCGAAAAAGCGCCCCGGCCCCTGCACGATGGCTCCCAGAATCTGCCCCTCCGGCAGACGGAACTCCAGATCGCTCACATAGCCCAGCCGCGCGCCGTCGTTGATATTGATGACCTCTTTCAGCCGCATATCCCGGACTCTACATTCCATAGATTTCCCTCCTCGTGCAAGGCTATGCAAAGGAGGGGCCGTCCTATGCGCCGGAGCTGGGAAAAATCCATCGAAAGCCGGGGAAAAGAAAAAAATATCCCTCCGCCGCCCGCCGCATGAAAGCGCCCGGGCCGGAAATACTGAAAACACAGTATATTTCGGGAGGGTTCCTCATGCAGTCGAAAGTGGAGATCTGCGGCGTCAATACCGCCAAGCTCAAGGTTTTGAAAAACGAGGAGACCATGGAGCTGCTGAAAAAGGCCCAGGGCGGCGACGAACAGGCGCGGGAGGCGCTGATCCTCGGCAATCTCCGGCTGGTGCTGTCGGTGATCCAGAAGTTCTCCTCCCGGGGCGAGAACATGGACGACCTGTTCCAGGTGGGCTGCATCGGGCTTTTGAAGGCGATACAGAACTTCGACCTCTCCATGGACGTGCGCTTTTCCACCTACGGCGTGCCCATGATCGTGGGCGAGATACGCCGCTACCTCCGGGACAACAGCTCCATCCGCGTCAGCCGCAGCACCCGGGACACGGCCTACCGCATCCTGCAGGCCCGCGAGCAGCTGCAGCGGGACAAGCAGCGGGAGCCTACCGTGGAGGAGATCGCCCAAGAGCTGGGCATTCCACGGGAGGAGGTGGTCTTCGCCATGGACGCCATGGCGGACCCGGTCTCCCTCTATGACCCGGTCTACTCTGACGGCAGCGACACGGTCTGCGTCATGGACCAGGTGGGCGACGAGAAGAACACGGACGAGGGGTGGCTGGAGCAGATCGCCCTGAAGGACGCCATCGCCGCCCTGACGCCGCGGCAGCAGCGCATCCTGGCCCTGCGCTTTTACGAGGGCAAGACCCAGATGGACGTCTCCGCCGAGATCGGCATCTCCCAGGCCCAGGTGAGCAGGCTGGAAAAAAGCGCCATCAAGGCCATCAAGAGCAGTCTCGTCTGACAAGCGGGGGGAGGCGCGAACGCGCCTGTCGCCTTTCCGCTTGCCTGACGCCTCTGTTGCGGGACGGTCCGCGGTATGGTATGATGAGCGCAGCAAATCTGTACGGAGCAGGCTCCTTGAGCGAGGGAGCATACCTCTCATACGAAGGAGAATCAAAAGACAGAAAGCGGGGGCGAATATGACAGAACGGGAAAAAATGCTGGCTGGCCAGCTTTTTGATTGCGGAGACGCCGCACTATTGTCGCAGTGGCATAAGGCAAAAGAGCTGACAAGAGCGTACAACCAAACGAATGCAGCTGATTTGCAGGAAAAAGAACGGATCCTGAATGAATTGCTGGGAGGACGAGGAAAAGGCCTGTGGATCACTGCCCCCTTCTTCGTTGATTACGGCAATAACATTTACTTCGGAAACCATTGTGAAGTCAATATGAACTGTACCTTTCTGGATGACAATATCATTCGTATCGGAGACAATGCCCTGATTGCTCCCAATGTGCAGATTTATACCGCGTTTCATCCCACAAACGCACGCAACCGGTTTGGGGAAGCCCGGGAGGACGGCTCCTTTGCATTTTGCAAAACGCAGACAGCGCCAGTCATCATAGGCGACAACGTGTGGATCGGTGGCGGGGCTATCATCCTGCCCGGTGTAACGATCGGTCATAATGTTGTCATCGGCGCGGGAAGCGTTGTGACAAAGGACATCCCGGACAACACCGTGGCATGGGGCAATCCCTGCCGGGTCATGCGGGAGAATCAATAATACCCAGTTTACAAAGCCGGAGAAGCGTATTTGCTTCTCCGGCTTTCTTTTCTATTTTCTGAAGCGGCCCACCCGCGCCGGCCTGTTTCAGTCCCCGGGCATCAGGAGCCGGCAGAGACCTTCCGCAAAGGCTTTGTGTCCCGCCTCTGTAAAATGAACGCCGTCAAAGGTCAGTTCCATATTCCAGCAGCCCGCGTCAGCGAAGCGGACCCCGAGCCGCTCCGCAAGCGCCCGGTATTCTTCCGCCAGCCGGACGGAATCGCTCAGCAGCCGCGGCTCTGTCACCCAGGTGCCCGGCTTCATGGGCGGAGGCGCAAGCAGCAGCACATTTCCGCGGCTGAACGGAATCTGTGTCAGGAACGCCTCCATACGCGCGGCGGCCGTGGGAGCGTCCGCCCCCTGCAGCAGATCATTGGTCCCCAGCATCACCACCAGCATATCCACCGGCAGGGCTTTGGATAGCAGCTGGCCGAAACGCTGCAATTCCTGCGGGCGGCGCGGGATCTCACGCCCGTTTTCTCCCGCATTCTGCACCTGCCAGCCGGTTTTCTGGGCCAGCAGGTCCACCCAGCGGCTTTCCGCAGGATACCGCCCGCCCAGACGGGAGCGTGGATCGTAGCCATATGTATTGGAATCTCCGAAGCAAAGTACTCTCATCTGTTTCACCTGCCAGCCTGTGATAGTTGTTTTCCGAGACCACGCGCACAGGGAAAGCGCAGCCGCTGCGGATTTTGGGGGTGGGCAGCGTCCACGGACTGCCGCGGCAGCCGCCGTGTCATGGCTATACGGAAAGGCCCGCCGCCTGCTTTTCACAGACGGCAAGCCCTCCCGGACGTTTAAGCCATGTTTATTTTGAATACAGTCCTGCGCTTTGGGGGCCGCTGCGCGGCCTTTTTATTTTCGGAAGCTGTCTTTCAGCTCCACGCTGCGGTTGAACACCAGATGCTCTGCGCTGCTGTCCCGGCTGTCGAGGCAGAAGTAGCCCACGCGCATGAACTGGAAGGCCGGAGCGTTCTTCGCGCCGCGGTCCGTCTCCGCGTCGTAGGCGCGCGCCACGTCCACCATGCGCGGCTCCACCTTGCAGCCCGTCAGCACCGTCAGGGAGTCGGGGTTCAGGCAGTCCAGGAAGTTCTTGTCCGGGCCGTCGGGCTGGGGATCGCTGAAGAGATTTCCGTACAGCCGCACCTCCGCGTCCACAGCGGTACCCGCGTCCACCCAGTGGATGGTGGCGCCCTTCACCTTGCGGCCGTCCGCAGGATCGCCGCCCCGGGAATCGGGGTCATACTCGCAGGTGACGGCGGTGACGCAGCCGTTTTCATCCTTCTCGCAGCCCGTGCAGCGCACGAGATACGCGCCCTTGAGACGGCACTCGGGGCCGCCCGGATAGAGGCGCTTATACTTGGGGACAGGCTCCTCCAGAAAATCGTCCGCCTCGATATACAGCTCCCGGCTGAAGGTGATCTCATGGCTGCCCTGCTCCGGGTTCGTGGGATTGTTCTCCACGGTGAAGGTCTCCCGCTTGCCCTCGGGGTAGTTGGTGACGATGAGCTTCACCGGGTGCAGCACGGCCATGGTGCGCTCCGCCGTCAGGTTCAGATCCTCCCGCAGGCAATGCTCCAAAAAGGCGTACTCGATGACGCTGGGCGCCTTGGCCACGCCGATGCGCTCGCAGAAATTGCGGACGGAGGCGGCGGTATAGCCCCGGCGGCGCAGGCCGCAGAGGGTGGGCATCCGCGGGTCGTCCCAGCCGGAGACGCGGCCCTCCTCCACCAGCTGGCGGAGCTTGCGCTTGCTCATAACGGTGTGGTCGATGCCCAGACGGGCGAACTCGATCTGCCGGGGCTTGTGATAGGGGATGGAGATGTTGCTCACCACCCAGTCGTAGAGGGGCCGGTGCTCCTCATACTCAAGGGAGCAGAGGGAGTGGGTAATGCCCTCGAGAGCATCCTGAATGGGATGGGCGAAGTCGTACATGGGGAAGATGCACCACTTGTCCCCCTGACGGTGGTGGTGGATATAGCGGATGCGGTAGATGACCGGGTCGCGCATATTGAAGTTGCCGCTGGCAAGATCGATCTTCGCCCGGAGGGTACGGGAGCCCTCGGGGAACTCCCCGGCCCGCATACGCCGGAACAGGTCAAGGTTCTCCTCCACGCTCCGGTCCCGATAGGGGGAGACGGCGGGCTTGCCGATATCGCCGCGGTACTCGCGGAACTGCTCCGCCGTCAGGTCGCAGACGTAAGCGAGGCCCTTACGGATCAGCTCCACCGCGTACTCATAGTCCTTCTCAAAATAATCCGAGCCGTAGTAGAAGCGGTCGCCCCAGTCAAAGCCCAGCCAGTGGATATCGTCCTGGATGGCCTCCACATACTCGGTGTCCTCCTTGGCGGGGTTGGTGTCGTCCATGCGGAGGTTGCAGAGACCGCCGTACTTCTCCGCCGTGCCGAAGTCAATGCACAGAGCCTTGCAGTGGCCGATGTGCAGGTAGCCGTTGGGCTCCGGCGGGAAACGGGTGTGGACGGTCATCCCCTCGAACTGTCCGCCGGGGGCCAGATCCTCGTCGATGAAGGTATGGATAAAGTTTTTGCTCTCGGAAACCTCTCCCGTTTCCGGCGTTCTGATCTCTTCGGTCATGGGGTCCCTCTCCTTTTCAGCTACTAACGTCGTACAGTGAAAGTATATTATAGCGGTTTTTCGCGTCTTTGGCAAGGCTCTGGGGGCATAGTCCCGATCAACTTAAAATATTTGCAGTCTGAACCACGGTATTTTCACCGGTCGTTGCATCGGACAGCGGGATATGATAGTATCAGGATAAGAAATCCCGGAATTTCTGAAACTGCTGATTTTATTACAGAAAGAACGTCTGATTATGGAATTTCACGAAAAATTACAGGAGCTGAGGAAACAAAAAGGACTTACGCAGGAAGAACTCGCAGAGCTGCTGTTCGTTTCCCGTACTGCAATTTCAAAATGGGAATCCGGCAGAGGATATCCCAACATTGACTCTTTGAAGGCAATATCGCAGTATTTTTCGGTGTCCGTGGATGAATTGCTCTCCGGCGATGCGATACTCTCCCTATCGGAAGAAGAAAGCAGGCAAAAAGAAAACCGCTCCCGCAGCCTGGTGTTCGGATCGCTTGATTGCAGCACGGCCATATTTCTCTTTCTCCCTTTCTTCGGCCAAAGAGCCGGCAGCGTGATCCAGGGAGTCTCACTGCTTTCGCTGACAGAAATCGAGCCGTATATAAAAATACCGTATCTGATCGTCGTTTTCGCCATGGTCATATGGGGTATGCTGCTCCTTGCCCTTCAAAACAGCAAAGCAGCGTTTTGGCTGCAGCGCAAGGACAAGGTCTCCCTGGGCCTGAGCGCGGCGGCGGCGCTCCTGTTTATGATCAGCCTGCAGCCTTACGCGGCCACGTTTACATTCGTTTTTCTGGTCATAAAGGCCCTCCTGCTGATAAAATGGGCATGATACGATTCGTGTCATCCATGTGATGCGTCCGTTCTTTCTTTTCTTCCTCCCGCCGGTTAGGGTGTATGCAGGCGAAAGCCAATACACTGCAAAGGATGGACGAAACATGAAGAAAAGGACCCGGCATCATTTCAGCATCACAGCAGGGCTGCTTGCAGCATTCGTGCTATGGACGATAGCGGTTCGCCGCATGGATGTGCAGGCAATCGGGCCAAAAGGCTCATCTGTGGGTTTTGCCGCCCTGAACGGCTTTGTTCACAATCTCACAGGGGTACATTGGACGATCTATACGATCACAGATTGGTTGGGGCTGGTCCCGCTTTGTTTTGCGCTGGGCTTTGCCCTCCTGGGCCTTAGACAGCTGATCCAGAGAAGGAGTCTCCTGAAAGTCGACCGCAGCCTCCTTGTGCTTGGCGGGTTTTATCTTCTTGTGATGGCGGCGTATCTCTTTTTTGAAACCTTTGTCATCAATTACAGGCCCGTCCTGATCAACGGATGTCTGGAAGCCTCCTATCCGTCCTCAACGACCATGCTCGTCATGTGTGTCATGCCAACCGCCATGATGCAGTTGCATGACCGGATCCGCAGTAAAACCGTCAGGAAGGTCATTCTCGGTATTCTTGCCGCTTTTACCGCGTTCATGGTCATTGCGAGATTGATCTCAGGCGTTCACTGGTTGACAGATATTGTTGCCGGCACCCTGCTCAGCGCCGGACTGGTCATGCTGTACCATACGGTAAATGATCTGTCAGGCCCAAAGGCTTAAACCGGCCCCGGTTCAACGTACCGTCAAAAAAGGTTCCACTGTTGCGGTGGAGCCTTTTTTATTGCCGCTTCCGGCATTTCACCGAAGGAAAATCAGATAGATCCAGGCCTGCATTTTCATTCGGCGTACGGGGCCCGCCTTATTCCCCGATCTCCGGCACGGCCCGGGCGAGAGAAACGTTTTTAAAGCGGAAGTCCTCCGTCACGTCCCGCAGCACCGCGATCCACTCCGGCAGCGCCGCCGCTTCGCTCTCCTCCGACAGCTCCACCTCCAGCACCGCCGCCGTCTTCCAGAAGGGATAGACGTCGATCTCCAGCGTATGGCCCCCGTAGGGGACGCGCCAGCGGCGCTTGCGGATGGGCCGCAGCTCGGTGTCCGCCTGATAGAAATAGCGCATATATTCCAGCGCCGTGACCTCCCGCTCCGTCTCGTCGGCGGAAAGGGCGCTGAGCCGCCGCTTCTCCGTGTAAAAATACCGGGTGGTCTCCCCTGCCGTCACCTGCCGCACCCGGGCGGTGACGCCCGGCGGCGACTTGAGGTAGACCTGAATAATGTCCCAGCGCTCCGCAGCAAGGCGCGCCAGTGTCTCCTCCTCCGGCATGGCAATGAGGTATTTGCGTTCGATCTCCCGGCTCACAGCTCCATAAACTCCTCTCTCGTCATCAGCAGGTTCAGCGCCTCCAGCAGGGCGTTGGCGCTCATATGCGCGGGCAGCTGCAGTTTCTCCAGCAGCGCCCGCCGTCTCTCCACGCTCCCCGGGCCCACAAGGCCCTTTTCCAGCATATCCGCTTTCGTGACGGCTGCCCGCTCGCAGGGCTCCTCCGGCTCGTCGAGAAATGTGGCTCCGGCCCGGCGGAGCGCCTGAAGCAGCACCTCCGGCTCCATGCCCTCCACGCCCAGCTTGCCCTCCTTGCCGGGGGTCTTTTTCCGTTTCTCTTTCCCGGGGATATCCGGGATGTAGGCCTGCTTGATCAGTTCCTTCGGCAGCGCGCCTTTGAGGTGATTGCGGATGACGAAGCCCGCGCCGTCGCTGTCGAGCAGCAGTATCACGCCCCGGCCCTCCGCAAGACGGCGGATGAGGGCCAGCCGCTCCGCGTCCTTGAAAATCTGAAAGCCGCCGGTGGTCAGAACCGTGGCGTCCACCACCTGCTTTAAGGCGTTCTGGTCATACCGTCCCTCGCAGACGATGACCTCCCGGATGCGCTTCATCGTCTCGCCCCCTGCTCCAGCCGCAGCAGAAACAGCTTCAGCTCCGCCTCGCCGTCGATGCCCTTCTCGCTTTTGAGCCTTCTATCCAGCGCCTGCGCCATGCGCACACCCTCGCGGCACCAGTCCGTGCTGACCCGCCGGGCGGCGTCCATCAGCAGCCGCGCGGGATAGTCCGAGCGCATATTCCAAAGCTCCATGAGCCAGGCCCGGTCCTTGCCGCCGTCGATGGCAAGGCGCGCGCTGTAGAGCCGCCGCAGCTCCCGCCCGATGGCCGAGAGCAGCGCGATGGGCTCCTCCTGCTGCTGAAAGAGCTTCCCCAGCTCCTCCGCCGCCTGCTCGTATTTTCCCGCGGAGATGGCGTCCGTCAGCCGGAACACCGCCGCCTCCAGCACGGGAGAGGCCACCGCGTCGATGTCCTTCACCGTGACCTCGCTCCCTTTGGCATAGGCGCAGACCTTGGCGATCTCCGGGATCAGCCCGGTCATCAGGCTGCCGCAGGTAAAGAGCAGATGCTCTGCCGCCTGGCTGCCGATGTCCTTGCCAAGGGCCTTGCAGCGCCGCCGCACCCAGCCCACCAGCTCGCCGCGCTCCTGCGCGCGGAACTGTACCACGGTGAATCGCTCCTCCATGGCCTTGCAGAGCTTTTTCATGACCTTGTTGGGCTTATACTCCTGCAAATCATAGTGCAGCACCATGCAGCAGTGCTCCGGGAAATCGCTGATGAGGGCGAGGAACTGCTCCCGCTCCGTCTCCCCCAGCTGGAAGGGGTCGAAATCCGTGACCACGATGAGGGTGCGCTCCGCCATCATGGGCATGGCCTCCGCCATCTCCGCGAGAGTACGGACCGTCAGGCCCTTGCCCTCGCAGCGGTGGAAGTTGAATTCCTCAAAGCAGGGCACGAGGGTCTTTTTCAGCTCCCCCAGATAGTATTCCCGCAGATAGGCCTCCTCGCCGGTGAAAATATAGAGGCTTTGCAGCCCGCCGCTTTTCAGCGCCTGCCGCAGCTCCGGAAGATTCGTGGAGGCGCTCTTTTCCTTTTTGTTTCCTGCCATCGTCTCTCCTGTCCTGTCCGTCTCAGCGGACGCTGATGCGCACGTCTCCCTGCCAGTCGGTGCGGTAGATCTCCATCCCCTGCTCCGCAAGCCGCCGCAGCGCCTCCTCCGTGGGGTGGCCATAGCTGTTATCCCCCACGCTGATGACCGCCGTCTCCGCGTCCACCGCGTCGAGGAAGGCTTCGTCGCTCGAATATTTTGAGCCGTGATGGCCCACCATCAGGACCTCCAGGTCCGGCAGTTGCTTTTGCCGCAGCAGCGCCAGCTCCGTCTCCGCCGACATATCGCCCGTCACCAGAAAGTCGAAGTCTCCGGCGGAGCAGAGGACCGCGAGGCCGTTTTCGTTCTCATCCTCCACGGAAAGCCCCTCCACCGGGGCCAGCAGCCGCAGCGTCGCGCTGCCAAGCGGGTAGGAGGTATCCTCGGTGATATAGACCACCTCCGTGCCGTAGCGCTCCGCCAGGCGCAGGACGGCCCCGGCGATCTCGTCGCCCTCCTCCGGCTCCGGCGCCAGCAGCTTTTCCACAGTCAGCCGGGAAAACAGCACCGGCAGCCCGTCCGTATGGTCCGTATGATAATGGGTCAGCACCAGATAGTCAAGGGTGTAGGCCCCGGCGGAAAGCAGCGCGTCCCCCGCGATGTCCCCGGCGCTTATATAGCTGTTGCTGCTGCCGCAGTCGATGAGCGCCGACGCCCCGCCGGAGGTCACGGCGATGCTCTGCCCCTGCCCCACGTCCAGCGCCACGATGTTCATCTCCCCGTAGCGACAGTCAAGGCGGGTCAGGCCGATGCAGAGCAGCAGCGCCAGCACGGCGGAGAGCGCCGCGAGCCAATTCTGCCTGCGTCCGCCGCGGAGCAGACAGCAAAGCCCCAGCAGCAGATACGCGAAGCCCAGCCAGCAGGCGATGTAGGGGCTGTTGAAATACACCGCGTGGTACGGCAGGCGCGCAAGTCCGCGGCAGACAAAGAGAACGTACGCCGCGAGCCACTTCACCGGGAAGGCCGCCAGCACCGCCGCCGGCGGGCAGACCAGCGCCAGAGCCAGAGACAGCAGCGCCAGCGCGAACAGCACGCTCACCGCCCAGAGGCAGAGCAGGTTCGACAGCGGCGAGACCAGCACCAGAATATTGAAGTACCACGCGCTGAGGGGCACGGTGAAGACCATGGCGCCGAAGGTGGTGGCCACGGAGGCGGAGAAAAAGCGCCAGAGCCGCCCCTTCAGGGGCGCGGAGCGCATGAAGCGGTACAGCTTCGGCGTGAGCCAGAGGATACCTCCCGCCGCCGCGAAGCTCAGCTGCAGCGAGACACTGGCGGCGGCAAAGGGATTCAGCAGCAGCAAAAGCATGAGCGCCGCCGAAAAGGCGGTGAGCCGGTCGCCCTCCCGCCGGAGCAGCGGCGCCAGCAGCAAAAACAGCAGCATGACCACCGCCCGCAGCACGGACGGCGTCGCGCCCACCATCAGGGCGTAAAGCAGGAGCAGCGGGATGCCCACCGCCGCCACGGCAAAGCGCCGCCGCCCCAGCAGTATCTGCACCATGGTAAGCAGAAACATACAGTGCAGGCCCGACACCGCCGCGATATGCAGCAATCCCGCCTCCGACAGGGCGGTGTAGGTCTCATCCCCGAAAGCGCTCTTGTCCCCAGTGAGCAGGGCCTGCACCAGCGCCGCCGTGTCCCCCTCGTAGAGGGACAGGACGCCTTCCTTCACCCGGCGGGCCAGACGCTGGGGCAGGTAGCGCAGGCTCCCCGCGTCCCCCGGCTCCGTCTCTATCTCTCCCCGGAGGAAAAGCAGCAGAAAGACGTTTTTGGAGGTAAAGGTGTCAATCTCATTATCGCCGATTTGGGAAGCGTCCGTCACCGCCATGGCGGCGCGGACCGTGTTGCCCGGCTCCAGGGTGAGCAGCTCCTCCCCCGCGTAGAGGTAGGCGTTGTGCCGCCCGGTTTCGCTCTCCAGTCGGACGCGGACGCGGTAGCGGCTCCGCAGGTCCCAGCCGTCGACGCTCCGGCCCTCCGCGTAGTCCAGCACCGTGGCCTGCGCGTCCTCCAGTATGGTCCCTGCCAGCTTCTGGGCGGGCGCCTGCACCAGCGCGATATAGGCATAGTTCCAGCAAAGCGCGAAGGCGAGGCCGAAGCCCACGAGCAGCACCCGCAGTCGCCGCTTTTTCTCCTTTTGCAGCAGTCCCGTCAGCGCCAGCAGGGCGAAGGCCGCCGCGAGCAGGGGCTGCCAGCGCACCGGCGCGAGGTACTGCGCGAGGAAGATCCCCGCGGCGAAGGACAGGGCGAACGCGGCCAGGCGGCGGATCATTTCGGCTCCCTCCGGTTGGTCAGGCCCAGAATGTAGTCCGTGCTGGTGTGGTAGTATTTTGCCAGCTTGATGACGGCCCAGACGGGAATTTCCCGCTCGCCGCTCTCATATCTCCGGTATACGCTGCGCTGCATATTCAGATAATCAGCCACTTGCTGCTGTGTTTTATCGGCGTCTTCCCGCAGGTCACGAATTCTGCTGAATTCCATCGTCATCACCCCGAAAAAATGTTACCAAACGGTTCCATTTTCGCGGCTGATATGAGGCCGAACGGAGCCATTATACCATAAACATTCTTTCCAGGCAACGCAATAGAAATTCTTTGTTTGAAGAACCGGTTTTCTTTTTTCCCAACATACACCGCGCGGCGGTGCAGGCACTTTCAACCCCCCATCTTCTTTTTCTTTGTCTTGCCAAAGAAAAAGAAGATGCGCCGTTGACGGTGGAGAAGAAAGAAGAAAACGCTTTCCTGCCGGTCGTTCCCCTCCTGCGTCGAACTGACTTTCCGCAAGGGTACAGTGCGCGCTGCTCGTCGATTTGCCCTGCTCCGACTATCCGCTGCCGCTCTGCCTGCGGGGACGGGCCTTCCGCCACCGCCGCACCAGCGGCAGCGGAAAGAGAAGCAGAGGGAGTCGTTGCGCAGCCCCAGCCGGAGGAAGCGCTTTGCGGGTGATTTTGCCCAATCTCGCCGGGAGCCAAAGGCCAAAGCGTCCTTTTTTCTCTTTCACCGGCGGGGCGATTTCTCTTTTTCCCACAAGCGGGAAAAAGAGAAATGGGGCCGCAAATGGTCCTGCACCGCCGCGCGGTGTATGTTGGTAAAAAGAAAAACCTGCCGCAAATGGGCCCTGCACCGCCGCACGGTGTATGTTCCGCCCACCCCCCGCAGGCGCGCACCCCGGCAGGGAAAACAAAAGCAGGGCTTCGCAGCCCTGCTTTTTCTCAAAGGATCAGCCCGGAGGCCAGGTCATGTCGCGGCCGGACAGCACATGGAAGTGCAGGTGCGGCACGCTCTGCCCCGCCTGCTCGCCGCAGTTGGAGACCACACGGAAATCGGTGAGGCCCAGCTCCTTGGTCACCTTGGAGATGACCTCGAATATATGGCCCACCAGGGCGGAGTTGCCCCGGGTGATCTCCCCACAGGAGCGGATATGGGCCTTGGGAACGACCAGAAAATGGGTGGGCGCCTGGGGCGCCACGTCGTAAAAGGCGTAGCAGAGATTGTCCTCGTACACCTTGTTGGACGGGATCTCCCCTTTGATGATCCTGCAGAACAGGCAGTCAGAGTCGTAGTTCAATACATCAGACATGGGATGCGCTCCTTTCTCAAACGGTATAGCTGTAAAGTATATCAGCCTGACGGCATTTGCGCCGCAGGAATTACTGCGCTTTACTGGCCACGAAATCGTCCAGCGCCGCCAGCGCGTCGTCCAGCTTCAGCAGATCGCTGCCGCCGCCCATGGCGCTGTCCGGCTTGCCGCCGCCCTTGCCGCCGCAGATGGGAGCGATGGTCTTGATGATATCGCCCGCCTTCACGCCGCGCCGCACGGCTTCGCTGCCGCAGACCGCGAGGAAGGTGATCTTGTCCCCATTGACGCCGGCGATGAGGCCCACCACGTCCGCGGACTTGTCCCGCATGAAGTCGCCGAGCTTTCGCATATCGTCGGCGCTGATATCGTTGCGGGACATGGAGACCACTTTCAGGCCCTTGACCTGCTTGGCGCTGGCCAGGAACTGGTCGGCCTCGCTGACGAACTCCCGGGCCTTCAGCTTCTCGATGGTCTGGCGCAGCTCGCGGTTCTCGCCCAGCTGCTGCTCCGCCTTGGCGATGAGGTCGGCGGGCTTGGTCTTGAGCACCGCCGCCGCCTCCAGCAGCATACCCTGGGCGCGGTCCAGCTCCCGGAGGGACTCCTCGCCCACGATGGCTTCAATGCGGCGCACGCCGGAGGCCACGGAGGCCTCGCTGCGGATATGGAACGTGCCGACCTTGGCGGTATTGTCCAGATGGGTGCCGCCGCAGAACTCCAGAGACACCGTCTCCTCCTCGTCGCCCATGCTCACCACCCGGACGGTCTCGCCGTACTTCTCGCCGAAAAGCGCCGTGGCGCCCAGCTTCTTCGCCTCGCCGATGGGCATGACCCGGGTGGTAACGGGATAGCCATGGAGGATCTCCCGGTTAATGATGCGGCTGATCTCCCGCAGCTCCTCGGGGGTGATGGCGCTGAAATGGGTGAAGTCAAAGCGCAGGCGGTCCGGCTCCACCAGAGAGCCGGCCTGATGCACATGGTCGCCCAGCACCCTGCGCAGCGCCGCGTCCAGCAGATGGGTGGCGCTGTGGGCCCGGCGGATGGCGGCGCGCCGCTCTTCGTCATAGGCGGAGGTCACGGTCTCGCCCACGGAGATGCTGCCCTCCGTGACCCTGCCGTAATGCATATACTTGCCGCCATTGTTCTTCTGCACGTCGGTGACGGTGAAAACGCCGTGTTCGCCCCGAAGCTCGCCGTGGTCGCCCACCTGACCGCCCATTTCGGCGTACATGACGGTGCGGTCCAGCACCACGATGGCCTCTGTGCCGGCCACCAGCTCCTGACGGAACTCGCCCTCCGCCAGCAGCGCCAGCACCTTGCCCGGAGAGCTTGCGCGGTCATAGCCCACGAACTCCGTGGCGGGCATCTCCTGGCCGAAGTCAACGCCGGCCCAGCCCAGGTCGCCCAGAGCCTCCCGGGCCTTGCGAGCGCGGACGCGCTGCTCCTCCATCATGGCGTGGAAGCCGTCCATGTCCACGCGCATATTCTCCTCCTCCGCCATCTCCTCGGTCAGGTCCACGGGGAAGCCGTAGGTGTCGTAGAGCTTGAAGGCGTCGGCGCCGGAGAACACCGTCTCGCCCCGCTCCTTGTGCTCCGCCAGCAGCTCCTCATAGATCCTCATGCCCGCGTCGATGGTCTTGGCGAAGTTTTCCTCCTCCGTGCGGACGACCTTGGTGATATAGGCCTGCTTTTCCCGCAGGTCCTTATACTCGCACTCGTTCTCATGGATGACGGTGTCCACGATCTTATAAAGGAACGGCTCGTTCACGCCCAGGAGCTTACCGTGCCGCGCGGCGCGGCGCAGCAGGCGGCGCAGCACATAGCCGCGGCCCTCGTTGCTGGGCAGCACGCCGTCGCAGATGAGGAAGGTGGCGCTGCGGATATGGTCGGTGATGATGCGCAGGGACACGTCTTTCTTGTAGCTTTCGTTATAGTGGGCGCCGGTGAGCTCGCTGACGCGGTTGGTGATGTTCATCACCGTGTCCACGTCGAAGAGGCTGTCCACGTTCTGGCAGACGCAGGCCAGACGCTCCAGACCCATGCCGGTGTCGATGTTCTTCTGCGCCAGCTCGGTATAGTTGTTGTTGCCGTCGTTGTCAAACTGGGAGAACACGTTGTTCCAGACCTCGATATAGCGGTCGCAGTCGCAGCCCACGGTGCAGCCGGGCTTGCCGCAGCCCTTCTCCGGGCCGCGGTCATAGTAGATCTCGGAGCAGGGGCCGCAGGGGCCGGATCCATGCTCCCAGAAGTTGTCCGCCTTGCCGAAGCGGAAGATGCGCTCGGCGGGAATGCCGATATCCTCATGCCAGATGTTCCATGCCTCGTCGTCGTCCTGATAGACGGAGGGGTACAGCCTATCCGGCTCCAGCCCCACCCACTCGGGACTGGTCAGGAACTCCCAGCTCCAGGCGATGGCCTCCTTCTTGAAGTAATCGCCGAAGGAGAAGTTGCCCAGCATCTCAAAATAGGTGCCGTGGCGGGCGGTCTTGCCGATGTTCTCGATATCGCCGGTGCGGATGCACTTCTGGCAGGTGCAGACCCGGCGGCGGGGCGGCTCCTCCTCGCCCTTGAACCAGGGCTTCATGGGCGCCATGCCCGCGTTGATGAGCAGCAGCGACGCGTCGTTCTGGGGGATCAGGGGAAAGCTCGGCAGGCGAAGATGGCCCTTGCTCTCAAAGAACTTCAGGAACATCTCGCGCAGCTCGTTGACGCCGTAAGGCTTGGGAGTTTTCATGGGGATCTACCTCCGTGTATTTTTTGATTTCTTATTCCAGATTTTTTAAGCCGTCATACAGCTCGGTAAAGGACTTATGCAGCTTGCATCGTCCAAAGGAAAGCTCCTTGTTGTCGCCGAATTCCAGGAGCCAGCATTTGGTCAGTTCTTCCACCGTCTGCTCCAATGCCATGAAAAACTGGTTGTAGGCAAACCGGCTGGCAGGCGTGTCTTCCTCAAATTGGCTGTTGATCAGAGCTTCCGTCACCTGATCCAGCGGGTACATCTTCAGGTGCATCAGCTCGTGGACGATCACTTCCTCCAGGTTTTCTTGCTTGGGTCTGACACCGTTGAGCAGAAGGACCGCCTTTTTATCATCGCAATCCACCTTGAAATCACCGGTTTTCCGCCATGCAGGGTCCTCTACGAATTCCAGGCGAATATCCCAGTCCGGGACAAGCCGCAATTTCCTGCACCATGTTTCAAAGCAGGCGCATATTTGCTCTCGATCCATACTGTTCTCCCAAAAAATAAAAGCCCCTGCCATGTTCAGGGGCGAAGCAAACTCCGCGGTACCACCCTGATTATCCGGCAAGGACATCTCGATTCATCCGGTAACGGGGATGAGCCGTCCCGCTCCTCGCGGGCGCTCGAAAGGGGCTGCGACGGGGCCGCGCCGCGGGGCTTTCACCTCTCCCCCGCTCTCTACAAGGCCGGACACCTGCCGCTCGTCTTTCTCATCGCAGTTTCGCTCGATTACCTGTTTATCATAGCAGATTTTTTCCGATTGTCAACCGTTTTCGCCGGGAAGCGGGCGGCTTTGAAGGTGACCAGGCTACAGCCTGATCACCTTTAAGCACCAAATAAGCACCAACGCTCGGGAAACAAAAAAGCCGGGACAAGCCAAACGCTTGTCCCGGAGTGGAGCTGGTAGCCGGATTCGAACCGGCGACCTACGCATTACGAGTGCGTCGCTCTACCGACTGAGCCATACCAGCAGCGATATCTTCGCGTCTTTCGGCGCGCTAACGGGGGAAGTATATCACAGTTTTTTCCGCCCGTCAACTTCTTTCTTTCCGGGAAGGGCAGCAAAAACGTCCCGCCTCCATGGGGCAGAAGACGGCGAAGCGACCCGCGCGCCGCGCCTGCGACGGGATAATACAAAAAGTAATCCCGCAAGTTTTCCTGCAGCAGCTTTCGACAAAAAAATCGAACTGCCTGCAAAAAGCTCCCATTTTTCCTGCCGCGTCCTTCGACAAAAAACGCCCTCCTTTTGATTTTTTCCGCGCCCCTCCTCTTTAACCTTCCTTTTTCGTGGTATTTACATAAATTTTAAGATAATTTTTTCTACAGATAGTTATCCACATTTTCCACAGAGTTTTCCACACCCGTTTTTTCCTTGGTTTTCAGTCAAAATTCTCTGTTTTTCAGAAAATATGCAAAACCGCAAAATGCGTTTTTCTTCCCGTGAAAACGATTTTTGTTTACATAAAATTATTTTATTTTTTCGGCGTTCCATATTTTTCGATATTATGGCAACCGCAGCAGGATTCCCCGCTTCACCTTGCAAAAGGAAAGGACCCGGCCCGTGAGCCGAGTCCTTCCTGTTTTCGGTTTTACACGCTTTAAAGGCTGATCTCCCGCGTGGCGTAGGCGTTGAGGCTCATATCCGCGGTGTGGCCCGCCAGATACTCATAATAGCCCTGGGCGCCGATCATGGCGCCGTTGTCGCCGCAGAGCCGCAGGGGCGGCAGATAGAGCCGGACCCCCTCCGCCGCGCAGGCGCGCTCCAGATCCCGGCGGATGACGGAGTTGGCCGCGACGCCTCCCGCCGCCACCAGCACCTTCCGCCGCCGGCGGCGGCAGCCCTCCATGGCCCGGGGCACCAGCTCGTCGCTGACGGCGCGGATGAAGTCCGCCGCGAGGGCAGGACGGTCCAGCGGCTCTCCCTTCTGCTCCGCGTTATGGGCCAGATTCACCACCGCGGTCTTGAGGCCAGAGAAGCTCATATCCAGCTCCGCGCCCTCCACCTTCGCCCTCGGGAGGTCATATACGTCGCCGCGGCTGCCTTTCGCCAGCTCGTCCAGCGGCTTTCCACCGGGATAGGGCAGCCCCAGCACCCGCGCCGCCTTGTCAAAGCACTCTCCCGCCGCGTCGTCCCGCGTGGCCCCCAGGATCTCCATCGCCGTATAGTCCCGCACATCCACGATGAGGGTGTTGCCGCCGGAGATGCAGAGGGCCGTGAAGGGCGGCTCCAGCTCCGGGAAGGCCAGATAGTTCGCGGCGATGTGGCCCCGGATGTGATGCACCGGGATCAGCGGCACACCCAGAGCGTAGGAAACGGACTTCGCAAAGCTCAGCCCCACCAGCACCGCGCCGATCAGTCCCGGCGCGTAGGCCACCGCCACCGCGTCGATCTCCTTTTTGCTGATCCCCGCCTGCCGCAGGGCCTCCTCCGCCAGACCCGCCACAGCCTCCACGTGCTTGCGGCTGGCGATCTCCGGCACCACGCCGCCGTAGACGGCGTGCATATCCGCCTGAGAGGCGATGACGTCCGAGAGGACGGTCCTCCCGTCCTCCACCACGGCCGCCGCCGTCTCGTCGCAGGTGGATTCAAAGGCCAGTATCTTCATGCTATCTCTCCTCTGTCAAGACTTTTTCCTTTACATCAGGAAGGAAAGGCGCCCGGGCCCGCGGTGGGCTCCGCTTCCTTATCGAAGCGCAGCGTCATGATGATGCAGTCCTCCTTGGGATGCTCATAGTAGTTCTTCCGCCGGCCCACGCTGCGAAAGCCCAGGCGGCCATAGAGGATGATGGCGGCGGTGTTGGAGGGCCGCACCTCCAGCGTGAGGAACGCCAGGCGGTTGGCCCGGGCGAAGTCGATATAGACCTGTATCAGCTTCGTGGCGATGCCCTGCCGGCGGTAGGCCGGGTCCACGGCTACGTTGGCGATATAGCCCTCGTCCAGCACCACCTGCAGTCCCGCGTAGCCTACCACCTTTCCCGCGTCCTCCGCCACCAGAAAGGCCGCGCAGGCGTTGTCCAGCTCCTCCTTCAGCATATCCCTCGTCCACGGACGGGAGAAGCAGGTGCGCTCCAGCGCCTCGATCCCCTCCAGATGGTCCGCCGTCATGGGTACGATCCTAATGCTCATTCCTTCGCCTCCAGCCAGTTTTTCCCGCTGTGGGCCTCCGCCGTCAGCGGTACGCGCAGCGAAGCCGCGCCCTCCATTTCCTCTGCGAGCAGGCGCTTTACCTGCTCCGCCTCGTCCTCCGGACACTCCACGATCAGCTCGTCGTGGACCTGCAAGATCAGCTTCGCCCGCAGCCCTTCCGCCCTGAGCCGCCGCCAGACCCGCACCATGGCGGACTTCATGATATCCGCGGCGGTACCCTGAATGGGCATATTCAGCGCCACCCGCTCGCCGAAGGCGCGGAGATTGAAGTTGCTGCCGCTCAGCTCCGGCAGCGCCCGGCGGCGGTGCATCAGCGTCTCCACATAGCCCTGGGCGCGGGCCTGCTCCACGATCTCCGTCATATAGCGGCGGACGCCGGAGAACTTTTCAAAATACGCGTCCATATACGCCTTGGCCTCTGCCACGGAGACGCCGATATCCTTCGAGAGAGAGAAAGCGGAGATGCCGTAGACGATGCCGAAATTCACCGCCTTGGCGTTGCGGCGCATAAGGGGCGTGACCTCCGCCAGCGGTACGCCGAAGACCCGTGCCGCCGTCATGGCGTGGATATCCTCGCCCCGGCGGAAGGTCTCCAGCATGGTCTCGTCGTCCGCGATATGGGCCAGGAGCCGCAGCTCGATCTGGGAATAGTCCGCGTCCACCAGCACGTTCCCCGCGTCCGCCACAAACATACGGCGGAATTCGCTCCCCAGCTCCGTCCGGGTGGGAATGTTCTGCAGGTTCGGCTCCGTGGAGGAGAGACGGCCCGTGGCCGTCACCGTCATCTGAAAGCTGGTGCGCACCCGCCCGTCGGGAGAGAGCGCCTTCAAAAGCCCGTCGGCGTAGGTGCTTTTCAGCTTGGTGAGCTGGCGGTACTGCAGCACGTCCTCCACGATGGGGCTTTGCCAGCGCAGGGACTCCAGCACGTCGGCGTTGGTGGACCAGCCGGTTTTGGTCTTTTTCCCGTGGGGCAGCTGCATCTCGCCGAACAGCACCTCTCCCAGCTGCTTGGGCGAGTTGATGTTGAAGGGATGGCCCGCGAGCGTATAGATCTGCTCCTCCAGCGCCTTGGCCTCCTTATCCAGCGCCGCGCCGAAGGCCGCCAGCTCGCCCGCGTCTACCCGGACGCCGGAAAGCTCCATCTCCGCAAGGACGCGGCAGAGGGGCAGCTCCACAGCATAAAACAGCTCGTGCAGGCCCCATTCCTCCAGCCGGGGGGCCTGATAGCCGTACAGCGCCACCACCGCAGCGGCGTAGCTGTCCATGGCGGCCTCCGCCTCCGCGCCGCCGCCCATGAGGGAGAAGGCCTCCGGCTCCAGAAAGAGGGGCTTTGGCAGCTCCTCATTAAAATAGGAGACGAACAGGCGCTGGATATCATAGCTCCCCGCCGTGGCGTCCAGCAGATAGGCCGCGAGGGCCGTGTCGAAGATAAAGCCCTCCGCCGGAAGGCCGCTTTCCAGCAGCGCCCGGGTCAGGTCCTTTACCTCGTGGGCAACCTTTCTGATATCGACGGAGAATATGGCGGCGAGCAGCGCGTTCCAGTCCCCCTCGTAGCGGCTGAACAGCAGCTCCGCCGTGATCGCTTCGCCCTCCGCTGTCTCATAGACGAGGGATAGGCCCGCGAGGTCCGGCAGGGCCAGCAGCGCCGTATGGTCCGCGCCGCGAAGCTGGGAAAGCAGCTTCTCCCCCTCCGCCGCCGTCCGCACCTGCCAGACGCGCATCTCCTCAGGCTGCTGCCGCTCCACCAGCTCCTCCTGCTTTTTCAGGCCCATCTTCTCGATGAGCTTCAAAAATTCCAGGCGCAGGAACAAATCGTACAGCTCCGGCTTTGGGGGCTGCCGCAGATTCTCCTCCGGAGAAAAGATAAGCGGCGCGTCCGTCACGATGGTGGCGAGCCAGTAGGAGTGGCGGGCGCTCTCCTCCCCCTCCGCCAGCTTGCGGAGGGCAGCGGGCTTTGCCTCCACCTCCGGCATGGCGGCGTAGAGGGCATCGATGCTGCCGTATTTTTGGATCAGGGCCATGGCGGTCTTTTCCCCGATGCCGGGAACGCCGGGGATGTTGTCGCTGCTGTCCCCCATGAGGGCCTTGAGGTCGATCATGTGGATGGGGTCGAAGCCGTACTCCGAGCGGAAGCTCTCCTCCGTCATGTCCTTGGTGGTGGTCTGCCCCATGCGGGTGGAGACCAGCTTGACCCTCGTCTTCTCCGTGATGAGCTGCAGCGAGTCCTTGTCTCCCGTCACCGCCACGCACTCCCAGCCCGCCGCCTCGCACTTGCGGGAGACGGTACCGATGAGGTCGTCCGCCTCGTAGCCCTCCAGCTCGTAGAGGGGGATGTTCATGGCCCGCAGCACGTCCTTCAAAACCGGCATCTGCTGGCGCAGCTCCTCCGGCATCCCCTTGCGGGTGGCCTTGTAGCTCTCGTCCGCCTTGTGGCGGAAGGTGGGCGCGTGCAGGTCGAAAGCCACGCACAGGGCCTCCGGCTCCTCCTCCGCCAGCAGCCGCTGGAGGGTGGTGACGAAGCCGTAAATGGCGTGGGTGTACAGCCCGTCCTTGGTGGTCAGGGGGCGGATGCCGTAATAGGCGCGGTTGACGAGGCTGTTGCCGTCCAGGATCATGAGTTTCATAGCTGTCCCTCCCAAGGGCGCGATTTTTACACTGATTAAGATAGTATACCTCTTTTTTCCGGCCAAAACAAGAGTGGAGAAAAAGCGGGCCAATGCACTTATGTAGGATTACAATAGATGTTGGACAGTTGAATAAAAAGGATGAAGGATAGGGCC
>JBJDYU010000007.1:0-21944 GCA_051867615.1 Oscillospiraceae bacterium | reverse complement strand
CCAGCAGCTCCAGCCCCTGCAGGGCCACCCAGTTCCCCGCCTCCTTCGCGGCGGCAAAGACGGTGTCCACCTGCATGGTGCGGACGAACAGCACGCCCACAAAGGCGCCGAAGATCATGATACCTTCAAGAGCCAGGTTGATGATACCGCTGCGCTCCGCGAACACACCCGCGAGCGCCACGATCATCAGGGGGATGGCATAGATCAGCGTCTGCTGTACGAGAAACGTCATGCTTCCTCCCCTCCCTTCTCCGTGGTATCTTCCGCGCTTTCCGCGTCCTCTCCCGGCTCATGCGGCTGCGGCGAGGCGAGGCTCTCCGCCGGAGCGGGCTCCTGAGCCGGTACCGCCTTGCGCTTTTTCCGCCCGGTGAGCATCATGCGGATCACGAGGGAGAAAGCGCTGAGGTACACGATGGCGGCGATGATAACGTCGGTGATATATTCGTTGTAGGCCGTGAGATTCGTCAGCTGCAAACCGGAGATATCCAACATGGACATGAAGATGCCGGTGAAGACCACGGCGATGGGGTTGTTCACCGCCAGCAGGGCCACAGGGATGCCGTTGAAGCCCGTGGCGGGCAGGGACTGGTAGGTAGACCAGAAAAACTCCGTGTTGCCGGAGAGATAGTACAGCGCCGCGCCCGAGGCGGCGAGAGCGCCGGAGATGGCCATGGACAGCACGATGTTCCGCTTGTCCCGGATGCCCGCGTAGCGCGCCGCGTGGCGGTTGGCGCCGCAGGCCTTCAGCTCATAGCCGAGGGTCGTCTTGTTCATCAGGATATACATGAGGATGGCGAAAATAATGGCGATAAGGATGCCGCCGTTGACCTGGGAATTGGGGAAAAGCTTGTCCAGACCCAGCTTGGGCGTGGCAACGCCGTTGAAGCTGGTCTTGTAGATATAGCCGGACTTGGTGCTCTCCACCACGTTTTTGAAGTTGCTGATATCGAACATCCAGGTCACCAGATTCGCGGCGATCCAGTTGGTCATGATGCAGGCCAGCACCTCGTTGATGTTGAGGTACGCCTTCACAAGCCCCGGGATAGCGCCCCAGACAGCTCCCGCGAGAGCGCCGCCCAGAAACGCCAGCACCCAGATCAGCCCCGCCGGCACCGCCGAGGAGGGGATGCCGAGGGCGATCATCAGCGTGGCCATGGTACCCATGAGGTACTGCCCCGGCGCGCCGATGTTGAACAGGCCCGTCTTGAAGGCCACCGCCACGGAAAGGCCCGTCATGATCAGCGGGGTGGCGCGAAAGAGCATATTGCCGATGCTCTGCGGGTTAAAGCCCCAGGTCAGCACGCCCGCGGCGTTGCGGCCGGTGCTGAAAAGCCCGCCGAAGATCAGCCGCACGCCGTCCCACACGCTGCGGGCGCCGAGGGCGGGATTGGTCAGGCCCGCCACGATGACCACAAGGCTGCCCACGAACAGGCCCACCAGAATGGACAGGAGGGACGCCAGGACCTTTTTCGTCCCGTCCTTTTCATAGAGCGTTCTCAGTCTCTCCTTCATGCCTGTCCCCCCTCCTGCGCCGCGCGCTTGGCGCCGGCCATATACAGGCCCAGCTCCTGCACGCTGATGGTCTTGGGATCGAATTCGCCCACGATCTCACCCTCGTACATCACGAGGATGCGGTCGCTGAGGCTCATGACCTCGTCCAGCTCCAGGCTCACCAGCAGCACGGCCTTGCCCCGGTCGCGCTCCGCCACCAGCTGGCTGTGGATATGCTCGATGGCGCCCACGTCCAGGCCGCGGGTGGGCTGCACCGCCACGATGAGCGGCTTGTCGCGGTCCACCTCCCGGGCGATGATGGCCTTCTGCTGGTTGCCGCCGGACATACTGCGGGCGACGGTCACCGCCCCCTGGCCGCTGCGGACGTCGTACTGGTCGATCAGCCGCTCCGCGTACTGGCGGACGGCAGTGTTGTTGATAAAGCCGCCATGCTGGAAGGCCGGCTCCTGATAGCGCTGCAGCACCATGTTCTGCTCCAGCGTGAAGTCCAGCACCAGACCGTGCTTGTGCCGGTCCTCGGGGATATGGCTCATCTGCTGGCCCCGGCGGCGGATGGAAGCGCGGGAAATGTCCTGACCGCAGAGCGTGACCTTTCCGGCGGAGCTTTTCTCAAGGCCCGTCAGGCCGTAGACCAGCTCCGTCTGGCCGTTGCCGTCGATGCCGGCGATGCAGACGATCTCGCCCGCCCGGACGCTGAAGCTGACGTTGCGCACCATGTCGCGCTTGTGGGCGCGGGAGGGCACCGTCAGCCCCTCCACCCGGAGGACCTCCTCCGCGGGCTTCGCCGCGTCCTTCACCACCTCCAGCTGCACCGGACGGCCCACCATCATGTTGGAAAGGGCCTGCTTATCCGTTTCGCTGGTGTTGACCGTGCCGACGCACTTGCCCTTGCGCAGCACCGTGACCCGGTCGGACACGGCCATGATCTCGTTGAGCTTGTGGGAGATAAAGAGGATGCTCTTTCCCTCCCGGGCGAACTCCTTCATGGTGGCCATCAGCTCGTCGATCTCCTGCGGGGTCAGCACGGCGGTAGGCTCGTCGAAGATGAGGATCTCATTGTCGCGGTAGAGCATCTTCAGAATCTCCACCCGCTGCTGCATACCCACGGTGATGTCCTCCACCCGGGCGTCCAGGTCCACCTTCAGGCCGTAGCGCTGGGAAAGCGCCTCCACCTTCTTCCGGGCCTCCTTCTTCTGCAGGAAGCCCAGCTTCGTGACCTCGGAGCCCAGGATGATGTTGTCCAGCACCGTGAACACCTCCACCAGCTTGAAGTGCTGGTGGACCATGCCGATGCCGAGGGCTGTGGCGTCGTTGGGATTGTTGATCTTCACCGTTTCCCCGTTCTTGCGGATCTCGCCCGCCTCCGGCTGGTACAGGCCGAACAGCACCGACATGAGCGTGGATTTACCCGCGCCGTTTTCCCCCAGCAGCGCGTGGATCTCTCCCCGCCGCAGCTGGAGCGTGATGTCGTCGTTGGCGATGATCCCGGGAAACTCCTTGGTGATATGGAGCATCTCGATGATATTCTCAGCAGACATACGTTCTTTCCCACTTCCTCCCCGTTCAACTTTCTTTTATTGTACAACCCGCGCCGTCCAAAGGCAAGAAGTTTGTCCGCCTTTTATCAAAGAAAAGCGGGCGGAAGGTTTCCCTTCCGCCCGCTCTATGCGCGGTTTTGAATTAGATGATGTGCAGGGTCAGGTTGGAGTACTCCTGCTCGAGGTTGCTGAAGTCGTTGTCGATGACGAGCTCACCGGAAACGACGGCGTCAAACTGCGCCTGATACTCCTCGACGGTGTAGTTCTCCATGCTCCAGGTAGCGGTGGGGATACCGGTGGAACCCTCGGCAGCGCCCAGGCTGACCGCGGAGTTGCCGATCTCGCTCCAGGTGCCGTCAAAGACCTTGGCGACGGCCCACTGGGCGGCGTCGGACAGACCCTTCATGGCGGAGGTGATCACGGTGTCAGACTCGCCGGACTGGTCCACGTCCACGCCGACCACATAGCCGTCATTGGCGGAGGCGGCAGCGGCGATGGACTGGAACATGGAACCGCCGCAGGCGAAGATGACCTCAGTGCCGGTCTCATACCAGCCGCTGGCCATGGACTGCAGCTCGGGGGAAGCCTGGAAGGAAGCGCCGTACTGCCAGGAGTAGTTCACGTCGACCTGCACGCCCAGCTCGGCAGCAGCCGCGTTGGCGCCCTGAACGAAGCCGTAGCCGTAACGGCAGCAGGCGTCATTGGTGCCGCCGCCGCCGCCGGAGAAGCCCAGCTTGGTGAAGCCTTCCTTCACGACGGCATAGCCGGCGAAGTAGCCGCACTGCTCTTCCTTGAAGGCGATGCCGGCCACGTTATCCAGACCCAGGGACCAGCCGTCGATAAAGACGAACTTCACGTCGGTGAACTCCTTGGCGGCGCGCTCCAGCGCGGCGCCCTGCATGAAGCCGGCGCAGACGACCACCTGAGCGCCGCCTTCCACGGCGGCCTTCATGGCGTCGTAACGGTCATCGTCGGTAGCCTGGTCGCCGTTGGCGGGCTGATAGTACTTGTAGCTCAGGCTGTTGTTGGCGGCATAGAGCTTCACGCCGTCAAAGGTGCCCTGGTTGAAGGACTTGTCCTTCAGCTGGCCCACGTCGGTGACGAAAGCCACCTGATACTTGCCGTCCTCAGAGGTCATGGTGTCCGCGATGTCATCGGGATTGGTGTAGACGATGGCTTCGCCCTCGCCCTCACCTTCGCCCTCACCCTCGGCATCGGCATCGGCGTCGCTGCTGCCGCCGCCGCAGGCGACGAGAGACAGGGCCATGACGAGAGTCAGAAGCAAAGCAAGAAACTTCTTCATGTTTATCAACCTTCCTTAAATTAATGTTCGGGCATCTCTGCCCGTGAATATCATAACAAACTCCCTCCCGTTTGGCAACAGCAAATTGCCCGTATTCACGGTTTTTTTACAACCTTCCCGCCCGATACGAAACAGCGGCGCCCGTTTCCGGGCGCCGCTTGTCGCTTTATATGGGCTTGTCACCGGCCCGCTTTTCAGCGGCCCTCCATGGCCACGGCCACCTCCAGGGCGATCTTCATCATGTCGGTGAAGGTCTTCTGCCGGTCCTCCGCGGACAACTCCTCCCCGGTCACGAGGCTGTCGGAGATGCTGCAGATGGCGAGGGCGCGTTTGCCGAGATAGGCGGCGTTGGCATAGAGCGCCGCCGCCTCCATCTCCACCGCCAGCACGCCCATCTTGCTCCACTCCATAGTGCGGGCGGAGGCGTCGTAGAAGGTATCGGAGGAATAGAGGTTGCCCACGGGCATACGGACGCCCAGCGTCTCCGCCGCGCGGACGGCCTCCTGCAGCAGCTCGAAGCTGCAGATGGGGGCGAAGGTGCCGGGAAGGCCGAACTGGGCCATATAATTGGAGTTGGTGCAGGCGCCCATGCCTGCCACCACGTCCCGCAGCCGGAGCTTCTCAGAGATCGCTCCGGCGGAGCCGACGCGGATGATGTTCTCCACGTCATAGAACCTGAACAGCTCATGGGAGTAGATGCCCATGGAGGGCATACCCATGCCGGAGGCCATGACGGAGACGCGCACGCCCTTGTAGGTACCGGTATAGCCCTGCACGCCCCGGACGTTGTTCACCAGGACCGGGTCCTGCAAAAAATTCTCCGCGATGAATCCGGCCCGGAGGGGATCGCCGGGCAGGAGGCAGGTCTTGCCGAAAGCGCCCTTCTCCGCGGCATTGTGGGGAGTAGACATAGTATGATCTCCTTTCCTTGCGCCCGCGCCAAAGCGCCGGCGCGCGTCTTTTACGCCTGCATGGCCTTCACGGCCTTGACGATGCGGGAGGTGCCCAGCCGGTCCGCTCCCAGCGCGATGAAGCGCTCCGCGTCCGCAAGGCCGCTGATGCCGCCCGCGGCCTTGATCTTCAGATGGGGCGCGCTGTGGCGGCGCATGAGCTCCACATCCTCGAAGGTGGCGCCGCCGGTGGAAAAGCCGGTGGAGGTCTTGATATACTCCGCGCCGGAATCGGAGACCACGCGGCACATACGGATCTTCTCCTCCTCCGTCAGCAGGCAGGTCTCGATGATGACCTTGAGGAGCTTCCCATGGCAGGCGGCCTTCACCGCCCGGATCTCCGCCAGCACGTCCTCATCCCGTCCGTCCTTCACCCAGCCGATGTTGATGACCATGTCGATCTCGTCCGCGCCGTTCTGAACGGCGTCCTCCGTCTCGGCGCACTTGGCCGCGGTGGTGGAGTAGCCGTTGGGGAAGCCGATGACGGTGCAGATGGGCAGCCGCCCGCCCACATAGTCTTTCGCCTGTTTCACATAGCTTGCGGGGATGCAGACGCTGGCGCAGCCGTAGCGCATCCCGTCGTCGCAAAGGGCGCGGATCTCGTCCCAGGTAGCGCCCTGGGCCAGCAGCGTATGATCCACCCGCGCAAGGATCTCTTTCACGTCCATGGTATCGTTCCTTTCCCAGTCATTTACTTACCATACAGTATAACAGCTCCGCTCCGGCTCCGCAACGGGAAAACGCGTGAAACGGGCGCTCACACCGTCTTGCCGTCGCCCTTGTCCAGGATCTCCCGCTCCAGTTTTCCCTGCGGGTTCAGGCGCTTGAAATTGCCCACCACCTCGTTGACGCCGGACATGACGGCGAAGGAGTGGGGATAGTCCTGCAAGATGGCCGCCAGCTGGGGGGCCTGGGCCTTGTTGATGATGCAGATCAGCACGCTGGTCTCCCGCCCCAGATACATTCCTCTGGCAGGCATGAGCGTGGCGCTGTGATGGAGCTTATGGATGATGGCGTCCGCGATCTCCTCGGGATCGTCCGTGATGATCTCAAAGCGGATGGCGCTTCTAAAGCCCTTCATCAGATGGTCGGAGACAGTGCTGCTCATAAAGCAGTAGAGGATGCAGAGGATCACCGGCTCCATCTGGAAGTCGTAGACGAAATAGCTGCTGAGCGCCACAATGGCGTTGATGGTGAAGGTGATCCAGAAAAAGCTCTGCTCAGGATGGCTGCGGTGGATGATGGCGGCCACGAAATCCGTCCCGCCGCTGCTGCAGCTGCTGCGCACCAGCAGCGAGGCGCAGGCGCCGTTGATCACGCCCGCCGCCAGCGGCCCCAGAATGCGGCTGGTGCCGTTGGCCGTCTCATAGGCAAAGCGGGAGAGGTCCGCCTGCCCCAGCAAAATCAGGGCGACGGAGAACACCGACACGAACAGGAGGCTCCGCATCGCCAGCGACCGCCCCACCTTGACCATCACCAGCAGCGCCAGCGGGATATTGATGAGCAGGCTCATATAGCCCACGCTGATGCCGGTGACATACTGGATCATGGTGCAGATACCGTTCAGCCCCGCGGGAGCAAAGCGGTTGGGAAACACAAGCAGCTGATAGTTGAGGGCGCAGACCATGGCCAGGCCCACAATGATCAGGTACGTCCACAGCCTTTTCGCCGTCTTCACAGGCACGCGCCTCACCCCTCTCTTTCTCTGTATCCCGGTCTTTTTTTCGCGGCCCCAATATACCACATTCTTCCGGTCGGGTCAAGGCGCGCCGCTCCCCTATCCGGCAAAAAACAAAAGGCCCCGGCGGATTGCATTTCCCGCGCAAGTCGGATATAATCAATTCGATTCCTCGTTTTTTTCAGGCGGAAAGCGCCGCCTGCCGTATTTCTTTTCCGGAGGTGTCCCATGCCTGTTTCCGTCACTGCGCTGCC
Source organism: Oscillospiraceae bacterium (assembly GCA_051867615.1). Lineage (GTDB taxonomy): Bacteria > Bacillota > Clostridia > Oscillospirales > Oscillospiraceae > RGIG5472. Next base: position 14,709 of record JBJDYU010000007.1, on the reverse strand, counting down.
TATCGACGAGATCCTGCGGTACATGGGCTGTCCGCCGGAAAAGGCGGACGCCGCCACCCGCGCGCTGGCGGAGAGCTGCGCCGCCGAGGTGCTTGGGACCATCACCCCCCGCTGGGCCTACCGGGTCTTTGACTTGACGTTCGAGCCGGAGGGCGTCCGGCTGGGTGGGCTGCTCCTGCCGGGAGCGGACCTGAAGCGCCACTTACAGGGCTGCGAACGCGCCGCGCTGCTTTGCGCCACGCTGGGCGCGGAGACGGACGCCCTCATCCGCCGGGCGGAGAGCGGGGACATGGCCCGGGCGCTGGCGCTGGACTGCGCCGCCGCGGCGGCGGTGGAGGCGGTGTGCGACGCCATCGAGCTGGAGCTGCAGGCCCTGTTTCCCGGCTGCTCCTTCCCCTACCGCTACAGCCCCGGCTACGGGGACCTGCCCCTCACGCTGCAAAGCGAGCTGCTGAAGCTCCTGGACGCGCCCCGGCGGGTGGGCCTCACCGTCAGCGCCAGCAGCATCCTGCTGCCCCGGAAGTCTGTGACCGCCATTCTGGGCGTCTCCCGGGGGCCCATCCAAAAACAATCCCGCAGCTGTCTCGGCTGTCCCGCCCATGACGGCTGCCCCTATAGAAAGTCAGGTGGACATTGTGGAATTTCGTGAATTGCTAAGCGCCCCCGGCCCCATCCTGCTGGACGGCGGCATGGGGAGTATGCTCCAGGCGAAGGGTCTGGGGCTGGAGGAAAGTCCGGAGCTGGCCGCTCTGGAGCATCCCGACTGGCTGAAGGACATCCACCGGGCCTATGTGGAGGCCGGGTCCCAAATCCTCTACGCCAACACCTTCGGCGCCAACCGGGAGAAGCTGCGCCGCACCGGAAGGACGGTTTCAGAGGTGGTCTCCGCCTCCGTGGCGGCGGCCCGGGAGGCCGCGGCGGGCCGGGCGCTGGTGGCGCTGGATTTGGGGCCCATCGGACAGCTTTTGGAGCCTACCGGCCTTTTGAAATTTGAGGACGCGGTGGACATTTTCAAGGAGATGGTGCTTGCCGGCGCGGCCGCCGGGGCCGATCTCGCGGTCATCGAAACCATGACCGACCTGCAGGAGGCCCGGGCCGCTTTGCTGGCGGTAAAGGAAGCGAGCAGTCTGCCGGTCATCGTCACCATGAGCTACGAGGAGCGCGGACGCACCTTCCTCGGCTGCGACCCGGCCTCGGTGGCCCTGACGCTGGAGGGGCTGGGAGCGGACGTCATCGGCATCAACTGCTCCTTAGGCCCCCGGGAGATGCCGCCGCTGGTGGAGGAGCTGACCCGCTGGTCCACCCTGCCCATCGCTGTAAAGCCCAACGCCGGGCTTCCCGATCCCGGCGGCGCGGGCTACGACATCACGGCGGAGGAATTCACCGACAGCATGGCCGCGCTCACGGAGCTGGGCGTGAAGCTGTACGGCGGCTGCTGCGGCACCACCCCTGAGTATATCCGCCGGACGAAGGAATCGCTGGCGGGCCGCGCCATCCGGGACATTCCCCGCCATGTTCCCGCCGCGGTGTGCAGCGGCACCCGCACCGTCCCCATCGACCGGGTGCGGGTCATCGGCGAGCGCATCAACCCCACCGGCAAGCAGGCCATGAAGGAGGCCCTGCGGCGGGGGGATGTGGACTATATGCTGAATCAGGCCCTGACGCAGACGGCGGCGGGAGCGGATATTCTGGACGTGAACGTGGGCCTGCCGGAGATCGACGAGGCGGAGATGATGGTCCGGGTGGTCAAGGCCCTGCAGGGGGTCACGGACGCGCCGCTGCAGCTGGACACCTCCGACCCCAAAGCGCTGGAAAGCGGTCTCAGGGTCTACTGCGGCAAGGCCATCATCAACTCCGTCAACGGCGACGAGGAGAGTCTGCGGACCGTTCTTCCCCTTGCGAAGAAGTACGGCGCGGCGGTGGTGGGGCTGACGCTGGACAAGCGGGGCATCCCCCAGTCCACCGAGGAGCGTCTGGTCATCGCCCGGCGGATCTTGGACCGGGCGCTTGCCTGCGGCATCCGCCGGGAGGACGTGTTCATCGACTGCCTGACGCTGACCGTCTCCGCCCAGCAGGAGGGCGCTTCCCAGACGCTGGCGGCTCTGCGCCGGGTCCATGAGGAGCTGGGGCTGAAAACGGTGCTGGGCGTGTCCAACATCTCCTTCGGCCTGCCCGCCCGGCCTCTCGTGAATCAGACCTTCCTGACCATGGCCATGGCCCACGGCCTGGACCTGCCCATCATCAACCCCAATCTGGAGGCCATGATGGCCGCCGTCCGGGGCTACCATCTGCTGATGAACATCGACCGGGACGCCCGGGAGTTCATCGCCGCCTACGGCGGCGCGCAGGTGTCCACCACCATCACCACCGGTGCTTCCGCTGCCGCCGCTCCCGCCCAGCCGGGAAGCGGAGAGCGGGACTTGGGCCAACTGGTGGAGGCGGGCTTGAAGCACGAAGCGGGCCAGGCCACCCGCCGCCTGCTGGCGGAGCGGGAGGCCATGGAGATCGTGGACAATATCCTGATCCCGGCTCTCGACCGGGTGGGTGCGGATTTTGAAGCGGGCCGGGTGTTCCTGCCCCAGCTGATCCAGTCCGCCGGCGCCGCTCAGGCCGCTTTCGAGGCGATCCGGGAGAAGCTCTCCGGCGAGCCGGGCCGGACGGCGGACAAGGGCACCATCGTGCTGGCCACCGTGAAAGGCGACATCCACGACATCGGCAAAAACATCGTGAAGCTCCTTTTGGAGAATTACGGCTATACCGTCATCGACCTCGGCAAGGACGTGGAGCCTGCCGCCGTGGTGGAAGCCGCCCGGAAGCACAAGGCTCCCCTGGTGGGTCTCTCCGCCCTGATGACCACCACGCTGAAGAGCATGGAGGAGACCATCGCCCTGCTCCACCGGGAGGGCGTCCCCTGCAAGATCGTGGTGGGCGGCGCGGTGCTGACGCCGGAGTACGCCCTCCAGATCGGCGCGGACTTCTACGCCAAGGACGCCAAGGCCAGCGTGGACGTGGCCCGCCGGGTCATCGGCTGAGAGCCGGCACCGCGAATAAGGCCGTGCGGGAAGCGCGCGGTCTCCAAAAGAGAAAAAACGGTCCCGCCGAAACGGCGGGACCGGTTCTATTATGACCGCAATTACTGGTTTTTGAAAAGCTGCGCCCTGACGGAACCCTTGGGGTCCTTCACCAGCAGGACGACGACCCAGATGACCAGCGCCAGCGCCACGGCGGAAAGGCCCAGGAACAGGTCGTTCAGCATATCGGCGGGAGCGGGGGCAAAGTATTCGGCGCCCAGCTCCATGTACTCAAAGATGGCGTCGCCCAGCCACATCAGGGACGCGCCCCAGAACATCCAGCAGAGGACGCTGACCTTCAGCTCCCGGGCCGTCTCACTGGCATACCAGACCACCGTGCAGACCACGGCGGCAAATACGGTAATCAGCAGAGTCATGGCGCCGCCTCCTTACCGCGCAGCGGAGCCGGAGCCCAGCGCCTTTTTCTCCATGGCGCCGGTCACGAGCACCATGCAGCCCCAGACCGCCGTGATGATGACCGCCATCAGCACGCCCACGGTGCCCATTTCGGTCAGCATCTCCGCCATATCCGTCGGATTGCTCGCGGCGGTAAGGAACGGGAACCAGGGTACGATCTCGCCGTGCCAAACGTGCTCAAAGGCGAGCAGGGCAGAGCCGCCCCACAGCATATTGGACAGCCACTTCAGCTTGCGGGAGAAAGAGACCTTCTTCTCCGCTTCATGCACGCAGGAAGCCTCGCCGGCCTTCTTCTCTGCGGCCTTGGACGCCGCAGTCACCACAGCCGCCTCCGCGGCGGAAACCAGAAAACACGCCATACTTTAGTTCCTCCTATGTTGTTTTTCATGCTCCATATCACGGCGGCGCCCGCCGAAGCCGGGACCGCCTGACAGCCAGCTTCTGCCAGCCATTATGCAGAATTACTATAACATTCCAAACCGGCCCTTGTCAAGACGCGCCGCTGTGCTGACGGCGGCTTTCTCCCGTGCAGGAGAAAGCCGCCGTCCTTTTAAGCGTTTTTCAGTTCAGGAAATCCTCGCTCTCGTCGGCGCGCCAACGCAGCTCCTCGGCCCGCTCCTTCAGCCGGCCCAGCCCCTCCAGGATCTTGTCCCAGAATTTGACGATAACAAACACGGCGGCGGTGAGCGCCACCAGCGCGGCCAGCAGCTTCCAGATCTTGTTGCAGCACTTCTCCATAGGACGATCCTCCCTTGATATTTGGAATATATCTGTATTTTATCTGAATCCGGGCGAGATGACAACCATCTTGGGGCCGCAATTTACAGTTTTTTTACAAGCTCGGCCTGCCGCAGGGGGCAAAAAGGCGGCAATCCCTTCAAAGCGGCAGTCCGGCGATTTTATAGATCAGGTCGGGCAAAACGACGCAGCGGGCGTGTTCGTAGATCCTTTGCATTTCTTCGCTCCTCCCCACCAGCGGCACGCCGGTGGCGGAGTTGTCGGACACCACCAGCAGAGCCACGGCGGGTACCTGCATCAGCGCCGCTATGGCGTAAAAGGCGGAGGTCTCCATCTCGATCAGGTCCGTGCCGAAGGCCCTGATCTCGTCTAAGTGCGTGTATTCCATGGCGATGGAGTCCGTGCAGAAGACGCTGGCTTTTTTTAGCGTATACCCGCTGGCCTTCGCCAGCTCCAGCGCCTGCGCCACATAGCCCTCCTCGGGATAGACCCTTTCAAAGGGCACATAGTCCCGCAGGCTCTCCTTTAAGTAGGTATTCGCCAGCGTCCCGGCAATGGAATAGCTGGGCGTGCAGATATCTCCGATATGGAAATTCTCCCGCAGCGCGCCTGCCGCGCCGATGAAGATGAGACGCTTAAACTGCAGCTCACCGCAGATCAGCAGGTAATCCAGCATATTGCAGCCACCGGCGGCGGTCTTGATCCAGGCGAGCCGCAAGCTGCCCCGTTCCACCAAAAAGCCCGTGCAGTAGCTCTGGGAGCCCAGCTCCGTGATGCGGAAGCTGCCGTCCCGGATGAGCTTATACGGGCTGTAGGACGGCGCGACGATCAGCGCGTCATAGACGACATCACTTGTGAGGCCGAAATTGACATAGGCCAGCTCGGCAGGATTGTACCTGTGCAGATTGTCCAGTATCCGCTGGAGCTTGTCCGTCATACCGTCTTTCTCCTTTCAAATGTAATCGTTCTCCCACCCATTTGTGTCCTACCGCCGCCGGGAACATACCCGTGCCGCCTGCGGTGATTGGCCTGTTTGCGGATAGGCTGGTATCTCAAATCCGATAGGCGCTTTTTTCAACGACTTCGTATATGTTTTTGCCGGTTTTATCTTCAAAATATGTTTTCAGGGCCAGATTACTGTTCCATTTTGCCGCCGGATAGGAGCCATATCGACGCTTCACATCGTTCATTCGTTCCTCCATATCAAGCACCCCTTCCACGCCAGCAAGAGAGTCGCACAGCTGAATCAGCCTGTCGTATTCATCCAGCTCGATATCTTGCAGGGCATCACGAATGACCTGCGTCTCCGCTTCCGTCGTATCAAAGCGGCCAATGTATTCGTCTGCTGTTTTGTTGTTAAAGGAATGGGTAAGGCAGACCCTTGCCGCCTCATCATATCCCAAAGACAGCATATAGGCATAGCCGTCATACACGTGCCGCAGGTGTCCGGTACCGAACTTCCTGCCGATATCATGTAAAAGTCCCAGCACATACGCCTTTTCCACATCCAGGTCCCCGCATTCCCGCGCTATTTTCTCCGCGCAGTGCGCGGCGCACCTGCTGTGGTTTCCCCACGGTCCCGGATTGCAGCGCTCAGCGTCTGCGAGCAGTCTTTCGGCTTCTTCTCTTGTCGGCAACATATGGTTTTTCTCCACCCCGATTTTTATATTTTTGTGAGCATAACCACCGTCTCCACGTGCTGTGTGCCGGGAAAGAGGTCCACCGCCGCGGCGCGGCGGGCAACGTAGCCAAAATCTGCGAAGCGGCGCACGTCCCGGCCCAGGGTGGCGGGGTCGCAGGAGACATAGACCACCTTCCCCGGCTCCATCCGTACGATGCTCTCCACCACGTCCTCCGCAAGACCCTTGCGGGGCGGGTCCACGGTGATGACGTCGGGCCGCAGGCCCTCCGCCGCCAGCTTCGCCGCCACGGCCCCCGCGTCGCCGCAGAAGAATTCCGCGTTCTCCACGGCGTTGCGCACTCGGTTTTCCTCCGCGTCCCGGATGGCCTCCGGCACGATCTCCGCACCGATGACCCGACCGGCCTCCTTCGCCATGACGAGGGTGATGGTCCCCGCGCCGCAGTAAAGGTCCAGCACCGTCTCCGTCCCCGTGAGCCCCGCGAATTCCAGCGCCTTGCCGTACAGCACCTCCGCCTGGGCGCGGTTGACCTGATAAAACGAGGGCACCGAGAGCCGGAACGTCAGGCCGCAGAGGGTGTCCTCCAGAAAACCCTCCCCCCAGAGAGTGCGGTAGCGGTCCGCCAGGATCACGTTGTCCCGCCGCCGGTTCACCCCCAGCACCACGCCCCGCAGTCCGGGCAGGGCGGCGCGGAGGGACTCCGTCAGCTCCCTCTCATGGGGCAGCTTTTCGCCGTTGCAGAGGATACAGACAAGGCTCTCCCCTTTAGCGCTGCAGCGGACGTAAAGGTGCCGCAGCAGCCCCCTGCCCGCGCTCTCGTCATAGCCCGGCACGGCATAGCGCCGCATCCACTGGCGCAGCGTCTCCGCCGCCTGCTCCGCCTGGGGCGTTTGCAGCAGGCACGCGGGAATATCCGTCACGTCGTGGCTGTGAGCGCGGTAAAAGCCCACCGCACCGTCCTTGGAGATGGGGTACTGTGCCTTGTTGCGGTAGCGCGTGGGCGACGCGGCGGCGAGGATCTCCTCCACCTCCACGTCGCTGCCGCCGAGCCGCGTCAGGGCGCTCTGCACCTTCCGCTTTTTTGCAAACAGCTCCTCGGCATAGTCCATGTGGCGGTAGTCGCAGCCGCCGCAGCGGCCGTAATACGGGCAATCCGGCTCCCGCCGGTGGGGCGACGGCTCCGCCACGGAGACCACCTTCGCATAGGCGGTGTTCTTCAGCACCTTTTCCACCCGGGCCTCGCAGGTCTCCCCCCGCACGCCCCGGCGCACAAAGATCACCCGGCCCTCCAGCCGGGCCACGCCCAGTCCCTCTCCGGTGTAATCCTCCACCGTCAGCGTAACGATATCGTTTTTCCGCAGCTCGCTCATAGTCCCACTCTTTCCCGTTCCATCATACACAGCTGCCCGGGCGTTGCCGCCCGGGCAGTCTTTGGCTTTTCCCTACTTCTCGAACCACTCCACCAGCTCCAGCAGCTTGCGGGCGAAGGCGTTGAGGCTCTTGTTGTCCCGGCCCCGGGCGTTGCGGATGGACTCCGCCACCTTCCGGCCCGCCTCCAGCAGCCGCTGATAGGCGGGAGACTCGCCGGAGATTGCTTTCTTCTCCGGCCTGCGGCGGACAATACCTTTCTCTGCCACGGCGTCCGCCAGCAGATCATAGCACTCCAGATACAGCGGCGCGTGGGCGGCGTAGCCCTTGTCCGTCAGCTCCTGCGCGAAGGCGGGAGCCACGTCCTCATCGCCGTGGACCACGAAGATGTGCTGCGGCTTCGGCGCGAAATGCTCCACCCACTGCAGCAGGTGGTCGTGATCCGCGTGGGAGCTGAGACCCTGGAAATTCACGATCTCCGCCCGGACGGCGATCTCCTCGCCGAAGAGCTTCACGCTCTCCACGCCGTCCAGCAGGCGGCGGCCCAGCGAGCCGGGGGACTGGAAGCCCACGAACACCACCGTGCTTTTGGGATTCCAGAGGTTGTGCTTCAGATGGTGGCGGATGCGGCCCGCGTCGCACATACCGGAGGCGGAGATGATGACCTTGGGGGTGGGGTCCGCATTCAGGTTTTTGGACTCCTCCGACGTGGTGGTCATATACAGGCCGGGGAAGCGGAACATGGCCTCGCCGTCCTTCACGAGCTCCAGCGCTTCCTCATCGAGATAGTTCCGCAGATCGCCGCAGAAGATATGGGTGCTTTTCTGGGCGAGAGGGCTGTCGATATACACCGGGAAGTTCCCGGCCCGGGGCGCCATGTTCTCCGCCTTGATCTCCCGGATGAAGTACAAAAGCTCCTGCGTGCGGCCCACGGCGAAGGCGGGAATGACCACGTTGCCGCCCCGGGAGATGGTCTCGTCGATGATGCGGGCCAGGTCCGCGGTGTAGCTCTTGGGCTTTTCGTGGTTGCGGTCGCCGTAGGTGGATTCCATCACCACATAGTCCGCCCGCTCCAGCGGCTGGGGGTCACGGATGATGGGCTGGTCGTTGTTGCCGATATCGCCGGAAAAGACGATGTCCTTCGTCACGCCGCCCTCCGTCACGCTGACGGTGACGGAGCCGGAGCCCAGCAGATGGCCCGCGTCGGTGAAGCGGACGCGGACGCCCTCACACAGCGCCACCTCCTGGCCGTATTCGCAGGGCTGGATGAACTCCTGCACCCGCTCCGCGTCCGCCACGGTGTACAGCGGCTCCACCATCTCCCGCCCGGCGCGCTGGCCCTTGCGGTTCTGATACTCCGCGTCGCTCTCCTGAATGTGGGCGGAGTCCAGCAGCATGATGCCCAGCAGCTCCGCCGTCAGGCGGGTGGTGACGATGCGGCCCTGAAAGCCGCGCTTGATCAGCAGCGGCAGCCGGCCGCTGTGGTCGATATGGGCGTGGGTCACGAGGACATAGTCCACCGTCCCGGGATGGAAGGGCAGGTCGCTGTTGTCAAACTCGTCCTGGCCCTGCTGCAGTCCGCAGTCCACCAGGATCCTCTTTCCCGCCGCCTCCAGCATATGGCAGCTGCCGGTGACGCAGCGGTCCGCTCCGTAAAAATACAGTTTCATCTGTCAGGCTCCTTTCCCACGATATTGCTTCCTACCGGGATTGTAGCATACGGCGCGCAGGAAAGCAAAGGGTTTTCCCCTCCCCCGGCAAGGTTTACAAATCGTTCTCTTTTTTCCCCTTTCCAGACGGAAAGGCTTGTGCTATACTGTATCTGTATTTTTGCGCGCATTTTGCATTTCTTGCATCATCGTGAAAGGATGTTTTGCTATATGGGTCTGCTTAACAAAGTATTCGGCTCCTATTCCGACAGGGAGCTGAAAAGGGTCACCCCCATCGTGGACAAGATCGAGGCGCTGGAGGAGGAGTTCCACGCCCTCAGCGACGCGCAGCTCACCGCCAAGACCGGCGAGTTCAAGCAGCGCCTTGCCGCCGGCGAGACGCTGGACGACCTCCTGCCCGAAGCCTTCGCCACCTGCCGGGAGGCCTGCGTCCGCGTGCTGGGCCTGCGCCCGTACCGGGTGCAGCTCATCGGCGGCGTGGTGCTGCACCAGGGCCGCATCGCGGAGATGAAGACCGGCGAGGGCAAGACCCTGGTGGCCACCCTCCCCGCCTACCTCAACGCCCTCTCCGGCCAGGGCGTGCATATCGTCACCGTGAACGACTATCTGGCCAAGCGCGACAGCGAGTGGATGGGCAAGGTCTACCGCTTCCTCGGCCTGAAGGTGGGCCTCATCGTCCACGGTCTGGAGCGCAAGGAGCGGCAGGAGGCCTACAACGCCGACATTACTTACGGCACCAACAACGAGATGGGCTTTGATTACCTGCGGGACAACATGGCCATCTACGCCGAGGAGCTGGTGCAGCGGGGCCACCACTTCGCCATCGTGGACGAGGTGGACTCCATCCTCATCGATGAGGCCCGCACCCCCCTCATCATCTCCGGCACGGGAGAAAAATCCACGCAGCTGTACGACATGGCGGAGATGTTCGCCGCCAGACTGAAAAAGCAGGTCGTGACCGAGGTGGACAGCAAGGAAGAGGAAGACACGGAGATCGACGCGGACTACATCGTGGACGAGAAGAACCGCACCGCCTCCCTGACCGCCCGCGGCGTGAAGAAGGCGGAGGAGTTCTTCCATCTCGAAAACCTCTCCGACCCCGAAAACTCCACCATTTCCCACCACATCAACCAGGCCATCAAGGCCCACGGCGTCATGAAGCGCGACGTGGACTACGTCCTGAAGGACGGCGAGGTGGTCATCGTGGACGAGTTCACGGGCCGCCTCATGTTCGGCCGTCGCTATAACGAGGGCCTGCATCAGGCCATCGAAGCCAAGGAGCACGTCACCGTGGCGCGGGAGAGCAAGACCCTTGCCTCCATCACCTTCCAGAACTACTTCCGCCTGTACGACAAGCTCTCCGGCATGACCGGTACCGCCATGACGGAGGAGGAGGAATTCGGCTCCATCTACAAGCTGGACATTCTGGAGATCCCCACCAACAAGCCCGTCATCCGCATCGACAACCCCGACGTGGTGTACAAGACCGAGCGGGCCAAGTACCGCGCCGTCATCGAGCAGGTGAAGGCCTGCCACGCCAAGGGCCAGCCCGTGCTGGTGGGCACCGTCTCCATCGAGAAGAACGAGCTGCTGTCGAAGCTCCTGCAGAAGGAGGGCATCAAGCACAACCTGCTGAACGCCAAGAACCACGAGAAGGAAGCGGAGATCGTGGCGCAGGCGGGCAAGCTGGGCGCCGTCACCGTGGCCACCAACATGGCCGGCCGCGGCACCGATATCATGCTGGGCGGCAACGCCGAATACCTGGCCAAGAACGACCTGCGCAAGGCGGGCTGCAGCGACGAGCTGATCGCGGAGGCCACCGGCTACGCCGAAACGTCGGACCCGGAGATCCTGGACGCCCGCAAGCGCTTTGCCGAGGCCCTCGCCAAGCGCAAGGCGGAGATCGCGGGCGAGGCCGAGAAGGTCCGCGAGGCGGGCGGCCTGTTCATCATCGGCACCGAGCGGCATGAATCCCGCCGTATCGACAACCAGCTCCGCGGCCGAAGCGGCCGTCAGGGCGACCCCGGCGAGACCCGGTTCTACATCTCTCTGGAGGACGACCTGATGCGTCTGTTCGGCGGCGAGCGGGTGCAGAACATGATGGACCGTCTCAACGTGGATGAGAATCTGCCCATCGAAAACAAGATGCTCTCCCGCTCCATCGAGAACTCCCAGACCTCCATCGAGTCCCGCAACTTCCAGTCCCGCAAGAGCGTGCTGGAGTACGACGACGTGATGAACCGCCAGCGTGAGATCATCTACGGCCAGCGCCGCCAGGTGCTGGAGGGCCGGGACATCCACGACCTGATCCTGGGCATGATCGAAAGCGGCATCGCCGCCGTGGTGCAGTCCGCCTTTGCCGGCGGCAGCCTGACGCCGGAGAGCTATAAGGAGATGATGTCCTCTCTCGAGGGCGTTTACTTCCCCAAGTATACCTTCCGCTATGACGAAAGCGTGCTGCGCAAGAGCGCGGAGGAGCTGACGGCGGAGTTCACCAAGGCCGCCAACGCCTGCTACGCCAAGAAGGACGAGGAGTTCACCGTACCCATCATGCGGGAGCTGGAGCGCATCTTCATGCTCCGCACCGTGGACGAATACTGGATGGACCACATCGACGCCATGGCAGAGCTGCGGCAGGGCATCCGCCTGCGGGCCTACGGCAACGAAAACCCGGTGGACGCCTACAAGCGGGAGTCCTTCGCCATGTTTGAGGACATGGTGCAGAGCATCCAGAACGACACCGTCCGCCGCCTGTTCTCCGTCCACCGGAAGGAGAACCAGGAGATCAAACGCGAGCGCGTGGCCGTGGCCACCAGCGAGGGCTTCAGCGACGGTACGGTGAAAAAGCAGCCCCGGCGCGTGAACAAGATCGGCCGCAACGACCCCTGCCCCTGCGGCAGCGGTAAAAAGTATAAGAACTGCTGCGGCCGGTAAGGCACATCAGCCCGCTTTGCGGCCGATGCGAGCGTAAGCGAGCCGCCGCCATGCGGCGTACAAGTGTTTTCGCCGAAGGCGAAAACCTTGGCGCAAGGCGGGATTCACTCCCGCCGCGCAAGTAAAATCAAACGGGGCCCCCAGGCGGCCTGCCGCCTGGGGAATCGCAACGACCCCTGCCCCTGCGGCAGCGGCAAAAAGTATAAGAACTGCTGCGGCCGGTAAGGCACATCAGCCCGCTTTGCGGCCGATGCGAGCGTAAGCGAGCCGCCGCCATGCGGCGTACAAGTGTTTTCGCCGAAGGCGAAAACCTTGGCGCAAGGCGGGATTCACTCCCGCCGCGCAAGTAAAATCAAACGGGGCCCCCAGGCGGCCTGCCGCCTGGGGAATCGCAACGACCCCTGCCCCTGCGGCAGCGGCAAGAAGTATAAGAACTGCTGCGGCCGGTAAGGCCGCGGAAAGGACGTTACCCTATGGCATTTACCCGGCATGACCAGCAAGGACTTGTCTACCACACCTCCGACCTGCTCGCTCCCGGCGTGGTCCACGCCTTCACCACCCGCCTCGGCGGCGTGAGCCGGGGCCCGTACGAGAGCCTGAACCTGCGCTTCAGCTGCGACGACGACCGGGAGAACGTGCTGGAAAACTACCGGCGGCTCTGCGGCGTCCTGGGGCTTCCTCTGGAGCGCGCCGCCACCACCCACCAGCTCCATCACGACCACATCCGCGCCCTGACGGAGGCGGACGCGGGCAAGGGCATCGCCCGGGCCCGGGACTTCGAGGACGTGGACGGCCTCATCACCAACGTGCCGGAGCTTCCCCTGTTCGTTTTCTCCGCCGACTGCGGCATCTCCCTGCTGTACGACCCTGTCAGCCGCTGCGTGGGCGCGGTCCACTCCGGCTGGCGCGGCGTGGCGCTGGGCATCCTGCCCAAGGCCGTGGCCGAGATGGAACGGCTCTACGGCGCGAAGCCGGAGAATATCCGCGTGGCCATGGGCGCCAGCATCGCCTCCTGCTGCTTTGAGACGGACGGCGACGTGCCGGAAGCCATGCACACCGCCCTCGGCGCCGCCGCTGACCCCTTTATAGAGCGCCGGGGCGCAAAATGGCACATCGACCTCAAGGGCATCAACCTCCGCCGCCTGCGGGACGCGGGCGTACGGAGCGAGCACACCGACTCCCTCCCCCTCTGCACCGCCTGCCATCCGGAGCTGTACTGGTCCCACCGGCGGCTGGGCGACAACCGCGGTGTGCAGGGGGCCGTTATCTCCCTTCGAAAGGACTGAGATATGAAACGCCGTTTGCTGCTTCTCGCCCTCTCGCTGCTGCTTTTGTGCGGCTGCGCGGAAGCGCCGCCGGAGCCGGAGGACGAGTTTCCCCTTGTCAGCGGTCAGGAGGAAACGACGCCCACTGTACTTCCCGCCTCCTTTACCCTGCCCCTGTATGCAGGGCAGAGTCTGGACCCCATCACCTGCGCCGACGGCGTACAGCGGACTGTCTCGGCGCTGCTGTACGAGGGACTGTTCGAGCTGGGGCCTGATTTTCAGGCGGAGCCGCGCCTCTGCGATTCCTATGAGTACGACCCGGAGACCTTCGTCTACACCTTCCACATCCGTCAGAATGTCACCTTCGGCGACGGCTCGGCGCTGACCGCCCGGGACGTGACCGCCACCCTCACCCGCGCCCAGGAGAGCGAGCGCTATCAGGCCCGCTTTGCCAACGTGGCCTCCCTGCGCTACATCGGCACGGACACGGTGCGCATCACCCTGAAAAGCGCCGACGCCCACTTTCCCGCACTGCTGGACATCCCCATCGTCAAGCGCGGCACGGAGAATGACATGGTGCCTCTGGGCACCGGCCCCTACCTCTATATCACCGAGGGGTCGCAGGACTATCTGAAGGCCAACGACGCCTGGTGGCGTGGGCGTATCCAACCTCTGACCCGCATCGAGCTTTCCGCGGTGAAGGACGAGGACACCGCGGCCTACCGCTTCTCCTCCGGGGAGGTGCAGCTCCTGACCTCGGACCTGACGGACGGATTTTCCCTGGGCGCCACCGCCGGCGTCACCCTGACGGAGACCGATACGGCGGAGCTGCTGTATCTGGGCTTCCGCGCGGACGGCCCGTTCGCGGACCCGGCGCTGCGCGCCGCCGTAGCTCTGGGCGTGGACCGGGAGGGGCTGGTGAGCGGCTATCTCTCCGGCCACGGCAAGGCCGCCCAGTTTCCCCTTTCCCCTGCCTCGCCCCTGTACCCGGAGGACCTGTCTGCGGCGTATGACCTGAACGCCTTCACCAAGGCCCTGACCGCTCTGGGCTACGGCCCGGAGGGCGAGGAGCGGGAGCGCACGGTGACGCTGATCGTCAACGAGGAGAGCGCCTACAAGGTCTCCATCGCCCGGGCTGTGGCCTCCGCCCTGTCCTATGGCCGCCTGACCGTGGAGGTAAAGGAGCTAACTTGGGAGCGCTATACGGCGGCGCTGGAGAGCGGCAGCTTCGACCTCTATCTCGGCGAGGTCCGGCTGCTGCCCAACTGGGATTTATCGGCCCTGCTCGGCACCGGCGGCGCGCTGAACTACGGCCATTACAGCAGCGAGCGCATGGATCAGCTGCTTTCGGACTTCCAAAGCGCCGATGAGGCCGACAGCGCGGCGGCTGCCCGCCGCCTCTGCGTCTACATCGGGCAGGAGGCCCCGTTGGTCCCCATCTGCTTTAAGTCCCACGCCGTGCTGACCCACACGGACGTACTGAGCGAGCTGACCCCCACCACCGCAAACCCCTTTTACGGCATTGAGCGGTGGAAGCCGCAGCTGGCGAAATAAGTCAAAACCTCCGGCTAAGCCGGAGGCTTGAGTAAGCCCTATAAGGGCTTTA
>JBJDYU010000006.1:0-22346 GCA_051867615.1 Oscillospiraceae bacterium | reverse complement strand
GATGTACTCGATCAGCCCGGCCACGTCGGGCGTTCCCGTGCAGGTCCGCAGGTACCCGCAGGCGGCATTCTGCAGGTCAATGCAGGCCCGGTTTCCCAGGCGGTACGCCGCCAGCAGCAGGTTTACCAGCCGCTGCGCACGGGTGAAGGCCGATATGCCGGGCGCAGGAGCCAGCGGATTAATCCGAAGCTCTCCTCCCATGACGTCCATCCGCCGCAGCGTCAGATCCTCCGGCGGCTCATACGCGCCGAAGTCGCCGGTATAGTCGAAAGCGGTGACCAGCGCGCCCTGGCGCACCGCCTGTTCCGCCAGCCGCTTCAGCGCAAAGCTCTTCCCGGAGCCGCTGATGCCGTCGAAAAAGACGTGGGGATTCTCCGCTCCGGCGGAGGTGATGGCCGTGCCGTCCCCCCAGTAACCAAAAATCAGTTCCATCTTCGTTCTCCTCTCCTATCAAATTTCGCCCAAAATATCCTCCCGGGCGATGCGGTAAACCCCTAGCCACCGGGAAACGCCGTGGACTCCCGTAACGGGGATCCGGGTCTGTGCGGTAGTGGCATTGGTCCGTTTCCCCTGCAGGAGACCCGCTTCCGCCAGTGCCCGGACAATCACCGGCGCGCTCTGGGTCATGCGCCGGCAGAGGAGGCGGAAAGCCTCCGTAGGAAAGCCGTAATCGCCCCGGACCCGGTAGACCACTGGTTTTTCGCCGTCGGAATCGTCCCGATCCGCGTCGCAGACATAAAACACACCGTCAGCGAGGCAGCGCCGGGCCAGTTGGCAGAACTGCCCTGCGACGTCCATGCCGGAAGCGTTCGCAGCTGCATGGCTGAGCAGTTCCCCGATGGCTTCCGCCGCGACCTCCCCCTCCGCCGGGGCGAAAGGACTTTCCACGCCGCAGAAGCGGAAGAAGGCAGCCGCAAAGTCCACTGCGCCAAGAAGCGTCCCGGCGGTGGAGAGGAGGGCCCTCTCTTCCACGCCCGTCAGGGTCATGGCCTGCGCACGGCCTCTCCGCAGCGCCTGCTGCAGCTCCGGCCAGTGCGACGCAGTAAACGAGGCCAGCGCCAAGAGGTAGTCCTGCTGCACCGGCGGTTGCTCGGAGTACTGTCTGCAGGACTCCAAGCCAAAATCCGCCGCCTGGATATCCAGCGTCACAAGCCCCGGAGAGCAGCACAGGGAGGAAATCGTGTCGCTGAGGACCACCACCGGAGCGCGCAGGGGTACCACTGTCTCCCTGCGGCCCTGCTTCCACGGCACCTTCCCGGTGGATAATATCTCCTCGAGCAGCGCCGCATTACCGGAGGAATTCCTAGTCTGGTGGTGGTCGATGACCACCGCCGGCTGGTCCTTGCGGCTCCACATGGCGCGGAGGAACTCCGCGGGTCGGCCGTCCAGGTTAATGGGCTCATCCTCATACCAGCAGAACAGTTGCCGGAGCCAATCCATCAGCGCCGGCTCTCCGACATAGAGGGAAAGCCCCAGCGGCAGCGCGCAGCCCGCGCTTTCCAGCAGGGAGAACAGGAACGCCGCGTGAAACCAGCCGAACAGCAGCCACCGCAGTGCCGGCGCACGGATCGCCTGAAACGTCCGGGCCAGCCGCTCCGCCGCCACAGCGGAGGCGGCCGGAGAGATCTCCTCCGCCGAGTGGGCCAGTTCCAGAAAATTCTCCGTCTGATGGGATGAAAACGCCTGGAAACGCAGAAAGGCGGGGCCCTGTTCCGTCAGCTGCCACCCGGCGTAGTAGTCCGCGTAAAAGGTGGATAGTTTTTCAGAAATGCATTGGCGTAGGAGCGCAGCCGTGGTACGGGTGGACCGCCGGATCGTAACTCCGACCCCGCCAATCTGAAGCGAGTGGAGAAGGCGGCGGTCATCGAGGTAAGAGGGTTCGTCTAAAACGACCGGCGCGCCTTTGCCACTGAAGCAAAGCACATAATACGCTGGGTGTTCCTCCGGTCCCCGGGGCTCCACCCGGACCGCGGAAGTCAGCGCCGCGTTCAGCAGCTCCACCAGCCTGTTGCTCTCCGTTACGGTCCAGGTTCGCTGGTTGGCCGTCACAGCGGTGGCGTACGCCTCCTCCCGCAGCACCTTCGCCTGCAGCTGCTGTCGCTGCCGCTCGTTTTCCACGGCGAGACGACGGCCTTCGGCCTCGAGAGCCGCCAAATATTGAAGTACGTCAGGCGGGATTGCTGGGACATAGAACGGGACGAGGGGTTGGACATAGGGCGTATTAGGGTAGAGACTGTAGCCATTATCGTTGGGCATATGGGCTTCCTCCTGCTGCTAGAAAATTAGGCAAAGCGGTCTGATTTTGACCTCAAATCCCTCAAAATCAGGATGATGCGTCAAAAATCTCGCAGCTGTCCTTGCTGCACTCAGTATACCGCAGCCTCATACGCGATTCACTAATCGATGCATTAAGTTTAAAAATCGCATCGCCAAAAAAGGAGGAGGAGCGCCAAGCCCCGCTATCAGGCAGACGCTCGTAAGACGGGGGTACATCACGGTGGAGCCGGCTGATGTACCAGGCTACGTGCTGGCGTGGCGGAACCCCGCTTCGCAGAGCGGCGGAGAGAAGCGTAGCCACATTGACTTCGACGTCCTGCACAAGGTCTGAACGCGTTCGAGGATGAGAAGAGAACGCGGAATCAGCCGCAGAGACCGTATGTCATCATCCCATCGAAGCCGGAACTGAAACCTGCCCTCTCCCCGGAGGTGAAAGCCCTGTCACGCAAGCAGGCCGAGGAGCTGTTCTGCGAGGCCCGGACGGCGTACCAAGCCAAAGCCAGGGCGCACTTTCAAAAAGCCGCCGCACAGAAGGAAGATAAGGATGCACGGAAAAGGGCAAAGGACCTCCTGTGGGAATATTTTTAAGCCCGGCTGTGGCCCCGGGCAATCCCCGACGGTCCATGATCTCTATTCGCCGAAAGAGAATGCCGGCGAACAGCAGGTCCCTTGTATTCCCCTGGGACGTGGCGGCAATCCCATATACCCGATGCAAAGGCGTGGACAGCCCGACAGGTTGTCTACGCCTCTTTTTGCCGGGATATGCGACGGCGCTGCTTCGAGATGCTCTGTCCGCAACAAATATGCAAAAAAGCATTCTTCCGCACAAGGGACCGCATCCCTTGTACCACTTTGTCCTACTCCGCTAAGAAAGCTGACAAAAAAGGAAACGGCGTGGCCGAAGTCACGCCGTCTCCCTCAAAGCAATGGTTTTTCCTTTTTAATTTTACTGTTTTACGACCATCCGCCAACCGCGGGGCTTTGTGCGCATATTATTCGGCGCAGGAGGGGAAAAGCAGTCCGATATAATCGGTGATCTGGCGGATTCTCACTTCCGCCTCCCGCCGGAATACATTCATGAGTGCAAAGATCAGCAGTTCAGGCACAAAGTTCAGTAATTTCGTATATGCGTAGAATCGCTCGGGATACGAGATGATCTCTTCATAAATGGACATCATTTTTTGAACACCCTTCAGCGCGAATGGGAAATACTGCTCGCGGCCAAAGTATGCCGCGCTGTCACGTCCATCCTTATAAATTCTGCGTGCCGTCTGCTCCGGGTCAAGGAAGTGTTTTGTCTCCGGATCAAAGACGTCTTCGCCATATATATTCTTCCAGGCACAGGAAAACATCTTAGAAAACTCTACCGTATCCAGAAATGTCGAATTGTCCTTCGGTTCCACAATCGGGCACCTTACCGCTATGGGGTCATAGTCCAAGGTTTCCCCTACTTGTTTCAATACACATCGTGTATGGGCATCGTTCTGCGCAGCGAAGCATGCCGCCATATGAAAATAGGAAGACAGGCGAATGGTATCCGCATACTGATGACGGCAGGGATACAGTGCGGTGGAAACTAGGTGGTCCACCAGCTGCGCAGCATATCTGAGGGATGAAAATTCTTCGCCGATGGGAGACATACTGCAATCCGGCTCGAACCGGCACTGGGCCAAAACAGGTATCCAATATCGCTTGCATCGTTCCGTAACGAGCCTTTGCAGAAGTTCTTTTTGTACCCCGGTATTCCGGACGTGCAAATACTGGTCCGCCGATCGATACTGCCGCTCAAATCCTTGTTCCTCCCCTTTGTCGTCCAGGTATCCCAGATAGCTCTGCCGCGCACACTTTTTCAAGTTTTTTAAGTCTTCCCGGCTATTTTTCCTGCTGGCCGGAGAATCAGACAACGCGATGAACGCCTCCTGCAGCGTGCTTGCTTTCGCTCCCATAGCTCCGCTTTGCAGCGCAATGTCATCCACCAGGTAGGAAGCAAACGCAGATGTTCCTGTCTCCCTTTCCCTCTGCAGCAGATCCAGCAGCAGGCTCCGAATGGCATCCTCGCCCGACGGAGCGATGTTCTCCTCCACTGCAAGGCTGAGATTCAGGATATTTCGGTCCAGGCACAGGACGCAGTCCATCAGCACGTTCAGCTGCGCCTCCATTGTGGCGGTTTTGGATAATTCCCGGATCTTTTGACTCCGCTTATCGAGTTCCCGCTCCCAGAGGTCAGACAGGATCTCTTTCCGGAAAGTCCGGTTTTCATACAGCGCATGGCGGCAATATGGATTTCCTTTAACGGAGTCATCTTCAATTTTTAATCGGAGCTCCTGACACAGGTCATGGATAAACTGCGCCATTTTTTCTTTCGGAATATTATCCCTTCCGGAGCAGAATGCTGCGTGATACTTCTCGCCTGTCACCAAGGCATAAAAACAGTCAAAAAACACCGCGCTCTCCACCGGAATAGACACAGGCGCGTTATCAGAGCGCTCCGGTAGCTGCGCCGCCCTCTGACTTCCGCAAAACTGCTCCTGCAGGATATCCCGAAAGAAGGGGTGCGCCACCAGATACCGCTTGACCAGACGCGGATCTCCGCCCAAATATTCCGCAAAGCTCCTCTGCGTGTAGTCGATGGGAAAAACAGGGCCGTTCCCGCAAAGCCATTCAAATTGACCCTTCTCGTTTCTCTCAGACTCCATATCCATGACCCCCCTTCTTATGGCAAAAATTATAATGAAAAGGGAGCCTGTTTGACAAGGGCCCTGCCATATTTCTTATACTTTGTCCGTTTCCCGGATTTATCGGGTCTCTCGCACAAACCGCCAGATTCCGTAAAACAGCGGACTGGTTGAACAGGGCCAACGCGCTGCGTCCGTCCGCCCATAGCGGCCAGCTATACCATATTAATATGGTATAGCCCGCGCTCAATACGAATGGCAATATTTCGTTGCCACATGGTCTTTCACGATATAGATCGGAAACCCATACCGGCGGGCCACGTCTCTGACGTATTTCTCGTAGTGATAGTACTCCGTTCTGTTTCCGGAAAACTTCTTTCCGTCCACATAGGAGACGGTATTCATCACAATATGCAGGTGCGGCCGCGCACCGCAGTGGACCGCAAACACGATCTGATACCGGTTTGCGTAATACGCGGAAAGCATACGGCCCAGGCGGTACACCGCCATTACGCGGTTACAGCCGAGACTGCTCTCAAGCCGGCAAAGCTCCTGTTCTTCAAATGTAACCGTCCAGTGCCGGAGACGGACGCCTTTATCATTGTGGAACAGCTTCGCCGTAAGCGCCATCTCATACGGGGCATAGGCCGGGTCCACCGCCCAGCCGCCGATATAGCCGCAGGTCTTTTCCTCATTAAAAATATAGTCGATCACATCCCAAACGGCCCCGTCATCCCGGTACTTGGTCTCATAGGGGCTGTCGGGCGCGTTCTCGGTAATGAATTTTATCTGCGCCATGTCAGTTGCCCTCCATGAGACGCATGGTCATCTGTCTCCAGTTGTTAACATCCTTTTTCAGGCTGTGCAGTTCCGCTGCTCTCTGCACGCAGAGCTCCAGGCTGCACAGCTGCCCCATCAGGGCGCTCAGCTGTTTGTCATTGCCGGGCATGGGACGGAGGGCGGCTTCGATCAGGTAACGGTTCACGCTCATATTTGCGGCCTCCGCCCGTCTGCGGATTTCCTGATACTCGTTTGCATTCGCTCTGACCGTAATTTTAGGTTCCTTCATGCTTTCAAACGTCCTTTCTGTTGATTTGGGACAGCGGCATTCTCCCGTGTCCCATATATAACCCTTACGGGTATCGCAAGGGGAAGGACGATGCCGTCACTTCCCCTTTTGGGTCCCCTTACCGTCATGTTCGTTTGAAATCATTTTTTATTTTCGCTTCCAAAGAAATCCGCCAATCCGCAGACGGGGCGGGCAGGGTCTCCCCTGCCCGCCTTTGCCGTCTGACTGCCGCCTACGATCTGACAGCCAGATAGACCGAGACGCCGAGAAGGCATCCCTCCACGAAATTGCTCAGTGCCGTTCCCGTCAAGGCAAACAGGCCAGTCATTTTCTCTCCCCCCCCTTCCGAATTTACGCCGTCTCCATCATGTGGTCGACAACCAGAAGCACTGTCAGCGTCGTAACAAAGCCCGCAAGGGTCCACTCCACTCAAACCACCTCCTTCACCTTTCGATAAAATGTGCTGGATTTCATATCCAGCCGCCGCATAGCCTCCGCGGCGGAGATCTCGCCTTTTCTCCACAGCGCGACCACCTGGTCGAAGTTTGGCCGCCGGATGGGCTTCCGGCCCCGGTAGACACCGTTGGCCCGGGCGATAGCGATGCCCTCCCGCTGGCGCTGCAGGATGTACTCCCGCTCCAGCTCCGCCACCGCGCCGAATACCGTCAGCATGAATTTGCCGGTAGGGGTGGCTGTGTCGATGGCCTCCTTTCGGGAGATAAACACCGCCCCCTTTTCCGCTAGCTGCTCCATCAGCTCCAGCAGGTCCCGGGTGTTCCGGGCAAAACGGCTGATGGACTCCACAATGACCGTGTCTCCCTCCCGGACGAAGGAGAGCATTCGCTGCAGCTCCGGGCGGTCCGCGGATTTGCCGCTCATGCGGTCGATAAAGACCTGCTCCACGCCAAGTTCCTGCATCAGCACCTCCTGCCGCGCGGCATTCTGCTCCTGGGTGCTGACCCGGATGTAGCCGATCCGCATGGCTCACCACTCCATCACGAGCCGCCCTAGGCGGCGGATTCCCAATAGGGTCCGGATGCATTCCGGCACATCCCAAAAGGCCGAAACCGACCCTATTGGGTCGGTTTTTTCCTCTCCCGGTAGGGTATGCCCTATTGGGAGATCAGGATTTCTTACAAAGCGTTCCATCTCATGTGCTCCTTTCTGTTTTAATGACCAGCAGCCGTCCGTTGATCTGCAAGAACCGCTCCGGTTCCGCGAACAGCCGCCGGTACCGCCGTACCTGTTCATCTGTCAGAGATACAAAGTCTTCAGAATCCGGCGGCGCGCCGCAGAGGAAAAAGGTCCCCGCCACCACGTCATAGGGCTGCCGGCCTTCCGGCAGGTAAAGCGCCCTGTTCAGCGGCAGGCCCAGGCACTTCCCGTCGTCGTTGCAGATCAGCGCAACGGGTTCTTCAAAGGGGTAGACCGCCTGAATCGGGCCCCCGACGATGCGCTGCATCGCCTCCAGCGAGCGGTCGATCTCCGTTTCCGCCGGGCGCTTTTCAGGCTCCACCAGCAAGATCTGCATACGGCCCGCGTCAATTTCGCCGCACATATTCACACCTCCCCTATATATAAAACTTCCTCTATCTCCTCCGGCGTAAAGCCCCGCTGTACCAGGCGGTCAATGTCCTCCGGCGCGTAGCCGAAGGACATGGCCACGGCTTTGATCTCCTCCAGATACTCGTCCTCCTGCGAAGCGGACGGCTTTCGCTTTTGGCATCCGTATCCCCACCACGCGCAGTCGTACCAGAAGGAGGACAGCCGCGAATCGTCGAAGGCCTGCCGTGTCAGCTCCCCGGCGGCGCCGATGCGCAAAATTTCTCCGCATCGGAGCGGGATCGAAACGGGCTTCCCGGTAAGAAAGCCCACTTTGGACAGCGCGCCGCGCAGGATCTCCTCTGTGGAGGCGTAGACATACAGCCCCATGGCGGGAAACTGCCAGAGGCACAGGGGATTGTCCCCCTTGACGATGTACAGCCGGTCATGCCTGTCCAGGACCGTAAACACAAAAGAGCCCAGGACCTGCTCCGCCATGTTCCGAAGGCTGGAGAAGCCGAGGGCCCGCTGCTGTTCGATCAGCTGGACGGCGATGTAACTGTCCGTCTCGATGTTTGTCGCAGGAAGTTTTTTCGTCTGCCGGAGCTGCTTATCATTGTACAGGACGCCGTTATGCGCCAGAGCGAACGGCTCGCCTCCGGCATTTCCCTGAAACGGGTGGTTGTTACAGTTCCTGCGGGCGCTCCCCTGCGTCGCCATGCGGGTATGCCCCATGGTGGCATTCGCGTCCCCCGGGACATGAAAGCGCATCCGGTCCGCAGGCCAGGGCCGCTTGTAGATGCGGAGCCTGCCGCCGGAGTGGTAGGCGATCCCGGTGGCGTCGGCGCCTCTGACTTTGGCGGAGGCCGCCAGCGCAGAGAGCAGCCGGTTCTTTTGCTTGGCAGTCAGGCTCCCGCCATAGTTCATTATTCCGAAAAGACAGCACATCTTACCGTTCCTCCGCCGCTTCCACCGGCTCGTTGACGTAGAGCCTGCGCTCCTTCAGGTAGCGGACCAGCTCCGGGGCCTCGCAGCCTGAGACAAATGTGGTCCATGACAGGGACTTCAGTTCATCGTCGGACAAGGAAACCGCCACATCGCAGACCCGGTCAACGAGCTGCAATGTGGCGAGAAGGGTATTCAGTTTCAGCGTCCCACGGAACATTCTGAATTCGATCGTATCGGCGTTCATCAGGTTGACGCAGGTGTACCGCCCGCCGCAGCCGCCTTTCTTGGCGTGTTCCAGAATCTCTCCGGGCCGCTCCTTATATCCGTACCGGGCGGCCCAGCGTTCCAGCTGGCGCTGTGTCCGGCGGCTGAATTTCAACAGCTCCTCCCAGTGCTTCTCGAAGAAGTAAAGGATGCGGGCGATGCAGGCATCCTGCTGTGCGGCGGTCTCACCGAAGGCCGTCCGGTTCACATGGACATGGAGGCCGCAGGTGCTGGCCTTATGGCTGTAATACCCCAGCTCCACCGCTTTGCGGAGCACGCTGTCCCAAGGCATCTCCTGCAAGTGGTAGTCCAGCGTCATGGGGTGCGTCACAAGCTCAAAGCCGTCGTTCAGGGAGCCGTCATGCTTGCAGTAAAGGTGCTCCAGGCCATTGCTGTTGGCAATGGCCGAAATCGTCCGTGCATGGCTGTCCAGTTCGCCGCCCTCGTCGATCTCCAGCTCCACGCCGAAGAAGCGATCGCCCTCGCCGTGAAAAATGGGCACGGGCTTATAATAATAGTCCCGGATCATATACCTGCCGCCCGCGTGGCTGAAGCAGTCGCAGCACAGGGGCTCATCATCGTCATCATCCGCGTAACAGGCGTCGTCCTCATGGATGATACGGCCGCAGCGGGAGCAGGTGAGATAGTACCGGTCATAGCAGCTCTGGCAGAGGGGCGTGTGAGAATCCCCGGCGTTGTCATCGCTCCAAATACGTTCTCCGCAGTGGGAGCAGACCATGGTCGCTCTGCTGAAGCAATCCGGGCAGAGAAGCTGTCCGTCGAATTCGACGAGTTGGTCTTTGGGGTAGATGCCCCCACAGGAATCACAGCGTTCTTTCATAGAGATACCTCCCATAATAAAATTGCCCGGAGCATTCGCTCCGGGCTTCTTAAGGAGATAATATATCATTCAAAAATCGGACTTTGACGGAGACGCGCGGATATTTGGGGGCGCGCAGATGTGATATTCTGCCGTATAACCCTTCCTCTACGCTTCCTCTCTCAATTCTGCTCCAGATCGCAGTTGGGAAAGTCCCCCATAATGAGAGGCTCCTGCCCCTGCAGCGTCTCTGCGTATTTCGCCGCGTAAGCCTGATAATATTCCGCCGAGGCCGCGTTCATCCGGCACAGGTATTCGGGCCGTCCGCTACGGTCGCCGCACTCGTTGTAGACCATGGCGATGCACGAATGGCACAGGTTAAAATTGGGGCAGTTGGTACAAACCGGCGAGTAGCGCACCCGGTTGGTCTCCTCCGCCACCTGCTTCCAGGCCTCCGCGAAAGAGCGGCCTTTCAGCGGGAACCTGACCGAGGAATACATACCGCAGTTGCCGATATTTCCCTGCCAGTCGATCCAGAAAGAGCAGCGTCCGGCGCGGCAGTGCATCTCCTGTGGCTCTCCGGCGGACTGCTTCTCAAACATATCCGCCGTCAGCGGCACAAAGCGGCTGAAGCGCTGCGCCTGTCCCAGAAACCAGGCCGGCTCATTTTGCAGCCAGTCGGCCTTCACCCGGGCCAGGGCCGCCTCCTCCGGGGAGAGGCGGTGGTTTTGCCCCACCATGCCCGGGTCCCGCCGGACCGGTGGAAACATATAGGTCGCCACCTGAACGGGAGAACCCACAGACTTGGCGTAGGCGATGATGCCCTCCAGGTCGTTCACATTTTCCGGCGTGACGCTGGCGTTGAACTTGACGGGCACGCCGTACTGTTTCAGCCACTCCACCGCCCGGCGCACCCGGTCATAGGCGCCGCCGTCGCCGCACAGCTTCTCATAGCTCTCCGCGCTGGCGCCGTACAGGGTGATGTTGATACGGGTGGGCCGGTGCCGTCCCAGCCACTGGGCCATGGGTTCGTCGATCAGTGTGCCGTTGGAGTTCACGCTGACCTGCAGGCCCATCTCCTGCATTTTAGCGAGAATTTCGGGAAAATCCCGGTGCAGGAAAGGTTCACCGCCGGTCAGGAGCGGGGAAAGCAGCCCCTGGTCCCGGGCCTGGCGGGCAAAATCCAGCCACTGCTCCGTAGGCAGCAGTCCGCCCTGCTTCTCGACCTCCTCCCTGCTCTTGCGCACATAGCACATTTTGCAGTGGAGATTACAGACGGGCAGCAGCTCAAAGGCCCCGGTCAGGGGGATGCGCATAGCTCCCGCCTTGCTCCAAAGCCGGTCAGAGATCTTGTTATCCAAGCGGGATCGCCCCCTCCTTCGTCAGTTCTTTTTCCAGCGCCGCCACCGCCCGCTCATCCGGCGTGCAGGTCAGCAGGTAGACCGGAACCTCCTCCATCATCGTAAGCAGCAGCTCCATAGCCGCTGTGCGCGCCCCGGGATTCCAGCCGTCGATGACCGTCTGGCCCATCAGCAGGCTGGCGGCCTTGCCCGGACGCATACGCCGAACTTCATTGACCGGTCCCTGCTCCAGCAGGACAACGGCCCCCAGTGTGTTCACGGCGGTGCTGCGCACCGGTTCCGAGCCGTCCAGGGGATAGCCGTAGGTGCGCCAAAGCCCGTCTGCTTTGCGGACCAGAGTGCGGTCGTTGCAGACGATCTCCGCGTCCCGGTACTGCTTCCACAGCCTGGCCTGCGTGGTCTTTCCCGTGCCGGAAGGAGCGGAAAAGAGAATTCCCCTGCCCTGATACACGACCTGCGAAGCGTGGAGAAACAGCACGCCGAAGTGCAGAAAGATCTCCCGCATGGGCAGCATACGCAAAATCTGCCTCTCACTGTCCTGGGGCACCTGACAGGTCACCTGATTAACGGCACAGACCATTTTTCTATAGTCTGAAGTATACCAGGTGCAGGCCAGCGCCCCCCGGTCGCCGCCTTTCAATTCACAATATTGATTCTCCCCCTCCTGATAGTAAACCAGGAGCAGATCTTCCCCCACCGGCGGCGTTTGGGGGCGCTTCGCATGGAGCCAATCCCATGTGATGTGAACCGTTACATTCGGTATCTCTGTTCCGTCCGCATGGTAAGGCGCAAGCTCCGGCGTGAGCCGCAAAGGACGCTCCGCGTCCAGGCAAAGGAGCAGACCGCCTAAATTATAATATCGTTTCATTTCAAATCATCTATACCGAGCAAAAGCCGGCAGTCGCCTGCCGGCTTTTGTTTGAAAATATCAGGAAGTAAAGAAGGTGCCGTTTGCACTATAGTAACAGTCGCAGGTCGCCTCATTCCAGAAATCAATATTGGCTGAATATGGCCTCGGCATACCCATCTCCTCGTAGTAGGAGTCGCAGACTTTTATGGCTCCATCCATATCAGGTCCCATATCTACAACTGTTTGGCAGTTGCCGGCAATGCTGGCGTCCAGCCGGTAGACCTCGATCTCCAGAGTGGGAGCCTTATAAATCTTCTTCATTTCTAAGCCTCCTCACTGTCCGCAGGATTTCCTTCACCGGGTTCGCTTCCGTCACCTTCGCCGCTGCCGTCCTCATCTTTTGCAGGATCGACCGTATAGGTCACGTTTGCGGCAGCGGCTTCGTAAGTGCCGGGTTCATCACCACTTTCGTCACCAGCGACATCAACATCTCCGCCTTCGTCACCGCTGACATCTTCATTCGCCTGAGAACCCACAATGATGAACTGTGCATTGCCGGTGACTTTGATGTTTGTGACCGAGATCAAAACGCTGGCGCCCTCGATCTTGAAGGTGGCAGTCTGCACACCATACGCATCGGTGGTAATGGTGGCATAGCCGGAAATGTCGTAATAGCAGTCGGCAGCATTGTTGATCTCCAAGGTGGTGCCGTTGATCTTGACAGTGCCGCTCCCCGTGGGCGCCTTGATGCCCAGATAGACCTTGTTGGTGTTGACGTCCCAGCCATAGGTGCCAGTGAGGGAGAAGGTGACGCTCTGGCCGTTGTTCAGATAGACCTCTTCCTTCGGGCCGTTGCTCTTGTACTCCTCGGCGGTCGTGATCGTACCATTGCTGTCGGTAAAGAGGACGAAGCCGTTGTCCGGGTCGATCCACTGCAGCTCGCTCTTGAATACCAGCTCACCGTCCACTGTGCCGTCCACTGTTTTCTGTACATATACCGGCTTGCCGTCTATGTAGGCTTGTCCGTAATACACCGTATTGCCTTCCGAGTCTGTCTGCATATATACCGGGTTGTCCTGCGCATCAAGAATAGGCTCGCCGCTTTCATTTGCTGCTTTTCGATAAAGCGGCGTTCCGTCCTCGCCGGTCAGAATCCTGCCCGCCTCATCGATAACTTGCACAACATCCGAATCAGTTACAGGATTTCCGTCTGTGGTGCTAATGGGATTATCATCCTCATCTGTTGCCTGTATAACAGTGACTGTAGATGTATAATTCCCATCCGCATCTGCTGTATATTCTACATACGCCGGCACATAGACGGGGACATCCACCGGTACGGCAGAATCGCCCAGCAGCTTCTGGCGCAGAGTGGCAATGGTCATGTTGGCCTCGCCGTCGGCGGCATAGGCCGTCTGGGCAAACCCTTCCTCCTCTGTCAATATCTCGGGCATATTTGCCGGATCAAACAGCGGGTTGACCACACGGATGCCGTCCAGATAGAAATCTTTTTCGTGGTTCAGATTTGCCTTATACGGCATCAGCGTTACGGTCACCGTATACGTATCATGGTTCAGTCCATCAATGGTATAGACCGGAACATTGTACAGGGCGCCTACATCCGTACCATCTACCGACTTGTAAATATTATTGCGGAGGATATTCGACTCAGTGGCTCCGGTAGACTTGTTCTTAACGACCACCTGCATGAAAGCAGCGGTCGAACCAGTACGGGCAAAGATGGAGGTACCGGTACCAGTAAACTCGTAGCTAAACTGAGCCCAACCGTTGGTGGTGTCCACATACATAGAGGTGCCGTTGCTGTCGCCGGAATCGTTCAGGTAGGCAGGATCGGAGCCGTAGGGATAGGTGTTTGTGGCGGCCACGTAGCCGTTCTCCTGATAATCGGTATCCGGTGTGCCCACAACCTGCCATTCCACGCCGTCGGCAGCCGCATATTTCACCAGCGGAGCGTCTGTCCCTGCGCCGAAGTCCTCCTCGTAGTACATAGAGGTGGCGGGGATGATGTAGATCAGGCCAAGAGCATATTGGGTCAATTCCTTAGTTGCAGTGGATTCCTCGGCTTCAGCCTCACCCTCAGTCTCACCCTCAGCATCAAGTACCGTGGCGGTGACCTTGACCAGATAGGCCATAACGTCCACGCTGTCAAGGCGACTGGTCGGCGTATAGAGGACGACAGGATATTTCGCCTGCGTGCCGCTGTCCAGGGTCACCGTCTGCAGCTCCCCGGTCAATTTGACCGTGCCGTATGTGGCCTGGTGTGCTACACCAGTCTGGTCGGTAAAGTCTTCATCAACTCCGATGTTCCCCTCGCCATCAACAGTGATGCCACTGACGTTCTCAATGCCAGTGACTGTCGTACCGTCATACACCGGCTTGCCGACGGCCAGCAGCTCGATGGAATCACCGACCCACAGGTCATCCCGCGTGGGCGTGATCTCCACGGGCAGGCCGTAGTCAACAACGATCCAGTCCCGATAGGGTTCGATGCTGAGCGTCTGATCCTTCAGCGTGTTCGTGCAGACGAAGGAAATGCTGTCCTCCACCCGGTTGGTACCCACGGCGTAAATCAGCTGACTGGCTGTTCTTCCCTCGACCTTCGGCGCGCCCTCATCCGCCACAACAGGCTCCTTGGCAAGAGACGCGGTATAACTGAACTCCGTTTTTTCGAAGCCGACCTCGTTGTCTTCTTCCACATAGTAGTATGTGCCAGTCAGATCCTCTATGTTGCCGAGGAACCTGGCGGTCTGGCCCGCTTTCAGGAGGAAGCGGCCGTTGGCGTCGGTGGACTGAGTCGCGAGAACCGCGCCGTTGGCGTCCAGCAGATTGAAGGTGGCGTTGGCGAGAGGCACGCCGACTTCCGTATCATCGATGCCGCCCTCTTCCGAAGCGACGAAATCAATGCCCTTATAGATGGTGAAGTTGAAGCTCAGGTTGCTGACCATATCCTGCAGGCCCGCCCAGGTTTCCTCAGTCATGCTCTCCGGCTTCACCACTTCTTTCGTAACGGACACGGTGTCGTAGATGGGCAGGTTGAACATGATCTGGCAGTTGGAGGAACCGGCACCGCGCTCCAGATAGAAAATGGTCAGCTCATGCGTAGCTTTGGCGGCAAAGGTCTCCCGGGTCATGTCGATCTTGCCGGAGTCGTCATCATCGTTGAATATCTTGCCGGTCATGGCCGCGTCGTTTACGTCGCCGGCAGTGCCGACAGCAGAATTCATCGCTGAGATCTCCCAGGTGTTGGTGGCAAAATTGATGGTGCCGCTCATACCGTTCCGGATACCGCCCAGGTCCAGTATCAGCGTGCCGTCGATGAACACCCACACGTCGTCGTCGCCGGAGAATTCGAACCTGATAGCTTCGGATTCGGGCTCACCCTGGTCCACATAGCCGTCCGAGGTCATGCTGAAGGGGACGGAGGCGTGCATACCGAAGTAGTAGTTGGCGGTGTTAGTGTTCACAGTTGTGGTATCGTCAAAGGGGAACCAGCCGGTCGTGCGCCCATCCTGGCCAGAGTAGTTATGGCTCTGCACCGTGGTGCTGTAGTAGAGCCGCCCGTTGGACTGCGCCGCCGTAGAACCCTGCGTCGCATCCACATGGAAGTAGGCGCCGAAGCTGTTGGCGTCAAAGGTGTAGAATTTGCTCTCTGCGTCGTACTCAAAGGGAATCTCCACATTGTTGTAGATAGTCTTTCCCGGTACGGCGTCAGCGGTGAACAGGCCGGCGTCGGGATAGTTAAACTGGATGTTCCCGTTGGCGTCCAGCGTGCTTTGGGCGATACCGGAATATGTGCGGTTGCCGTTGGCGCTACCATTGCCGGTCCATATGTTGTAAGCCGCATACGCTAGACTATCGGTGGTAGTAAATGTCACCTGCTCCGGTTCGGAATCCGTGACCTTGTAGAGGTAAAAAGCGTTGCCGGAGTCGTTATTGACAGTGTAACCGCCGTACGCAGTCACGTTGGTGCCATTCCACTGGCACAGATAGTAGCTGCCACTTTTCAGCTGGACACAGCCCGTATAGGTATCTCCGGTGTAGGCCACGATCTCAATGCTGCTGGCGGTGGCGGAGGTGTTGGTATTACTTGTTCCGCTGCCGATGGTCATATAGCCGTTGGCACTATTGAGGGTATAGGTGCCGTCACCATTGGACGAGAGCGTCCACTCGGTGGCGTCACTTTGGTTGGTTGTGCTGGTGATACCGCTGGTGGTGCCCACCAGCCAGGAGCCGACACTGTTCGCTGCGGCTCTGGCATTCTGGATGATGTAGGTGCCGCCATCCTCAAGGGAGATACTGGTATAAGCGGCCGCTGACGTGTTGCTGCCGAGATAGATGCCGTTCCAAGTGGTCGGCACGCCATCCGCAACCTCCAGCGCATGGACAGCATTGTTAAAGGTATCCTTGTTATAGTCGAACAGCGTCACCGGAAAGTACTTCAGAGACGTGGGATCAATGACCATAATATCGTACTGGACGTTGCCCACGATCACGGAGGTCGTGCCGACCTCTACGCCCTTGATGGTGACAACGGTGTATCCTGAGCTGTCATTGGTCACAACGTTTTTCTCGCAGGGCCTGGCCACGTTATAGACAAACGTTTCGCTCGAATTCACGAAGCTCCAGATCTGATTCGTGGTATCGAAGTACAATATATAAAAATCTTCACCCTCATAGGTATACCATGCTCCGTTGTAGAAACGCCAGCAGGGGTCGTTATACACACCTGGCTCCGTCCAAACTTGCAGACGCAGGCTTTCCGCCGTGTTATGACGCAGCAGACAATAGTTCACGCCGTTCTTTGCCTGGCAAACCAGTTCAAAATAATCAGGTCCCCATTCTGTCTGATACGCGGTCCACATGGTCGCCTGGTCAACGTCATCGCCGTAGCCCACGCCCTTGACGCTGCCATCCGCATTATACAACACGTTCAGGAAGTGGCCGTAGCCGTCGGAGATCAGGAACGTGGAGCCGTCCGTGATGGAGCTGCTCAGCGTAACGTCAGGGGTCAGGATTTCGGCGCTGACCGTCGCAATGAGGGTAGTACCGTCTGCATCCATACCTTCTATGTCGTCTTCGCTGCCGTATTCGCCGCTGTAGTCCATGTAGGTCTTGGAAGAACCCTTATACACGGTGACGGGCACATAGTATGTCGGTGTGACCGTAATGCGGTAGGTGATGCCGCCGACTGTCACGCTGGTCTCGCCCACGTTCAGCGCTGTGAAGGAAACAGCCGTGGCGCCGGAAGAAGCCGTTGTCACGATGCAGGGATCGACCCAGGTACTCCCATCAGCTCTATCCACTTTCCATGTGCTGCTGCCAGTGTCGTAATAGGGGTACACATCATCATAATAAGTACCATCATCATCTTCATAAGCACCTTCAGCA
Organism: Oscillospiraceae bacterium; assembly: GCA_051867615.1. GTDB lineage: Bacteria > Bacillota > Clostridia > Oscillospirales > Oscillospiraceae > RGIG5472. Next base: position 5,131 of record JBJDYU010000006.1, on the reverse strand, counting down.
GTAGGGCAGAACATATAGAAGCCATAGCTGAAGCTGGTCTCTTCATCGTAATAATAGTACCATACAATGCCGCTGTTATCAGGGTCGCAGCCTTCGCTTAATGTGAAATCATAATAGTCTGCATAAGACATCGCCTGCAGCTCGCCGTTGATATTACACAGGTAGTAAGTCGCCAGAAATACACCATTATCGTCGTACACATACTCGCCCAAATAATATTGACTCTCGCTGCCTTCAACCCCGAAAGCACGCCACTCTGTCGCCTCAGCGGGGTTCTCTGTCATGGTGAGGCTTCCGTCATCCTCCATCTTCAAGTAGTATGCTAATTCATAACCAACAACCACATAGCCTTCATCATCGTAGGTATAGTTACCTTCTTCATCAAGGACATAGAACATCCTGTAGCTGCCGAGCACGTAAGACCGGGAGGTATCATCGGAGATATCGCTTCCTACCAGCGTGGCATATCCCGAGACGGCGCTGGGCACCAGCACGGTATTGCCGTCTTCATCAGCGTTTTCACCCGCCACAGTGACCGTGGCAATGTGGGTATCCAGACTGCTTGTGTCGACAGAAGCAGCCTTGTTGCCGCTGGTATCCACAACCGTCAGCGACTCGCCGGCGGCCAAAGTAATGTCAACAGGGTCGATGACCTTGATATTATAGGTGGTACCGCCCACGGTGACGGTGGTGCTGCCAACGGAGAGGCCTGTGAAGGTGATGGTGGTGGATTCAGAGGCTTCCGTGGTTACGAGTTCGTAAATCCTCCACGCACTGCCATTGTCAAAATTATTATACGATGTGACATTGCCACTCCCGCCACCACGGTTCAAATAATATGTACCGTCAGAAATCCCCCAGATATCTGTGTCGCTTCCGTTAGTGGTGCTTTTTCCATATGTTAGCTGCAGTACAGGAGATTCGGTATTGCTTAAACCTGCACCACTGCTGCTTATAGTCAAATAATACCCAGTGTTTTGATACTGAACCGTGTAGCCGCCGTCTGCAGAGGAAATAGACCACCACTCTGTACGGTCACCACTCACACTCCCCGACAACGCCAACTGCACACTATCAACATCTCCAGTCAGCAGTCTATCGGTTATAGTCTGATCCGGATTCGCGTTTGCAATCAAATACTTCTTACCGGAAGAGTTACTGGCGATAGATGTAACCGCTTCGACTGTGGTATTTGCTTCAACAGTTTCACCCGACACTTCAACGGTTACCACGCTGTTTCCTTCACCGCTGTAAGTATAGTTGCCCGTTGTGTCAGTCAGTGTCACGCTCTCGCCGACGCACAGGGTGATACTCTTACTCCCATCCCCGTTATCAATGACAAACACCGTGGAAAAGTGAGGTGTTGTGAAGGTATAGTTATCCCCTGCGCGGGTACCGGAAATGTAAGTGATGCTGCCGTCAGCCTCCATCACGCCGCCGGAGAGACGGCTGTTGGGCAGCGCCTTCAGCGCATCGCTCAGGGGGATGGTGACCTGGGCGGAGCCGGTGTACTTGCTGCCGTCCGCATTGTAAGGCGTGATATCGTAAGCCACATAGGCCCTGCCCGCCAGGGCGGGAACCGCGGTGGACTCCACGGTCATCTCCGCCACATCGCCGGAGTTGAAGCTGACCGACGCGCCGGTCCGCGTGTCAGAGAAAGTGTTCTTGTAGCCGGTCCCGGCGCTGTCGCCGGGCTTGGTATCCATGCCGGGAGGCGTGATCTCCCCCGCCGTCTCGCCGTCTTCCGTCTCGCCGGCATGGGCGGCGGCCCACGCCTCCTCCAGAGCGGCCCAGTCCGGATCGGGCAGGATCTCCTGCCACTGCTCCACGCCGTCCTCCGTCAGGGTGCAGGTGTGGGAGTTGGTAGCCTCCTGTATAGCGGCGTAGCACCACTTGGCAGTGTCCATATTGTCGGGCCAGGTGGTCATGGCCGCCTTCACCGGCTCCATGCCCTCAACAGAGGGCGCGCGGCCCAGGAGGTTGTTGACGATGGCCATGGCCGCGGCGCGGGTGATGCTGGCGTTGGGCCGGAAGGTGCCGTCGCCATAACCGCCGGCGATGCCCAGCCGGCTGGCCAGGTTGATGGACTCTCTGGCCCAGTTGTCGGCGATATCGGTGAAAGCGTCATCGCCCCCGCTATACTTCCAGGTGTTGGTCAGGAAGCGCACCGCAATCGTGATGAACGCGGCGCGGGTGATGTTGGCGTTGGGCCGGAAGGTGCCGTCGCTATAACCGCCCATAATGCCCAGATTGCTCAGGGTGGAGATGGCGGTGGCGCACCAGTCGCCGTCATGCACGTCGGTATAGCTGTTTGCCCGGGTCCAATACGCGTCGCGCGTCTCGTCATTGAGCAGGCGGTAGAAAATCACAGCCACCTGCGCGCGGGTGATATTTCTCTCCGGGTGGATGAGACCGTCAGAATAGCCTGTAATATAGGCATAGTGGTCCTCCATGTTCAGATAAGGAGACGCAGGCTGACCGATCTCCTCCGCCAAAGCGACGGCAGGAAGCATCCCTGCCATCATGCAGACCGCCAGCATCAGGGCCAGCAATTTGCGGAATTTGTTTGCAGCCATAATACAACCCTTCCTTTCAAGAGAAGTCAACTCAGTCATGTCCCGGAACTTCACCGGGGGCGGCGGAACGGACGTCCCATCAGACATCGTGGCCGCGTGCGGGCAGGCGCTCCTGCCCAGGGAGCAGCACAAGCGGCAGCGTCAAGGCTATCGCCATACAGGCGGGCCTGTCCGTCCTGCGCCGCAGTTTATAGAAAATTGCCTTTGTCCATATCTGCCAGCGGGCAGGCGTCGGCAATCATCTTCTCAGCTTCCATCAAGAACCTGCAAAAAGGTGCAGCATCCCAAAATATTCAGAATGAATTATACCATTATTCAGCCTGTCATGGCAAGTGGCATTTGCAACGTTTTCTATTTTTTGAACCAAAACCTGTAGATTCCGGTTCATGAGAGCGCGCAGCGCTCCCGAGGACAGGCAACGAAGCGCTGCGCCGGCAGTCCACAGTTCCAGAGGCACGGTGCGAGCGGCACGAACAGCACTCGGGCGGCCCGGGTGACGCGGCCGCCGGACGGCTCCATTATGAATGAAATAATGAAATGCTGAATGCTCTCCTCCCGGAGAAGAACACAGCCGTATCCCTCTACGTTATTCCCGGCTGTCTGCGCATCCGCAAGGTACTCCGGCGTCCCGGCGCCGATCTTGCAGAATACTGTACACGGCGTGCGCACAAAAGGCGCACGCCGTGTAGGATACGCAGTTTTGGAAAAAGTACCGGCAGCGGGTACGGATTACGATGCCAGCAAGGCGGAACCGATATACGCCGGGAGGTGCCGTGCAGTTGGACGGTGCCGGCGACGCGCCAGGCATTCACGATTCGGTGACCGGAGAGATCGCGAAGGCATATGCTTCGCGCGGGAATGAAAGTGCCACGCTGCTTTACGTCAGCAGCCCTGTTAAAAAGGCAAGTCACACGGAGTACAGACTCGGCCATATGGTGGATAACACAGATGGGCGGTCCGAAAAAACACCTACACCCCTGCGGTTCAAAAATTGGTGGGCGTTGCCGCTTACTTTTTATTGACATTTATACGTTTTTGTGCTACGCGGGAACGTCAGTTCTCTGCAAGTAGAAAGGTGATGATACATTGAAACTGGAAATCAAAAATCAGCACATTGCAATTTTGGAGAAGGAGCCGCTGGTGTCCGGCACGGTGAACGTGTACACGGCGGAGTTTTCCTTTGACAGCGCCTGGCACGGCTATGCACCGGTGGCGGTCTTTGAGAGCTCCAGCACACAGGGCAAGGTGAGCCGTGAGGTGGTAATCGCAGATGGGAAATGCACCGTCCCATGGGAGGTGCTTTTGCCGGGCAGCCGTCTGCGCATTGGTGTGTACGGTGTCAGCGGGGACAAGCGGCTGCCCACCATTTACGCGGACAGTCAGTTCGTTGCCCGGGGTGCAGAGCCCGCCGCGGAAGCCGCCGAACCCACGCCCGGTGTGGTGGAGCAGATCGTATCCCAAGTGGCGGAGGACCGTGCGGCCGCGGAAACCGCCGCCCAGCGGGCGGAGGATGCGTCAGTCCGCCAGCCCTACCCCAACGCTGAAACCGGCACCTGGTGGGTGTGGGATGGGGACAGCGAAGCGTATAAGGACAGCGGCATCGCCAGCGCTGGCACTGTGGAAGCCATGACCGCCACTACTCTGGGCGGAGCCATGGCGGATCCGGCGCAGGAGGACGACACACAGCCGGTACGCATCGGCGCGGATCATAAGCTGTATACCGCGCCGGGAAAGGGCGGGAGCCAGGAAAACTGGACGGAGGTAATAAATGCAGAAGTAACCGAAGAAGAAGGAATTTTCGGTTTCGAGGCAACAGATATAGGTGTTTTTAGCGAGTTTTATGTTTCCTTGATACTCCCCGCTCAGGATATTGTCCCTGTTAAGGTTAAAGTCGGTAGCACCTATATTGTACAAAATAACGATAGTATGAATACAACCAAAACTACTCTCTGGGAATGTCATGGTATCTACGATGGAAAGATTTGGCACGTATCATATGCAACCGGAATTACCAGCGCGGGAATAACGAGTTATGCTCTTGCACGATATGTCCCGGGGCAGGAGGTTGGTGATGCATCAACTGCTATTGCTATCACTGTAAATGTAAGAACGCAAGCATTTGCCAAGGGTACTATCTGCCGCGTAGTTGTGAGATAAAGGAGCGTTTGGAACGTGAAAAAATACATTAACGATCCCTGCTGCGGCGTGGCCACAGCAAGTTCAGTTAACATAGGAAGGGCTTTAGGGTGATTGTCGATTGCTTGAATAGAATTCTCTACGGATACAGCGTTCTTTTTGAACAGCTCCCGTTCCCACCGATAGTAGGTTGATGGATTACCGCCATACGCTGCACACCATTGCTTCACCGTTAGCCCGCTGGATCGGCAATCCATAATTCGCTGTTTCCACTCCTCCACCTTTGCTTGATGCTTTAGTTCGCTTACACCCATGCGTTACCTCCTTTGCAGCCAATGGCGGCAATTATCAGTAATTCCTGATAATTACCGGAAATCGGTGCCACCTATCTCATCTCAATATAGAAGATACGTAACCGT
>JBJDYU010000005.1:0-4924 GCA_051867615.1 Oscillospiraceae bacterium | reverse complement strand
GCGGCGGAGGAAAACCTGCGGGCCTTCCTCGCCGGCGCGCCCGTCAACGTGGTGAACCGGTAAGCGCCATGGAGCTTCGCAAGTGCATCGTCCTTTCGGACTCCTTCAAGGGGACGCTCTCCAGCCGGGAGATCTGCCGCATCACCCGGGAGGTGGCGGCGGAGCGTATCCCCGGCTGTGATTTCACCGCCCTGCCCGTGGCCGACGGCGGCGAGGGCACGGCGGACTGCTTTCTCGACGGCTGCGGCGGCGAGGCGGTGTCCCTCTCCGTCACCGGCCCCTTTCCCGGGGAGCGCCGCACCGCTGTCTACGCCATGCTGCCGGACAGGACCGCCGTGGTGGAGTGCGCCTCCTGCGCGGGATTGCCGCTGGCAGAGGGACGGCTGGACCCCTGCCGGACCACCACCTTCGGCGTGGGGGAACAGCTCCGCCACGCGGCGGAGCACGGCGCCCGGCGCATCATTCTGGGCCTCGGCGGCAGCGCCACCAACGACGGCGGCTGCGGCGCGGCGGCGGCTCTGGGCGTACGCTTTCTGGACGAACAGGGAGAATCCTTTATCCCCACCGGCGGCACGCTCCATCGCGTCCACCGCATCGATCCCGCTCCCGCCCGGGCGCTTCTGGCGGGCATCCCCATGACGGTCATGTGCGACATCGATAATCCCCTCTTCGGCCCGCAGGGCGCGGCGTATGTCTTCGCGCCCCAAAAGGGCGCGGACGCGGCGGCGGTACGCCTGCTGGATGAAGGCCTTCGCAGTCTGGACGCCGCCATGGAGCGGAGCCTTGGCCGCAGCTTCGCTTATCTCCCCGGCGCGGGAGCGGCGGGCGGCTTCGGCGCAGGCTGCGCGGCCTTTTTCGGCGGGCAGCTTCGCAGCGGCATCGAGACGGTACTGGACCAGCTCCGCTTTGACGAGCGGCTCCGGGGCTGCGATCTGGTCGTCACCGGCGAGGGCCGGCTGGACGGCCAGAGCCTCCGGGGCAAGGTGGTGGCAGGCGTGGCGAAACGGGCCAAACGGCAGGGCGTGCCGGTGGCGGCTCTGGTGGGCGCGGTGACGGAGGAGAGCGAACCGCTCTACGAACTGGGCGTCAGCGCCGTGTTCACCATCAACCGCCGGCCCCAGGAGCTGCGCCGCTCCGGCCGCCATGCGGCGGAGAATTACCGCCGCAGCTTCGACGACCTGCTGCGGCTGGTGCTGGCCATCGGCCAGCGCGGCTGAGAGAAGGAGCCGGACATTTCAGCGGCGTCCGTAAAACGAAAAATCCTCCGTATGGCTGCCATACGGAGGATCATTTTTACATGGATAGAAAAATGGAATGTGCCGTTCCCCCGCCCCTTTGGGGCAGGCGGGGAGCTTTCGCTTCCTACAGCGTCAGTGCAAGCTCCACTTCATCGTCATCCTGGTTGCCGGTCAGGGCAAATCCCATGGACCGGTATAATGCAAGCGCAGCGGCATTGTCCTTGTTGCAGGTAAGCGCCACTCTGTTGGAAGCGCCAAAGGGCTTCTGCCTGATGTAGTCCAGCACGAGCTGCAGCGCGGCTCTCCCGTAGCCTTTCCCCTGCTGCGCCGCGTCGATCATCATGTGCCAGATATCATATTCCGGTATATCGTAATCATAGATCACCATCACATATCCAACCATGCTCTCATCCGCATATATGCCAAAGGGCTGGCACTGTGTACGGTACACATAGGCCTGCGCAAGGCTGCGGATAGGGTGCGACACATACGCCTCCTGTCCCTCGCCCAGCTTCAGATGAAACGCATCCAGAAAATTGTCTTCACCGATGGGTTTTAAGCAAACAGCCATTTCACAGATCTCCTCTGTACATTCCTATGTATCCCGCTCCTCATTGCGCCTCCCGGCCGTTCGGCTCCTCCCGCAGGATGCGGACGAGGTAGTCGATAAAGCGCTTCGCCGCGGGAGACGCCTTTTTCAGCGACGGCACCGCGATGCCCAGCTCCACGCTCTCCGGCGGGTCCAGCGGCAGGATCACCGCCGTGCCGCCCCGCACCCGGGTGGTCAGCTCGTTCATCAGGCCGATGCCCAGGTTCTTCTCGATCATGGCCAGGGCCGCGTTGTCCTCTCCCGTGGAGTAGCAGACCCGGGGAATGATGCCGTGCCGGTCCAGCACCTGCATGATATCGTGGTCGCAGCCCTCCGCCGGCATGATGAGGGGCGCGTCGCGGTAGTTTTCGATGGGATAGGCCGCCTCTCCCGCCATGGGATGGTCCGGCGGCAGCACCGCCACCATGCGGTCCTTCCGCAGCGGGATCCACTCGCAGTCCCCCGCCGGGGGATAGCTGAACAGGCAGAAATCCACCCGCTGCTCCGCCAGCAGATCGTCCAGCTTCTGATGCACGCCCTCCAGCAGCTGGATCTTCACATGGGGGAAATCCTGCTGGAAGCGCTTGATGACCTCCGGCAGCCAGTTCACCGCGATGCTGTAATAGCTGCCCACGGTGATGCTGCCCGTGACAAGGCCGCAGATGTCGGAGGAGACCTGGCTGAGCTGCTCCTCCCACTTCACCAGATGCCGCAGAATAGGCACCACCCGCTCGCCGTCCGGCGTCAGGCGCACGCCCCGGCGGCTGCGCACCAGCAGCGGAAAGCCCATCTCGCTCTCCAGCGTGTTCATCATATGTACGATGCCGGAGGGGGTGTAGCCCGTCTCCTCCGCCACCTTGGAAAAGCTGCCGGAATCCACCGCCCGAAGGAGGATCCTGTATTTATTGACGTCCATGCGCGCCCCCGCTCTCCTGTGAAGCTTTCTCACATTGTTTTCTTTTTCACAGGCATTTTTTCACACTTCACAACCGTATCGTACACCGCCCCGGAGAAGAACGCAATCTTTTTTTGCGGCGGTTTTATCGCTTTTTATACAAAAGCCGCCCCGCGTACGCGGGGCGGCGCGTTATTTCATGTTTATCCCTGCCAGAGCCGCACCTCTCCGGCGCGAAGGGTGGCGGGTACGTCGATGAGACGCTGGTTCTCCGAGCCGCGAAAGCGCAGGGAGATGTTCTTCTTCGCCTCCACAAAGGGGCCGTCCACCAGCACATCCATGAGGGAGAGCAGCTCCTCCGTCACCTCCGTGCAGGGGTGAGCGCCGGGGGTGTGCAGCTGCTCCCAGGTATAGCCCGTGAAGGCCCAGACGGTCTTATCGGGATAGGCCGCCCGCACCCGCCGTATAAACGGCAGCAGCTCCCGCTGGTTTTCCGGCTCAAAGGGGTCGCCGCCGAGCAGGGTCAGGCCGCCGATGTAGGACGGCGCAAGCAGCCGCAGCAGCTCCTCCTCCGTCTCCTCCGTGAAGGGCCGGCCATAATGGAAGTCCCAGGTCTCCGGCTGAAAGCAGCCGGGGCAGCGGTTCCGGCAGCCGGAGACGAACAGCGTCACCCGCACGCCCACGCCGTTGGCGATATCGCAGTTTTTGATCTCTCCGTAATACATCTTCCGTCCTCCGCCCTGTCTGTCGTTTTGCCGTTACTCCGCTCTCTCGTACACCGCCGGCGTTTCTTCCGTGTGCTTGCCGGCGCGGTCAGAATACTTCCTTTAATTTATTGTAGCACAGGCGCTTCTCCGGGGCAAGGCGCAAAACGCGTCCTCTCTTTTACCTTTTGTGTTGATATAGACTTATCCGCCAAATCCTTCGTCGCTTTGACGGAAATTTAGGCATAAGAAGAGGCTCCCTCCTTATCGGAGGGAGCCTCTTAGCATTTATTTGATTTCTTATGCGGTTTTTATATAGACGAAATAGTGTGCCGTGCCACCATAACCACTTTCAGTGTTCCATTGTGCTGTAATCTGATAAATATACCCGCCGGGCTTAAGTTCTATTGTGTTTCCCTTGATATTCACAGTTTCGCTGCTTGCGTGGGTGTCTGCCCAATTCTCATCGCTCCAACACTGAACGCTCAAAATTGCATCGGGTTCTTCTGTGAAGGTCAGTGTTGCTGTTGTCTCCATCGTTTCAAATGGCGGCAGCAAATCTTTACAGTCCAGCGGGTGTGGGCTATCGGCTTCTATACCTGTGAAAGTTCCATCAGCATTTTTCCTCTGCCACGAATAGGTGCCAAGTAATGCACTCATTGCGGTTTGATTACTCACCACAGTCAAGGCCGGCGGCTCTTCTAAAATGACAGCGGCATTTTCTGAATTTAACAATCTATTGGCATATGCATTTAGTGCTTCACATGGTTCGTATTCTGTTTTATAGCCTACACCATCAATGACAAGAAATGGGTTGTATGCCATGATATTTGTCTGACTGCCATCTGCCATTGTCAATGCAAAAGTAACGCCCTGACCCGCATACTCTGTGTAAGAATTATCCTCCTCGTAGATAACCACATCGTCCAAAAGCCCAACCAACTCGTCGATGTCCTCAATTTGGATTGTCTTATCAGGCGGAATTAAATGTACGGTAGCATATGATATTTCTGGTGTGGCTAAATCATTATACGGCTTTTCAGCTGTAGTCGCAGAACAGTTGACCAGACCCAGCACACAGGCCAATGCTAAAATGAATGTTATAAACTTTTTCATGTAAGCGATCTCCTTTGTTGTTATATGCTTATATTTATAGACGATAAAATTTGCAAAATGTTACAACTTTTTATGTCATACAATACTTTTGCACTTCTTTCCATGTCAGAAAACAAGCTGGTTAGCGAAATTGCCGGAGGTTTTTTCAACAACACAAAAGGTAAAAGGGACAACGCGTCTGCGGCAAGACCAAAAGCGGTGCAAGCATATGAAATCGTTTTTCCCGGCGGCGTGTACGTCGGGAAAAACACCGTTCGGCCTGCAAACGTGCGCGCTTTTCAGCGCGTGCGCTGCGGCAGGCCGCAAAAAATCGCCGGAAATGGCGAGCCATTTCCGGCGAAATATTTTACAGGTGCAGCACTCTCTCCTTGATCTCCTGCGT
>JBJDYU010000004.1:0-5453 GCA_051867615.1 Oscillospiraceae bacterium | reverse complement strand
CGTCGTCGAAGTCGAACTCCCGGGTCTCGGGGTCCATGACCACGTTCTCCACCAGAGAGCCGAACTTGATGGCGTTGTAGATCTCCGGCTCCTTTTCGGCGGAGAGGTTGATGCACTTGGCGTAGCAGCCGCCCTCGAAGTTAAAGACAGAGTCCGCGGCCCAGCCGTGCTCGTCGTCGCCGATGAGCATCCGGTTGGGGTCGGCGGAGAGGGTGGTCTTGCCGGTGCCGGAGAGGCCGAAGAACACGGCGCTGTCGCCGTCCTTGCCGATGTTGGCGGAGCAGTGCATGGGGAACACGCCCTCCTTGGGCAGGAGGTAGTTCATGACGGAGAACACGGACTTCTTGATCTCGCCCGCGTACTGGGTGCCGCAGATGACCACCAGCTTTTCCTCGTAGTTCACGAGGATGGCGGCCTCGCTGCGGGTGCCGTCGAGCTCAGGGACGCACTTGAAGCCGGGGGCGGCGATGATGGTGAAGTCCGCCTCAAAGCCCTCCAGCTGCGCGGGGGTGGGGCGGCGCAGGAGCTGGTGGATGAACAGGTTCTGGGACGCCAGCTCGTTGACGATGCGGAAGGACTTGGTGTACTTGGGGTCCGCGCCGGCAAAGCCGTCGAAGATATAGATCTCCTTGTTCTGCAGATAGGCCGCGACCTTGCCGTAAATGGCGTCGAATTTGGCCTTCTCAATGGGGCGGTTGACCTTGCCCCAGGCGATCTCGTCATGCACGGCGGGCGTATCCACGATGAACTTGTCGTTGGCGCTGCGGCCGGTGTACTTGCCGGTCTTGACCACCAGCGCGCCGGTGCTGCTCAGGCTGCCCTCACCGCGGCGAAGCGCGTGCTCCGTCAGCGCGGCGGGCGTGAGGTTGCGGTACACGGCAGAGGCATTGATGATACCCAGCTTTTCCAGTCCGTAGGTTTCCATAGTATGACCTCCATCTATTTATAAATAAAGTTGTCCGTTTTTTATCTCCGGCTCTTTGCCCGGGCTTTTTGGGGAAACCCCCAATAAAAGTTATTATACACATAAACAGGTGCTTCTGACAAGGGTTTTTCCCCAAAATGCGGATGGCGTGGAACGTGCGGCCTTACCGGCCCGCGGGATATTTTTCCTCCAGGGCCGCCACCATATCCGCCACCGCGTGGCGGGTGCAGGGCCCCACGAAGTGAAAGCCCCGGTCCCGCAGCAGGGGATTGCCGTCCTCCGGCACGAAGGCCTCCGCCGCCATTTGCAGCATGGGCAGGTCGTTTTCCTCGTCTCCGGCGCAGTAGATATGCTCCGGCGCGATGGAGAGGTATTTCGCCAGGAAGCGGACGGCCCCGGCCTTGTCCGCGCCCTTCGCCGTCAGCTCCAGAAGATTTTTCCCGGAGAAAATGGTTTCATACGCGCCGATCCACGGGCGGCTGCGCAAAAAGCGCTGCACCTGAAGCAGCACTTCGTACTCGTCCTCAAACAGGAGCTTCGCCACCGGCTCGCCCAGCTCCTCCAGCGAGCCGATCTCCTTCCACGGCGCGCCGGTGAGCCGCTGGTGCCGCTCGATAAAGGCGTTGGGCCGCACGGCGAACACCCGCTCGTCCCAGAGAAAGACCTCGAACCCCAGACGGGGAAAGGCCTCCATGACCTCGCGGCAGTGCTGCAGGATCTCCGCCGGCAGTTCCAGCCGCCAGAGATACTTCCCCTGCTCAAAGTCATAGACCCCCGCGCCGTTGAAAAGGGCCGTGGGGCAGTTGGTGGGCACCAGCTGCCGCAGGTGGAGGAAAGCGGGATAGGCCCGCCCCGTCACCACGGCGAAGCGTCCGCCCTCCGCCATGAAGCGGCGGATGGCCGTGAGATTCTCCTCCGGCACGCCGGGAAAGGGAAGCCCCCGGGAAATACACTTCTGGGTAGGGGCTATGGTGTTGTCAAAATCACAGGCGAGCAGCACGCCGTCCCATCGTTTCATGTTCCCTCCGCTTCCGCGCCTTATCGTCAGGCGCGCACAGGCCGGGCGCGGGTCGCCCCGCGTCCGGCCAGATCCTTCGTTTACTCCGTCTCGCCGCTCTTGCCGCCCTCTCCGCTGTGGCGGCGGCGGCCGCCCCGGTGATGGGGCCTGCGCCGGCGGGCGGCCTTGTCGCCGCCCTCTCCGCCGTCGCCCTGGCTTACCTGCCGAATCTTCGGCGCCTGTCCGCTCTGGGCGGTCTTGTCCTCCTGACGGCGCGCGGGCTTTTCAGCGCGGGGCTTCGCGGGCTTTTCCGCCCGTTCGCTCCGGGCGTTCTTTCCCTCCTCCGCATGGGCGGGGACCTTCGTCACCTTGCCGCTCCGGCCTCTGCGCCGGCGGGAGGAACGGGACTCCTTCCGCTCCTCGCTCTCCTCCCGGGGCGGGACCTCCGGCATGGGCGCGCGGATGAAATCCTCCGCGAAGGGGATCTCCTCCTGCTCCTTCACATAGCGCGCGGGCCGCTCGGCGGGAATTTCGATGCCCTCCCGGGAGCCCTTGCCGTTGCGCAGCACGCAAAGCTCGCAGTTATGATAGCACTTCGGCCCGCCGGTGGCTCCGTCGAGAGAGACCTTCGCCGTCTCCCGCAGCAGGTCCACCCCCGTGACGTTCCCCGGGCCGTCCGGCGTGAGCACGAAGGAGTCGTTCTTGGGCATACGCTTCACCGCGTCCTCATAGGCCTCCTGCTCATATTTCAGGCAGCACATGAGCCGCCCGCAGGTGCCGGAGATTTTGGTGGGGTTCAGGCTCAGGTTCTGGGTCTTGGCCATCTTGATGGAGACCGGGAGGAAGCCGTCTAAGAAGGACGAGCAGCAAAACGGCCGTCCGCAGATACCGAGACCGCCCAGCATCTTCGCCTCGTCCCGCACGCCGATCTGCCGCAGCTCGATGCGGGCGCGGAAGACGGAGGCCAGGTCCCGCACCAGCTCCCGGAAGTCCACCCTCCCGTCGGAGGTGAAGAAAAAAATGATCTTGTTGCCCTCGAAATTGCAGGACACGTCCACCAGCTTCATATCCAGCCCGTGCTGGGCGATCTTCTTCTGGCAGACGGCGGCGGCCTCCTTCTCCCGCTCGGCGTTGTGCCGGGCGATGCGGCGGTCGTTCTCCGTGGCGATGCGCAGCACCGGGCAGAGGGGCTGCACCACGGCGCCCTCCTCCACCTCATGGTTCCCCTCCACGCAGGTGGCGAACTCCACCCCCTGGCTGGTCTCCACGATCACGTCCTGACCGTCCGCCACGGTCAGCTCTCCCGGATCGAAATAATAGGTCTTACAGCCGCCCCGAAAGCGGACAGAAACGACAGTTTTCAAAGGATCTCCTCCAGTTCCGCCGCGAGGGAGCCGAGAAGCAGTCCCACGCCGGCATTGTAATCACAGTCCTCCCGGCGCTGCCGCAGCAGCTCCGTCAGGCGCATCAGCTTTTTTTCATCCAGCCTTGCCGCCGCCCGCACGCAGGCGGGCGCATTCTCCGCCTTGCCGCCATACCGCAGCAGCAGGGCGCTTCCCAGCAGGGCGCGGCAGCGCTCCAGCAGCTCCGCCAGCTCCTCCCGCTTCATCTTCCCGGCGCTGAGCCCCAGCAAAAAGGCGGTGAGCTGCCGCTTGTCCTCTCCCGCGAGACGGCAGAATTCCGCCGCGAGCGGGTCCGGCTCCTCCGCTGCGGCTCCGCCGGCGCAGCGCAGCTCCACGCAGCGGGAGCGCAGCGTGGGCAGCAGGGCGGAGGCGCTCTCCGCCAGGAACAGAAACGCCGCGTAGGGAGGCCCCTCCTCCACCACCTTCAGCAGAATGTTCTGGCAGCGGCTGTCCAGCTGGCCGCAGTCGTCAAAGAGATAGACCTTGCGCAGGCCCTCGTTCGGGATCACATAGGCGTCGGCGCGGATCTCGCGCAGCAGCTCCACGCTCATGATCCGGTGCTCCGCGTCGTGCACAACCCGCACGTCCGGGTGGACGCCCGAGAGGACCTTGCGGCAGCTCTCGCAGCGCAGGCAGGGCTTCGCCCCGTCGGCGGTACACTCAAACGCGGCGGCGGCGTAGCGCGCGGTCTCCATCCGCGCCCCTCCGCCGGTGAGGAGCAGGGCGTGGTGCAGCGTGCCGCGGCCGGCGGCGGCGGAAATGCTCCGCCGAACGGCGTCCTGTGTCTGCAACTCCTCCGCCTCCTCCCGCGCGTAAATGCTAAATTGAAATCATTATAACACAGTCTGCGGAAAAAAAGAAAAAATTATCGATATTTTTCCTCATTTTTTCTTCGATTTATGAGAAATGTGAATAACGTCCGCAAAACAGCGTTAAAATACTTTGTATTTCCGTGTTTTTGTGTATTGCGAGAAATTTTTCCACTGCGTATAATACAAGCTGAGCCATAACTTATTATTTATCATAGAAAGTTTTTTGAAAGGGGAATTTTATGAGCAAGAAGTTCGTCTACCTGTTTTCCGAGGGCAACGGCTCCATGCGCGAGCTGCTGGGCGGCAAGGGCGCCAACCTGGCGGAGATGACCGGCCTGGGGATGCCGGTGCCGCAGGGCTTCACCATCACCACCGAGGCCTGCACCCAGTACTATGCTGACGGCAAGAAGATCAGCAAGGAGATCCGCACCGAGATCATGCAGTATATCACCAAGCTGGAGGTCATCACCGGCAAGAAGTTCGGCGATCTGAAGAACCCCCTGCTGGTCTCCGTCCGCAGCGGCGCCCGGGCCTCCATGCCCGGCATGATGGACACCATCCTGAACCTGGGCCTGAACGACCAGGTGGTGGAGGCCTTCGCCAAGAAGACCAACAACCCCCGCTTCGCCTATGACTCCTACCGCCGCTTCATCCAGATGTACTCCGACGTGGTCATGGAGGTGGGCAAGAAGTACTTCGAGCAGCTCATCGACGAGATGAAGGAAAAGCGCGGCGTGAAGCTGGACACCGAGCTGACCGCCGAGGACCTCAAGAGCCTGGCGGAGCAGTTCAAGGCCGAGTACAAGGCCAAGATCGGTTCTGAATTCCCCCAGGACCCCAAGGAGCAGCTCATGGGCGCCATTCAGGCCGTGTTCCGCAGCTGGGACAACCCCCGCGCCATCTACTACCGCCGCATGAACGACATCCCCTCCTCCTGGGGCACCGCCGTCAACGTCCAGCAGATGGTCTTCGGCAACACCGGCGACACCTCCGGCACGGGCGTGGCCTTCACCCGTAACCCCGCCACCGGCGAGAAGAAGCTCTTTGGTGAGTTCCTCCTCAACGCCCAGGGCGAGGACGTGGTGGCCGGCGTCCGCACGCCCCAGAGCATCGAGCAGCTGGAGCAGCTCATGCCCGAGGTGTACCACCAGTTCGTGGATATCTGCAACAAGCTGGAATACCATTACCGCGATATGCAGGATATGGAGTTCACCATTGAGAACAAGAAGCTCTTTATGCTGCAGACCCGCAACGGCAAGCGCACCGCCGCCGCCGCGCTGAAGATCGCCTGCGACCTGGTGGACGAGGGCATGATC
>JBJDYU010000003.1:0-26308 GCA_051867615.1 Oscillospiraceae bacterium | reverse complement strand
ATAAAGCCCTTATAGGGCTTACTCAAGCCTCCGGCTTAGCCGGAGGTTTTGACTTTACGGCTGCCGGACGCATCCGCGTCCGGCTTTTTTCGTTTTGGCTTGCCCTTACCGCAGCTTCGCGCCGCAGTCCTCCTCGAGGGCCTTCAGAATATCCCGCATATCCGCGTCCGCTTCTTCGCCGGTGAGGTTGCCCTCGTCGGAGCGGAGCGTCAGGCTGAAGGCCACGCTCTTCATCCCCTGGGGGATGCCGGCGCCGGTGTAGATGTCGAACAGCTCCACGCTCTTGAGATAGGACTTGCCGCCGCGGCGGATGGCGTCCTCCAGCTGGCCCACGGTGACGGACTTGCCGCACACCACGGCGATGTCGCGCTCCACGGCGGGGAACTTGGGCAGGGGCACGTACTCGGGGTCCGCGCCCTGCGCCGCCAGCAGCGCCTCAAAGGACAGCTCCGCGCAGTACAGCTCCGCTTCCACGCCATAGTTGCGGCCCACCAGAGGATGGATCTGGCCGAACACGCCCGCGTACTCGCCGTTCACATAGACGGCGGCGCAGCGGCCGGGATGATAGGAGGGATTGTCGCCGCAGGTCTCAAAGCGCACGTCGGTGATGCGCAGGTCCTTGAGGATGGTCTCCACCACGCCCTTTATGGCGTAGAAGTCCATGCCCTCGCCGTACGCGCCGAGAGAGAGGGTCTTGTTCTCCACCGCGAGACCGTCCTCGCCGCCGGGGAGATAGGTCTTGCCGATCTCATACAGCTTCACGTCCTTATTGCGGTAGTTGTAGTTCCGGCTCAGGATCTCCAGCATGGAGGGCAGGACGGTGGTGCGCATGATGGAGGTGTCCTCGCCGAGGGGATTCAAAATCCTGAAGCTCTCCCGGCGCGGGTCGTCCGCCGCCCAGCGGATCTTGTCATAGTAGGTGGGGGAGATGAAGGAGTAGGTGATGATCTCGTTGTAGCCGCAGGCACGGCAGAGCGCGCCGAGGCGGTTTTCCGTCCGCTGGGCGTGGGAATAGCCGCCAAGCGTGGTCTGGCCCCGCGTGAGGGTGCAGGGGATGTTGTTGTAGCCGTGGAAGCGGGCCACTTCCTCTGCCAGATCGGCCATGCGCTGCACGTCGCCGCGCCAGGAGGGCACGGTGACCTGATCGCCCTCCACCCGGAAGTCCAGCTTGCGCAGGATGCGGCGCATCTCCTCCGCCTCCACCTCGGTGCCGAGGAGGGCGTTGATGCGCTCCGGCTCCAGCTTCAGGACGGTGGGCTGGGGGACGTGGTTCAGAATGTCGATGACGCCGTCCAGCACCTCGCCCGCGCCCAGCAGCTCCACCAGCTCGCAGGCACGGTTCACGGCGGGCAGGGTGTTGAGGGGGTCAAGACCCTTCTCGAACTTGGCGCTGGCCTCGGTGCGCATACCCAGAGCCAGGGCGGTCTTGCGGATGCAGGTGCCGTCGAAGTTGGCGGACTCGAAGACCACATCCACGGTATCGTCCACGATCTCGCTGTTCTCGCCACCCATGATGCCCGCGAGGCCCACGGCCCGCGTCTCGTCCGCGATGACCAGCATATTGCTCGTCAGCCTGCGCACATTGCCGTCCAGGGTGGTCAGCTCCTCGCCGTCCTCCGCCCGGCGGACGACGATTTTGCCGCCCTTGACGTAGCGGTAGTCGAAGGCGTGCATGGGCTGGCCGTACTCCAGCATGACGTAGTTGGTGATATCCACGATGTTGTTGATGGGGCGCACGCCCATGGAGCGCAGGCGCTCCCGCATCCACTTGGGGGAGGGGGCGATCTTCACATTGCGCACCATGCGGGCGGTGTAGCGGGGGCAGAGGTCCGCCGCCGGGGTCTCCACGTCCAGCAGCTCGCAGAGGCTGCCCTCGGCGCCGCCCTTCACCACCGGCTCGTGGAGCCGCAGCTCGGCGCCGAAGGTGGCGGCGGCCTCCCGGGCGAGACCGATGACGCTCAGGCAGTCGGGGCGGTTGGGCGTGATCTCAAACTCCACCACCCGGTCGTCCGCGTTGATGACGGGCTTGATGTCGTCGCCGCTCTGCACGCCCTCCTCCTGCAGGACGAAGATACCGTCCGCGATGCAGTGGGGGAACTCCGCCTGCTGGGCATGGAGGTCCGCCAGGGTGCAGATGGTGTAGGTCTTGGTGTTGTAGGCCACGAGATCGTCCTCGTGGATGTTCTGGCAGGGCGTGATAACTTCGTATGCCGCCTTGCCGTCGCTGAGACTGCACTTCCACTGGCCATTGCCGGCGTTTTCCACCGCCGTGACCTTCGCGGCCACTACAGGGCCGTAGATCTTGTGGCCGGGCTGCACGTCCGCGGGGATGGAGGGCTTTTCGGGGTCGAGGGGCTTATAGTCGCCGAGGATCGCCGCGGCGGTGATGACGGCGTAGGGGAAGTCGCGCTCGTCCAGATTCAGCTCCTTGAGGGAGCAGAGCATACCGTTGGAGGGCACACCCCGCAGCTTGCCCTTTTCGATCTTGATGCCGCCGGGCAGGGTGGATTTGTGGAGGGCGGCGGGGACCAGATCGCCCACGTGGACGTTCCACGCGCCGGTGACGATCTGGACGCTCTCCTCCCTGCCCACATCCAGCTGGCAGACCCACATATGGTCGCTGTTGGGGTGGCGCTCCATGGAGAGGATGCGGCCCACCACCACGTTGCTGATCTCCGCGCCGGGGGCCTCCGTGGTCTCCACCTTGGAGCCGGAGAGGGTCATGGCCTCGGCAAAGTCTTTATCGCTGGCGTCAACGGTGACGAACTCGTTGAGCCATTTGCGGCTTAGATTCATATGTTTATCCTCCTATATCAGGAAAATCTCAAAGCCTTTCGCCCTATTTGGCGAAAGCGGATATTATCTGTTTTTCCGGCGGCGTGGACCAGGCCACTTTCTCTTGCCCTGGCGGGCAATTCACCTTGTGTACGTCGGAAAAACACCTCTCGGAGTGCAAACGTGCGAGCCGCGCTCGCGGCAAGCGCGCTGCAGCACTCCGCGAATATTCGCACAAAACGGCGAAGCCGTTTTGGCGAGGCGAGGGGGGTATCAAAAGCGCTGTGCCGCCTGCGGCGCGGCGCTTTTGCATCCAGGGGGGACAACGTCCCCCTTGGACATTCTTTAGAACTGCTCGAGGAACCGCACGTCGTTTTCAAAGATGAGCCGCAGATCGGAGATTTTGAAGCGGCGCATGGCCAGACGCTCCAATCCGAAGCCAAAGGCCCAGCCGGAGTACACTTCCGGGTCGATGCCGGCCATCTCCAGCACCCTCGGGTGGATCATGCCCGCGCCCAGCAGCTCAATCCAGCCCTCGCCCTTGCAGGTGGGGCAGCCCACGCCGCCGCACTTGTGGCACTGCACGTCCATTTCGCAGCTCGGCTCGGTGAAGGGGAAGTGGTGGGGGCGGAAGCGGGTGACGGTGTTCTCACCGTAGAGCTTTTTCACCGCGGTATTCAGGGTACCCTTCAAATCGGCCATGGTGACACCCTTGTCGATGACCATGCCCTCCACCTGATGGAACATGGGAGAGTGGGTGGCGTCCACCTCGTCCTTGCGGTACACCCGACCGGGGGCCAGCATACGGATAGGCAGTTCCATGGTGTCCATGGCCCGGACCTGCATGGGGCTGGTCTGGGAGCGGAGCATGACCCGACTGTCCTCGTCGAAGTAGAAGGTGTCGGACCAGTCGCGGGAGGGATGGCCCTCCTCGGCGTTGAGGCGGTCGAAGTTCAGCTCCGCCAGCTCCACCTCCGGGCCTTCCAGCACGGTGAAGCCCATGCCGATGAAGATCTCCTTCAGCTCGTCCAGCGCCACATACATGGGGTGCCGGTGGCCCACCTTGGTTCTGGCGCCGGGGATGGTCACGTCCACGGTCTCCGCCTGGAGCCTGTGCTCCAAAGCGGCCTCCTCCAGCTTCTCCGAGGCGGCCTCCAGCGCGCTCTCCAGCGCGGCGCGGACCTCGTTGGCCAGCTGGCCCATGGCGGGCCGCTCCTCGGCGGAGAGCCGGCCCATCTGCTTCAGGACGGCGGTCAGCTCGCCCTTTTTGCCCAGATACTGGACCCGCAGGGCGTCCAGCTCGGCGGAGGCTTTGGCGTTCTCAAGGGCCGCCAGCGCCTCCGCGCGGATCTTTGCCAGTTGTTCTTTCATGGTTCTAAACTCCTTCTGTGGAAGTATTTTAACGGATCGCAACGGGGATCGGTTTCGCGTTGGGAGTGGAAAAATGCCGGGTTTTGTTGGAAAATTCGACACCATTTTCTATACACAAAATGGCTTCCATGACGCCGCCGTGGGTGACCAGCAGGACGTCTTTCGCGGAGCGCGCCGAAACGTTCCTTTTAAGCTCCGTCCAGGCGTATTGGACGCGGCGGAAAAACAGCTCCGGGCTTTCGCCGTTTGGGTAGCGCTCCGTGTAAGCCAGAGCGGACCAGTACAGCCCGGGAAAGCGCTGGCTTGCAAGCTCATTTTTCATGCCGGCCAGGTCTCCGTTGTCGGCCTCCCGGAAGCCGGGGTCATAGACGACCGGTATATGCAGCTGGTCCGATAAAATGGCGGCGGTTTCTCTGGCGCGCCTCAGGTCGCTGGAATAGATGCAGCCGACGTCTATCTGCGACGCGGCCATCTCCCGGGCCAGCGCGCGCACCTGTTCGACGCCAAGGGGAGTCAGGCCGTGATCGCTCCAGCCGCCTCTTACGCTGTCGTCATCCCTGCCGTGCCGGACGAGATAACAGATCATACCGCACCTCCAAGGGCAACAAAAAAGCCCTCCGTCCCAAATCTGGGGACGAAAGGCTGGCCTTCCGCGGTACCACCCGCATTTGCGCTGACGCGCACACTCGTGGCCCCATAACGGAGGCGAACCGGCCGCGCATTTCCTCGCGGCAGCTCCCGGGCGAACCAAGCGCGCCCTCGCGGACCGGCTTGCAGCCGGCGACCGGTCCTCTCTTGGCAAGGGGGATGCGCTATTTTCCCATTCAACGCTGTTTCTTAATACTTATAACACAGCGTGTCGGAACTTGCAAGGTACAATTTGCACGAAAACTGCCGCCATGGGCCGCATTTTCTGTACCGGGGCGGGGAAAACGGCGGCGCGGGCATACTTTCGCGGCGGAGGGCATAGGTATGTCCGGAGAAAAGGCGGAAGGGAGGACGCGGCATGAAACGATGGTGGTGGGGGCTTTTGCTGCTCTGCCTGCTCGCAGGCTGCGGCGGCGATACGGAGGAGGCGGCGGGGCAGGCGCTGGAGCGCTTCCGGCAGATGGAGAGCTGCTCCATGGAGGCGGTGGTGAAGTGCGAATACGCCTCGGAGCTGCGGGAGTATACGCTCCGCTGCGAGTATGTGCCGGAGGGGGAGAGCACCGTGACGGTGCTCGCGCCGGAGCGGCTCGCGGGACTCAGCGCCGTGTTTGACGGCGAGACGGCTTCGCTTCGCTATGAGGACCTGTGTCTGGATGCGGGGACGCTGGGGGAGGGGAAGCTGTCTCCCGCGGCGGCGCTGCCCCGGCTCATGGACGCGGCGCGGGAGGGCTATCCGCTGGAGGAGAGCCGGGAGGCATACGGCGGCGTGGACTGTCTGCGGCTGACGCTGGAGACGGAGAGCGGGGAAGGGAAGCTGTACCACACCCTTTATCTGGACGAGATGAGCGGAACGCCTGTGGCGGCGGAGATCAGCGAGGACGGTTCGTTAATTATCAGATTACAGTTTACGGAGTTTGCCTTTGGTGATATACTTGTGCCGGATTGAACGGAAGCAGCGCTTGACATATACGGAAAGCACAGAGGAAAGAGGGGCGTAAAAGAGCATGGAACAGAAAGAACCGAAACTCATGCGCACCTGGGCGGAGATCGACCTGGATAACCTGACGCACAATATGGAGGTCATCCGCCGCCGGGTGGGGCCGGAGGCGAAGCTGCTGGGCGTCGTCAAGGCGGACGCTTACGGGCACGGCGCGGTGCGCGTGGCCCGTCATCTGGAGAAGATCGGCGCGTCCTATCTCGCCGCTTCCAATATCGACGAGTGCGAGGAGCTGAGGGCCAACGGCATTAAGCTCCCCATCCTCATGCTGGGCTTCACCCCCGCCTGTGAGGCGGCGCGCATCCTCCGGCTGGACATGACGCAGGCGGTGCAGAACCTTGCCATCGCCCGGGCCTTCAACGACGAGGCCGGGAAGCGCGGCGGGAAGATGAAGGTCCATGTGAAGCTGGATACCGGCATGGGCCGCCTGGGCTTTCAGTGTGACGAGAGCCATTTCGAGCAGAGCCTGCGGGACATTCTGGAGCTGATCCGGCTGCCCAATCTGGACGTGGAGGGCGTGTTCACCCACTTCTGCGTCTCCGACGAGGACGCGCCGGAGCACGTGGCCTTCACCAGGACCCAGCGCGCCCGCTTTGAAAAGATGATCGCCGCGGTGGAGGAGCAGGGCGGTTTTAAGTTCCGCCTCCACCACTGCTGCAACGCCGGCGGCATCTGCACCTATCCCCAGTACGCCTGGGACATGGTGCGCTGCGGCATCATCATGTACGGCACGGGCGATCTCGCGGTGCGCATGGGCATGAAGCCCGTCATGACTGTCAAGACCACCGTCTCCACTGTCAAGGACTTTGACCCGGAGACCTCCGTGAGCTACGGCCGCACCTATTTTACCTCCCGGCCCAGCCGCATCGGCGTTATCCCCATCGGCTACGCGGACGGCTTCTTCCGGGCGCTGGGCAACAACTTCTCCGTCCTCACCAGGGACGGCCCGGCCCCCATCGTGGGCCGCGTCTGCATGGATATGACCATGATCGACCTGACGGACCTGCCGGATGTGCAGGAGGGCGACGTCATCGAGGTCTACGGTGAGAACAACCTCATCGACGACGCGGCGAAGCGCTGCGGCACCATCAGCTATGAGCTGCTCTGTGCGGTGAGCAAGCGGGTGCCCCGCTATTACCTGCAGGGCGGCGAGGTGGTGGATTACAACCTCCAGCTCCTCTACTGATAAAGGTTGCTATTCATCAAGAAAGGGCAGGCCGGGGCCTGTCCTTTCTTTTCGCCGGGAGCTGCCGGTACACCCGCGGCGGACGGGCCGCCCGTCACGCCGTCCGGCGCGGCGGCATAGGATGCGTTGGGGGCGCCGGAATGCCGGTATAAATTCCGCGGCTGCGTGGGAGAATGATAGTGGCCCCGCTCCTTTGACAGAAAGGGGGAGCGGCGGGTACTTCATAGCGGCGGAGTGTGAACGAAGGTGGATACGAGCGTAAGACGCGGAGATATTTATTACGCTGATCTCAGTCCCGTGGTGGGAAGCGAGCAGGGGGGCGTGCGGCCGGTGCTGATCGTGCAGAACGATACAGGCAACCGGCACAGCCCCACGGTGATCGCCGCCGCCATCACGTCCCAGATCAACAAGGCGAAGCTGCCCACCCATATCGAACTTTCTTCCGGTACCTATGGACTCACGCGGGATTCTGTGGTATTATTGGAACAGATCCGGACGCTGGATAAGCGGCGCCTGCGGGAGCGGATGGGCCGGGTGGACGGCGACTTG
The DNA here is from genome assembly GCA_051867615.1 of Oscillospiraceae bacterium. Lineage (GTDB taxonomy): Bacteria > Bacillota > Clostridia > Oscillospirales > Oscillospiraceae > RGIG5472. Next base: position 18,782 of record JBJDYU010000003.1, on the reverse strand, counting down.
ATGGAGAAGATCGACGGCGCCATAGCGGTGAGCTTTGGCCTGCGGCGCGATGAACTCGTCTAAGCAGCGCCCCGCAGGGAGGCTCGCCCCCCTGCGGGGCTTTGATAGAGACAATAACAGAAACAATATGGGATACATAGGAGGGCTGAGGGATGAAAAAGCGGCATATGGCGGCGAAGCTGGCGTTGGCGCTGGCGCTGGTGCTGGCATTGACGGCGGCGGGAGTGAGCGTGCTGGCCTCCGCCGGCGGGCAGAGCGACCCGCTGGTGTCCCTGAGCTATCTCAACGACACCTTCCTCGGCACGGTGACGGAGAAGCTCCAAACGCTCATCAAGCAGCGGGACGCGGCGCTGAAGGAGGAGTTCTCCGCAGAGATCGCCGCGGCGGAGAAGGAGCTTGCCGGAGGAAGCGGCGCCGGCTCCTCCGAGCCGGGGAGCTATAACGCGCCCACCTTCGTGGTGGTGACGCTGCAGAAGGGACAGACCCTCACCGGTAAGACAGGCTGTGAGCTGATGCTGCGGGTGGGCACTGCTACCTGCGTGGCGTCCTCCTCTCCGGGACTGGTGGATACCACCGCCGGGTCCACCCTCGGCAGCGGCGGCGCCCTGGCGGCGAACCACCTGTACATGGCCACCGTGGACGGACGCGGCGCCAGGGCCACGGCGGACACCGTGAAACTGCTGGTGCGCGGCCCCTATACCATCGGCTGAGCGGAAAAGAGACATAGAGACGAAGGCCCCGTGCATAGGATGGCACGGGGCCTTTTTGGGCCTTTCCAGCCGACGATAAGGAGGGAGAGCGCATGAACGAGCTGCCGCTGCTGCTGGAGGGCGGCGCGCCGGTGGGGAAGCTCCGCTGGGCGCAGGAGGGACTGTACTACCAGATCGAGGCGCTGGCGGACCAGCGCCGGGAGGGCATCTGCCGGGCGTATCTGAGTGGTGAAAACGGAGAGCGGCTGCTGGGGGTCATGGAGCCGAGGGGGCAGGGGATGTACTGCCGCAAGCGCTTCGCCGAGCAGCAGCTCCAGGGCCTTGGACGCTGGCAGGGCGGCGTGCTGCGCCGCAGCGGAGACGGGGCCTGGCAGCCCTACGGGGGAGAGCTCGCGGGCGAGTGGGGGAGCCGCATCCGCGCGGAGGGGACGCTGACGCGGCTGGCGGGGAGCCTGCGCCTTGTGGCCCTGCCCTACGACCAGGGCGCGCCCTTTCCCCTGACGGAGCTGTTCTGTCTGGCGCAGCTGCGGCAGATCGGCGGCCGCCGCTATGTGATCTACGCCTTTTCCCCGGAGGGAACGCCGGTGCTGCCCCGGTGAGAAAAAATTATTTTACCGCTACCAAATGGGGCGGCGCTGTGCTATAATGCCCACAAGGCGAGCGAAAAAGCGGCCTTGCCGCCCGCCGCCGACAGAGAGAAGGAGGACCGAGCCATGAAATGCCCGTTCTGCGGATACCAGGAAAGCAGGGTGGTGGATTCCCGCCCGGCGGAGGAGAGCATCCGCCGCCGCAGGGAGTGCCTTGCCTGTGAAAAGCGCTTTACCACCTATGAGACGGTAGAGAGCCTGCCCATGGTGGTCATCAAGAAGGACGGCAGCCGCCAGAGCTTCGACCGCCGCAAGGTGTTCAACGGGATGCTCCGGGCCTGCGAGAAGCGGCCGGTGTCCGTGGCGAAGCTGGAGGAGATGGCGGCGGAGATTGAGCAGAGCCTGCAGAACTCCCTGGAGCGGGAGGTCAGCACCGAGGAGATCGGCGAGCTGGTCATGGAAAAGCTCAAGGAAGTGGACGAGGTGGCGTATGTCCGCTTCGCCTCGGTCTACCGCCAGTTCAAGGACATCAACACCTTCATGCAGGAGCTGACCAAGATCCTGGCGGAGAAGTGAGGGCTTTCAGCGCTTGTCCTTCGGGATGAGCAGGGGCTGCTTTTTCGCGTCCACGCTGAGGAAAAAGACCTCCTTATAGCTGCGCAGGCCGTGCTGCCGCAAGAGCTTATTCAGCCACCGCTCGTCCAGTCCCGCCTTGCTGAGCTCCTTGCCCAGCAGCCGCCCGTCGCTGATGAGCAGGACGGGCAGCTCCGCCGGCTCCGTTTCGATCTGCAGGTCGCCGGGCGTGAGAGGCTGGGAGTCCGACTGCAGCACCAGCGAGAGCTGGCCGTTGGTCTCCAGAATGGCGTACTTCACGGTGCGCAGGTCCGTCACGCCCTGCACCCGCAGCTCGCCGATGAGCTCGTCCACCGTGAAGCGGCTGCGCCGCATGGAATCCTGCAGCAGTTGCCCGTCCCGGATGATGAGGGTGGGATTCCCGCAGAACAGGGTGCGGAAGCGCAGGCTCTTGAGGCAGAGGAAGGACAGCAGCAGCGACAGCAGCAGCAGCGTCAGGGCGGAGATCAGGCCGTAGTGCAGCGGCACGTCCAGGTCCTGCACGGGTGTGGAGGCCATGTCGGAGAGAAGCATGGCGATGACCAGCTCGTTCAGCTCCAGCTCGCCCATCTGGCGCTTGCCCATCAGGCGCAGGCCCAGCAGCAGCACGAGATAGATCACCGCGGAGCGGACAAAAACTTTCAGCGTACAGACCACCTCCCCAGGTGAGTATTTGCGGCGGGAGGGCGGTTTATCCCATAGCGCCGGGCTTTCCCCGGCGCGCCGGCGCGATACGCCGGGAGAAAAGATCGCAGGAACGGGAAAGGAGACTCATGGGCAGCGGCCCATCAGAAGCGCCAGCGCCCGCCGCGCAACGCGGCGGGACGACGAGGAGGAGAGTGATCGAAGATTCGGCGGATGCTCTCCCGCACCGACTTCGGGTGCGTGACGCAGTCAGAAATATGCGGGCAACCGCAAAACAGAGGGGCTGCGGCCGGAGAGAAAGAACAAATTGCCTGCGTGTTTGTCCTTTTGAGCGGAAAATTGCGTTTGACCGGGCGGAAGGGGCGTATCGCGCCCTTTTCGCGGAAAAACAGCGCCATTTTTGATTCAGAAGGAGCTTTTTTATGTGCGGAATCGTTGGATATGTGGGGACGCGGCAGGCGGCCCCCATTCTGCTGGACGGTCTGGCCCATCTGGAGTACCGGGGCTATGACTCCGCCGGCGTGGCGGTGGTCTCGCCGGCGCACACGCTGCAGGTGCGAAAGAGCAAGGGCCGGCTTCAGGTGCTGCGCCAGCTGCTCCATGACGGGGAGGACCTTTCCGGCGTCATCGGCATCGGCCACACCCGCTGGGCCACCCACGGCGCGCCCTCGGACCGGAACTCCCACCCCCATATGAGCGAGGGCGGGAAGTTCGCCGTTATCCACAACGGCATCATCGAGAATTATCTGGAGCTGAAGGAATTCCTGCTCTCCCAGGGCGTCACTTTCCAGTCCGAGACGGACACGGAGGTGGTGGCTCAGCTGTTGGAATTCTACTATAACGAGTGCGGCGACTTTTTCGAGGCGGTGGGCCGTGTGCTGCGCCGCATCGAGGGGGCCTACGCGCTGGGGATGCTCTGCGCGGACTGCCCCGACCGCATCATCGCCGCGAGGAAGGACGCGCCGCTGCTGCTGGGCTTCTCCGAGGAGGGCAATTTCATCGCCTCCGACGTGACGGCCCTCCTCCGCTACACCCGGGACGTGGCGTATATGGAGGACGGCGAGGTGGCGGTGCTGACGAAAAGCGGCGTCCGGGTGTACAACGCCATGCAGCTGCCCGTCGAAAAGCAGCACCACCATATCGACTGGGACGTGTCCGCCGCGGAAAAGGGCGGCTATGAGCATTTCATGCTCAAGGAGATCATGGAGCAGCCCGACGCCGTCCGGCGGACGGTGCAGCCCCGCCTCCGGGACGGCCGGGTGGCGCTGGATGAGCTGACGCTCTCGCCCGAGGCGCTCCGGGCTTTGGAAAAGGTCTATATCGTGGCCTGCGGCTCGTCCTACCATGTGGGCATGGTGGGGAAGTATTTCCTCGAAAAACTCTGGCGGCGCGGCGTGGAGGTGCAGCTTGCCTCGGAGTTCCGCTACAGCGACCCGCTTGTGAACGACAGGACCCTCGTCATCGTCATCAGCCAGTCCGGCGAGACGCTGGACACCATGGCGGCGCTGCGGGAGGCGAAGAAGCGCGGAGCGCACATCCTCTCCATCGTGAACGTGGTGGGCAGCTCCATCGCCCGGGAGGCGGACGACGTGCTGTACACCTGGGCGGGGCCGGAGATCGCCGTGGCCACCACCAAGGCCTACAGCACCCAGCTGGCTCTGCTGCAGCTCCTGGGCCTGTATGTGGCGGACGCGCTGGGGACCATCAGCGGGGCGGACTACGCCGCGCTGGTGGAGGAGATGGGCCGCCTGCCGGAGAAGATGGAGCAGATCCTCGCGGACACCACCCATATCCAGTACCTTGCCTCCCGCTATTTCAACCACGATTCCGTGTTCTTCATCGGCCGGAATCTGGACTTCGCCATGGGGCTGGAGGGCTCGCTGAAGCTCAAGGAGATCTCCTACATCCACTCCGAGGCCTACGCCTCCGGGGAGCTGAAGCACGGCACCATCTCCCTCATCGAGCCGGGGACGCTGGTGGTGGCGCTGGGCACCTACGGCCCGCTGTTCGATAAGGCCATGAGTAACGTCGTGGAGGTGCGGTCCCGGGGAGCGGACGTCATGGCCCTCACCACGGAGGGCCGGGCGGAGGAGATGGCGAAGAACGCCACGGAGGTCATCGCCATCCCGGAGACGCTGGAGATGCTGCAGCCCTCCCTCGGCGTGGTGCCGCTGCAGCTGTTTGCGTACTATGTGGCGCTGCAGCGGGGCTGCGACATCGACAAGCCCCGGAACCTGGCCAAGTCCGTCACTGTGGAATAAAAAACGCGGGCAGGCGGCGTTTTACCGCCGTCTGCCTTTCGGAACGTAAGACGCGGCGCGTACAGCCGCCGGCAAGGGGGAAAACGATTATGACAAGACCCTATCCCATCCTCACCGTCACGGAAAAGGCGGAGCGCGCCCTGCGCGCGGGACACCCCTGGGTGTACGGGGAGGAGGTGACGGCCTGCTCCGGGAGCTATGAAAACGGAGAGATCGTGGACGTCTGCTCGAAAAAGGGCAGCTGGCTCGGCGCGGGCTATGTGAACGACCATTCCAAGATCCGGGTGCGCCTGCTCTCCCGCAACACCAACGACCGTTTCGACGAGGCGTTTTACCGCCGCCGCGTGCGCTATGCTCTGGAGTACCGCCGGCAGGTCATGGGGCCGGATTTCGACGCCTGCCGCCTGATCTTCGGGGAAGCGGACCAGTTTCCGGGCCTGACGGTGGACCGCTTCGGGGATATCCTGGTGACGGAGGTGCTGTCCCTCGGCACGGACCGGGTGAAGGAGCTGCTGTACCGGCTGCTTCAGGAGGAGCTGGCCGCCATGGGCGTCACCGTCCGGGCCATTTATGAGCGCAGCGATTCCCCTCTCCGGGCAAAGGAGGGGCTGGAGGCGGTCACTGGCTTCGCCGCCCTGCCGGGCCTTGCCGCGGATTTGGACGGCCATGTGACCATCTGCGAGAACGGCATTTTCTATGACGTGGACTACATCCACGGGCAGAAGACCGGCTTTTTCCTGGACCAGAAGTATAACCGTCTCGCGGCGGCGCGGCTGGCGCCGGGGCGGCGGGTGCTGGACTGCTTTACCCATACCGGCGCTTTCGCCCTGAACGCGGCGAAGGCCGGGGCGGCCCATGTGACGGCGGTGGACGTGTCGAAGGACGCCGTGGCCATGGCGGAGCGCAACGCCCGGCGCAACGGCCTTGAGGGCCGCATGGACTTTTTGCAGGCGGATGTGTTTGATTTGCTGACGGCCATGGCGGAGAGCGGGAAAAAGGAGTATGATTACATCATTCTGGACCCGCCCGCCTTCACCAAGAGCGGCGCCACCCGCCGCAACGCCTACCGGGGCTACCGGGAGATCAACCGCCGGGCTATGAAGCTGCTGCCACGGGGCGGCTATCTCGCCACCTGCTCCTGCTCCCACTTTATGACGGACGAGCTGTTTAGGGAGATGCTGGCGGAGGCGGCGGTCGACGCGGGGGTGCAGCTGCGCCAGATCGAGGCGCGCCAGCAGGCCCCGGACCATCCCATCCTCTGGGGCGTGCCGGAGACGGAGTATCTGAAATTCTATCTCTTCCAGGTGGTGTGAGCACGCACGCCGCGAAAGAGACAAAAGCGGAGAGAAAACGACATGGAAAAGCAACAGCAAGAGCTATCGCAAAACGAGTATCTGGAATGTGAAAAGACGTGGGTGTTCATCACCCTCATGTATGTAGGAGGTTTTCTCGGCGCCTTCACCTATGCCATCCGCGGCGGCGTGTTCTGCAACGCCCAGACGGGGAACCTCCTGCTGCTGGCCATGGCTATGGGCAGGGGAGAGTGGGCCCACGTTCTGTACTATTTCATCCCCCTGAGCGCCTATTTTCTGGGGACCGTGATCTCCGAGTCCATCGCGGGGCCTATCCGGCGGCTGAACTTCCTGCGCTGGGACACGCTGTTTGTCATGCTGGAGATGGCGACGGTGGTGTTTCTGGGCCTGCTGCCGGAGAGCGCGCCTTTCCAGATCTCCCAGATCGTGGTGAACTTCATCTGTTCCATGCAGTACAACACCTTCCGTCAGGCGGAGGGCATCCCCATGGCCACCACCTTCTGCACCAACCACGTCCGGCAGATGGGCGTCGCCTTCTGCAAGGCGGCGCGGCACAAGGGCGAGGGCTTCTGGCTGCGGGGCTGCAAGCATCTGGGGATGCTGGCGGCCTTCGTGGCGGGAGCCGCCACCTCCACCGCCCTCTGCCGCCTGTTTCTGGGACGGGCCGCGTTCGCGGCGCTGCTGCCCCTCGGCATCGTGCTGGCGGATCTGCTGTACGCGGATCTGAAAAAGGAAAAGGGCGACCTGCAGCGGGTGCCCCGTGGTCACTGAGCGCCTGTAAGGAGGAAACATGGACATCCTGTATGAGAACCGGGAGTGCATCGCCTGCGTGAAGCCGGCGGGCGTGCTGTCCCAGAAGGGAAAGCCGGGAGAGCGGGACATGGTCTCTTTGCTTGAGGCGCGGCAGCGCAAAAGCGGCGGCCTCGGCGGCGTGTACCTCATCCACCGGCTGGACCGGGAGGTGGGGGGCGTCATGGTCTTCGCCCGGAGCCACGGCGCGGCGGAGCTTCTGGCCCGGGCCTCGGAGCAGCGGCAGCTGCGCAAGGAGTATCTCGCGGTGCTGCGGGGCGTTCCCGCCGCGCCGGAGGGGACGCTCCGGGACTGGCTGGCGAGGGACGAGAAGCAGCGAAAGACCATCTGCGTGGACCGCGCCCACCGGGGCGCGAAGGAGGCGGCGCTGTCCTACCGCGTGCTGGAGACGGTCGAGACGGCGGCAGGGCCGCAGGCTCTGGCGCATATCCTGCTCCACACCGGGCGGAACCATCAGATCCGGGTGCAGTTCGCCTCCCGGGGCACGCCGGTGCTGGGTGACGAACGCTACGGCGGAGGGGAGGAGGGCGGCATGGCCCTCTGGGCCTTCCGGCTCACCTTTCCCGACCCTCTCGGCGGCACCCGGACGGTCTCGGCGCTGCCCTCCGGCGGCGTGTGGGAGCGGTTCCGGCTGGAAAATCTGACGTAAAACACGCCGATACAGCGGCATATAAAAGCCCCCTTCCGCATCCAAAGCGGAAGGGGGCTTGCTGCTGTATTCAGTATCAGTCGCCGAAGCAGACGCCGGTATCCCGGGCCACCTGGATCAGGGGGTGATCCGCGGGCAGGAACTTGGTCCGGCTCGCGGCCTCCTCCAGCGGGACGGTGACGATCTCGCCCTTTACCATGCCCACCATGCAGCCGTAGCGCTTTTCCATGATGAGATGGGCGGCGGCGGCGCCGAAGCGGGTGGCCAGGACGCGGTCCCTTGGGCAGGGCGAGCCGCCGCGCTGGAAGTGGCCGGGGACCACCACGCGGGCCTCCTGCCCGGTGAGCCGCTCCAGATGGGCGGCGATCTCATAGGAGACCACGGGGAACTGCTGCTGGGCCTTCAGGGCGCGGCGCTCCTCCTCCGAGAGGATGTCGTCGTTTTTGGACACGGCGCCCTCCGCCACCGCGATGATGGTGAAGGCGCGGCCCCGGCGGCGGCGCTCCTCGATGAAATCGGCCACCTTGGAGATATCATAGGGGATCTCGGGGATGAGGATCACGTCCGCGCCGCTGGCAAGTCCCGCGCTGAGAGTGAGCCAGCCTGCGTCGCGGCCCATGCACTCCACGAGGAAAATACGGCTGTGGGCCAGGGCGGTGGTGTGGATGGAGTCCATCACATGGGTGGCGATGTCCACCGCGCTCTGGAAGCCGAAGGTCTCGTCGGTGCCGTAAATGTCGTTGTCGATGGTCTTGGGCAGGGTGATGACGTTCATGCCCGCGTCCATCAGCAGCCTGGCGCTTTTCTGCGTGCCGTTGCCGCCGAGGCAGACCACGCAGTCCAGATTCAGCCGGTTGTAGGTGGCGAGCATGGCGGGCATGAGGTCGTTGCCGTCCTTGTCCACGATGGCCTTGCCGGGGATATAGCGCAGCCGGGAGGTGCCGAGAATGGTGCCGCCGAGGTTGATGATGCCGGAGAAGTCCCCGGATTCCATGAAGCGGTAGTCGCCCTCCACGAGACCGCGGTAGCCGTCGTACATACCGTAGATCTCCAGATTGTCCACATATTGAAACAGCGTCTTGCCGATGGCGCGAATGGTGGCGTTCAGGCCCTGGCAGTCGCCGCCGCTGGTGAGGAGCGCCACTCTTGTCTTGCGTTTCATCCTAAAGACCATCCTTTCCTGCCGCAGCGGAGGAACTGCCGCGCCAAAGGCGCAGGCGCTTTGTCCGCCCGGTCACAGCTTTTATTGTATCTCGTAATTTATCTTATTATGTCCACGGGAAAACGCGATGGGAGCGCTTTATGCGGCGCTGAGGGCCGCGGGCGCGTTTCTCCGCCGGGCTTTAGCTTTCCCTGTGTAAGGCCCGATATTCCCCACCCGGGGCCGTACAGCGATAAAGCAGCGCTCCGGACAGCAGCGCCGTCCGGAGAGTTATTTACTTTTCAGGCTGTAGCCTGGGCCTTTTCACGGCCGCCGAAGCGGTTGACGATGAAAATGCCAAGGGAGACCAGCGCCAGGGCCAGCAGGGTCACGAGGCGGAAGGCCTGCTCCGTCTCTCCCAGCAGCGCCGCGGAGAACAGCACGCCGAAGATGGGGTTTGCGAAGTTATATATGGAGATGCGGGAGACGGGATTGTACTTCATCAGCAGGCCCCAGAGGGAGTAGGCCACGGCGGAGAGAAAGGCGAGGTACAGCAGAATACCCGCTGCGGCGGCAGAGGAGATGCGAAGCCGCCCGCCCATAGCAAGGCCCAAGGCCGCCATGGCCAGACCGCCCAGAAAGAACTGCCAGCCGGAGAGCATCACAGGGTCGTCATAGGCGGAATAGCGCTTCATCAGGCTGGTGGAAAAGGCATAGGAGAGGACGGCGCCGAAGATCAGCCCCTCGCCCTGCAGGGAGAAGCGCAGCCCCTGGGAAAAGCCGGAGAGGTTCATCAGCAGCACCGCTCCCACGCCCAGCAGGCAGCCCAGCGCCTTGTAGCGGTCCAGCCGCTCCGTGCGGAACAGCAGCGCCGCCACAAGGATGGTGACGAAAACGCCGCAGCCGTTGAGGACGGCCACATTGGTGCCGGAGGTGTGGGCCACGCCCACATAAAAGCAGAGGTACTGCAAAAACGTCTGGGTCAGCGCCAGAGCGCCCACGCGCTTCCAGACAGCGGCGGTGCGGGGCCGGGGCAGTCGGCGGGCGGGGACAGAGGCGAACAGCAGCGTCAGCAGGCCCGCCATGGCGAAGCGGCAGCCGCCGAACAGGATCTGGCCTGCGGTATCATTCTCCGCGATGCCTATCACGGCGTAGCCCAGCTTGATAAAGGCGGCGGCGCTGCCCCAGAGGGCGGCGCAGAGCAGGGCCAGCAGCGTGACGGAGAGGGGGCGCTGGAACAGGTTGGGCTTTTCCGCTTCCATGCGGCGGTCACTTCCTTTGTGTTGTGAATGGGGCGGCGCACCGCCCGTTTTCCCGGCGTTACAGGGTGAGCAGGGCGCAGCGGAGTTTGCCGCCCTCGGTCTCCGCCACGGCGAAGCTGTGGCGGTAGGGCGCGCCGATGCTTCCGGGGTTCAGCAGGGTCAGACCGTCGCAGCTCTCCAGATACGGCGCGTGAGTGTGGCCGAAAAGGCACAGCTCCGCGCCGGCCTCCCGGGCGGCGTAGCTGAGGGCCAGCAGGCCGGATTTCACATGGTAGCGGTGGCCGTGGCAGAGAAAAACGCGGTGTCCCTCGAAGCTCAGCGTCAGCTCCGACGGCCCCCGGGCCGATAAGTCATAGGCGTCACAGTTTCCGGGCACCTGAGCCAGCGGCAGCTGGGGAAAGGCGCGCTTCAGCGCCGCGCCGTCCTGCCAGCAGTCTCCCAGATGCAGGAGCTGCTGGGGCTGCGTGCGCGCCACGGCGGCTTTCATGCTCTCCACGTCCCCGTGGGAGTCGGAGAGGATCAGGATGCGCATAAAAGGGCCTCCTTTTGTAAATTCTCACGCAGTATACCACACTTTTCCGCGCCGCACAAGGGGAGAGGCCCGGCGCGCCGGGGGGAAAGAAAATCATAAAGATTTGTTTACATTTTCGCCATGGACAATGAGAGAAATTCTGCTATAATATCGCGGAGACAAAAGGCGAGAGGAGCGGAAAGCGATGAAGTGGGACTGTGTGGATTACCGGGAGCTGCGTCCCGGCACTCTGGATGAGCCGCGCTTTCGCCATGTGAAGCTGTTGGCCTTCTGGCCGGTGTTCGGCCTTCTGTTCGCACTGGTGGAGCGGGGCCTGCCGGGCCGGGTCTACCATCCGGTGTACTGTGCGCTGGACGATATGATCCCCTTTTGCGAATGGTTCCTGCTCCCGTACCTGTTCTGGTTCGTGTTCCAGATCGGGATGCTGGTCTACGGCTTCTTCTTCGACCGGGAGTGCTTCTGCGGCATGATGAAATTTGTGATGATCACCTATTCCGTCACCATGGCGGTCTATCTGCTCTATCCCACCGCGCAGTACCTGCGGCCGGAGGCCTTTGTCCGGGACAACGTCCTGACCCGCTTTATGGAGTGGTTTTATGTCTTTGATACCAACACCAACGTCTGCCCCTCCATCCATGTGCTGGGCGCTTTCGCCGCTATGTACGGGGGCTGGAACAGCAAGCATTTTTCCTCGCTGCCCTGGCGGGCGGCCTTCGGCGTCATCACGCTGCTCATCTGCCTTTCCACGGTGTTTTTGAAGCAGCACTCCGTGGTGGACGTGGTCATGGCGCTGCCGCTGGCGCTGGCGGCCTATCCCATGGCCTTCGGCAAGAAGCAGGAACGTCGCAGCGCCCGGGCGCTGCGGACGCAGGGGCGTGCGCCGGAGCCGCTGTAAAGGGCGCGGCGTTCACAGAATAAAAAAGCGGAGAGGGGCGAAAAGCTCCTCTCCGTTTTCTTATAGGAAGTACGGCCTTACTTGCAGTTTCTGGCGTTTCTGCTGTCGCAGTCTCTGGCGTTCTTGCTGTTGTTATTGTTGCTGCCGTTGTTGGTGTCCTTGGTATCCTTGGTATTGTTGCTGCCGTTATTGTTGTTGGTGTTCTTCGCGTTCTTGTTCTCCATGTCCTTCACCTCCTTCGCGCCGAACTGTACCCCTATTCTTTCCAGCTTCGGGGAAAGTATACGCGGGCGAAGCGCGCATTTGTGAGAGCGCGCATACGCGGCGGTACAGAGGCGGAAGCGGGTTTTGCAAAAGTCCCATGGAGAACAGAAAGAGAGCGCCGCGCTTTACGGCTCCGGCGGAGCGGCGAGCGCGTCCTCCGCGCCGCCCGGCCGGTAGGCCAGCAGGTCTCCCGGCTGGCAGTCCAGCGCCTCGCAGAGCTTTGCCAGAGTGCTGATCTTCAAAGCCCTGGCGCGGCCGTTTTTCAGGACGGAAATGTTGGCCAGGGTGATGCCCACCCGCTGGGACAGCTCCGTGACGCTCATCTTGCGTTTTGCCAGCATCACGTCGATGTTGAAAATGATCTCGCCTTCCATGGGTCCCTCCTTAAATGGTGAGGTCGCTCTGCTCCTGCAGCTCCGCCGCCTTCCGCACCAGATGGGACAGGGCGGCGGCCGCCACGGAGACTGCGGCGATGATGAAGGTCACCACGAAGGACAGCAGCGTGATGCCCGGGTGGCTCATGCCCAGCAGCAGGTAGATGACGTTCATGATAAAGAAGAAGGCGGCGTCCGCTGCGGCGATGACGGCGATATACTGCAGCAGCCGGGCGTTTTCATGGGAGAAGGAGCGGTCCGCCTCGATGTTCCGCACCACGCGCCACGCCAGCGCCAGACCGATATAGCAGGGGATCGCCGCGACCCAGAGAAAGAGGAGCCAGGGGAGATAGCAGTAGGAAAACTCCGGGTAGCGGAATGCCAGGGAACGGCCATAGGTCGGCAGCACCCACAAACACAGCGCAAGGCCGCAGAGCCCCACGCCCACCAGCACCCATTTCAGCCATCTTGCCAGCGTTTTCTGCTTCATAGCTTTGCCCTCCGTGTTTCAAAGTCTGAGGGTTTTTCCTGCCCTCTATCCCACGATACCACTGCGCTTATCGAAAGTCAAGCATTATTTATCGAATTGCGATAAATAGCGGGAGGGGGGGAGGAGGAACGTGCCGGCAAAAGTTTTTTCAAAATCTGCTTGACAAGGTTGGCGCTTCCTGCTATACTATCAGAGCAAAACAAAGCAGGCTGGCTGCATCCGCCTCACCTCCCGCTTCAGGCAAAGAGGTCAAGAACGTCTTCACCACCACCCCCGGAAAGCGGGCGCGGTGGGTTCGTCGCGGGTGCTGTCGGGCATCCGCGTTTTGTTATTTTCCGATTGGAGGTGCTTTGGTCATCGCTAACGTAGTGCATCAACTCAACGAGGAGATCACGGATAAGGAAGTCCGGCTCATTGGCGACAGCGGAGAGCAGCTGGGGATCGTATCCTCCCAGCAGGCGCTTGCCATCGCCGAGGAGAAGGGCCTCGATCTCGTGAAGATCTCTCCCCAGGCCGTCCCCCCCGTGTGCAAACTCATGGACTACGGCAAGTTCCGCTTTGAGCAGAGCAAGCGCGAGAAGGAAGCCAGGAAGAACCAGCACGTGGTGGAGATCAAGGAAGTGCGTATGTCTCCCAACATCGACACCGGCGACTTCAACACCAAGCTGAAAAACGCGCAGAAGTTCATCGCAGACGGCAACCGCGTCAAGGTCTCCGTCCGTTTCCGCGGCCGCGAGATGGCGCACACCGATATCGGCCGGGGGATCCTGAATCGTTTCGCTGAGGCCTGCGCCGAGACGGCCGTTCTGGATAAGCCCTGCAAGATGGAGGGCAGGAGCATGGTGATGTTCCTCGCTCCCAAGAACAACAAGTGATTAATTAGTCCGCTGGGACGAAAGGAGATTCAACTATGCCTAAACTGAAGACTCACTCCGGTGCAAAGAAGAGATTCAACCTCACCAAGACCGGCAAGGTCAAGCGTGCGAAGGCCTTCAAGAGCCATATCCTGACCAAGAAGGACACCAAGCGCACTCGCCGTCTGCGCGCCGGCGGTTATGCCGACGTCACCACCGAGGCGACGATCCGCAAGATGATCCCCTACAAATAAAAACTAAGGCTGAAGAATTTAGGAGGCTAACGATATGGCACGTGTTAAAGGCGCAATGATGACGCGCAAGAGAAGAAATAAGATCCTGAAGCTGGCGAAGGGCTACTGGGGCTCCAAGTCCAAGCACTTCCGGGTCGCCAACCAGGCTGTCATGAAGTCCCTGACCTACGCTTACGTGGGCCGCAAGAACAAGAAGCGCGACTTCCGCCAGCTGTGGATCACCCGCATCTCCGCCGCCTGCAAGCTCAACGGCATGAACTACTCCAGCTTTATGCACGGTCTGAAGACCGCCGGCATCGAGATCAACCGCAAGATGCTCTCCGAGCTGGCCATCCACGACGCCGCCGCGTTCACCGCCCTGTGCGAGATCGCGAAGAAGGCGTAAGCTTATACTAGTTCTTGATAAAAAGCTTTAAGCTTTTTATAGCGCGAAGCGCGTCAAGAACTGCATGAGACGGCGTAGCGTGCGTCAGCACGATGCGAGTGTGCGCAGCACACGGGATTCTTGATTAAATCTTTTAATCAAGAATCAGTATTACATCGAACTTGAAAGCCCGCGGCCATCCGGCCGTGGGCTTTTCTGCCGCAGTGGCGGGCGTATGATAGAGGGAACCGTTAACAAAATTCAAATAATCTTCACAAAATTTCCGTTCAGGGTGTTATAATCATGCGGAACGCCATGATATCATAGCTAAGAGCATAACGACGAGAAAAAGGAAGCGCGCAGGTCATGAAGCAATACCGGGCAGGGATCGACGTCGGCTCCACTACGGTGAAGCTGGTTTTATTGGATGAGGAACAGAAGGTCGTATACAGCGAATACCGCCGTCACCGGGCGCATATCCAGGAGACGCTGGCGGAGCTGCTGGAGGAGGCGGAGGCCGTCACCGGGGAGGCTATGCTCCGGGTGAAGATCACCGGCTCCGGCTCCATCAATCTGGGCAAGGCGCTGGGCATCGGCTTCGTGCAGGAGGTGGTGGCGGTGGCTACCGCCCTGCAGGCCGTGGCGCCGCAGACGGACGTGGCCATCGAGCTGGGCGGCGAGGACGCGAAGATCATCTACTTCAAGGGCGGACTGGAGGAGCGCATGAACGGCGTCTGCGCGGGCGGCACCGGCTCCTTCATCGACCAGATGGCGGCGCTGCTGCAGACGGACGCCGCGGGCCTGAACGAAGAAGCGGCCCATTATAAGGAGATATACCCCATCGCCGCCCGCTGCGGCGTGTTCGCCAAGAGCGATATCCAGCCCCTGATCAACGAGGGCGCCACCAAGGCGGACCTGGCCGCCTCCATTTTCCAGGCGGTGGTGAACCAGACCATTTCCGGCCTTGCCTGCGGCAAGCCCATCCGGGGCTGCGTCGCCTTTCTTGGCGGGCCGCTGCACTTTCTGCCGGAGCTGAAAAAGGCTTTCATCCGCACCCTGCGTCTCACGCCGGAGAACGTGGTGGACCCGGAGGACGCCCACCTTTTCGCCGCCATGGGCGCGGCGCTGGAGGCGGGAGACGCGGAGCCGCGTCCGCTCAGCGAACTGCTCGGGCAGCTGCGAAGCGGCGTGTCCATGGCCTTTGAGCTCAAGCGGCTGGAGCCGCTGTTCAAGGACCAGGCGGACTATGAGGAATTCCGCGCCCGCCACGCCAAAGCGGTGGTGCGCCGCGCTTCTATAGAGAATTACAGCGGCGAGTGCTTCCTGGGCGTGGACGCGGGTTCCACCACCACCAAGCTGGCCCTCATCGGCCGGGAGGGCGAGCTGCTCTACTCCTTCTATGCCAATAATCAGGGCAATCCCATCCACACCGCCATGACCGCCATGGCGGAGCTGCGCACGGTCATGCCCGATACCGCCCGCATCGTCCGGGCCTGCTCCACCGGCTACGGCGAGTCTCTGCTCAAGACCGCCTTTTCTCTGGATGACGGCGAGGTGGAGACAGTGGCCCACTGCACGGCGGCCATGTTCTTCGACCCGGAGGCGGACTGTGTGCTGGACATCGGCGGGCAGGACATGAAGTGCATCAAGCTGCGCCGCGGCACGGTGGACACGGTGATGCTGAACGAGGCCTGCTCCTCCGGCTGCGGCTCGTTCCTGGAGAACTTCGCCAATTCCATGGGCTACACGGCGGAGGGCTTCGCCAGGGAGGCGCTGTTCGCCCAGCATCCGGTGGACCTTGGCACCCGCTGCACCGTGTTTATGAACTCCAACGTCAAGCAGGCCCAGAAGGAGGGGGCGGAGGTCCCCGATATCTCGGCGGGCCTTGCTTACTCCGTCATCAAGAACGCCCTGTACAAGGTCATTAAGCTGGCGGACGCGAAGGAGTTGGGCCGTCATGTGGTGGCCCAGGGCGGCACCTTCCACAACGAAGCCGTGCTGCGCGCCTTTGAGCGCATCGCCGGCGTGGAGGCCGTCTGCCCGGACATCTCCGGCATCATGGGCGCCTTCGGCGCGGCCCTTATCGCCCGGGAGCGCTGGCACGGCGGAGAAAGCTCCATGCTCTCTTTTGAGGAGATCGCGGCGCTGACCTACACCACCACCGCCGTCCGCTGCGGCGGCTGCTCCAACAACTGTATGCTGACGGTGAACCGCTTCCCCGGCGGGCGGCGGCACGTGACGGGCAACCGCTGCGAAAAGGGCCTCGGCGGCAGTGTTACCACCGACCGGGGGCCGAACCTGATGGACTATAAGCGCCGTCGGATCTTCGGCTATGAGCCTCTCGCGCCGGAGGCGGCGAAGCGCGGCGAGATCGGCATCCCCCGGGTGCTGAATATGTACGAAAATTACCCCTTCTGGGCCACGTTTTTCAGGGAGCTGGGCTTCCGGGTGGTGCTTTCTCCCTTCTCCGACCGCAAGCTCTACGAGCTGGGTATGGAGTCCATCCCCTCGGAGTCGGAGTGCTATCCCGCGAAGCTGGCCCACGGCCATGTGCAGTGGCTCATCGACCAGGGCGTCAAGACCATCTTCCACCCCTGCGTGTTCTACGAGCATCAGGAGACCGCCGGGGCCCAGAACCACTTCAACTGCCCCGTGGTGGTCTCCTACGCGGAGAACCTGAAGAACAACGTAGAGGCCGTGGCGGACGGCGACGTGCGGTACATACGGCCCTTTATGGCCTTCACCAGCGAAAAGATCGCGGCGGAGCGGCTGGAACGCCTCTGCCGCGAGGAGTGGGGCATCGACGAAAAGGAGACCCGCGCGGCAGTGCAGCTCGCCTGGGCGGAGCAGCAGAAGGCCAAGGAGGACGTCCGGCAAGAGGGCGCGCGAGCCCTCCAATGGATGGAGGAGACGGGCCGCAGCGGCATCGTGCTGGCGGGCCGCCCCTACCACATCGACCCGGAGATCAACCACGGCATCCCCGAAATGATCGCGTCCTACGGCCTCGCCGTACTGACGGAGGACAGTCTGCCTGTGGACTTTACCCCCGGCCGTCCCGTGCGGGTGAACGACCAGTGGGTGTACCACTCCCGGCTCTACACGGCGGCGGAGTTCGTCAGCCGCCGGGACGATCTGGAGCTGGTGCAGCTGAACTCCTTCGGCTGCGGCCTGGACGCGGTGACCACCGACCAGGTGGCGGAGATTTTGGAGAACAGCGGCAAGCTCTACACGGCGCTGAAGATCGACGAGGTGAACAACCTGGGCGCCGCCCGCATCCGTGTGCGGAGCCTGCTGGCCGCCATGGAGATGCGGCGGCGCAAGGGCATCAGCGCCGCGCCGAAGGAAGCGGCCTATCACCGCACCGAGTTCACCAAGCCCATGTTTGACAGCGGCTATACCATCCTCGCCCCCCAGATGAGCCCCATCCACTTCGATATGCTGGAGCCGGTATTCCGCAAGTACGGCTTCCACATGGAGGTGCTGAAAAACGACACCCGGGCCGCCATCGACGTGGGACTGAAATTCGTGAACAACGACGCCTGCTTCCCCTCCATGACGGTAGTGGGGCAGATCATGGAGGCGGTGCTCTCCGGGCGCTACGACACGGACCACCTCGCCATCATCATGACCCAGACCGGCGGCTGCTGCCGCGCCAGCAACTATATCGCCTTCATCCGACGGGCGCTGGACAAGGTGGGCCTGAGCCACATCCCGGTGATCTCCCTCAACGCCAACGGCATGGAGAAGAACGAGGGCTTCAAGCTGCCGCTGAAGCTGCTGCTGGCGGCGGCGAAGGCCGTGGTGTACGGCGACCTCTTTATGCGCTGCCTCTACCGGGTGCGGCCCTATGAGCTGACGCCCGGCTCCGCCAACGCGCTGCACGCGAAGTGGCGGGAGATCTGCATCGATTCCCTGACAAACGACCACAGTAAATGGCGCTACGGCGACGTCTGCCGCGGCATCGTGCAGGCTTTCGACGAGTTCCCCATCGACGAGACGCTCCGCAAGCCCCGGGTGGGCGTCGTGGGCGAGATTCTGGTCAAGTATATGCCCCTCGCGAACAACCATCTGGTGGACCTGCTGGAGGCCGAAGGGGCGGAGGCCGTGGTGCCGGACCTGATGGACTTCATGAACTACAGCGTCTATAACGCGGAGTACCGCCATGAGTTTTTGGGCGCGAAGTGGACGGCGGACCTTACGGCACGAATCAGTGTAAAGGCCATCCGCCTGCTGCGCCGTCCCGCGCTGCAGGCGCTGGAAAAGAGCCGCCGCTTCGAGCCGCCCATGCGCATCGAGCAGGTGGCGGAGCTGGCGAAGCCCTTCCTCTCCATCGGCAACCAGTACGGCGAGGGCTGGTTCCTCACCGGCGAGATGGCGGAGCTGCTGACCTCCGGCACGCCCAACATCGTCTGCATCCAGCCCTTTGCCTGCCTGCCGAACCATGTGGTGGGCAAGGGCGTCATCAAGGCCCTGCGCAAGGCGTACCCCTGGGCCAACATCGCCGCCGTGGACTACGACCCCGGCGCCAGCGAGGTCAACCAGCTCAACCGCATCAAGCTCATGCTCTCCGCCGCGAAGAAAGCTCTCGACGCGGAGCAGGAAGCGGAGGCGGAAAAGAAGGAGCGGCAGGAGGAGACGGAGCAGCCGACCTGCGCCGTCACGGTCTGAAAACGCACAAAAAAGAGGACCCGAAAGGGGTCCTCTTTTTTGATTGGTCACGGAAACCACCGGCTCTGCCGGTGGAGGTGTCCCGTAAAAAGCTTTA
>JBJDYU010000002.1:0-5906 GCA_051867615.1 Oscillospiraceae bacterium | reverse complement strand
TCATGGAGAACGGCTCCATCACCCTCATCGCCTCCACCACGGAGAACCCCTACTTTTACGTCTATGGGGCGCTGCTGAGCCGCAGCACGGTCTTTGAGTTCAAGGCCGTCCCGGCGGAGGAGGCGGAGAGGGCGGTGCTGCGCGGCCTCCACATTTTGCAGGAGCGAAGCGACAAGCCCTTCCGCTGGGAGGAGGGCGTGCCGCTGCAGATCGCCCGCTCCTGCGGCGGAGACGTCCGCAAGGCCATCAACGCCGTGGAGCTGCTGTACCGCGCCGCAAAGGAGGGGGACGACGGGACACTGTATGTGTCAAGCGAAGACGCTTCACAGGTCGCGCAGCGCAGCGCTATGCGCTATGATAGGGACGGCGACGCCCACTACGACCTGCTCTCGGCGCTGCAAAAGTCCATCCGCGGCTCCGACCCGGACGCGGCGGTGCATTACCTGGGCCGGCTGCTGGAGGCGGGAGACCTGCTTTCCCCCTGCCGGCGGCTGCTGGTCATCGCGGCGGAGGATGTGGGGCTCGCCTATCCCAACGCCATCGTGGTGACCAAGGCCTGCGTGGACGCGGCGGTGCAGCTGGGGCTGCCGGAGGCGCAGCTGCCGTTGGCGGAGGCGGCGGTGCTGCTGGCGACCTCTCCCAAGTCGAACTCCGCCCATAACGCCATCCTCGCCGCCCGGGCGGATATCCGGGCGGGAAAGACCGGGGATATCCCGCGGCACCTGCAGAACGTCCACGCGGACTCCGCCGGGGCGGAGAAGGGCCCCGGCTACAAGTACCCTCACAGCTATCCCGACCACTATATCCCCCAGCAGTACCTGCCCGACGCCCTGCGGGACGTCCGCTACTATGAGTACGGCCCCAACAAGGCGGAGCAATCGGCGAAAGCCTACTGGGACGCGGTCAAAGCAAAGCAGAAAACTCGCTGACTACCTCGTTTTCGCAGTCCGGCGGGGAGTAGACCCAGCGCCGAAGCGTGCCGCCGGTGATGAAAAAGCGGAGCTTCGGCGGCGCGGCGGGTCCCAGCCGCTCGATGATCTGGAGCTTGCATTTCATTCGCTTCGGCTGGATGCTTTTGATGAAAACAGAGACGGCGTCGCCCTCCCGCAGCTCCGGCGTGCGTTCCGCGAGACCCGAGAGGTTCGGCGTCAGCTCAATGAACGCGCCGTAGTCCCGGATGTTCCGCACGATGCCGGGAACGGCCTCGCCCTCGCGAAAGCCTGCGGCGTTTTCCTCCCAGGTGCCCAGCAGCTCCCGCATGGAAAGGGAGAAACGCCGGGCGTCTGGGTCCACGGCGCTGATAACGGCGTAGATGCGCTGCCCCGGACGCAGCCGCTGCCTTGGGTGGCTCACCCGGGCGAAGGAGAACCGCTCCAGCGGCAGCAGGGCGATGACGCCGCAGCCGATGTCCACAAAAGCGCCGTAAGGCTCCAGATGGGTGACCATGGCGGGAAGGACCGTGCCGGGCCTGGCTTCGCGGAGCAGGGCCTCCAGCGCCCGCTCCTGCACCGCCCTGCGGGAGAGCAGCAGTTCCCCCTTGCCTCCGGCGGAAAAGGATGTTACCATACAGCAGGCGGGCTTTCCCACCCGGGAGAGCAGCGCGATCTCCCTTGACGCGCCGCTGATGTAAGGGGACACGGCTTCGGAGCGGGGGATGACTCCGGTGAAGCCGCCAAGCTTCAGGTGCAGGTCGTGATCGACGTCGCAGCGTTTGACGAGGCCCGTCAGGACGGCGCCGCTCTCGGCGGCGGCGCGCAGCGCCGCGGCGGTGTAGGGGGGCGGAGGGTACCAGCCCTCCGGGAGACAGGTATCAAGCTCGCTCATCATCGCATCATCCCATCTTCCGCAAAGCGGACAAAACTGAAACAGATCGTTATGATCCATCATATGCATCCGCGCTTTGTCCGCTTGCCGGCGGCGCGGAAAGGACGGGCCCGGCAGCGGGCGGAGGGAGATATGGAGCTGAAATTACATGACCGGGCGGAGCTGAGAAAGCAGCATCCCTGCGGGGCGAAAACGGTGGAGATCACCCGCGTGGGGATGGATATCAAGTTCCGCTGCGAGGGCTGCGGGCGGGAGATCATGCTGCCCCGCGCCAAGGCGGAGAAGTGCATCCGCCGGATACTGAGTGAGGAGGGATCGAAATGAAGAGACAGAAGATGGCCCGAATTTTTGCCGCCGCCATGGCGGGCTTTCTGGCGCTGATCATGCTGCTGTCCCTCGTCGTGCCGTATCTGGTGTGAGCGGGAAAAAAGGATATACGGGAAGGCCCGCGGCGCGCCGCGGGCTTTTTTGCGTTTGTTCCGCGTCCTGCCGCCGGATCGCCTTTTTATAAGCATTTTTCGACAGCCCCTAAGCGGCGGGAGTTTTTTCTCCCGCCGCTTTTTTGCGACGGCTTTTCGCCGCCCAAGCGTCCTATACTTGCCTCACCGGCGCAAAAGGAGGGGAGCGGCATGACGGCGGTCTATCTCGACACGGTCTTTTTCTATAACGCCCTTGCGGACTATCTGCTGCTGCTGGCCGCGGGCCGTCTCATGGGACTGCCGCTGCGCCGCCGGCGCTTTTTCCTCGCCGCCCTGCTGGGCGGAGCCTACGCCGCGGCGGTGTTCCTGCCGGGCTGCGGCTTTCTCGCCCACGGCGCGGCGAAGCTGCTTCTGGCAGCGGCCATGGTGCGTCTGGCCTACGGCGGCGGAGGGCGCTTTCTCAGGCGGTACCTGGTCTTTCTGCTGGTGTCCGGAGGCTTCGCCGGGGTGGAGATGGCCCTGGCGGGCTTTGCGGGGAGCGGCGCGGTCCCTTTCAGTCTGCCGCTGTTTTTCCTCACCTTTGCGCTGTGCTATCTGCTGCTGGGGGTGGTGTTTCGGGGCAGCGGACGGGGCGCGGAGCGCCGGCAGATGCTGGACGTGACGGTGGAGCGAGGGGGACGGCGCGTGACCCTCACCGCCCTCGCGGACTCCGGCAGCACCCTCAGCGACCCCGCCACCGGCGAAGCGGTGCTCATCGCGGAGCGCTCCGCCCTGCGCGGACTCTTTACCCCGGAAGAGGCACAGGCTCTGGCGGAGGGACGCTCGCTTCCGGCGCTGCCGCTGCTTGCGCTGCCCTTTCACAGCCTCGGCGGCGGCGGGAGCCTTGCCGCCTTTCGGGCGGACAGGGTGACGGTGGCGGGCAGGACTTATGAGAATGCGCTGGTGGCGGCGGCGGAGGACGGCGCCGCGGGAAACGGGACGTTCCAGGGACTTTGGGGCGGAGAAACAGAAAGGAGAAGGACGGATGAAAATTCTTGTCTGGCTGAAAGGCTGGCTCAGGCGCTGGGGACTGCTGCCGGAGGAGCCGGTGCTGTACATAGGAGGCAGCGACACGCTGCCGCCGCCGCTGACGAGGGAGGAGGAGGCGGAGCTGCTCTCCCGGCTGAAGGAGGGGGGACTTTCGGTCCGCCAGACCCTCGTTGAGCGGAACCTACGGCTGGTGGTGTATATCGCCCGGCGCTTTGAAAATACCGGCATCAACATCGAGGACCTGATCTCCATCGGCACCATCGGCCTCATCAAGGCCGTCAACACCTACTGCCCGGAGAAGAACATCAAGCTCGCCACTTACGCCTCCCGCTGCATCGAAAACGAGATCCTCATGCACCTGCGCAAGACCGCCCAGCAAAAGGGAGAGATCTCCCTGGAGGAGCCGCTGAATACGGACTGGGACGGCAACGCCCTGCTGCTGTCGGATGTTCTCGGCACGGAGGAGGACAGCGTCCTGCGGCCCATCGAGGAGGACGTGGACCGGCAGCTGCTGAGCCGGGCCATCTCCCTTTTGTCCCAGCGGGAACAGGAGATCATCATCCTGCGCTTCGGCCTGGGGGGCCGGGAGGAGCAGACGCAAAAGGAGGTGGCGGACCGCCTGGGCATCTCCCAGAGCTATATCTCCCGCCTTGAAAAGCGCATCATCTCGCGGCTTAAAAAGGAGATGCTCCGCATGAGCTGAAAAATACAGCAACAGGCTCCGCCAAAAGAGGCGGAGCCTGTTCAGCAGTTCGGCAAATCGGGTTTTATCCAACTATTCTGCGACGGCATGGGAGAGGTCGATCATAACGATACAGTCATAAGAGCATAATCCTTCCCCGATGCTTGCCTGATACGTGACCGGGACAGATGCTTTCACTCCTTCTTCGCTGTAACCAATACGCGCAAAATCTACAGAGGCTTCTCTCTGAACATATACCCATTGGCCATTGCTCTCTGCGACAGCGCTTTCTATTCCTACAATGGAATATCCGTTATCAGTTGCTTCATACTGAAAATTGACGGTAATCTTCGTGCTGAGATCGCCAATATTTTCGGTTTGGGATACGCTGCCGCTTAAATCACTTCCCAGCCGCAAAACACTGGATGTTTCCGTATCGTTTACAGAAGATATAACGGCCTCGCCGGAATTTTCGGACTCCGCTGCCGGATTTGTGAGAAAGCACACGGCCAATACGGCACAAATGACCACCGAGAACGTGATGACCCAGAAGGCCGGCTTTTTATAGTGCAGCACTGCTTTCACCCTTTCCTTTACTCCGATTTCTCCAAAGGCCAGCGGGCAGGCGGAGATCATTCGACAGGTCGCACTGTAAGAGAGCAATGTCTCTGCATACGTCTTTTTCTCCTGTAGGCCCATATCCCGAACGACCTTTTCATCGCAGGCCATTTCAATATCCCGGCAAAGCAACATATACGCTGTCCAGATGAAAGGATTGAACCAGTAGACAGCCAGCAGCACAAAGCCAAGAGGCTTCCACCAGTGATCCCGCCGCTTCAGGTGAGCCTGTTCGTGCGCAAGCACATAACTCCATTGACTTTCTTCCATGGAAGAGGGCAGATAAATTCTCGGCCGAAGGATCCCCAGAATAAACGGCGAATCCACCTGATCGCAGATCCAGATATCTTCTTTTGTCCTTATAGATGCAGATACTTTCTTCCGCAGGCGGAGATAGCTGACCATGGCGTATAAGAGAATCAGCACCATACCGGCTGCCCAGATCAGCGTTCCATACCTGTCGAAAGCCTGAAGCTGTCCCACCGTCGTATCAACTTCCATATGAGCGCTTCCCGGAAGCAGTGGATTTGCTGCAATACCCACGGCCACGTGATTGGACTGCGCCGATGCCTCCATGCAGAGGGCGTTTTCCGGGATTGTCTCCGCGTTTGGGATCAGGCTCAACGAACTCGTGATGGAAAACGGACAAATCAGCCTGATGGCGACGAGTCCCCACAAAGCGCAGTGCACGGCCTTTGGGATTTGCTTCCACAATAACCGAAGCACGATCACTGCGAGTATCAGCCAGCTGGCAGAAATGCTCGTATTGATCAGTTTGACGAACACAGGTCATTCCTCCTTTCCATAGCTGTCGATCATCTGCCGGATTTCGGCTATCTCCTTTGCAGAAAGCGCTTTTCTTTTTGTAAAGGAAGCAATGAAGGCCGGGAGAGAGCCATTGAAGGTCTCTGCCACAAATTTTTCACTCTGAGCGGCGTAATAGTCCGCACGGGAAATCCGGGATGTTACTACCCCGTCGTGCATTTGAAAAATACCGCGCTCGCTGAGTTTTTTTAAGACGGTATATGTTGTTGTGCGTTTCCAGTTCAGCTCACCGGCACAAATCCTGACGAGTTCCCCGGTGGATATTGGCTCATTGCTCCAGACAATATCCGCAAAACGGGATTCAACAGCGCCTAACGTATAGTCCATTCGTAGTACCCCTCCAATCTGTCTATCTTCAATAGACAAGCATAGTCTATCAACAATAGACAGCTTTGTCAAGAGGCAGCTGCAAATCGGCTGTCACGGCAGCAAGGTTTACTCCCGAGAAAAAGCTCAGGCTCCGCCAAAAGAGGCGGAGCCTGTTTCTCAACTCGGCAAATTGGAAGTTA
>JBJDYU010000001.1:0-28722 GCA_051867615.1 Oscillospiraceae bacterium | reverse complement strand
CCATGGTGATTTATCACCGCTGATAAGATTTTGATAAGCGTCCATCGTATAGCTAAGACAATATGGGCAATCAAAATAATCAGAATAGCAGGCGCAATATCTTATAAACAAAATTGTTTAAGATACAAGTCCCGGCAACGAGTGGGAATAAGCTTTAAGCCCCGCAAACCGTTGCGCCGCAACGGTTTGCGGGGGCTTTCTTTTTGCCATGAGAGGATGTTGATATAATTATTCAGGGGAGGGTACCGTATGGCCGTATGCGGTCCCGGGAGCACTTGATTTATATCATCTGAACGGACTAAACGGAAGTTTGCCCGGGTCACTGCCTGGGTGAGGCTCAAATCCTCTCCCAGGAGGGCGGCTGCCCGAGAAACATGGTGCTCCGGGACTCGTGCCGCTGTCGGTCATTTATCCAAATGTTCGAAAATAGCAGCCCAAACAGCATCGTCCTGTACCGTCATTCTATCCCAATCATAGGATGCTACAAATGCGGCTTTTTCCTCTGCGGTCAATCCTTTTTTGCGCATCAACTTCGCTCTTGCTTTACTGAATTTATTCAAATACTTAACCGCGGCCTCGGTATAATTGGGATTATGTCCTTTGTTCGGGAGGAGCAGGAAACGAACGTTATCCTTTCCTTCCAGGTTTGAATGGAGAATATCATAGTGCTTTCTCAGGCACATGGGGTCGTTTTCTGAATAGATCAGCAGCGCCTTCGTCTTTGCGTGCGACAGCGTTTCTACAGCGTTATAGGTAATGAATCTGGGGTTTGCCTCGGTTTCCAACGCCAGGATCGCCTTGCGGTATCCTTTCATCAATCCCCTGAAAAATGTTCCTATCATTTCCGGCACGGAAACAAATCCTGCCATAGCAACGATGTGAGAAATATCGGGGTGGAGAGCAGAAATGTTCAGGGTGGAAAATGCGCCCCAGCTATGCCCCATAACAGAAATATCAGTTTCTGCATGGCGGGGATCGGCTTTCAGCATGGCAATGCAATCGTTCAAATCGCACAGAGATTGAGCAAGGCCGTTCGGTGTTTCGCCGCCGGACTCCATGCAGCCTGTATGGTCGTAAGAAAAAACGCGATAACCGTGCTTGCAGAGTATGTCGATTTCTTTCGTATACGCTCTGTGCCCGCCGCCAAAGCCGTGGTCAAACACAATTAATCTGTTGGGAACAGGATTTTCGTATTGATAAAAGTATCCTTGCAATGTATGACCTGCAGAGGCAACGAAAGAATGCGGTTCTGCCTGCAATCCGGGGAAATCCTCCGGTGCGAAGTAAAAGATGGTTTCTGTATCGTCGCATCTTGTGTACATCATTCTCTTATATATCTTTACAATTTGTTTTTCAAAAATCATGCGAGTAACTCCTATTAAAAATGCCCTGAAGTTTTGTGAAATTTTGACAAGATTTTATATCACAGTTCTATGAATAAATCAAGGCGTTTTGCCGCATTCGAGTGGTAAGTTTTAACTGTCAATTTGCAAAGCAAATAGCGTTATCGGTAAAAAGGGGATGCTTTAGCCAAATCTGTTTCTCTGTTGCATCACCACTGTTGCGTTTTACTTTGCAACTGAGGCGGGTGCCGTACATATCGCTCGATTATCTGAGCACATTTTGACCGCAAAAGCCACCGAAACCCCTATGATTGGGATAATACCGCAAGATATGGATAGTAAGGCTGCCTGTTATCCACCGTATATAGCAGAAACCAAACAAAAGCGAGCGGGAATATGCCGGCCCGCGAACCGGCTTGTGGCTAACCTTATCGAATAAAGCGAAAAGGCATTACTGACTTTCACGGCCGGTAATGCCTTTTTGTGTCTCCCGCTCCGAAAACGGTCTTTCACGGTCATACAGGCCATGGCGGCAGTTTGGCGTTCTTCACAGGGCCTGCTGGTACTCCTCATAAAACAGCTTCGCAGCGCCGTTGCCGGTCTCTTTATAATAGAGATGTTCGTCAAAACGGCAGTTGCGGTCGGAGATGCTGACGATGAAGGTCTCCGCCGGAAGCATATTCTTCGCATATTGCGGGGCGATGCAGATGCCCTTGCCCATCGTTACCAGAAACAGCGCGGTGGGCAGATTGTCTACCTTGATAATGGATACCTTGCCCTTGGTGGCCTTTTCCGCCAGTATCCAGTTTTGCTCATAGGGGCCGAACAGCTCTCCGGAATGGGGAACGATGATGGTCTGACCCGCCAGCTGGTGCAGCGATACGGCGGTTCTGGACATCAGCGGATGGCCGGGCGGCAGGATCGCAAAAGCGCCGTGATTGCGGGACAGCAAGTGGCTGATGGAAGGGGGGATGTCGTGATACACGCAGGGGGTAAAGAGCAGGTCATACTGCTCGGCCTCCTGACTGGGGACGCTGCCCGGCAGCACGTCATATTTCAGCTCAATATCCGGATAGCGTTCCGAAAATGCCCGGAAAAACCGGCGGATGTGGTTGGAGTAGGAAAACTCCAGGCAGATGCCGACGTAAATGCTCCCGTAGGCGGGGACGTTCCGGCTGCGCAGGCGCCGCAGAACGCTGTCGCATTTGCCTGTCAGCCCCGGGACCTCCTTCGCCAGCGTCCTCCCGGCCTCCGTCAGCGCCACGCCGTGGGTGGTGCGGATGAACAGGGGTACCCCCAGTTCTTTTTCCAGCGCCTGAATATGCTTCGTCAAAACGCTTTGGGAGATATACAGCGCTTCTGCGGCCTTGCCGTAATTCAGAAGCTTGGACAGCACCAGAAATTCATAGAGCCGGGCTGTGTTCACGCTGACTCACCTCCTTTGCAAAATGGGGGAAGTCCTTGACAAAGGCCTGCACGTCCGCCCTGGGGTTCGTCTTGTCGTAGAAAAAGCACATGGTGGCTGGATGGGGAAGGTCGGTGACGGGCAGACAGACGGCATTGGGCGGCACGTCCATCATGGGAGTCGGGCGCAGCAGTAAGCCTTTGCCCACGGGGACCAGAAGCTTATAAAACAGCGTGGAGGTGTTTCCGGCATAAAGCGTATAGTGGATGCCGGAATCCCGCAGGTTGCGGAGCTGAAAATCACGGATGGCGGATTCTGCGGTGGGGGGATAGAGGATAAACTGCTCCCGGTCCAGCTCCCGGATGGATACCATGGCCCGGTCGGCCAGGCGGTGGCTGCGGGGCAGGACGATAAACGGCGTGGAGGGGGAGACGGTGTTTCTGGACAGCCCCTTCGGAGCAAAGTCCTCCATCACTGGAGCGAAATAGATGTCTACGGCGCCGGACTGCAGGCCGTCCGCGATGCCGAAATGGGTGTCGTCCAGAATTTCCAGACGGATGTTCGGATTGTTCAGATTGAGCTGATCCAGAAACGGGCCCAGGTTCAGCGGCAGGTTGGAGCCGGAGACGGCGATGCGGAGCTGGTGATATGAATGCTCCTGCGCGGCGCAAAGCTCGCCGCGCAGCCTGTGGTAACGGGACAGGATCTCCAGCGCGCTGGGAAGCAGCTGCTGCCCGGCCTGGGTCAGGACCATGGCGCTGCCGGTGCGCTCAAACAGCGGCTCGCCCAGGTGCTTTTCAAATTGGATCAGCCGCGCGCTCAGAGTGGCGCAGGAGACGCCCAGCTCCTGCGCCGCTTTTTTGATGCTCCCCAGCCTGGCAATGACGGTAAATTCGGCAAGACGGTCAAAATCCACAGGACATCCCCTCCTTTGCATCAAAATTGCGGAATAATGCTTCTGAAAAGGAAACCGACAGATTCCGATGAAATGATTATAAATCCCCTGTTCGCTTCTGTCAATAAAGGCGGTTGCAGAAAGATAATAGCTGGCGCGCCGCAAAGCAAACAAAAAAATTGAATAAGAAAGTCGCGGAGGGCGGTGTTTTTTTGAAAACGGAGACGATAGAATGTTTGTACAAGATAGACGAGCAGACAACCGCAATATCCGAAAAATTGTATCAATTACCAAAGGGGGAAGAAACATGAAAAAACTCGTTAGCTTTGTGCTGGCTCTTGCGCTGTGCCTGGGCTGCCTGACGGCCTGCGGTGGGAACAAGCAGGCGGAGGGCAGCAAACTCATCGGCGTTTGTATGCAGAACAAATCCAGCAGTATTTCCGTGCTGCAGGAAGAAGCGCTTGTGGAGATGTTTGAGCCGCTGGGCTATGACGTGCAGGTGGCCTCTGCGGATGACAGCGCCTCCACCCAGAAGGCGCAGCTGGAAAACTTCATCCTCATGGGCGCGGAAATGATCGTCGTGCTGCCCTGTGAGATCGAAGTGCTGGAGGACAGCCTCCTGGCCGCCCGCGAGGCCGGCATCAAGGTCGTCATCTCCGGCGGCACCGGCACCATCAGCGAGGACGCCTACGACGCGGTTTCCAGCGACGACGAGTATATGATCGGTATGTATGTGGCCTCCGTGTGCAAGACCTGGGTGGAGGAGCATATGGACCCCAGCGGCGACTGGGAGGTGGCGTTCCTGTCCTCCACCGTGTCTGAGGACGCGAAGCTCCGCTGCCAGGGCGAGGCCCAGATCCTGGAGCCCTGGCTGAAGAACGCCAGGGGCGAATATGTGACCTTGATGGGCGAAGTGGTGGACGAGGCGAACCGGGTGGAGAACCCCGTTTACTGCGAGACCATCGCCTCCCGCGTGAGCAGCTATGACGACTGCAACACCGAGATGGACATTTCCGGCGACAACCGCACCGTGGTGGCCGGCGTGCTGACCGAAAACTCCAAGGTCCGCGTGCTGATCGCCTATAACTCCCTGGCCTCCGTGGCCGGTTCCCAGTATGTCATGGATACCTATCCCGAAGCGGAGCAGGAGGAGTTCGCCTTCTTCTCCGGGGGCGTCATGGGCAATGAGTACGACTATCTGATCGGCGCTGTTTCCGACGCCGCCGGCACAAAGAGCGTGTTCCGCGGCGCCTGCCAGTTCGGCGGCGGCGACGCGGCGGGCACACTGGCGAAGCTGTGCTATAACGTCATGTTCGGCGAGGCGGGCAAGGATTACGGCAAGGCCAACCCCAACTCCATCGGCCTGTACTTCCCGGTGGACGCGGCGCTGAACGGCGGCACCGCCGCGCTGGTCTGCTTCGATACGCCGTCCTATGTGGAGAGCTATACCTACGAGGAAATCCTCTCCAGGGACGATCTGATGACCTACTGGGACGCGGTCAACGGCTATAACCCGGATATGCAGGAATCCGCCGCCGGAGCGGGCGGCGCTGTGGCCGGCGGCCCCATTGAGGGCGGCGCGGCTTACCTCTCCGTCCAGGCGGGTATCGGCGGCGACGAGACCCATGAGATCGACCTGATGGACGACGGCACCTGCAAATTCTTCCTGCCCGGCAGCGACATGATCACCGACATTTATGCGGGCACCTATTCCATCGCCGCCGACGGCGTGACGGTCACCATCACGGGCCTTACCAACGTTGACTCCGCGTCTCCGTATCCCATGCCGGGCCTCTGGAGCTACATCGACGGCGCTACGGGCAACGCCAGCATCACCATCGACCCGGTGGCCTTCACCTACACCGCCGAAGGCGCGGAAGGGGCCGGTCCTGCGGGCGACGCGGCGGCTCCGGGTGCTGGCAGCGGCGCGTACACCTACGAGTTTGACGGCATGATGGGCAAGGAGACCGCCCAGTTCGATCTGGCGGCGGACGGCACCTGCCAGTTCTCCCTGCCCGGCAATCCCGTCATCACCGACGTGTATGCCGGCACCTACACCCGCGAGGGCGACACGGTCAGCATCGTGGGCCTGACCAACGTGGACGCGTCCTCTGAGTACAAGACCCCGGGCCTCTGGGATTGGATCGTGGACGGCAATACCGCCATCACGGTGGACGATGCGGCGGGTACCTTCGCGCCCGCGAAGTGATTCCGTAGGAAAGGAGCAAAGCGGCTTATGCTGAAGCTCGAGCATATCACAAAGACCTATCCGGGCGTGGTGGCGCTGCGTGACGTCTCCCTGGAATTCGAGCAGGGCGAGATCCACGCCCTTCTGGGAGAAAACGGCGCGGGCAAGTCCACCCTCATCAAGATCATTGCCGGCGCCATCTCTCCAGATCCCGGCGGCACGATCGCCTTTGACGGCAGGGCATTTTCCCAGATGACCCCGGCCCTGTCGGCGGAAAACGGCGTGGCGGTGATCTATCAGGATATTAACCTGGTCACTCCCATGACCGTGGCGGAGAACATCTTCATGGGCCGCAAAATGGGCAGGGTCTACAGCAAGCGGCAGCTGAACCGGCTGGCGCAGGAGCTGTTTGATGAGTATGGCTTCCAGCTGGACCCCGCCATGCGGGTCGAGCGGCTCAGCCCGGCCAATCAGCAGATGGTGGAGATCGCCCGCGCCATTTCCAACAACGCTAAGATCATGATCATGGACGAACCCACCGCGCCGCTGGCGGCCAGCGAGGTGGAGCTGCTGTTTTCCATCATCGCCAAGCTGAAGGCCAAGGGCGTGACGGTGATCTACATCTCCCACCGCATGGACGAGGTGTTCCAGATCACGGAGCGCATCAGCGTCCTGCGGGACGGTTGCTTCGTGGCGACGCTGAACACCCGGGACACCAACCGGGCGGAGCTGGTGAAGCTGATGGTGGGCCGGGAGCTGAACGAGAGCTTCCCGATCCGCGAGACGGAGCTGGGAGAGGTGGTGCTGGAAGCGAGAAACCTCACCGGCAACTCCGTGGAAAACATCAGCTTCCAGCTGCGGAGGGGAGAGATCCTGGGCTTTGCCGGGCTGGTAGGCTCCGGCCGCAGCGAGACCATGGAGCTGGTCGCCGGAGCGAAAAAACCGGATTCCGGTGAGCTGCTGCTGAACGGGAAGAAGGTGCGCATCACCTCGCCCGCGGCGGCCATCGCCCACGGCATCGGCCTGATCCCTGAGGATAGGAAGGAGCAGGGCTGCATCCTGTTTAACACTGTGAAATTCAACACCTCCCTCTCCGCTATGAAGCGCGTTTCCCGCTTTGGCTTCATCAGCGGGAAGAAAAACGCGGCCCTGGCGGAGCAGTACCGCCGGGAGCTGCGGATCAAGGTGCCCGGCATCGGACAGATGGTGGTGAACCTCTCCGGCGGCAACCAGCAGAAGGTGGTGCTTGCCAAGACGCTGGCGGCGGACCCGGATGTGATCATCTTTGACGAGCCGACCAAGGGCATCGACGTGGGCGCCAAGCAGGAGATCTACCATCTGATGAACGAGCTGGCAGCCAGGGGCAAGGCCATCCTGATGGTCTCCTCCGACATGGAGGAGATCCTGGGGATGTCCGACCGGATCATCGTCCTGCACGAGGGACTGGTGTCCGGCGAGCTGCAGCGCGACCAGTTCAGCCAGGAAAACGTCCTGCAGCTGGCCTCGGGATTACAGTAAGGAGGATACATAAACGATGAAGGACAAATCCGTTGGCGGAAGGCTCGGCTCCGTCGGACGCTACCTGTACCAGGAGGGTACGGTCTATATCATTCTGGCGGTGCTGGTGATCTTCTTCGGGCTCATGAACCCCCTGTTTTTCTCCACCCGCAATATCTATAACCTGATCACCCAGTCCACCTATATCATTATCGCCGGCATGGGCATCTGCTTTGTCATGATCTCCGGCGGCATCGACCTGTCCGTGGGCAACCAGATGGCGGTCTGCGGCTGTACCGCCGCCATCATCATGCTGGAGACGTCCCTGCCCTGGTGGAGCGTGTGGCCTATCTGCATCGTCATCGGCTTTGCCATGGGCGCGCTGAACGGCGTTCTGGCCTCCAAGCTGCGGCTGTTCCCACTGGTGGTCACCATCGCCACCAGCGAGGTGTTCAAGGGCATCGCCTACACCATGACCAGCTCCAAGTCCTATTCGGGTATGCCCGACGTGTTCCGCGCCCTGTACCGGACGAAGCTCCTGGGCCTGCCGCTGGACGTTTATCTGGCGTTTCTGATCGTAGTCGCTACCTGGCTCTTGCTGAACAAGACCCATTTCGGCCGTGACATTCTGGCCATCGGCGGCAACAAGGAGTGCGCGCGGCTCTCCGGCATCCGGGCGGACTTGGTGCAGACGCTGTGCTTCGCCATTACCGGTGCTATTTTCGCCATCGCCACGCTCGATATGCTGGCCCAGCAGAACCAGACCTCCGCCACCACCGGCCCCGGCACCGAGATCACCTGCCTGACAGCCGCCATCATCGGCGGTATCAGCATGAAGGGCGGCAAGGGCAATGTGGTCGGCATGGTGGCCGGCATTCTGGTCATGCAGATCATTGCCAACGGTATGCAGCTGGCCCACTGGGGCACCTATGCCCAGTACACCGTCAAGGGCGTTATCCTGCTGCTGGCCATCGCCTTCGACGCGCTGAAAAACCGCCCCCGGCCCATGGTTCGGGTCCGCAAGGAGACTGCCGCCGCCGTGGCGGCGAAGTGAGGAGGAGAGGCCCGTGGAAATGAAAAACCCTTGCTTTGACGGAAAGCCTCCTTTCGGAATGCCTCCCATGGGCGGAAAGCCGCCCTTCGGCGACAAGCCCCCTATGGACGGCCCGGGCTTCGGCCCCGGCGGCCCGCCCCCGGAGTGGAAGCCGCCTATGGCGGATATCAGCTGGGTGAAGCGGAAGTTCCTGGACGTGGCATACGGCACGGAAAGCCCACGCCAGTGCTTTGACCTGTATCTGCCCGACGAAGGCGACGGCCCCTTCCCGCTGTTCGTCCATATCCATGGCGGCGGCTTCGCCTTCGGTGACAAGCGGGACGACCACATGGACGCGTATCTGGACGGCATCCGGCGGGGCTATGCGGTGGCCTCCATCGAATACCGCGTCTCCGGCGAAGCCAGGTTCCCGGCGGCGGTGCTGGACTGCCGCGCCGCCATCCGTTACATCAAGATCCATGCCGCGGAATACCGGGTGGACCCGGAGCGCATCGCGGTCCTCGGCGGCTCCGCCGGCGGCAATCTGGCCGCCATGCTGGGCATGAATGTCCCCAACGGTCAGTTTCCCGGCGAGGAGGGCAGAGGCTTCTCCGTCGAGCCGGACGTGCGGGCCGCGGTGGACCAGTTCGGCCCCGTCCGCTTTGAGACCATGGAGGCGCAGGCCAGAGCCAACGGCGTTTCCGAGACCCACCCCGATCCCGGCATGATGCCCGAGAGCAAATACCTGGGTGTTCCGTTGGACAAAGCTCCCGCCGCGCTGCTGGCCAGCGCCTATCCCGGCACCTATGCCGGCGAAGCCATGGCGCCGCTGCTGGTGCAGCACGGCACCGCCGACCACCTGGTTCCCTGGGCGCAGTCCGAGGAGTTTGTGCGGGACCTGCGGGAGCGCGGCTTCGCGCACAAGGTGGAATATGTGCCGCTGGCGGGCGCCGACCATGAGGATAAGCGCTTTACCGACAAGGATAACATGGATCTGGTGTTCTCCTTCATCGAGAAGCACATCTAAAACGGTACTCCGGCAGATGGGGCTTCACCCTCTGCCGGAGGCTTCCTTTTCAGGAGGAATCTATGGAATACGAACAGGAATTGGTCGAAAAGCTCCTGAAGCGGGGCGAGATGCTGGACGTGGGCGGCGTCGCGGTAGAGTGCAAGCCTGTCCCGGACGGCGCGCCCCACGCGCTTGACCCAAGGCAGCTTCGGATGGAGCTGGCCATGCACGCCGAAAACGCGAACCGGAAAGGCCCGCCTCCGCCTTTGGAGGTCATCCGGGAGCATATGGGCGGCTTCAACTATAACTTAAACCGCAAGGAAATCTATACCCGCTACATAGAGGTGCCGACCTCCGCGGGCACCGTGCCGGTGTGGGGCTACTACCCACGGTACGGCAAAAAAGTCCGTCCCAGCCTCGTCTATGTCCACGGCGGCGCCTTCTTCGGCGGTACGCCCTTCACCACGGAAAATCCCTGCCGCCTGCTGGCGGAAAAGGCGGACGCCGTGGTCTGGAACGTGGACTACGGTCTGGCACCCGAGCATCCGTACCCCATTCCCTGCACGCAGGTGTATGAGGTGGTCTGCTACCTCCACGACCACGCGGCGGAGTTCGGGATGGACCCGGACCGGCTCACCGTCGCCGGCGACTCCGCAGGCGGCAACCTCTGCGCAGCGGCGGCCCAGATGGACCGGGACAAAGGCACCCACTATATCAAAGCCCAGGTGCTGCTGTACGCCAAGCTGACCTTTACGAACCACGAGCTTCCCGGCTATGAGAGGGACGAAGCCGCCTTTGAGATCGTGGACGAACAGAAATACCTGCTGCCCGGGATGCTGCGCATCGGCTCCGACGCCGCCAACCGGGGCGACGCGGAGGTATATGTACAGGGCCGGTACGACCTGAAAACGCCCTGCATCAGCCCCGCTTTCGGCGAATGCGCCGGTCTGCCGAGGACGCTGTTTATCCTTGCCGAGTACGACGGCCTCCGGCTGGAGGGTGAGTTTTACGCGAGAAAGCTGCAGGACGCGGGCGTGAGCGTCCGGGTCCTGCGCTACTGCGGCGTGTGCCACGGCTTCTTTGACGCACTGGGCATTCTGCCCCAGTCGGAAGCGGCGGTCTATGAAATCGCAAGCCTACTCAATGAATTATAAGGAGAGACTACTATGAAAAAGCTTTTGACTATGCTCCTCGTGTGCGTCATGCTTCTCGGCCTCGCCGCCTGCGGCGGCTCCGGTGACGGCGCAGCGGAGGAAACGCGCTCCTACACCTATACGTTCACTGGCATCATGGGCGAGGAGACCGCCCAGATCGACCTGGCGGGCGACGGTACCTGCCAGTTCTCCCTGCCCGGCAATCCCGTCATCACCGATGTGTATGCCGGTACCTATACCCGCGAGGGCGACACGGTCAGCATCGTGGGCCTGACCAACGTGGATACCTCCTCAGAGTATACCACCCCGGGCCTCTGGGACTGGATCGTGGACGGCAACGCCACCGTGACGGTGGATGACGAGGCCGGGACCTTTACCCCCGAGGGCGGCGCTCCCGCCGGCGGAGAAGGTGCGACCGCCGACGCCGACGGCATGAAGAACGTCGCCTATGCCTCCGTTTCCGCCGCGCAGGTCTGCGATATCTACACGCCTGAGGGCGTGGAGAAGGCTCCCGTCATCGTGCTGGTCCACGGCGGCGGCTTCATGTTCGGCGACCAGGGGATGTCCATCCTCCAGCCCGTGATCGACAGCGCTCTTGCCCACGGCTACGCGGTGGTCAGCGTGGATTACCGCAAGTCCGCCGAGGCGGTGTTCCCCGGCGCTCTTTCCGACGTGAAGGCCGCCGTCCGCTTCGTGAAGGCCCACGCCATGGACTACGGCTTCGACCCGGCGCATATCGCCGTCTGGGGCGAGTCTGCCGGAGCCTACCTGTCCCTGATGACCGCTCTGACCCCGGATGTGGCGGAGCTGAACGGCGACGTGACCGATTACGCCGATATCCCCGGCAATGTACAGGCGCTGGTCAGCTTCTACGCGCCTGTAGAGTTCTACACCATGTATGAGGAAGCGGGAAAGCCCGAGAGCGCCGCGGATTCCTTTGAGAGCAAGTTCCTGGGCCAGGACATCATGGCCGACAAGGACAAGACCTACGCCACCTATTGGGAGACCTATAAGGACCAGCTTCCCACGGATCTGAAAGCGTGGATCCAGGCGGGCGACAGTGACCAGCGGGTCCCCTATACCCAGTCCGTCCGTTTCGCGGAGCGGCTGGCGGGCTATCTGGGCGAGGAGAACGTGCAGCACAGCATGATCGCCGGGGCCGACCATGAGGATGACCTGTTCTACACGGAGGAGAACCTGAACGCCGTCTTCGCATGGCTGGACGGCTTTATGAAGTGATGGAAACGACAGATCTGAGAAAAGCGCCCTTTTTTCTCTCCGACGAACAGGCGGCATGGGTGGCGTCCACCCATGCCGGCCTCGCCACGGAGGAAAAGGTGGGACAGCTGTTCTGCGTGATGGGCGGCGATTACGCCCCTGAGACGCTGCGGCGCATGGTCGCCGCCGGAAAGGTGGGCGGCGTCCTGTTCCGCCCGGTGAAGACAGGGGAGGAGATCAAAGCGGACTTCGCCCCTCTGGATGCGGCGGCGAAGGTACCGCTGCTGAAGGCGGCGAATCTGGAGGAGGGCGGCTCCGGCGGTATGTCCGACGGCACCCTTTTCGGCTGGCCCATGCTGACTGCCGCCACGGATGACCCCGACATGGCGGAAAGGTTCGGCAGGGTCTGCGGCACGGAGGGCGCGTCCATCGGCATCAACTGGACCTTTTCGCCCGTCTGCGACCTGGATATGAACTACCGCAATCCCATCACCAATGTCCGCACCTTCGGCTCTGACCCGGACCGCGTCAAAGTCATGACGGCCCGGTATATGGAGGCGGTGCAGCGCTGCGGCGTTGCCGCCTGCGCCAAGCACTTTCCCGGCGACGGCGTGGACTACCGGGACCAGCACCTGCATCCCACCTACAACACCCTCTCCGCGAAGGAGTGGTACGCGAGCTACGGCGCCGTTTATGAGAACCTGATCGCAAAGGGCCTGTTGAGCGTCATGGTGGGCCATATCGGCCAGCCGAATGTGGCCCGGGACGCCGACCCGTCCCTCTCTTTCGAGGAAACCATGCTGCCCGCGAGCCTGAGCCGCACCCTTTTGACGGAGGTGCTCCGGGACAGGCTGGGCTTCAACGGCGTCATTACCTCCGACGCCACCATCATGGGCGGCTACTGCATGGCGATGGAGCGCCGCAGGGCCATTCCCGCCTCCATCATGGCGGGCTGCGATATGCTGGTGTTCAACACGGACTTTGAGGAGGACTACCGGTATATGCTGGAGGCGCTGGCAGACGGGCGGCTGACCATGGAGCGGCTGGACGAGGCGGTGGGGCGCATTCTGGCGCTGAAGGCCAAGGTCTGCCGCAGTGTGCCGGACAACGAGCCGGTCCCCAGCCGGCAGTGGCACGCGGAAGCGGCCGATAAGGCCATCACTCTGGTGAAAAACACCCAGAGCGACAAGCTGCCCATGACGCCGGAGCGCTACCCCCATCTCCGGCTCATCACGCTGGGCAGGGACGCCATCCCGGACGGCTCCGTGCGGGAGATCGCCAGGGACTATCTGGAGAAACAGGGCTTTCGGGTGGAGCTGTACGAGCCCTTTGCCCACGAGCTCCACGGTACGGCCTCTCTGCCCGCGGACCGTCTGACCCTCTACCTGGCGAACTATGAGCAGGCCAGCAACCAAACCGTGGTGCGCGTCAACTGGTGTCCCAAGCACGCGCTGGATATGCCCCGGTTCGTCAACGAGGAGGTCTCTGTGTTCGTGTCTCTGGCGAACCCCTATCATTTGCAGGACGTGCCGAGAGTCCACACCTACATCAACGCCTATACCGCGACCGGAACCACCATTGAGCTGACCATCGACAAGCTGATGGGCAGGTCCGCTTTCACGGGCGTCAGTCCCGTGGACGCGTTCTGCGGCCTGCCGGATACGAGACTGTAACAGGAGGAACTATATGGAACATCGGGAAAACACCTGTCCCTGCTGCCCCAGGCACTGCCCCCTCTCCGCGCCGGGCTGTGAGAAGGGCGAGAACTATGCCCGCACCGGCGAAGTGTCCCTGGAGCGCGGCGGGCATGAACACCGCCGCGGCAGGCATCAAATGCCGGACCTCAATTCCACAGCCGGCCTGCTGGGCGCCTGCGGCCACGCGCTGCACCACCGGGAGACCGGACGGGACGAACCCTTTGCGGCGCTGTCCGAAACGGAACGGGAGGAGCTGGACCGCCTGCTGCGGAAGCTGCTGAACAGCTGGGGAGAGAGTGAACATGGACGGTAAGGTATGTGACCTGCGCTCGGCGCTGGAGCTGCTGCGGCGGATGCCGGGGCAGCTGGTGGAGACAAGGGTGGAGGTGGACCCGGCGGCGGAGCTCTCCGGCGTGTACCGCCATGTGGGAGCGGGCGGCACCGTCCAGCGTCCCACAAAGGTGAACGGCCCCGCCATGCTCTTTCACAACATCAAGGGCTTTTCCGACGCCAGGGTGGCCATCGGCGTGCTGGGCAGCCGGAAACGGGTGGCGGCCCTCTTTGACTGTGAAAGCGAAGAGCTGGGCAAGCTCCTCTGCCGCTGCGCGGAGAACCCCATTGAGCCGGTGGTGATGGAGGAGGACGCGCCCTGCCAGCAGGTGGTGCATCTGGCCTCCGATCCGGATTTTGACCTGCACAGGCTGCTCCCGGCTCCCACCAATACGCCGATGGACGCGGGCCCCTACATCACTCTGGGTATGTGCTACGCCACCCACCCGGACACCGGGCTGAGCGACGTGACCATCCACCGGATGTGCATTCAGGGCAAAGACGAACTCTCCATCTTCCTCCAGCCCGGCTCCCGGCACATCGGAGCCATGGCGGAGCGCGCCACGGAGCTGGGGCGGCCCCTGCCCATCTCCGTCTCCATCGGCGTGGATCCGGCCATCGAGGTGACGTCCTGCTTCGAGCCGCCCACGACCCCGCTGGGCTTTAACGAGCTCTCCATCGCGGGGGCCCTGCGCGGCAGGCCCGTGGAGCTGCATAGGTGCGTGGCGATTGAAGAAAACTGCATCGCCCACGCGGAGTATGTCATCGAGGGTGAGATCCAGCCCGGCGTGAAGGTGGTGGAGGATCAGAACAGCCACACGGGCTACGCCATGCCGGAGTTTCCTGGCTACAACGGCGCGGCCAGCCATGAGTGCTGGCTGATCAAGGTGAAGGCCGTTACCCACCGGGAGCATCCCATCATGCAGACCTGCATCGGCCCCTCGGCGGAGCACGTCAGCATGGCGGGCATCCCTACCGAGGCCAGCATCTACCGGATGATCGAAAAGGCCATGCCGGGGAAGATACGCAATGTCCACGCCCATCCCTCCGGCGGCGGCAAGTACATGGCGGTGCTGCAGTGCTGCAAGACCGTCCCCACCGATGAGGGCAAGCAGCGGCAGGCGGCTCTGCTGGCCTTCTCCGCCTTCCCGGAGCTGAAGCACGTGATTCTGGTGGACGAGGACGTGGACATCTTCGACACCGACGACGTGCTCTGGGCCATGAACACCCGCTTTCAGGGGGACAGGGACATCATCACCATCCCTGGCGTCCGCTGCCATCCGCTGGACCCCAGCGCCGGGCCGGAGTATTCCCCTTCCATTGAAAACCGGGGCATCTCCTGCAAGACCATTTTCGACTGCACGGTGCCCTTCCATTTGAAAGAGAAGTTCAGGCGCGCCCAGTTTATGGAGGTGGATGCGGAAAAATGGCTGAAAAACGACTGATCGTAGGCGTCAGCGGCGCGTCCGGCGCGCCGCTGACGGTGGCGCTGCTGCAGGCGCTGAAAGAAACGGGCGTGGAGACCCACGCCGTCCTTACCCGCGGGGGAGAGCTGACGCTGCGGCAGGAGTGCGGACTGGAAAGTCTGGAGGGCCTAGCGGATGTGGTCTATGACGTTCAGGACATCGGCGCGGGGCCTGCCTCCGGCAGCTTCAAAGCCATGGGCATGATCGTCATCCCGTGCAGCATGAAGACCGCGGCGGGCATCCACAGCGGATACTCCGACAACCTGCTGCTGCGGGCGGCGGATGTGACGCTGAAAGAGCGGCGCAAGCTGGTGCTGGTGGCACGGGAGGCCCCCTTTTCCACCATCCACCTGCGCAATCTCTATGAGCTGAGCCGGATGGGGGCGGTGATCCTGCCGCCCATGCTCAGCTACTATCAGAGGCCGGAGACGGTGGTGGAGATGACCTACCACACCGTCTGCAAGGCGCTGGATCAGTTCGGCATTGAAGCGCCCGGCTTTCGCCGCTGGGAGGGAATGCTGTGAAGCTGGAGAAAAGCGTATTGGACTATCCCATCCGGGCGGAGGTCACGCAGCTGGACGACGGCTGGGACATGGGCGTTTTCGGCGGCTGTAAGACCCATGTGGGGGCCGTGACGCTGGCGGAGCCGGGGGGCGGAGCGGACACACTGGAGCGGCCCGGCCACCGGGACAGCGTCATCAGCGACCGCTGGGCGCGGGAGCTGGCGGAGCGGCTGCGCGCCCCCGTTTGCGTTCGCTGCGGCATCCACTACGAAAGCGCGACGAAAGAGCAGCTGGCGGCCGTCACCGCGGCCTGTGAGGAGCTGCTTCAAAGCGTAAAGGAGAAGCTATGATCACATTTGAGCATGAAAAGATCTCGCCCACCACCACCCGCATCAAGGCCTCCTGCGGGGAGCTGATGTATCTGGTGGAGGGGAGCGAGCGGGCAGCCCTGCTGGACACCGGCAGCGGCCTTGGCTTTCTGCGAGCCTACGTGGAAAAGCTGACGGAGAAGCCTGTCATCGCTTTGCTGACCCACGGCCATGTGGACCACGCCATGGGTGCGGGAGAATTTGACACAGTCTATATGAACCACGCGGACGACTACATTTACGCCCAGCACGCCGACATGGGCTTTCGCCGGGACGGACTGTTTCTCTGCCCGCAGAAGGTGGAGGAAGCGGAGATCATTCCCGCGAAGCCTCTGGAGGAGATCCGCCAGATGGCCGGCGGCGACAGCTTCGACCTCGGAGGGCTGCACATTGATATTTACGACCTGCCCGGCCATACCCGGGGCAGCGTCGTGATGCTGCTCCGGGAGGAGCGGGCGCTGCTGCTGGGCGACGCCTGCAACTACCTGACCTTCCTCCATGAGCCCTATTCCACCACCGTCAAGGAGTATCAGGCGAACTTGAAGGCCCTGAAGCCCCAGGTGGAGGGGAAATACGACACGGTCTACCTCTCCCACGGCCCCGGCGGCGGCAGCGTGGAGCTGATCGACGGCGTGATCCGGGTCTGCGAGGACATCATGGCCGGGCGCACCGATGACGTGCCTTTCGGCTTCAAGGACTCCAGGGGCTTTCTTGCCAAGGCGGAGATCGAGCGGGACGTGCGCGTGGACGGCGGCGTGGGCAATGTAATCTACAATAAGGAACGGATCTACTGATGAAAGGCGTTATTTTTGATTTGGACGGCGTGATCGTCTCCACGGACGAGCAGCACTATCTGGGCTGGCAGGCGCTGGCGGATAAGCTGGGCATTCCATTCAG
Organism: Oscillospiraceae bacterium; assembly: GCA_051867615.1. Classification (GTDB taxonomy): domain Bacteria; phylum Bacillota; class Clostridia; order Oscillospirales; family Oscillospiraceae; genus RGIG5472. The sequence goes on along the minus strand of JBJDYU010000001.1, from coordinate 11,719 downwards.
CCGGGAGGAGAACAACCGTTTCCGGGGCGTCAGCCGAATGGCCTGCATGGACCTTCTGGAGGAGCTCGGCGGCAAGCACTACTCTGACCAGGAAAAGACCGCTTACGCGAACTGGAAAAACGAGTATTACCGCAGGCTCCTGGGTCAGATGTCTCCGGCAGACCTGCGGCCCGAGGTCAAAGTCACACTGGACGCGCTCCGTTTCAGGGGCTTGAAGCTCGCCATCGGCTCCTCCTCCAAAAACGCCAGATTCATTCTGGAGCGCATCGGCCTCGCGGACTATTTCGACGCCGTCTCCGACGGGACGAACATCTCGCGCTCCAAGCCGGACCCTGAGGTGTTCCTGAAGGCCGCCCAGTTTCTGGGCCTGGAGCCGGAGGAGTGCCTGGTGGTGGAGGACGCAGTCTCCGGCGTGGAGGCGGCCCACGCGGGGGGCATGAAGGCCGCCGCTCTGGGCGACGCCGCCGGCAGGAACTGCGGAGATTACATATTGCGCCGTTTTTCCGACCTTTTGGCGCTCCTGTGAATCAAGTGTACATGACCGGCGCCCGGAAGTTTTCTTGGGAGTAGGCTCTGGCACGCAAAACGGGGCGCTGAATAGCCGTTTTTAGCCGGGATTTTTCGGCAGCTTCGGTGTATTCGCGCTCGGCAGCGCGGGGCAAACGCTGTTTACAGTGGCTGTTATTGGCCGGGAAGCTTTCGCCCCTGCCGCGGATTGAGGCCGAATAAAACAAAAGGAACCCTTTTAGGGTTCCTTTTTGCGGCTTTGCGGCTATCTTTGGCTTTGCTCCTGCGGGGAGAGGACTGGCCTTTTTGCGGCGTCCTTGTGTCCAGGCGGCAAAAGCCGGGCGATCAGTCTGGTTTCCAAGCCAGAAAACTCTTGAAGATCTTATCAAACATCTGGTAGTCCCGCTGGGAAAGCGTACCCCAGTTTACGCCGTAGCTGGTCAGCATATCGATATCCATCTTATATAGTTTGGGGTCCTTTGAATCCTGGTATATGATAGAGGATGCTTTCAGGAAGTCTAACACGCTGGCCTTGAAAGTCCCTTTGCCCACCACGACATTGTCGATCAATTCAGCGTGGCGGCCGGGGGCGTCTTTGCCGTGCTTGCGGAACTTGTTCAGGATGGTTTCCAGCGCATGAGCGAATTTCGTGATATCTACGCATTCACTGTCGTTGTAGCTGTAGGAATACGGATAGAGCTTGTAGAATAACTGCAGGTTAGGCGCGGAAATCTTGAGGTTTTTGTTTGCGTTCGTCCTGATTTCGAACTTCGTTACGCAGTCTCTTCCTGCTTCAAACGCATCCTGGCTTACGATCAGCGTCTCACCGGGCGCCGATACCTCCAAAAAGACATTGCTGGCATTCCAGCAGAGCCTTCTGCATATGATCGACGAGTTGGTAATCTTCACGTCACTGCTCGTTTTTCCGATGTATACGTCTGCGTCAACATCAATGGAGGCGTTTGTGAGCTGATCGAAGCAGAAACCCTGTGCTGTTTTTTCTACTTCGAGGGCAATCTCTGCCTTGACCGTTTTGCTGTCGAAGAGGCTGAAAAATGCGAGGGTCTCGTCATCGCCTGCGTCGCTGATGGACAGGCTTACCATATCCTGCGCAGCAGCCTTTGATTTGAAAGCCTCATACAAATAGGCAAAGTGGTGACTTTTGGCCGTGTTATCTGAAAACGCGGTATAGAAATCGAAAAACATCTGGGAAGGGAAGAGCGCGTTGGACATACGCTCCGAAAAGTATTCGATGGTAAAGCCTTCTCCGATGTCTGTGGTCATCAGGTAGGACAGGGCGTAGTCCCGAAACGCCGGCCCGGTGAATTCACAGGCAACGGTGTCTCCCTGACGGATTTTTTTCTGTAAAAACGGGTGCTGGTCGAGCAGCGCGTCCACGGATGCGAAATAGGAATCGACGAGCTCGCTGGGCAGTTCCGGGATGGGGTAGTCGGAATACGCCGCGTCGTTAAAAATGACTTTATTGGCCAAACGGATGATCTGTTCGCGGGGCGTGTAGAGCCTGTCCCAGTGTGAAAACCCCGGGAATTCTTCCGCCGCCTTCGTCTTGAACCCGGAGACGAGCTTTTCCTGCTCACGGTTCAGCAGCTTTTCCAGAATTTTCTTAATAATGAGAGTCCCGTTATTCCCGCGTTCCAGCTTTTTGAGGAGCTTGATGGTGTTGTTTTCCTCGTCAAAGGCGGAGGCCAGCGTCTCAAGGACCGGAGCATACCCGATAAAGGACTTCACTGCTTGCTGGTCCACCAGCAGATTCCGGATAAGCTGAAACTGCTCTCTGATGCAGGTGTCCGTTACGGCTGTGACGGGATTTCCACCTGCTGCCAGCTTTTCCTTTATGAAATTTACGGAACTTTCTTCCTCAAAGAATGATATCTCGTATTGAGATATGGGGAGAATAGTATCATAGTAGCTTGTGATAAAGTGCGCCGTCTCTGTTCTCGCGAACAGAATGATCGCCGGGGATGTCGCGTCCTGCGCATATGGGAGCAGGTCATCCAGCAGGGTTTCCACCGCCACCCTGCCGGAAATCATCTCGGCCTCATCAAAAGCGTCGATCACCAGCACGGATTTTCCGGATTTCAGGCCTGCCGCGAAGGCCGAGAACCGCTCGGGTCCCAACGTTTTCACCAGCATACCGATAAAGCTGTGGTTTCCCAGACGTTCGCGGGAAAGGTCCCATAGCAGGCCGTTGTATGTCTGCGCGATATGATAGGCCAGTGAACTCTTTCCTGTGGCGCCCGGCGCGGAAAAAAGAAGAATGCGGCGGTCTTTCTTGGTCTTTATATCGTTGACGGTCGGCGGAACAAAAAACTTTTCTTCTTTGGTCGAAATAATGGATTCTGGTGCATCGTCCAGAATGGCGTACTCTTTTCCCGGGTTTACTCCATTCAATGCCATCGTAAGGTTCATCGGCTTGGCCTCCCTCGTTTGAATCTCTGCAACAGCATTGTAATACGGGCAATTAGTCATGTCAAACCCCCTGCGTCCGATATAATTTTACTATTATATAAGACTTCGGCCGGGGAGTTGCACGATTTCCGGCAATGTGGTCCGCTTTCAGCCGACTCCAACCGGCGGCAGTACCGGAGGGCGGCTTTTGAAGGGGGGCAAGTAAAGTGGGAAAGGAACATGAATGAAAGAAGCAAAGAATTGCCGTGCCGGCAATTCTTTGCTTCTTTTCGCGTCTGGGCGCTACCCTGTTTGTTTGGCGCCCTAAAGCAGCACTTTTGTGCCGCACTTCGGGCAGTAGCGGCTGTCTTTGTAAAGATGGGTGCCGCAAAGACGGCAGTAACCTGATTTGGGGGGCGTCTGCCCGTCGGCTCCGGCAGAGGAGGGGAGAGCCTCTGCGGCGTCCGCGGCGCCTTGACTTGTCCCGCTCTCTGCGTTCTGGAGAGAAACAATGTCGTTTTCCGGCAAGCCAAGGGCCCGCTCGATGTCGTTCAGCAGTGACCGAAGCACTCTCTGCACCCGCGTCGTCTCCAGACGGGAGATGATCAGCCCGGAGGAGTTGACTGCCTGCGCCAGCTCGTTTTGGGACATAGCCTGCTGCCTGCGCGCTTGCTTGAGACGGCTGGCCATCGCCTGGTTCATATAGCAATAGGCTCCCTGCGTGCCGGGCGTTGCCGCATTTCCGGAAGGCTTCTTGGGCAGCTGCTCCTGCAGCCACTCCCAGGAGACTGTCTGGGAGCTGTGGATCTCGCTTACCATGTGGAATACGTCCCAAGTGATCAGCTCTACTGCCGCCGTGTCGCCTGATGCGAGCAGCGCCGCCGGATATGTCCGCTTGATCGTGGCTGCGGGATAGATGATGCGGATCCCGTGTTCTCCGTCCGCCTTGATCTGCGCAATGAGGGAAATGTAGGTTTCCAGCTTATCCATGAAAGCTTTGTGCCCCTCCGTGCAGGCGATTCCGACCAGCACGCGCGGGAACTTCTCCGCCTGTACCTGATCGTCATCGATGCCTGCTGCCAGCTGGCCTCTGAGCAGTATTTTCACTATGTCGGGGATCATGGGCAAACAGGAGATATTCGCAGGCTGTCCGTTCTGCAGGACGCCGCGGTTCAGGGAAATGTGGAAAGTGCCGGGAGCCTCTTTCTTCTCCTCCTGCTCAAAAATGCACCTGGCCTGCCATAGCAAATTGTTTTGTACGTCCGGCTTATCCAGCTGTGCCGCGATGTAGTAACGGCCCTCTGCCGAAAGGCGTATGAGCTGTAAGGACGCTTCTTTGGTGATGAGATGCTCGGCCTGAAAATTATAGAAATTACTATTCAGGATATCCTCAAGCTGGGTGGCTCCGAAATGATAGTACTGGCTGTCGGAGACCCACTGCCAAAAGGCGCGGATCACCGCGTCCTGGGAGATATCGGACTTGGCGGGCAGCTGAAAAGATAGCACAGGATACATAGTATGACCTCGTTCGTAGATTTGCCGGACTGGCGGACCGGCAACCGCTTGTTTTATCTGGATTATAGCAAAAGCCTTCAAATTCGTCAACAAAATCTGACATTTTTAGATATTATCAAAACAATATCACATTAGAACCGGGATGACAAGGCAATTTTATTCGTCGATGCGACAAAGCGGATAGCGAAAATATGTAGATTCCGACAAAAATAGCCTGAATTCGGAAAAGTTGTTGACATTTTCCAAAAGATGCACTATCATCACTGATAGATAATATCAGATATTATCGCATTGGCGGATTGATAAAAGAGGAGGGAATCATATGAACACGAGCCTTTCCATCGTCTACGATATGACCCGGCGCTGCCCCTGGAACTGCAGTATTTGCTGCATGGGTGCGGTCCCCGGTAAGGAAGCCCTGATAGGAGAACTGTCCTGGGAGCGCAAAATGGCGCTGATGGACGAGATTGCCCAGGTCAATGCGCTCCGCGATACCAGGGTCGATTTTTCCGGGGGTGAGATCTTCACTGATATGCGCAATGTGGACGTCATCGCCCGGGCTGCTGAGCTGCTGGGCCGGGAGAAGGTAGGCATCAGCGCCTCCGGATACTGCATTGATGATGCGGTGGCACGGAGGCTGTCAGGTATCATCTCCGACTGCGAGATGACCATGGATGCGCCGCCTGGCGAATCATACCCCCTGCGTCCCGACGGATATGCCCTGGCCGCGGCCCGAGCGGTACCGCACCTGCGCCGGTATGGGATCCGCACCGGCATCCAGACGGTCCTGGCCCGCTCCAACTGTAATTCGGACACACTCACCGGCATCTATCACTGGCTGTGCGAGAACCATGTGGATGACTGGAGTCTGCTCCACTTTTATCCGTCCGGCAGAGGGGCCGCTTTCCTGGAGGAACGCCTCACCGACGAGCAGGAGTGCCGGGCGGTGGACTTTATCCAGCGGCTGGACCGGGAGAACGACGCGGCGGTGAAGCCGGCTGTGGATTTTCACTATACCATGAAAGGGCACAGCAAGTACAGCAGCGAATGCCGCTGTGTGCGCAAATCCGTCGGCATCCTGCCGGACGGCACGGTGACCGCCTGTTTCTGGGCGGTGGATACAAACACGGGAGTCTCGGACCCCAGGTACTACCTGGGCTCGCTCAGGGACAGCAGTCTCTGCGATATCCTTACCGGTGACCGGGCCGCTTATTGGACAAGCTGTCCCCATTCCTGCGGTCTGGGTGTGGCCTGATGGATGGAAGCTGTCGGAACAGGAGGAAACTTTATGCCGCTGTTTCTTTTGCTTAGTCTGCTGTCGGGTGCGCTGGAGCTGGGCGTGCTGTTTTTGGGCTGCGTGCACGGCCTTCCCCTTTGGGGGCTGTTCGTACTGCCCTTGATGTACCAGCTGGGCAACCTGCTGCTTGTGCCGTTTCTGATGCCCCCGCGCCGTACCGCCGCCGTGGGAGGAGCGGGCCTCGTTCTGCTGCTCCTTGACCTGCGGCTGCACAGTCCGGCGCTGTTCGCAGTGCTGGTCCTGCTCGCCTCCCTGTGCATTCAGGCGGCGCGCAGCGGGAGAAAGAATGAATGCCCCGTGTGGCTGAAACGGAGTTTTCGTATCGCCGGTTTTCTCCTCTCGCCTTTGGCGGCGGTATTTCCCGTGGCGGTGGTGGCCTGCTGTCTTCTCCTTCCCACTGTCGTGCTGCTGTTTGACGGGACCGTTCGCAAGGGGCCGGCTCCTCCGGCGCGGCTGATGCCGGTGATGGTGTTTCACCAGATGCACTATTTCGTCTATGCCTACATATTGCCCGCCTGGCTGTTTTCCCGCAGCGGCATGGCGCTGAGCGCCGGGATGTTCGCGCTTTCCTGGCTGGTATACCTGCTTCCCCAGACTATCGCTGGACGGGTGGGCGGTGTGGACTCCCGCGCCATGTTCTTTGTCTGTCACAGCTTTCTCTTTCTGGTGATGACGGGCCTGTGTGCGGCCTCGGCATTTGGCAGTCCCGCTGTGATATGCGCGCTTTGGCTGCTGACCGGGGTGGGAGGCGGCAGCGTGTTCTGTATCAAGTCCCTGACTCCGGCCTGTCGGAGCGCGGATATGACCCTGTCTGAGAATGTGGGACACGTGCTGGGGTGTCTTGCCGCGCTGCTGCTTTCAGCGTGTTTCCCCGACGGAGCGCTTCCTGTGCTGACGGGTACATCCGCCCTTTTCGTTAGCCTGACACTGGCATCCGCGGCATTTATTACCAGAAAGGAGGCGAATGGGTATGCCGCAGGGAAATAAATATCGGGACACCAAAAACCTGTGCACGAAATCCAGCCTGCCGGCCTCCGACTATGTTATCAACCCCTATGTTGGCTGTACGCACCGCTGCCGTTACTGCTATGCCAGCTTCATGGGGCGTTTTACAGGGCATAAAGAGCCCTGGGGGACCTATCTGGAGCCGCGCAGATATCTATCCATGCGGCTGCCCAAAGGGCTGGAAGGCAAAACGATCCTGATCGGATCGGTGACAGACGCCTATAATCCGGCGGAACGGCACTACCGTCTCATGCCCCAGATCCTGCAGGCGCTGAGAGACTGTCCGGCGCACGTGGAGATCCTGACGAAATCCCCACTGGTGCTGAGAGACATTGAATGGATCCGTCAGGTCCCGGATATCGCCGTAGGTCTGTCGCTGTCCAATCTGTGTCAGGCGGATAACGCCGTGCTTGAGCCGGGCGCTGGCAGTGCGCAGGAACGGCTTGCCGCGCTGCGCACGCTGCATGACAGCGGCATCCGCACATACCTGTTTATTGCCCCCTATCTGCCGGGGCTTACGCAGCTGCGGCCGCTTGCCGCGGCGGTCCGCGGCTCTGTCGACTGTATCTGTGTGGAAAACCTGAACCTGCGGGGCAGCTGCAGGACGGATATGCTGGCTTTGATCGACCGGCTGCATCCTGAGCTGTCACCGCTGTACCGGGATATCTACCTGGGAGGCGGCGCCGGGAAATACTGGGAGTCCGTTGAAGCGGAGATCAGCGCACTGCGCGCCTCCGCCGATGTTCCCGTCATTTCGTATATGTACCATGAAAAGATCAAAAAAGGAGCGCGGAAAATATGAAGATCACTTTTGCGGGAACAGAGCTGAGAAACTGCCTGGTGGCCTCCTCCAGTCCCCTGACCGAGTCTCTGGCGCGCCTTCGGAGTTGCCGGAGCGCGGGCTTCGGCGCGGCCATTTTGAAAAGCGCCGCGCCTTACGTCAGGACCGGGACGGGATACGGCAGAAGGGTCGTATATATCGGAGAGGACTATTACGCCGACGCTTCCTTTGAGCGGGAGATCATGACGCTGGAGGAGGGGGTCGCGCTGTACAAGAGTGCCCGCTGCATGAATGAGGAGATGTTTCTCATCCCCAGCGTCAGTGCGGGCTCTCTCGATCCGGAGGAATGGTACTCCGCCTGCAAACGGTTCGAGGAAGCGGGGGCGGCGCTGCTGCAGCTTGATTTTTTCTATCTGGGAACGCTGCCGCGGGATGACGCTTTCTACAGCAGACTCCGCGTTCTGCTCAATACGCTGACAAAGAGGCTGCACTGCACCGTGATGCCCAAACTCAACGTGGGGTTTGAGCCGGAGCGGATCTGCGCGCTGCTGGCCGAGTGCGGGGTGCGGTATGTATCTCTGCTGGACTCCATGCGGGCGGATCCGCCGCCGGGATACGGGCTGCATCAGGGGACGACCTCCTACTTTGGCGGCAAACAGCTTCCGGCGACGGAGCGGTATCTGGAGGCTGCCACAGAACGGGGCCTGTGCGTCTGCGCCGGAGGCGGCGTTACTTCTCCCGAGGATGTTTCCCGCCTTTTGTCCAGGGGAGCGAAGCTGGTGCAGGTAGCCTCCTACGTGCTCAAAAATGGGTTCTCCAGCGTATACGGCCTGGTGCCCGGCGGTCTGGAAGCGTTCTCGCCGGAGAGCATACGCTCCGGCCTGCAGCACAGTCCCTGGTGTGACGTGGAGGACGGCGCGCCCTGTGAGCAGTGCGGCGCTTGCCGAAGACCCGGCGCATGATCGCCGCCGAGCCTTTTGACAGCCGCTTTTGCGCCGCATAAGAAAAGAGCTAACTGACCTTGCTTCGTCAGTTAGCTCTTTTGGTTGTTCTCAGCGGCAGATGTCCTCGAAAGCCACAATAAGGCCGCCGCGCTCGGCGTAAAAGCTGCAAAGGGCGGTGCAGGGCTCGATAAAAACGTCGCTTTTGGGGAAGTGGGAGAGAACGCGCTCCTTCAGATCCCGGGCGAACTCCGGATTGAGGCAGTGGGAGATACGTACCTTGCCGCCCTGGAAGCCCCGGGCGATCATTTCCTCCCAGGTGGCCTCCAGCGCCTTCTTCTCACCGCGGCATTTGTGCAGCGGCTGCAGCGTCCCCTCCTCGGAGGCGGCCCCCAGCACGCGGATGCCCAGCACCCCGGCGATCTTCGCAATGGCGGGACTGACCCGCCCGTTGCGGGCCAGGTTAGTCAGGGACTGGAGGCAGAACAGCAGGTGGGTGTGCTTCTGATAGGCCCGAATGGCCTCCCGGATCTGCTCGAAAGCCTGCCCGGCGCGGAAGCGGTCGCGCATATTCTCCATCAGCAGACGCATCTCCGGCCCGGTGGAAAGCGTATCCACCACGCAGACCTGCGCCCCCTCGTGCGTCTGCTCATACTCCGCCGCCGCCTGCGTGGCCGCGGCGCAGCTGCCGGAAACGTTGCTGGAAATGGTCAGGGCGAAGATGCGGTCCGCCCCCTCAAAAGCCTCCAGCCATTCGTGGACGTTGGGACAGGAGGTGCCGGACTGCCCTTTATACTGGCGAAGCTCCTCCACCATGCCCTCCACGTCCAGCTCCGCCGTGTCCACATACTCCTTTTCGGAGGTGACGATCTTCAGCGGGACGCTGGCAAAGGGAACGCCGGGAAATTCCCGGATGTTGGAGGAGGAATCGGATACGATCTTATAGTTCATAACAGCTCCTTAAACCTTATATCTATTGGTATATCCGCAAGGTTCTGCAAACCATATTGTACTTGGGATAAATGCTTTCGTCAAGAGTTTTTGAAAAACCTGTCACAAGATTTTCTTGACTTTTTTCATAGGGCGGAGGTACAATACCCTCGAGGTGGAAGGCTATGAAGGAAAACAGAAGCGAACGGCTGGCGGACTCCATCCGGAACTTTGCCCTGCCGCGCTATGAGGAGATCCCCGATGTGGGGCTGTATCTGGATCAGACGGCCAAATATATCTCGGGCTACCTGTGCTGTCTGGGGGAGTTCTCCCTGACGCGCTCCATGATCAGCAACTATGTGAAAAAGGGCCTGGTGGCGAACCCGGTGAAAAAGCAGTACGACCGGGGGCAGATCGCCCAGCTCATCTTTATCGCCGTGGCGAAAACCGTGCTGTCTATGGAGGATATCCGGCTGCTGGTGGCGCTGCAGCGGGCGTCCTACTCGGCGGAGGTGGCGTACAACTACTTCTGCTCGGAGCTGGAAAACATCCTGTTTTACACCTTCGGCCTCAAGGACGTGCCGGACGCCATAGGCGAGCAGCACACGGAGGAGAAGGACCTGCTGCGCAGCACCATCATCACCGTGGCCCACAAGGTCTATCTGGACAAGTATTTCGCCATCCTCCACAGCGAGGAGGCCCGGCCGGAGGGAAAGCGCCCCGGCCGCGCGGCGGAAGAATAAGTAAGATTGCACAAGCGCGGCTCCCGGTGGGGGCCGCGCTTTTTTGCGGCAAAGTGCGAGAAGAACGGTTGAAAACAGACATTAGCAGATATAATAACTTCGTTTATTGACATTAGAATTGGTTGCGTGTATCATTTTATGGGAGCGGCTCGCAAGGCCCTCCGATTTCTCAAAAACAAAGCGCCAGACCGGAAAACACGGCGCGGCGCATCCGCATCTTAGATGCCGGAAGAAAGGATATATACTGCTATGGAACAGAATGAAAGACGCGTCGGCACCGTTTCCCGCGGCATCCGCTGCCCCATCATCCGCGCCGGGGACGATCTGGCCGCCATCGTGACGGAAAGCGTCTTGGCGGCGGCGGAGAGCGAGGGCTTCTCCCTGCGTGACCGGGATGTGATCTCCGTGACGGAGTCCGTGGTGGCCCGCTCTCAGGGCAACTACGCCAGCGTGGACGATATCGCCGCGGACGTGCGCAAGCGGCTCGGCGGCGAAACCGTGGGCGTGATCTTCCCCATCCTCTCCCGCAACCGCTTCGCCATCTGCCTGCGGGGCATTGCCAAGGGCGCGAAGAAGATCGTGCTGATGCTGAGCTATCCTTCCGACGAGGTGGGCAACGAGCTGGTGAGTCTGGACAAGCTGGACGCCGCCGGCGTGAACCCCTACTCCGACGTGCTGACGCTGGCGAAGTACCGGGAGCTCTTCGGCGTGAACAAGCATGAGTTCACGGGCGTGGACTATGTGGGCTATTACGAGGAGCTGATCCGCGGCTGCGGCGCGGAGGTGGAGGTCATCTTCGCCAACCACGCCCAGGCCATTCTGGACTATACCGACTGCGTCATCAACTGCGACATCCACACCCGGGCGCGCACCAAGCGCATCCTGAAGGAAGCCGGCGCCAGAGTGGTCTGCGGTCTGGACGATCTGATGACCGAGCCTGTGAACGGCAGCGGCTGCAACGAGCGCTACGGTCTGCTGGGCTCCAACAAGGCCACCGAGGACACCGTCAAGCTCTTCCCCCGGGAGTGCAAGGGTCTGGTGCTGGATATTCAGGAGCGCATCCTGAAGGCCACCGGCAAGCACGTGGAGGTCATGATCTACGGCGACGGCGCGTTCAAGGACCCCAAGGGCAAGATCTGGGAGCTGGCGGACCCCGTGGTGTCTCCCGCCTATACCGACGGTCTGGTGGGCACCCCCAACGAGCTGAAGCTGAAGTATCTCGCGGACAACGACTATAAGCACCTCTCCGGCGAGGAGCTGAAGGCGGCCATCTCCGCCAGCATCCGGGAGAAGGAGGGGAGCCTCGTGGGCAACATGGCCTCCGAGGGTACCACGCCCCGCCAGCTCACCGACCTGATCGGCTCCCTCTGCGACCTGACCAGCGGCTCCGGTGACAAGGGCACGCCCGTGGTTCTGGTGCAGGGCTACTTCGATAATTATACCAACTGAGCTTTTCCTTATTCCCGGCCCTGCTCCAACTCATTTACAACATTTTTCATCCTTTACCGCGAAAAGAGCCGGCTGCTTATCAGCCGGCTCTCAGCTTGTCGAAAAAGTCCAGCTTTTTGCTGGGCTTTTTTGCTTATATGAG